>JAITLV010000126.1 GCA_031277685.1 Sphingobacterium sp. | reverse complement strand
CTATGGCAACATTGTCTTCACAAATGAATCTGATCGTTGAGAAAACGAAAAACTTAATTCAAATGTGCGAAGTCTTGCAAGAAGAAAATGATTTGCTTAAATTAGAGGTACAATCCTTAAAAGTGGCTTTCGATGCGAGCAATGATAAAAGCAAGCAGTTGGAAGAGAAAGTCAAGGCGCTGGCCGTAGCCCGTACCTTGGATTCAGAAACAGATAAGGAAGCAATTAATGAAAAAATACTTGACACAAAACAAAAAATTAACGATTTTGTGCGAGAAATAGACAAGTGTATTAGTTTGTTGAAGTAGTTGGAATTTGGAGATCATCGGAATTTAAACTAATACAACGTTAAAAAGCTCAAAGAAATGGGAGAGATTTCCATAAAAATAAATATCGCAGATCGTGTTTATCCCCTTCGGGTGGAAAGCGCGGAAGAAGAAGTAATTCGACATGCTGCGAAATTGATAAATGAAAAAGTAAAGGAATTGCAGGAAAACTATACTGTGAGAGATAAGCAGGATTTGTTGTCCATGTGTGTATTGCAGTTTGCGACGCGAATGTTAAATGCGGAGCGACAGTCTCAGAACCACGAAGTGGGGCTGGAGAATTCAGTACAGGAGCTTGATCAGTTGTTAACGGATTTCTTTAACAAATAAATTTACGTTCTTTATATTTAGAGCTTAAAACGACGAATTTGCCGCAATTAAATTCGGGTTGTCACTATTTTAAACTTAACGCTTCAATATTACAGGCGCAAAAAGATATAGGCCATTTTGCGAAAGCCATCTGGGTCATAATCTAAGCCTAATTATGTAATCACGAAGTTTAATAATACATGAGACCTGTTTAAATTTAATTGCGGTTTTTTTTTGTCATGAGATCACCATGGACTTCGCTGGTTGAAATAATGATGGAAATATTTATGCTATTGAAACTTTAATAATTAATAAAAACAAACATATATAATACAATTATACATACATGGACGTCGCAATTTATATCATAATTCCTCTGATTGTTGGTGTAGTTATAGGTCGTTATCTGTTGGTACTGTTATTTAAAAAACAAGAACAGGAAGCAAAGGATAAGGTAAATAGCATACTAAAAGATGCAGAGCAAGAAGGAGAACACATTAAAAAGAAACGCCTTTTAGAGGCTAAGGAAAAATTCCTTCAACTAAAATCCGAACATGAAAAGGAGGTGAATCAACGTAACAATACCATCAACCAAAAGGAGAATACGTTGAGACAGAAAGAGCAATCTATTAACCAAAAGCTTGAGAACATCAATCGCGATAAGCAAGAGGTGGATACCAAAAAGAAGCAATTGGACAAATTGGTTGAACTCAATGAAAAGAAATCTGAAGAAGTCGAAGCTTTAAAATTACAACAGATCAAACAATTAGAAAGTATCGCTGGTGTAACAGCTGACGAAGCGAAAAACCAATTGGTAGATTCATTGCGTGAAGAAGCTCGTTCTCAGGCTATGATTCAGATCAAAGATATCGTGGATGAAGCCAAATTAACGGCGACCAAAGAAGCGAAAAAAGTCGTTATCCAAACGATCCAACGGACAGCTACCGAATCTGCAATTGAAAATACAGTTTCCATTTTTAATATTGAGAATGATGAGATCAAAGGACGTATTATTGGTCGCGAGGGACGTAATATCCGTGCTTTGGAGGCTGCAACAGGTGTAGAGATTATTGTGGATGACACACCAGAGGCGATTATCCTTTCTGGTTTTGATCCTGTACGTCGTGAGATTGCCCGTTTGGCTTTGCACCGTCTGGTAACAGATGGTCGTATTCATCCGGCTCGTATCGAGGAGGTTGTCGCTAAAACACGTACGCAGATTGAGGACGAAATTGTTGAAATTGGTGAACGTACGGCCATTGATTTGGGTATACACGGTTTACATCCTGAATTGATTCGTATGGTAGGGCGTATGCGTTACCGTTCTTCATATGGTCAGAACCTTTTACAGCATTCCCGTGAGGTCGCTAATTTTGCGGCAACAATGGCTGCTGAGTTAGGATTGAACGTAAAACATGCTAAACGTGCCGGATTATTGCATGATATTGGTAAGGTGCCTGATGATAATCCGGAATTGCCACATGCGATTTTGGGAATGCAATTAGCTGAAAAATATAAGGAACATCCTGATGTGTGCAATGCTATTGGCGCTCACCACGATGAGATCGAAATGACAGCCCTAATTTCACCTGTTGTACAAGCTTGTGATGCGATCTCCGGTGCACGCCCAGGTGCGCGTCGTGAAGTTGTTGAAAGCTATATCAAACGCTTGAAAGAGCTTGAAGACTTGGCTCTGTCTTATCCTGGTGTTGAGAAAACCTTTGCCATACAGGCTGGCCGTGAATTGCGGGTGATTGTAGAAAGTGAAAAAGTATCGGATGCACAGTCAGAAATACTGGCTGCTGATATTTCAAACCGTATACAGACTGAAATGACTTATCCAGGTCAGATTAAGGTGACGGTTATCCGCGAAACAAGATCTGTATCTTACGCGAAATAACGTATTGAAGAGCCCTGAAAAATTTATAAGGGCTTTTTTAAATAAACCAGACAAAAAACGAGACTGTCTCCTATGTTTGTTACTAACAAATCTTGGAGACAGTCTCGTTTTTATTTTATACCTATCAATTTTTTAAAAAAATTGACTCATTTTTGCCACAGTCCCCTGTGATTATTTCTCTTTAATAAGAGCTTGATAGAATGCATTCGAACTAGCGGACATACCACCTTGCAGCTTCCAGCCTTGTAATAGATGTTCGTTAACTTCTTCCACTAAGTGTTTAAGTTCATAACTAGATATAACTTTGTATTCCATAACTATTGATTTTTAGTTTCTGAATATACAAATAAAAAGGAATTTCTCAATTACGGAACACAGTAATAAGAAGTCATTCTATTTATAACAAAACTATCCTGCTGCTCAGCAGTATTTTGTAAAAGGACTGTATATTTTGATACTGAGAAGTTTTCGGCACTGCATCTGCGTGGAATAGTTATTTCTTCTGAAAATCTGTTTATAAGCCAAAAAACTGAATTAAATCCTTTACGCTGTGCAGCAGATAAGTTGGCTTTTCCTTGACCAGCTCTTCCTCACTGCCATAACCGTAAAGTACGCCGATTGCATCCATGTGCGTTTCTCTGGCACCGATGAGATCATGCTTACGGTCGCCAATCATTACACAGTGTTGTGGATCGACTAATTGGGCATGATCCAATACATACTGAATGACACTGGTCTTGGTAGGCCTGGAGTCGTCCAATGCACTTCCACCAGCAAAATCGAAATAACGGTCTATTGCAAAATGTTGCAATATCTTACGGGCGAAGATTTCAGGTTTAGAGGTCGCCAGGTATATCTTGTAATCTTTTGATTTTAAGCCTTCCAGTAACTCCGGGATACCATCAAAGAGCAGGTTTTCATATAGACCCTGAGTCGCAAAGCGCTCACGATATTTGTCTACACAGACCAAAGCTTCCTTTTCTTCAAATCCATAGGTATGCATGAACGTATCTTTCAATGGGGGACCGATTAATGGTTTGAGACTGTTTAGATCCGGTGTATGAATGCCGCGGGCTTCAAGTGCATATGCAATACATTTGGTAATGCCTTCCGCGGGGTCTGTCAGGGTACCATCGAGATCAAATAAGATGTGTTTATAAGACTTCATGCTGCAATATTACGGAATTGGATAAGAGATTACCAATGAAAGCCAGGCGAAAGCATATAATGACAGGCAGCAGACTAAAAAAATAAGAATATTATTGCACTCGACAGTTTAGGCAGGTCAATATTTATTAAATTTGCCGAATGAAACAAAAGAAGAAAGTTCAGAAAGTAGAACCGAAACGTCCAGTAGATACCTATTTTGAGGAATTGGATGCTAATTTTCAAGACCCAATCAATCGTATTATTCAGATCATCTTTTTGCCACTGCTATTCTTTGGTGTAATGGGCTGCATCTGGATGATTCCTTTTCCGCAATTTGAGTTTTTGGTGAAGCTCAATTGGCATACTTTTTTGAACTGGGGATCTTTCTTTATCGCCATTGTGATCTATTTTTATCTTAAATTATCTGCCACCCTATCTTATGCAATTTTATTTTCGATAGGGGCGATGAGCTACTTTATTGTCCAGTTGGAATACCTTCAAAAAAACGGTGGTCCTGCAGTAATTTGGGTCTGCCTGGCTATTGTGCTGCTTTCGCTAATGGCTTTATTTCTTGGTAAAGGGAAAGAGCAAAAAAACATTACAGGAAAACAGTTTCTACAATTTTTACTGATAGGCCCAATATGGTTATGGCATTTCGTGTTTCAGAAATTCAATATTAGATATTAACCATTCGTGTAGTGGATTACATCGGAAAGCGTAATTTATTTTAAAGCGATCTAATGTGAAATTTGTGAGGTGGAGCGAGTAAAAGATGGGCCAGATTGTACATTACAATCTGGCCCATCTTTTATTTATCGACAATCTGATCCCGTTAATTTTTGTAATTGAACCATTTGATGATTTCTTTGAGGCTAGCTTTCTTTCCATAGATCAGTATACCTACACGATAGATCCGTGCAGCAACCCAGGTGATCAAAAGGAAAGTTAAAATAAGTAAAGCCAATGAAGTCAGTATTTGCCATAGTGGAACGCCAAAAGGGATACGGACCAGCATGGCAATAGGGGATGTAAATGGAATAAAGCTCAGCCAAGTAGCAATTGGCCCATTGGGATCATTAATGATAACTCCAAAGGAGAGTATGTAGGTCAACAACAAAGGCATGGTGATTGGCATGGAAAATTGATTGGCCTCGGTTTCATTGTCTACCGCAGAGCCGGCAGCGGCAAATATAGCGCTGTAGAGCAGGTATCCGGCAATAAAAAAGAGAAAGAAAAATACAATGACTTCGGTAAAGTTGAAGCTTTGGATAGCGGAGAGAATAGCAGCGGAACCACCTTGTCCGATTGTTTTCGACACCGCGCCCATATTGGCTGTTCCGGGCTGGCTGGCAGCGACTTCCTGTAGCTCCTGTGGATTGACAAACAATGTAGTTGCCGTAATAAAGAGCCCAAGGGTAAGGACAAGCCACATCACGAATTGTGTGAGACCAACCATGCCGATCCCTACAATCTTGCCCATCATAAGCTGAAAGGGTTTGACCGAAGAAATGATGACCTCAATAATGCGGTTGCTCTTTTCCTCGATAATGCCTCGCATGACTTGTGCGCCATAAAGAAAGAGGGAAAGGTAAACCAAAATAGCCAGTGCAACACCAATGCCCATTGCTATGGCTGTATTGCTGTTCTTTTCTTCTCCATCTGCCGTTATTTCCCTTGCTTCAATGGCTACTTTCGGTTTAATAGATTGGATCAGGTGGAGGTCTATACCTTTGGCTTTATATTCATTCTCGCGGATAATTTCTTCCAACTGGTTACTGATGACTTCCTGTGTGATAAAACTTGTTTTGCCACTGCTGATCAATTCAGCCTGTTGCGCTGTCATGATATCCTTGGGAATGTATAAGATGGCTTGTTTACCTTGCTCCTCGACCATGAGCTGCTTTTGTTGTTCAAGGGGGAGTTTACTCTTCTTATAGCTTACATTTTTATTGCTTTGTAGCTTATTGGCGAAATCCCCCTGTTGATCGATAATAAAGACTTCTGTATGTGCGTCCTTAAAGCTTTTTTTAGTCAGATAAAACATTCCCGCATACAATGCAAAAAAGAATAGGGGCACGGCAAAGGTCATGACAATGAATGATCTTTTCTTGACCCGGGATAAATATTCCCGTTGAATAATGAGTACTATCTTATGCATGATCTGACGATAATGGTGAAACCTCCGTCACCTTTTGGATAAAAATATCAGCCATGGAGGGGACGATCTCAATGAGCTGGTTGAGTTGGACTTTTGGTAAAAGTTCTGTTAAGACATGGTTTATGTTAATGTCTTTATTTAGTTGAATTGTAGTGTTATAAATATTTTCCTTTTGTGTGGAAGATACGATTTGATAAAGGTTCCCATTGCTGATATCAACTTGTTCATTAGTTGTGGTGAACTCCAGCGTATAGGTTTGATTTCGGTAATTTTTC
Source organism: Sphingobacterium sp. (assembly GCA_031277685.1). GTDB lineage: Bacteria > Bacteroidota > Bacteroidia > Sphingobacteriales > Sphingobacteriaceae > Sphingobacterium. The sequence goes on along the minus strand of JAITLV010000126.1, from coordinate 286,062 downwards.
TTGATGTCCTGGACTGGGCCATCAAGGATTTTTCTGGAACGATGGATCAATGCAATATGGTCACAGAGTTCCTCTACTGTTTCCATTCGGTGGGTGGAGAAGATGATTGTCGCGCCCTCCGCATTCAACCGTAGAATCTGTTCTTTGATTAAATTGGCATTAACCGGATCAAAGCCGGAGAAGGGTTCATCCAGGATGATGAGCTGTGGCTGGTGAATGACCGTGGCCACAAATTGAACCTTCTGCTGCATGCCTTTGCTGAGATCTTCGATCTTCTTGTCCAACCATGACGTTATTTCAAGACGTTTGCACCAATCCTGTATTCGATGGATTGCTTCTTTTTTTGAAAGCCCCTTCAATTGTGCCAGATAAAGCATTTGGTCACCAATTTTCATTTTTTTATAGAGCCCCCGTTCTTCTGGAAGATAACCTATCTGTGCAATATGCTGTGCCCCTAATAATTCACCATTAAACCGGATTTCGCCCGAATCAGGAGCGGTGATCTGGTTAATAATGCGGATCAGGGATGTCTTGCCGGCTCCATTGGGACCCAGCAGTCCGAAAATCTTTCCACGGGGAATCTGGATGGAGACATCGTCCAACGCACGGTGATTGGCGTAATCCTTGGTGACATGATTGATTTCGAGTAACATCTTTTTTAAGGTTTAATTAAATGCCGTATGGCGAAAAAATAGCACACACGTTCTACTGATAAAGATACACTTGTTTATTTTGACTATTAGTATAGGGAGACCATTAAATGTTACAGTTTGTCCGACAAGTTTTTTATCGCTTAGAAGTAGGGGAATCCTTGTCAAACGAATTCATTTAATGTACCTTTGTTCCATGGAAGTAAAAAAAGCCGAATTCGTGTGTAGTAACACGAGAGTTGACAAATTACCTGCCCCAAATTTGCCTGAGTATGCCTTTATAGGTCGTTCTAATGTAGGCAAATCTTCTTTGATCAACGCCATGACAAATAAAAAGGGGCTTGCCAAAACCTCTCAAAAGCCTGGTAAGACTCAGTTGATCAATCATTTTATTATAGATGATACCTGGTATCTGGTCGATTTACCCGGTTATGGATTCGCTAAAGCGTCCAAAACAAGCCGTAATGAATGGGAAAAGTTTATTCGCAGATACCTCACGCACCGGGATAATTTACAATGTGTATTTGTTCTGGTTGACAGCCGTCTTGAACCACAGAAGATAGATCTTGATTTTTGTTATTGGCTCGGTGAATGTGGCCTGCCTTTTATGTTGGTATTTACCAAGGCGGATAAACAATCTGCGGTCAAATCTGACGCGAATATTGCAAAATTCAAAAAAGAGTTGCTGCAATGGTTTGAAGAGGTTCCACCGATCTTTTTAACCTCGGCAGAAAAGAAACAGGGACATGAACCGATTCTGGAGACCATTGCTGATGTGAATACTCGATTTGTAGGGCCTGAACCAGAAGAAAGGATGCCCTTTTAAATATTTCAAAAAAGTACATTTGCGTTACTCCATCGCTTCGTCAACCTGATTGTTGTTGAGGATACGGTGCTGAACGTTTTAAAATCTATCAAGATGATCTCATGAAGAAGTATCTTTCCTTAGTTTTATTTGCCCACAGTGTATTTGCCTTGCCATTTGCTCTTATTGGTTTCTTTTTGGCGCTGCATACCACTGAATATGCCTTTTCCTGGAAACTATTGTTGTTAATGTTAATGTGCATGGTAACGGCGCGGAATGCGGCCATGGCTTTCAATAGATACTTGGACCGGGATATTGATGCTATTAATCCAAGGACAGCAATGCGGGATATCCCAGCTGGGAAGATTTCGGCCCAAAATGCACTTATCTTTACCATTGTCAATTGCTTACTTTTTGTCACCGCGACCTATTTTATCAATTCGCTGTGCTTTATGCTGTCTCCAATAGCACTCTTTGTCGTGCTTTTTTATTCCTATACCAAACGCATCACACCGCTGTGCCATCTGGTGCTGGGAGCGGGGCTGGGCTTGGCTCCAATTGGAGCGTATATGGTTATCACAGGCCAGTTTGCTACTGTACCTGTGCTCTATGGATTCGCGGTATTAACCTGGGTGAGTGGTTTTGATATTATCTATGCATTGCAGGATGAAGCGTTTGATCGGGCAAATAATTTGAACTCTATCCCCGTCTGGTTAGGAACAAAAGGAGCGATGCGAGTTTCCGAATGTTTACACGTATTATCTTTTGTATTTGTTTTAATACCAGCCTTTTTAATGCCCGTTGGCTGGATTTATTATTTAGGCGTAGTTTTTTACGGCGCGTTGCTTATTTATCAGCATACGTTGTTTTCATCAACAAACTTAAGCCGGGTAAACCGTGATTTCATGACGACAAATGGTTATGCTTCAGTCATCTTTGCGGTATTTTACCTTCTGGATATTTGGTTGATAAAATAAACGTTTTAGCATAAAATAAGAAAGGCTTTAGGAATTCCTAAAGCCTTTCTTATTTTTGTATTTAATCCAATATGCTTACAATGAAGAAAAATATCCTTTTTGTTTCAATTTTATGTCTGTCACTATCCTCTTATGCCCAAAAGCTGACGAATTATGTGATTCAGTACAACCAAAGTTTTAATGGCAACACGCCTGCCAATCAAAATGCAGTATTGGTATATGCCAATGCCAATGAAACTTATGTGAGTTCGGAAAAAGATATAAAAGGACAACTGGCTGCCCCTTACGAGCGTGTATTAGTGGAACGGTCTGCCGGAAATGCACTGCTTAAAATTGCGAAGTTGAAAGATGGTTCTCTTATATTGACAAGAGATTCGCTAGCGCTTTCTAAACAGAAATTTACTCCGACAAGCGAAACCAAAACCATTCTGGGCTATCCCTGCAAAAAGGTAGAGACCAGTATTAATTCTAACAAGATCGAAATCTGGTATACAGAAAAATTAGCGGTAAAGGGGGCTCCGAGCGAGCTTGGTCAGGATCTAGGGTTGGTGCTAGAAGTCATTCGGAATGGCAATACCAGAACTTTTGCAACCAAAGTAGAAAAGGTTAACGCTATTCCTGAACAGTTGAAGCTAAAGGGAAGTGAACAACGTTATGATGAACTTTCTTATAAAGATCTTATCTGGAAAAACCGTTTTATTCAATTGCGAGTCTTTCAAAAGGAGCGTATCCGCTTCTCGGACGATGTCAAGTCAGATTCTATACTACGTTTCGCCAATGGAACAGTTATTGTCAAGAAGGTCAGGATACCTAGGATTAAATCCAGTGATAATGTATTTGTGCAGTTGGTGGAGCAATCTAAAGGTGATGCTTACGATCGTACTGGTTCTGTTTTTATTATCCCGAGCAATAAAGCACAAAGCTTTTTAGATGGAATGAAAAATGGTATGTCAACTTTACCGAAGTATGAAAATGGGAATGGTAAAAACTATCAAGGTGTTGTCAGAACGGCAGATTTTGAACCTATTGTCGAATTGATGCGGTTCTTTACGCCGTTTGGTGTTAAGCAATTTAACTATCTTCAGTTGAAGGATAAGGTTTGGCAGGATTCGGTACTTTACAGACAGGATATTTCAGAGCTCGCTGGGATGCTGAGTGAACAGGAGGTGTATGTCGGCGCCTTCATCGGCAACTATGATAAGAATGGTCATGAAGTTAGCGTTGAACTGACGATTCATCCAGGCTTTGACGCCGGATCTGATGGAAGTCTGAAAAAGACCATGTCCCTATTTACAACAACCAATGTCATGGAGATGGGTGGCCAGGAATATGGATCTATGTTTGACAAGGAGAAAGGACTTACATTATCGTTTCATCTAGATCAGGATGCTAAAAATGTGCAGCTGCGTTATATTACAACCGGTCATGGTGGCTGGGGAAATGGTGATGAGTTCGTGCCCAAAGAAAACCGCCTGTTTCTAAATGATGATCTGTTGTTTAAATACACTCCTTGGCGTAACGATTGTGGTTCCTATCGTTTGTCCAATCCAGCTTCAGGTAACTTTGCCACAGGACTTTCTTCTTCTGATTTAAGTCGTTCCAATTGGTGTCCCGGAACAGTGACACCACCGATTTATATCGATATGGGGGATTTAAAAGCTGGTGACTATAAATTGCAGGTTCAGATCCCACAGGGAGCTCCAGAGGGGACAAGTTTCAGTAGCTGGAACGTAACCGGAACGCTGTTGTTCGATTAACTAAATTATATTTTTGAGGTATTTATTTCGGTAGAATCAATACCTCAAAAATATGATTTATGTTGAAAACATGCTCAACTATAGGGGATAGGCTGTTTCACTCTTTGTCTCTGATAATACAAAATAAGTCTGTACTGTGTTGACTTGAGGTAGTACGGCGAGCCGATGCCGTAGGAAAATATGATAGGCATCCATGTCTTTGGTGGCGATGCGTAACATGAAATCGTATGATCCCGCCATTTGATAACATTCCATGACCTCGGGAAATTTAGCCACTTCCTTTTCAAATTCATTCAGGACCTCGAAGGTATGTGCTTTTAGGAATACCTGTGAAAATGAAATCAGGCCAATCCCGATTTTATGTCGATCCAATATGGCCACCGTTTTTTTGATATAGCCTAATCTCTTTAATTTCTTTACCCTTTCGTGTACTGCTGCAATTGATTTGTTCAATTCAAAAGAGAGTTCTTTATTGCTTAACGAAGCGTCATGCTGTAATAAGCGTAATAGTTTTAAATCAATATCATCCAATTCCATAATCTGAATATTTTCGGTGTGCTTGTAAAATTACAATGTTTGATTGTATAATTTATTGTTTTTTATGTTTTTTTATTGAATTTTTCTTGAAATTATAACTATGTATTGAATAATATCTTGTTATTGTTCAATTTTGCAACAGAATAATCATTTATATAAAAATGGCTGAACAAGAATTACTAAGTGCATGTTTATCGCCTGCATTGGACAAAAGATTTAAGCATTTGTGGAGATTGGTTGGAAACACACCAATGCTGGAATTGCAGTATACCTTCAAAGGTAAGCCAGGCCGGGTATTTGTAAAATGTGAGAATTACAATTTGACAGGTAGTATCAAAGACAGAATGGCTTTATATATCTTGTATAAAGCATATATGAATTGCCAGATTAGACCAACAGATGTTGTTATCGAAGCTACAAGTGGAAATACTGGGATTGCTTTTTCAGCCATTGGTAAAGCTTTGGGGCATCAGGTAAAGATCATTATGCCGAATTGGTTGAGTAAAGAACGTACCGATATTATCCGAAGTATGGGGGCGGATATTCAATTGATTAGTAAGGAAGAAGGTGGTTTTTTGGGTAGTATTCGTTTAAGTGAGGAGCTGGCTGCTGCGGGTGGTGTTTTTCTTCCGCGTCAGTTTGAAAATCAATACAATGCGGAGGCACATGAGAAAACAACTGGTTATGAAATTGTCAAGCAATTGGAGGAACAGGGCTTAGTCGCTGATGCATTTGTTGCAGGAGTTGGAACAGGTGGGACAGTGATGGGGGTAGGTCGTAGCTTGCGAAGAGCGAATCCTGATGTACGTGTTCATCCGTTGGAGCCTGCAGAGAGCCCAACATTAACGACAGGGCATAAAGTCGGTTCTCACCGTATCCAAGGTATATCGGATGAATTTATTCCAGCTATTGTGGATCTGAATGAATTGGATTCGGTTGTTTGTGCCAATGATGGCGATTCGATCATTATGGCGCAAAAGCTTTCAAGGCAATTGGGGCTTGCCGTTGGGATTTCCTCAGGCGCAAATGTCATTGGTGCGATCAAACTACAGCAAGAGTTAGGTGATGACGCTGTTGTTGTGACACTATTATGTGATGACAATAAGAAATATTTAAGTACCGATTTGGTTAAAGAGGAGCCCGTTAAACCTGGGTATCTGTCCAGTGATGTTGATTTTCTGGGTTTTCAACCCATATGTAGGCTGCCGAATCCCGTTTTTGGAGCCTAATAAGATTTAGTTTCATATGTTTATAGTTAACTCGGGGAGTTTGTTGCTCCTCGGGTTTTATTGACACAAGAACAGATGGACGGGTCTCAAAGCAAATAAATTATGAAAAACACATTATACGCTAATGAAAACTAATTTTAAACTATTAACCCTATTGTTCCTGCTCATTTTTCCTATTGCCTTATTTGCGCAGCAGGATAGCACGGCTAGCGTGGAAGGCATCGAATTTACAGATGGCACAATCAGTCCTGATTCTTTGTCATTCGAAGAGTCTCCAGACACCATAGCAGCACGTGTTGATTCCAGCAAAACAGCTGTCGCTGCAACAACAAAAGCAGCAGGAGCTACGGAAAGCGGTAAAAAATCACTTTGGAGTATTTTCATTGCGGGGCTAGTTGGCGGTTTTGCTGCGCTGTTGATGCCTTGCATATTTCCAATGCTTCCTTTAACAGTCAGCTTCTTTACCAAACAGTCAGGCAGTCGTGCCAGTGGTATCAGTAAAGCGTTATTGTATGGACTTTTTATTATCGTAATCTATGTTGCTTTAGGGATGATCATCACCGTTGCATTCGGCTCTGACGCACTCAATGCGCTCTCGACGAATGGAATTTTCAATTTTATTTTCTTCTTGCTGTTAGTAGGATTTGCGGCATCTTTCTTTGGTGCATTTGAAATTACCTTGCCAAGCGCTTTTGTCAATAAAATGGATGCTAAATCCGACAAGGGTGGATTAGTAGGCTTGTTTTTCATGGCATTTAGTTTATCTCTGGTCTCATTTTCCTGTACTGGCCCGATTATCGGAACATTATTAGTGGAAGCGGCTTCTAAAGGTGAGCGATTGGGCCCGGCTATTGGTATGTTGGGATTCTCTATCGCCCTTGCTATTCCTTTTGGTTTATTTGCCATGTTCCCTTCAATGCTTAAGTCATTACCAAAATCAGGGGGCTGGTTGAATAGTGTAAAAGTGGTGCTTGGATTCTTAGAGTTGGCTTTAGCACTAAAATTTTTGTCAAATGTTGATCTAGCATACCATTGGAATTGGTTGGATAGAGAAGTATTTTTGTCATTATGGATCGTTGTATTCGGTTTGATGGGCTTGTACTTAATTGGTAAGATCAAGTTCTCCCATGATAGTGATCTCAAATTTCTATCTGTTCCAAGGACAATATTGGCTATTGTTGTTTTTTCCTTTGTGGTGTATATGATTCCGGGATTATGGGGAGCTCCCTTAAAGTCAATTTCAGCGTTTTTACCGCCATCCGCAACACAAGATTTTGATCTTTCGTCAGGTATTGCTAGTGGAACAACAGCACATAGCGACGGCAAGGTTAAAAAATATGCGGAGATATTTCATGAGCGTGGCACACCCAAAGGTTTTGATCCTTATTACGATTATGATCAGGCTTTAGCGACAGCAAAAGAACTTAACAAACCTGTTTTAATTGACTTTACAGGATGGAACTGTGTCAACTGCCGCAAAATGGAAGCGAATGTCTGGACAGATCCTGCAGTAGCTAAACTATTGAAAGAAGAGTTTGTCATGGCAGAATTATTTGTGGATGATAAAACTGAATTGCCTTCGAATGAGCAATTTGTGTCCAAATACAGTAACAAAAAAATCAAGACTATTGGAAATAAAAATAGTGATTTTCAAGCTTCCTCTTTCAATAGTAATTCCCAACCGCTTTATGTGATCGTGGATCCAAATGGTCAGGTATTGGTTCCTCAAAGTGGCGCAAATTATGATATTGAACAATACAAAGCATTTCTACAGGGTGGTGTAGATGCTTTCAAAAAGAAAAACTAACCATCGTCATATTCTAATTTTATCCTCCTTGCAAACTGCAAGGGGGATTTTTTGTTTGGGGTTACTTCAAGATTTCTTTAGAACTTCTTCGGGCTGGCTTCGACTGGATTTTTGGGTCGCTTCGGATAGGTATCGTGCGCTGGTCGGGATCTAATCAGAACAGCTTTTGAACAGGAGCAGGACTGGCCTGATATTGCTTTTACTAGAGGTAAACAATTGCTCAGCTGAATTTCGGGATTTTGTTCGATAAAACTCCCACTTGCTCCCGAAGCGCAGCCGAAGGATTATCGAAGCGCAGCCGAAGAATTGTCGAAGCGCAGCCGAAGAATTGTCGAAGGAATTCCGACTATGTCTGCTCGCTGTCCCGAAGTAGTACAGAGGGACTGTCGGAGGATAGTCCAAGGGCTCTCGAAGAAGCCTGCTCGCTGTCTTGACGCGGTTTGGACGGGTTATCGAAGAATGATCGAAGGAATTAAGACGTGTCTGCCTATGGTTTAAGTACACTTACAATACTGTCAGTTTTACGAAGAAAACTGTCTTGGTGAAAACTTGACAGAGCTATAAGTCTTGCTGGTTTGAAATGTAATAGATGAGCGAGGAGGGTAGGATGTCTTCCAATTGGATAAAAGCGGAGTTGGTCAAAAGGGAATTGAGCAACACAGGAGGGAAACAAAAAGAGGCCCTGTCATTCTCTCAATAGACAGGGCCTCAAAACTATAATATAAATTTACGGAAACTCTTAGAAATCAAATCTGACTCTGGCACGGATCCCCCAAGCTGGAGCATCAACATGGTCAAGATAATTCAGACGTTTGACGTAGTCTACACGTAAAATTTTAAAGATATTGGACAAACCAATACTGGCCTCCATATAAGGCTCAGAACCGAAGGTATAGGAGCTCTGGATATTGTCTACGTTGCGCTGCCAAGCGAAGACTTTTGAGCCGTAATTTGGATCGTCTGGATTGTTTTCTTTCCGAAGACCACCATAAACACCTTTGAAACTAAATACCTCGCGTAATTTAAGCTTTTTGATCAATGGGATCTTGTTTAGAAGAAAACCATTCATATAATATTGTACATTGATCGAGGCATTATGGTCACTGACAAATTCCAGAAAGTTCATCAGGTTATATGAGTTTAACTGATAGGCATAAGTCTGGTTGGCACGGTGGATCGTCAGGAAAGGAAATGGTATCTCTTTTCCAGCGATATAGTTTCCTTCTGCGGTAACGTCTGCAAAGCCAAATTGACTTAAATAGAAGCGTTTGAAAGCACCTACATTAAAGCTATGATAATTGTATTCTCCCTTTGCTAACCCTTTTATTCCGGCCGTATAATTGAACGTGAATATAGGGTATTGATTGAAGATCGGTGTACGGTAGATTTTACCCTGATAAAATTCTTCATGTGGTGCGTATCTAACATTCACGGACAATTCTGTTGTGTTTAGTTCATTAAATAACTTGTTTTGTCCATTTTCATCCAACATTTGATAAGTCAAACTACCCGCTGGAGTCTGTTTGTTAATATTGAAGCCGGCACCGATAGCCAGGTGATTTAAGAATTCTTTTTTATACTCCAACCCGTAGTTTGTTTCGTAAATATAACGGTCGTTATCACCACGTTTGAATGATAGTAAGAAGTTGTCTTCTTGGATAAATTCAAGCTTTTGTCCTGGAATTTTGGTGTCCTTTTTATATGAAGCCCTGATGTAATGCATCGGGAAGGAGTATACTGATTTGTTGTTAAATGCATAGGTACCACTGAAAAAATATTTCCATTTTTGATCCTTGAATCCATAAGCAGCATAAGTTTCCGCATAGAAACGCTTGCTCAAAGATTCAGTGGTACGGCCACCTAGACGTAAACGAAATCCTTCGACTGGGTTAAAGCTATAGAACGTATTTACAGGTCCAATTTCAACCGGGCCAGCTTGTTTATAACCAGAAAGGACAAGCGCAGCAATATCCATGAAGGTTCTGAATGAAGGTATTTTCTGTAGGGTATCAATATTGTGATAGATATTTAGCTCATTTTGGGCCAAAGCCAAAGGACGTTGTGTTTCAAATAATGATTTAGTCGCTTTTTTATTTTCGATATTATAGGCAATGACCGTAGATGGACCATCGTAAATGCTATCTGGTTGCTGGACACCAACTTTATAGTTATTGTAGTCAACAGTCCGGCTTCCACGTATGCCCATACCTTTTTCGGTTAGCGAAAAGTCAATGCCCAGTGTGCTTGTTTTGAGGTAAAATCTACTCTTGCTATCTTTCTCAAATTTAAGCTGGACCTGCAGGTCGCGAACGAAATTCAGATTAATATCATCTGCGACAGTCATATTAGCACCTTGAACAGCATAGTTTCCATCCAGGGTGACATAAAGTTGCCCTTTAAATAACATGTCTGCTTTATTGCGGGGAACAAAACTCAATTCAACCAACCAAGGCTGAGCCGTTTTAATCGTATCCGTAATAAAAAACTTATAAAATGTAGGCGCAGAGTTTGCAATTGGACTTAAAAATTGATTTGTGACCAGGGAGATATTGTTGTCATAGATATCTACTTGTTCATACAATTTGTTGAAATATGCAGCCAGACCATCATTATCGATAAATTTAGGGTCAAACTGAGCGCGCTGATCACCCAATATATATTGTTTGGTTTTGTTCGGATCCTTACGGTAATAAACCTTTGACATTTTCTCTTCGATAAAAGCCGGCAATACGTATTTATTGGCAGTTTTGGCTGAATCGTCAGTTTCGAAAAGGAATTGATAGTTTTTAAAGATTTTTTTGTTGACAAATTTTTCCGAAAGATTGCTCAGTCCCAAAGACATTTTTTCGTATTGATCGAATTCGGCATATTGTTGCCCCGATAGGCGGTTTTTATCTTTATTTTCTATGACCTTACGGATCAAGGCAACAGCAGGGTTATCTTTGTTGCTATATTTTTTCTTCTTGGCTTTGACAACAACCTCCTCCAGCATATTGTCCTGGGTATCCATCAAAATTTCTTTTGTTTGCACTGCATCATTGGTAACAAAAGCATCCTTATTGTCATAACCTACATAGCTCGCCCTGATTTTGACATAGGATGTTGGGAATATCAATTTAAACTCCCCATTTGCATTGGTCGATGTCGAAGTTCCAGCAGCAGCAGGAGCTCCCACAACTGCTACGGTAGCGTATGCGATAGGTGCTTTTGTCTTTGCGTCTTTGACCGTGCCTGTTACCGTTTTGGTTTGCGCAAAAGCAAGAGAGGCTGATAGCAAGAATGTTATCGAGAAAAAGAGTTTAGATATGAAGGTTTTTGTGTTTATTTTAGCTTCCATTATATTGCTATAATCTTGAAAATTCAAAATTGTTTTGTTGTTTTTACTTTATTTTTGACTTTATACGTATTAAAATCAAAAAATCAGTGAACAAAGGAAACAAAAAATTAAGAATATTTAAAATTTTATTGTAATGTAATAAAGGGGATGCTATTATTTCTTTCCTGCTGTAAATTGCTGTATTGCAAGTGTTTGTCTTAAATTATTGATTTAGGTCAATAATTTATCATTTACATTTTGACTTCACGATGATTTTCCGCTCGAATATTTATTGACTTTTGTAACGATATAGTCAATCGCATCAAAAATCAGGTGGGATTTCAAATGTGATTTCCTGTTTGGTGCGTGGGTGTATAAACTTAATGAAAGCAGCATGCAGGTGTAATCTATTTGCCTTTCTACCATAAAGATCATCGCCAACGATAGGGGTATTTAAGCCATCTGGATGCACAGCATGCATCCGGAGCTGATGAGTTCTACCTGTCAGGGGGTGGAAGCGTACGCGTGTTTTACTACCTTCAATAGCAATTCTTTCCCATTTTGTTTGTGCTGGCTTGCCGTAGGAATAACAGACCATCTGTCGGGGTCTATCGTCTAAATCCACACGAAGTGGAAGGTCTATTTGTCCTGACTCCTGTTCTATGATGCCATCGAGTAAAGCGATGTATTCCTTCGCAATGGTATGTTGTATGAATTGTTCCTGTATAAATTGATGCGCTTCCTTGTTTTTAGCTACGACCAATAGCCCTGAGGTAGACATATCCAGTCGATGGATAATAATAGGGCCTGCATTGGGATAACGCTGGAGCACACGGTTGTAGACGGAATCTTTGATATAGATCCCCGGAACGGATAAAAATTCTGCAGGTTTATTAAAGACAATGATATCTTCATCTTCATAGATTTGAGGGAGTGCTGTCTGTAAGGTCGTTTCCTGTTGCATAGGGTTAGGATCGACTGACAAACCTTGAAGCATATAGCCCAGGATAGGCTCGCATTTTTTACGACATGCTGGATAATAATTTTTATGCCTACGGATTTCGGAGGAAGGGGAACAACCCCACCAAAATTCAGCTAGTGCTATTGGGGTAAGGTTATTGCTGTACGCATATTGCAGTAGTTTAGGAGCAGCACATTCTCCGGATCCAGCCGGAGGTGTACTTTGATCAAAATCATGAAAGACTGCTACAACGTTCTTGTGCTCTCCTGTCGCATTCAGAAAGTTATATTGTTCAAAAAGTTGCTTCTGCAAATTGCCAGATCTGATCTTACGCTCTTCTTTAAGTTCCGAAATAGCTGCAAGCAATTGCTGGAATTGCTGGTTTTCCGATGCTAGTGCCAGATGCATGTCGTATTGATACCGCTGTAGTTCTTGTTTATCCTTTAAGCTTTGACTACGCATATCTTCCATTACTATTTCATATTCATCATCTGAGATCAGCGGCCGTAATCTTGTTCGGGTTTCCTTACGTTCTTTTTTCTGTATTTTAAGTTTTGTTTTGAGCTGCTCAAGCTGGGTATCCCATTTATCTTTTAGTTGATCGAGCCTGTTTTTAGATTGCGCGAGTTCATCACTACTTTCCAGAGACTCAATTTTTCTGTTTAATGCATTTAGGTGTACCTCTTCATTCAAAAAGAAGCCGTCCTTTTCTAACATATCAAATATAGGCGGGACGAAATAACGGTGTTTGTTGCTACCAGCAAGTTTTCCGGATACTGCGGCAAGGTAACCAAGTTTGTCTTGCTGATCGCGGACAACCAGTACACCAAACATCTTACCTATGGCAGGTGCAGTATTATTTTCTTCAATGCCAAAGTTATGTGTCCACTCGTTTTGTGTCTTAAGGTAAGTTTGGAGTTCTTCCGCCGCCATGACGGCCAGTGGATGTGGTTCATAACAAAAAGGAAAAGTAAACTGCAAGGGGAGGGGCGCACCCGAAATGTCCTCCTTGAATGTATGAAAATAAGTGTTGTTGTCTAAAGTACCCACGGTCTTCCCTCTAATAATATCCTGTTTGCAAAAATACGCTTATTATGCTATTGAAATGACATTTTCACTTCAGTTTTTTTTGTTTTGACTGCTTTTTTGGGTAAATTTAACTAAGCAATTAAAAGATATAGTTAACAAATAAACACAATATGAAAACTTCAATTGGAATTAAAGATGCAGACTTAAAAAAAGTTGCGAAATTGCTCAATGTCTTATTGGCGGATGAGCATATTATCTACATGAAAACACGCAATGCACATTGGAATGTCGAAGGAGCGGATTTTCATGCTGCCCATTTATTTTTAGAGTCCCAATACGATGAGCTGGCAGAAGTTATCGATGAAGTTGCAGAGCGTGTACGTACATTAGGCCATTATGCGGTAGGTACATTTGATAAATATTTGAAATTAACCCGTTTGACAGAATCTACATCCGAAAAGACGGACAGTCAATCTTACTATAAAGAACTGTTGTCGGATCACGAGTCCATTGCGATGTCAATTCGTGCCGATATTGCCGTGGTTGAGGGCACAGCTGATAATGGCACAGAGGACTTTTTGGTTGCCTTATTGGAAAAACATGAGAAAATGGCCTGGATGCTTCGTGCACATTTTATAAAATAGGAAACGATAAACCGATTTTATCGAAAGATCCTGCTCTTTTAATGGGCAGGATTTTTTTTTGTGTTTTGTTGTCGACGCGGGATAATTTTTCTATCTTAAAGAGGAATTAAGCCTTCAGAAACTTTTAATATATTATAGCTATGCTTGAAGACGACAACCTAAATCAAACCACACTAAACGAGGAAGAAAATGATGGTACTTTGGAAAGTATGCATCATGTGAATAATCCCGTATTGGATCTACCTAAAATTGAAAAGAAGTATCTGGAAGCTGTTGTATCCCACAATCAGCATGATAAATCATACTATTTTTCCGATGGTAAGGCCAAAGTTGAAATTAAGATCGTAACAGATGAGATTGTGCGTGTTCGCTTGGCTCCACAGGGGACATTTTTAGAAGATTTCTCTTATGCGCTGGCTAAGAAAGATCATCGGGTCAGTATACACCAATGTAAAGAAGAGGAGGATCATTATAGTGTTCAGACCAACACCATTTCCTGCCGTGTTAATAAAAAAGATTTTTTGATCTCTTTTTCGGATCGGGCCGGGAACTTGTTTAATGCCGATTTGGCACCTATGCACTGGGAGGAAAGCCCTGATTTTGGGGGCTATTATGTCTATAATACAAAAGTTGCATTTGAAAATGAAGCATTTTATGGACTGGGTGATAAGGCAACAAAACTTAACCTCCGTGGAAAGCGGTTAAAGAACTGGAATTCGGATACCTATGCATTTGCTTACGATCAGGATCCTCTATACAAAACAATCCCTTTTTACATCGGATTGAAAGATGGTGAAGCCTATGGTATTTTCTTTGATAATACATTTAAGACCTATTTTGATTTCGCTGCCGAAGATCAAGGAAAGACAAGTTTTTGGTCCGAGGGTGGTGAGTTGCAATACTATTATATCCACGGACCACATATTATAGATGTAATCCGTAGGTACCATACCTTGACCGGGACGCATTATTTACCGCCACTATGGGCGATCGGTTATCATCAATGCCGGTGGAGTTATTATCCAGAAGCGAATGTGCGTAAAGTAGCCGAAGAATTTAGAAAAAGACAAATCCCATGCGATGCCATTTATCTGGATATAGACTATATGGATGGATACCGCTGCTTTACCTGGAATAAACAATATTTTCCAAACCCGCAAAAGATGATTGCTGATCTAGCCAATGAAGGCTTTAAGACTGTTGTCATGATTGATCCCGGAATTAAGGTTGATGAAAACTATTGGGTATTCAGAGAGGGAAAGGAAAACAAATATTTCTGTCGACGGGGTGATGATTATTTTATGGAGGGATTTGTCTGGCCTGGGCGTTGTCAATTTCCAGATTTCACCAATCCCGAAGTGCGACAGTGGTGGGGAACTTTATATCAGGGATTGGTTGAAGATGGGGTGGCCGGTTTTTGGAACGATATGAATGAACCAGCTGTTTTTGGACGCGGGACATTTCCCGACGATGTCAGGCATCAATACGATGGACATCGGGGATCACACCGGAAAGCACACAACGTCTATGGTATGCAGATGGTACGCGCTACCTACGATGGCTTAAAGAAATTATATAAAAACAAAAGGCCATTTACCATTACACGAGCAGCTTATGCCGGGACTCAGCGTTATTCTTCCGTTTGGACCGGTGATAACTTAGCAAGCTGGGAGCATCTTAAACTGGGTACTTTACAGTTGCAACGTTTGTCTACTTCTGGAATGTCTTTTTGTGGAACTGATATTGGTGGATTTACAGGGGAGCCTGATGGTGAGTTGTTTACACGATGGATGCAATTTGGTGTTTTTTCTCCGTTTATGCGTGTGCATTCCGCAGGGGATACACGCGACCGTGAACCATGGAGCTTTGGTGAGGACTGGGAAAAAATAAATAAGAAATTTATTGAACTGCGCTATCAGCTTTTACCTTATATCTATACTTGTTTCTGGGAACAGACCCGCTACGGTTATCCGATTTTGCGTCCAATTTCTATGGTGGAGCAACATATTCCAACCAATTGGCAGCGAGAGGAAGAGTTTTGTTTTGGCGATAAAATTTTGGTGTCTCCAGTATTACAACCGGGGCAGAAAAGCAAAATCGTATACCTTCCTGC
Source organism: Sphingobacterium sp. (assembly GCA_031277685.1). Classification (GTDB taxonomy): domain Bacteria; phylum Bacteroidota; class Bacteroidia; order Sphingobacteriales; family Sphingobacteriaceae; genus Sphingobacterium. The sequence goes on along the minus strand of JAITLV010000126.1, from coordinate 270,237 downwards.
TGGAGATTGGTTCTATTACTTCAATAACGACGTTTATATTGGTGGTAAGGAACACACTATTGCAACACCCTTGGATGAAATGCCGCTGTTTGTCCGTGGTGGATCAGTCATTCCAGAATATCCGGTCATGCAATTTACCGGTGAAAAGAAAGTGGAAGAATTGCAGTTGAATGTCTATTTTTCGGAGGGAGTAAATCGTTCGTATGTGTATTCTGATCACGGTGATACCTTCGCGTATGAACAGGATATTTATTTGGAAAAATGCTTTACAGTAACTGGATCAAAAGACGCGCTTTCGATCAAACAGACTCGTGATGGATTATTTACAGAACGGTACGAAGAGTATAAATTACAATTAATAGGATTGCCATTTACCGTAAAAAAAGTGAAGACTGATGGAATAGATACGAAAGTACAACAGGATGGAGAAGGGCGATATTGGATTAATGTCGCACGTGAATTTGATAACATATTGATCGAGGGTTAAAGATGGCCAATCAAGTATTACCGCATAGTCTTTTTTCAGAATTTGATGTTGCACTGTTCCAATCAGGCAGGCACTTTAAATTGTATGAAAAATTTGGTTCGCACGAACTGGAAGTAGATGGTGAAAGAGGCGTTTATTTTGCGGTTTGGGCCCCAAATGCAAAATCCGTTTCCGTAACGGGGAACTTCAATTTTTGGGACAGGGGGATTCATCCCTTATATGTCCGTTGGGATGGCAGTGGAATTTGGGAAGGATTTATTCCTGGAATAGCGAATGGTGAAACCTATAAATATTGCATTGAGACATCCTCGGGAGAAGAATTGGAAAAAGGAGATCCATTCGCATTCAAATGGGAAGTAGCACCCAAAACTGCGTCTATTGTCCATTCAACATGGTACGAATGGAAGGATGGGGGCTGGATGAAGGAACGTGCTGTGAAAAATAGGCTTGACCAGCCTTGGTCAGTTTATGAACTGCATGTGGGATCATGGTCCCGAGACCCTGAGAGCCCAGAAACCTTATTGAACTATCGGGAGATTGCTGAACCACTGGTTGCCTATATCAAGGAAATGAATTTTACGCATGTAGAATTTATGCCCATTATGGAGCATCCATATTACCCCTCCTGGGGGTATCAAATTACGGGCTATTTTGCGGCGAGTTCCCGCTATGGCTCTGCGCAAGATTTAATGTTTTTGATTGAAGCATTGCACAAAGCAGGGATCGGTGTATTGCTGGATTGGGTGCCTTCACATTTTCCGGGTGACGCCCATGGGCTCTATCGTTTTGATGGCACAAGCCTTTATGAACACGAAGACCCAAGGAAAGGCTTTCATCCAGATTGGCAGTCGTATATTTTCAATTATGGACGCAATGAAGTACGTTCGTTTCTGATCAGTAACGCCTTCTATTGGTTGGACCGTTTTCATATTGACGGACTTCGTGTGGACGCTGTTGCCTCCATGTTGTATCTCGATTATAGCCGAAATACAGGTGAGTGGATTCCCAATGAATTTGGCGGTAATGAGAACCTTGAGGCTGTACAATTTCTAAAAGAATTCAACGAAGCCGTGTATGCCCACTTTCCAGATGTGCAGACTATCGCCGAAGAATCGACTTCCTGGCCGGGGGTAAGTAAGCCAACGTATGCCGGTGGTTTGGGTTTTGGAATGAAATGGATGATGGGGTGGATGCACGATACCCTGGATTATTTTAAAGAAGATCCAATCAACCGAAAATATCATCACGATCGAATCACTTTTGCAACAGTATATGCTTTCCATGAGAATTTTATGCTCCCTTTGTCACATGATGAAGTCGTTTATGGAAAACAACCATTGATATACAAAATGCCAGGTGATGAATGGCAGAAATTTGCTAATCTAAGGGCGCTGTATCTGTTTATGTATACTTTCTTAGGGACAAAATTGTTATTTATGGGCGGGGAGTTTGGACAGACTTCGGAATGGAATGTGAATCAATCGCTCGATTGGCATCTTTTAGATTTTATGCCACATCAGGGAATGAAAAAGTTTGTCGCCGACCTGAATGCTACCTATCGGAAACAACCTAGTCTGTTTCAAAAGTCTTTTGACGCTTCAGGCTTTGAATGGATAGATGCAGGTGACCGTGAGAATTCCATACTGGTCTATTGGCGCAAGGCTTTCGATTCTTGGGATGATACAGTGGTTGTCATTAACTTGACACCTGTTGTACGTGAACATTTTCGTATCGGACTGCCTTATGCAGGCCAATGGGAAGTAGTGCTTAGCTCGGATGATCTCAGTTATTTTGGCTCGGGCGTCTGTAGTCAACATGTGGAAAGTGAACATTTACACTGGATGAACCAGGTGCAATCTGCTCAGGTTGATCTTCCGCCACTTGGAGGTTATATTCTCCGGCGCAAGAAGGATATAAAGGATACTGTCGCAGTAAAAGCTGCAGATCGTATTCCTGTGTAACTTCTTGTGATCGATGGCTGGTAAGTGCCCTAAAATATTAAATCAAGAAATAAAAATGAGCTTGATCGCTCGATGTATTCACCGCGTTCCAATGAACCGTCCGAACTTGAATTTTATGACTATCATAGATAAATGTAAATTTCAAATCGGATAAGCCCTTTCTGACTGATGGGGACAAAAATATAAAGAGATGAAAGTATTTCATTTAAGTGTTGAATGCTATCCAATCGCCAAAGTCGGTGGTCTAGCAGATGTAGTGGGGGCATTGCCTAAATATCAAACAAAACTGGGGCTGGAGGCCGCTGTCATTATGCCCTGGTACGATCGCCCATTTATTCAGGATCATCCTTTCGATGTTATTCATGAGGGTACTTTTTATCAGGGATCCGAACTGTTAAATTATAGTGTTCTTAAAGAAAAAGATGATATACTAGGTTTTGAACTGTACTTGATCAAAATACCTGGTAAATTGGATCGAAAGGAAGTCTATTGTTATCCGGATGAGGGAGAGCAGTTTATTGCCTTTCAACATGCGATATTAAATTGGTTCAAGGCGCATGCTATCGTACCCGATATTGTTCATTGTCATGATCATCATGTTGGTTTAATGCCATTTTTAATGAAGTATAGCAATGAATATAATTTTCTTGCTGAGGTAAAAACTGTCGCGACAGTACATAATGGTCAATACCAGGGGTGGACACACTGGAGCAAGGCAATTCTCTTGCCTGGTTTTGACAGCTGGAAATGGGGCTTATTGGATTGGGATGGCCTGATCAATCCGCTTGCAGCATTGATTAAGTGTTGTGATGCCTACACAACAGTTTCGGAGGGCTATCTTGAAGAACTTTATGTGGAAGCCAATGGTCTGCAACACCTGTTTTATGATGAACGTCATAAGTCGGTAGGGATTGTCAATGGTATTGACTGGGATATCTGGAGTCCGGATAAAGATTATACCTTAATTGAAAATTATGATCTTGCTTCGGCTTTTTCGGGTAAACTTAAGAATAAGCAAGCATTGGCTAAGCAGTATAAAATTAACCCAGCGCTTCCTTTATTGGTTTTCATCGGACGTTTTGCTACTGAAAAAGGAGCCGATTTATTGCCGGATATAATTTTGGATTTGACTAAAAATTTGTCAAATAGATTAAGTATATTTATACTGGGCGCTGGGGATCCAGCAATTCAGTCGCGGGTAAAAATGCTCGCTGATGAAAAGATAGAAAATTTTGATGTGTTCTTTGGTTATGATGAAAATCTCGCGCATTGGCTCTACGCCAGTGCAGACTTTCTCTTGATGCCGTCACGTGTTGAACCTTGTGGGCTCAATCAGCTTTATGCCATGAAATATGGGACTTTGCCGATTGTACATCGCGTGGGTGGTCTGAAAGATACGGTCATCGATTTGGAAAACGATGGATACGGTGTTGGTTTTGATACCTTGGATATAGCTCAAATTAGAAATGCTATTATCAGAGCAGTCGAATACTATGAAAATAGGCCTAAATTTGAAGGCAACCAGCAAAAAATAATGAGTTTGGATTTTTCTTGGGATAAATCCGCTGCCAAATACATAAGTCTATATAACCGATTAATTTAATTTGATATGTCACATCACAATGTAGTAGCTATCGTCTTGGGCGGAGGAAGGGGCTCGCGTCTGTATCCGCTGACCGACCAACGGTCTAAACCGGCTGTTCCTATTGCAGGAAAATACCGCCTGGTTGATATCCCTATCTCGAATTGCCTCAACTCGGGATTTAATAAGATTTTTGTGTTGACGCAATTCAATTCGTCGTCGTTGAATTCACATATTAAGAATACCTATAACTTCAGTATTTTTAGTAAAGGTTTTGTTGATATTTTGGCGGCCGAACAGACGAATGATGGTGACAAATGGTTTGAAGGTACTGCGGACGCAGTGCGTAGATCCTTTCGGAAACTGGCGAGCATAGATTACGATTATGTCCTAATCTTGTCCGGGGATCAGCTTTATCAGATGGATTTTGATGCTTTGGTTGATTTTCACGTACAGAATGAAGGCGATTTGACGATCGCAACGATTCCCGTCAATGCTAAGGATGCGCCGGGGTTTGGAATTCTTAAATCTGACGAACAGAACCATATCACATCTTTTATTGAGAAGCCCAACCGTGAACAGCTGGTGGACTGGAGTTCGGAGGTAAACGACCATCTGAAGGCTGAAGGACGAGAATATTTGGCATCTATGGGGATCTATGTTTTTAGTAAAGGTGTATTGAAACGTTTGCTGGAGGAAAACAGTGGAATGGATTTTGGGAAAGAGATTATTCCGGATGCGATTGAAAACGTTAAAGTACTCAGTTACCAATACGAGGGTTACTGGACCGACATTGGTACGATAGGTTCATTTTATGAAGCCAATATTGGGCTGACAGATAATATTCCAGCCTTTAATCTATTTGACAAAAATACGGTTTTTACCCGACCACGTATGTTACCACCATCTAAGATTTCAGGGACAACGCTGATTAACTCGGTAATTTCCGATGGCTGTATTATCCAGGCGGATAAGGTCGATCGCTCCGTGATCGGTGTACGTTCACGTATTGGAATAGGGTCGGTCGTCAGAGGTACCTATATGATGGGGTCGGATTATTATGAGGATTTTTCAGATATGGATGAAGCGAAAAGGAAAAATATGCCCGTCGTAGGTGTGGGAGAACGCTGTTATATTGAAAATGCCATTTTGGATAAAAATTGCCGCATTGGTAATGATGTCCGGATCAATGGTGGTCCACATTTATTGAATGCGAACCATCAGACCTATACCGTTTGTGATGGCATCGTGGTCATCAAGAAAAACGCAGTTATCCCAAGTGGCACAACTATTGGGCTGGCAACAGGATAAATTTATTAAACAAGGGGGATAATATATTGTTATAATTGCATGTTATTGTTATAAAAATGCTTTGAAACAGATTATCTCCCTTCTTTTTGTATTGATTGGGCTTGTTGCCTGCGATACCTCCTTGATGGTACAGAGTACTGGGGTGCTGCGGGATGCATCCCGAAAATTTGAACTCCACAATGGCGAGCGTCGTATCATCTATATTCCGATGCGACATTTGGGGACGCGTGTATACTACGACCAAATACAGGCTGCTGTAGATTCCCTGCAAAAATCAGGTTACGTTGTTTTTTATGAAAGTATCGCTTATCAGGTGGATAGCGCGGAACAACGTGATCTGTACGATCGGAAATTCAGAAAATTGACCGGTAACCGTCTTGGTTTGCAACAATGTATTGAGACACCTGGAGATACCTCAAGAGTGCTACGGGCTCCAATGTATCGTAAGTTGGGACAACGTATTATTAGCCAGCCTGATTATTCTTTTTTTCTAGTTAACTACGAAACTGCGGTGAATGCCGATATTCCAAAGAATAAATTGCTGGATGATTTCGAATACAGGTACGGTACGATCCAGCTGGATGCCTGCGATTATGATACGCCATTACACGCACCCTATGGTTGTAAGCCTATAAAAACAGCGCTCAAAAATAAGTTTGACAAAGAATTTGTCATGCAGCAAAGGGAAGAGAATCTGGCCTCATTGGTGGCTGACGCACCACAGCAGAAAATTTTAATCTTATTTGGTACATCTCATTTTAAAGGCTTTTTACGTAATTTGCAAGCCAGAGATCCCAGTTGGATAAAGATAAAATAATATGTTAGGAAAGATTTTTATTATACTGCTTATACCAGTAACCATTTACGTTGTATATTACCTGTTAAACCGTACGGCTAAAAACAATAAGGCTATCAAGCGAATGTTGAGTGATGAAGGTAGGGATATCCTGGAAAAAGAAGTGGACTATTATCGTCATCTTTCGAACAGCGATAAGCAAGAGTTTGAAGCACGCTGCCTATCATTTTTAGATACCGTCAAGATCGAGGGAGTAGGAGTGACAGTCGAGCTCAAAGATTATATGCTGATTGCAGCAAGTGCAATTATCCCCATATTTGCTTTTAAGAAATGGACCTATCCCAATTTAACCAATATTATGGTCTATCCTGCGCATTTTAATGCCGATTACCAGTTCGAAGGGCATGCAGACCGGAATATCATGGGGATGGTAGGTGAAGGCGCTATGAATGGGCAGATGATTTTATCTAAATCGGCGCTGGAATATGGTTTTAAAAATGCTGCTGATGGCCAGAATACCGCCATCCATGAATTTGTACATCTCATTGATAAAACTGATGGTACGGTCGATGGTATTCCAAGTTATTTGTTGGACAAGGCAGCAGTGATTCCTTTTATGAATTTAATACGGGAAGAAATCAATAAGATAAAACAACATAAATCGGATATTGATACCTATGGTATGACCAATCCGGGAGAGTTTTTTGCAGTTGCCTCCGAATACTTTTTTGAGAATCCAGCAAAATTTCAAAAGAACCATCCCGAACTTTATCTCGCACTTTCTAGAATTTTTGAACAAAGTTAAACGGAGATAAATAAAATTTTAGTATTTTTAAAGCAAACAGAAAATGTTTGCTTTTTTTGTTAATACAAACTGTTATGCCTAAAACTACTCTTTATTCTACTATTGCATTCGCATGTCTATTATTTTGCGGCAATAATCAAGCTTTTTCCCAGGAGCGTTATGCTGTGGGAACAACTTTTACTGAAATGGCCGATCCGACAAAGGATACACTTTCTAATTGGTCAAATGTTAAACCAGGTTTGCATGCGTCCTTTGTGTCTATTGATAAGCGGTTTCCAAAATCATTAAATCCGAACATTGCCGTCCAACCCAACGCAACTGTGGATGCATGGAAAGGGGAGCAAGTATCTGCGCAGGTACTCCTGTGGACAAATGCGGCAACTCCTGGTGTAGTTGTTTCGACGGGCGAACTAAAATCGAACACGGGGAAATCTATTTCCGCTAAGGCTGTACAAGCGCGATTTGTTCGTTATGTGATGACAGATGAATTTGCGGAAGGATGTGGTTACCGTAAACCCGAAGACTTTAAAGCAGCTCTTTCTGCGGATATGTTGGATGATTTAAAAAGTTACGACCTCGAAGCTAAGAAAGTACGTCCGGTGTGGATTACCGTGAAAGTTCCTGCTGAAGCAGCTGCGGGTCAATACAAAACAACGATTTCTATTAAACAAAAAGGTCAGGTAAAGCAGGATTTAGAGCTGGTTGTTAATGTACAAAATCACGTATTGCCGCCAGCTTCGCAATGGGCGTTTCATTTGGATCAATGGCAACATCCTTCGGCTGTGGCACGCGTCAATAATGTAAAAATGTGGAGTGATGAACATTTTGAAGCATTGAAGCCAACAATGAAACAATTAGCCGCGGTGGGACAGAAAGTGATTACAGCTACGCTCAATAAGGATGCCTGGAATACACAGACCTATGACCCCTATGCAGACATGATCAGCTGGAAAAAGACAAAAGATGGATCTTGGACTTATGATTATCGCATTTTTGATAAATGGGTGCAATTTATGATGGATTTGGGTATCAATAAACAAATCAACTGTTACTCATTATTGCCATGGAATAATGAAGTTCATTATTTTGATGAAGCAAAAAATGAGCTGGTCAATGTAGTCGCAAAGCCAGGAACGCCAGTTTTTGAGGAGTTATGGACACCATTCTTGAAGGATTTTAGTAAGCACGTGAGTGCCAAGGGCTGGTTGAAAATTACGAATATCGCAATGGACGAGCGGAGTCGCGAAGAAATGGATCCAGCAGTAGCACTTTTGGAACGAGTAACTCCGGAGTTTGGAATTGCTTTTGCGGATAATCACAAAAGCTATCAGCGTTATCAAAAAAGTACGGATATCAGTGTTGCAGTGGGCGATCCCTTCGACCACAATGATTTAATTGATAGACGTAAAAAAGGTTATATTACGACATTTTATGTCTGCTGTTCGGATGAATTCCCAAATCAATTTACCTTTTCCGATCCGGCGGAGTCGACTTATATGGCCTGGTACGCACTTGCCGCTGGTTTTGATGGGGCTTTGCGCTGGGCTTTTAATTCTTGGGTAGCCGATCCATTGCGCGATTCAAGATTCCGGACATGGCCGGCAGGAGATACTTATATTGTTTACCCGCAAGGTCGTAGCTCGATTCGTTATGAGCGCATGTTAGAAGGTATTCAAGATTATACCAAAGTAAGTATACTGAAGGAAAAACTGGAGAAATCTAATGATCAAACGGATTTAACAAAGTTGAATGCAAAGATTGCTAAATTGAAGAAATCTAGACGCTTTGCGGCTTGGAATGAAGATCTCAATGATGCGAAAGCGTTTGTGACTGAATTATCCAATAAAATCAACTAATTAAAAACAAACAAAGTTGACAAAAACAGGCTGCTCTTCCATAGAGCAGCCTGTTTTTTGTTATGGAGGATTTAATACATTTCAATTTTTGTTGCTGCTGAGAAAACCTGTCATTTCGATTTGCTTTTATCTTTTTTTACAATGAAGGAATACTCAAAACCATTGTTTCACAATATTGTTGTTATAAGGAAGCGATAGTGTAATAGATACATTGTCGCTATAGCAAAATCTTAAATCATGATATGGGTATGAAAAATGTAGCACACCAAATCGTTGGTATTTTAAAGGATGCGGGAATCAAACGTATTTATGCCGTAACGGGAGATAGTTTAAATTTCTTTAATGAGGCGGTTCACGAGGACGGAACCATGCAATGGATACATGTTCGGCATGAGGAGGTCGGTGCCTTCGCAGCAACGGCTGAAGCAGATTTGTACGGGATTGCCTGTTGTGCTGGTAGCAGTGGGCCAGGGCATGTACACCTGATTAATGGGGTTTATGAGGCACATAAGACACGTGTTCCGATGTTGGTGATTGCTTCGACCTGCGCAACGTATGAGTTTGGAACAGACTATTTTCAGGAGACCAATCCCATTAAACTATTTGATGACTGTTCCTGTTATAATCAGATGATTACCCGGCCTGAACAGGTGCAACGTATGGTTCAAAATGCGCTGCAACAAGCCATTTCCAAACGTGATGTTGCTGTTATCGGTCTACCGGGAGATGTTTCTGAAATGGAAGCTGTTCATATGAATACCTCGTCAAAGGTATTTTTTACACAACCGCAAGTCAGGCCATCAGACATGGAAGTCGGCCGTTTGGCTCAGTATATCAATCAGGCTGATAAGGTGACTTTATTCTGTGGTGTTGGTGCGAAGAATGCTCAGCAACAGATTGTTGAACTATCACAAAAAATTCATGCACCAGTTGGGTATTCCTTTAAGGCTAAATTGGATATCCAGCGTGACAACCCGAATGAAATAGGGATGACAGGACTTCTGGGTACAGCATCAGCTTTCCAGAGTATGCACCATTCTGATCTCATCTTGCTTTTAGGTACGGACTTTCCCTACAAGGATTTTATACCGACCAATAAAACGATTGTTCAGATAGATATTGAAGGTGAGAAACTCGGGCGGAGATCCATCGTAGATTACGGTTTGGTTGGGGATATCGAGCACACATTGAAAGCCGTCTTGCCTTTCGTAGAAGCGAGAACTGATTCAAGTTTTCTCGAAAAACAATTGGCTGCATATGAGAAGGTCAAAGAAGATCTGATGATTTATGTGGATGATTTCGGCAGTGAATGTGCCATTCAGCCAGAGTTTGTCGCTCATACGATTGATCAAAAAGCAAGTGATGATGCCATTTTTTTGTTGGATACAGGCATGTCCTGTGTATGGGGGGCGCGCTATATCAATCAACGTCGGGATCGCAAAATGCTGGGGTCGTTTAATCATGGCTCTATGGCGAATGCAATGCCAATGGCTATCGGGGCAGCGTTGACACATTCTGATAGACAGGTTATCGCCTTCTGTGGCGATGGTGGGCTTTCTATGTTGTTAGGAGACCTTGCTACAATTAAACAGTACAATTTGCCCATCAAGCTGATTGTATTTAACAACCGTTCGCTAGGAATGGTCAAGTTGGAAATGCAGGTGGCGGGTTTGAAGGATCAGGAAACCAATATGGTCAATCCGGATTTTGCGATGGTAGCGCAGGCCATGGGAATTCGGGCTTTTACTGTGACTCAGCCTGAGGAAGTTGACGGTATCTTGAGTGAGGCACTCCGTGTGGAGGATGAGCCGGTGCTCATTGATATTTATACGAGCCCAAATGCTTTGGCTATGCCACCCAAAATTTCGTTTAGCCAAATGAAAGGGATGACCGAAAGCATGGCAAAATTGATGTTGTCAGGAAATTTTGAAGAAGTCTGGGACACCATCAAATCTAATTACAAACATTTGAAATCACTATGATATAGTGACGTAACATGCTATCCGATAGAAAAAAGCCTCTCCAATATACAATAACTTGGGGAGGCTTCCTTTTCAAGGAAAAAAATAACTTTTTGGACGATTAATTGAAATTAATGAGTTGCCGGTCAACACTGACGTTGAACAAACCAAAGACTTTTTAGTAATTCCTCCTTACAGCGTCGAAGCTTTTCTATTTTCGATTCCGAAGAAATAGAAACATTCTCTTTAACAATAATAGCCAAATCTGTTTCAATGGATAAGTTAGCGAGGGATGTACACCCGCTGTCAAATTTCTTAAAGCTTACATCTTTCATACTAATATTGGTTAAGAATTCCTGAATTTTATAGTGTACAATTTACTAATAAAATTTAGCTTTACAATAAGCTATGAATAATTTTATTGTTACTAAATTGTTTATTTTTAATCTTTTATCACGCTATAACTTATAAACAATATTGGGGTAATTTTTGTTTTTCTAATAGCAAATTATTAAATGCTAGTTATTTAAAACAATATACCGTTTTGATTGCTATTTTTAAAAGGTAAAACTAGGGCATGAGATGTTGGACTAATATGCTGTGATTGCTTGGGGAGTTCTTGGCGATATTGCGTTTAGTTTGCTCTTTTTGCTGTATTTAAGGAAAATTAAATTTTGTATGAAAGTAATCAATCTAGGATTGTCCTTGCTGATTTTTGCTACGGCTTGTCAGCAAAATGGGAAAAACAAAGCTGACCAAACACAAATGGGATCAGATACTGTAAGCGTTGCCGTGACAAGCGCTGCTAATGCAACTTATCAATACCTCAAAAATGGAGATACAATTTCGTTAACAATTGCTATCGACGGTAATAAGGTACATGGTGATCTCAGTTATAACTGGAAGGAAAAGGACCGAAATAGGGGTCATATTGATGGTATACTCAAAGATAGCATCCTGTTGGCAGATTATAGCTTTTCTTCTGAAGGACAAGAGTCTGTCCGGCAGGTCGCTTTTAAACTTAGAAAAGATCGCGCTGTTGAAGGGTATGGTGAGATGGAAGAAAAGAGCGGCAAGATGTCCTTTGTTGCGCCGGATAAATTGACTTATGATGACAAATTTATTTTAGAAAATGTGGGTCGATGAGCAGATTGCCAAAAGCTTCGGAATAAATATGATCAGTCCGATCAACAACGCGGTGAGACTACTTAACATGACTGCTGCAGCTGCGATATCCTTGATCCTTTTTATGTTGGGATTCTTGTCCTGACAGACAAAATCAGCGAGATGTTCCAACGCCGTATTCAGTAATTCACAGACGAGAACGAAGCCAATGGAAAAAATAATGGCTATCCACTCCGTATGACTAATTCGGAGCAGACAAGATACTATAATGACCAAGACCGTGGCGACGAGATGTATCCGAAAATTGTGTTCTTCTTGCCAAACAGTTTTTAATCCGTTGAAGGCATAGCCAAAACTTCTGATTCGGTCCCGTAATGAAAATTTGCTGCTGCCCATCGTCTTGATATGATATTTGATGTAAATATAACCTTTCCGTTCGTTTTTAATCTGCCTTATTTGCGGTTTGTCCCTTCAATGATACGATCGGGAGTTGTTTTTTTGAGCTGTTTATTTTACCCTATGTTTTATTGTAAATGCCTGTTATTTTTGATTAAATTGCTTCATGATCTACGATTTTGATAAAATAGTCAACCGCCGCGATACTGATTCGGTGAAATGGAATCAACAGAACTATCCCGATTTAATACCGTTGTGGGTTGCCGATATGGATTTTCCGGCGTCACAACCGGTTATTAATGCTTTGGCCGAGCGTGTTCAGCATGGCGTCTATGGTTACGCAAAAGTTCCTGATGCCTTTTATGCTGCTGTATCGAATTGGTCGGGACGTAAACACGGTTTTTATTTACAAAGGGAATGGATACTTCCTGTTTTGGGTGTTGTACCAGCTTTATCTGCCATTGTCAAAGCATTGACTGTTGCTGGGGATAAGGTGTTGATACAAGAGCCTGTTTATCATTGTTTTTTTTCGTCTATTGAACGTAATGGCTGCGAAGTGATTTCCAATGATCTGCTGTATAAAGATGGTCAATATGCGATTGATTTTGAGGATTTTGAAGCCAAAGCGAGTGACCCAAAAGTAAAACTCTTTATGCTCTGTAGCCCACATAATCCCGCGGGGCGGGTTTGGAAGATGGCAGAGCTTGAGCGCTTGGGAGAGATTTGTCTAAAACATAACGTTCTGGTCATTTCCGATGAAATTCATTGTGATCTGGTTTTCGAAGGACATCGCCATATTCCTTTTGCAACGATTAGTCCTGCATTTTTAGCAAATAGCATAACCTGCATCGCTCCAAGCAAAACCTTTAATCTGGCCGGACTACAGGTTGCGACTGTCATCGTTTCCGATCCTGTTTTAAATAAGCGGATACAGGAGGCCTTTCTTGTTAACGAGATTGCGAGTATCAGCCCTTTCGCAATTACCGGTTTGATAGCTGCCTATCAACAGGGCGAGGAGTGGTTACAGCAGGCGCTTGCTTATATTCACAGTAACTACGTTTACCTAAACAACTACGTAGCGGAGTATCTGCCGGCATTGAAAATTGTGCCGCTTGAAGGAACTTATTTGGTTTGGATAGATTGTTCAGCCCTGAAGCTTTCAAGCCGAAAATTAGGACAAATGCTGTTGCAAGAGGCTCATATACAGGTCAATGTTGGCGCGATGTATGGTAAAGGTAGTGATTGTTTCATTCGGTTAAATATCGCCTGTGCTAGATCTATCCTAGCAGCGGGATTGTCCCGATTGAAAGATGTGCTGCTAAATTCGTCGAAAGGTTAAAGCATCTGTTCAACGCCGTTTTAATGATCTTATAAAAAAGCACCTGAATATTTTTATCCAGGTGCTTTTTATAATAGAGGGGGAATCGTTATTATAGACCCATTTCTTTTAGAATAAAATGAGCATTGTCAATCTTGTCTGCTACCCAAAGCACATAACGGATATCCACACCGATGGATCTACTATAACTCTCGTTCCAAGCAAAATCATTGATTGTGGCATCATAAGCTCGGTCAAAGTTGACGCCAATTAACTCACCATTCGCATTCATAATGGGGGAACCGGAGTTACCGCCTGTCGTATCCATGTCATACAGTATATTGACAGGTACTGAGCCTAGGTCTTTTTTGAGGTAAGGTCCAAAGTTCTTGGCAAGATAAGCAGTTTTGATCTCCTGTGGATAGTCAAACTCAGGCAAGCCAAGATTTCCTTTCTGAATAATACCTTCAATACTGGTAAATGGTTTCATGTAAGTAGCATCAGCAGGAGCATAGCCTTTGATGTGTCCAAAAGTTAGTCGTAACGTTGAATTGGCGTCGGGTACAAAATTTTTGGCCTGAAAGATTTCTTTGACAGCAACATAATCACCCATCAGTTTGTTCAGCACTCCCTCGCGTCTCTTCTGTTCAGCAGCAAAGATAACAATGTCGTTATTTAGCTCATTCTGAAAACTGAGCAATTTATCGTCAAATTGCTGTAGCGCATTTGCGCTCGCTAGAACAGTATTTAAGATATAATTTTGATCAGCCAATTTGCTATTATTGATGATCTGCGCAGCATAGGTACTGGCCGTTTCAGTATTGAGCTGAAGTTTTTGAATAGATTCAAGCTGATTCTTGCCCTGGAAGGCAGCAGCATCGGCAAGCATCCTTGCTAGGATACGCTGGTCAGCCTGTTTATTGTAGCTTTCGTAACTTTCGTTGATACTTTTTTTAAGCTGTTCAACATTGTAATCAAATAATTGTTTGGCCGCTTGTGGAGATCGTTCTTTGCCTATCGCTGCTTTTAATGTATTGAGATCTCGGGCAACTTTCAGTAAGCTGGTACTGTTATAAATATTATTGATCCAAAGTTCTTTGAAAGCATCTTGGTCACTTACTTGATAGTAGGCTGCAATGTCATTCAACAAATTACCATATTTGTCTTTAAGTTCTGGTTTACTTAAAATAAATGCTGCCAGGGCTTCATCTTCTTGCTTTTTGGTTGAAAGAAGGTCTATTCCGCGTAGGCCTTTGAGTTTGCCACGGTAATTTTTAAGAACATTGGCGTTGCGCTTGATCCGTGTCGCCAATGATAATGCGATATCGGTATTGTCTTTACCAGCTTCTTCCATTTGTTGATTCTGGAAATCGTACAAATTAGAAACATAAGGTAATAAATAGTCCTGTTGATATTTGATGTACTGAGCCGGACGGTGTCTGAATGTTTTTCCAGGATAGCCTAAGATAAAGGTGAAATCATTTTCTTTTACCCCATTTGGATTTACTTTCAGATGTTTTTTAGGTTGGTAGGGGACATTATCTTTCGAGTAAGGGACTGATTTTCCATCTTTACTGACATAAGCACGTAGGAATGAATAGTCTCCTGTATGACGTGGCCATACCCAATTGTCAGTTTCACCACCAAATTCTCCAATATTTTGGCGTGGAATATAAACTAGGCGGACATCTTCGATCGTTTTGTAACGAAACAGTACATAGCTTTTGCCAATGAACATCTCAGAGACTTCAGCTTTGATCGTCGGGTCTTCTTTTTCAGCTTGTTTAACAAGTTCCTCCTGCTTTTTTTTGATGGTATTGATCCGCTCAACGGGGTCGCTGATATTGGCAACCGCATTTAGTATTTTGGTGGATACGTCTTCATATGAATCTGTGATTCGTATTTTTAGTCCTTTCGCCTCAATCTCCTGCTCTTCATTTTGAGCAACAAAACCATTTTTTAGATAATTATTGATCGCCGTACTGGCTAACTGGACTGCTGAAAATGCGCAGTGATGATTGGTGATGATCAAACCACGATTGGAAACGAATGATCCTGTACATCCACTGACTTGTACTAGCGCATCCACCAGTCCAACTTGACCAGGATTGTAAATATCCTTCTCGCTGATCTTTAATCCAGCTTTCTTTAATCCAGCTCTATTCAAATCGCTCAAAGGGTACATTCCTTCGTCTGGATTCGCATTACTATAGGGGATGTTCGTTGCTGATAACAATAGTGCCAATGCAATTGTAGTATGATGTATAAACTTCATGGGATTTTTAAATGTCAACTGTTGTAAATCTCCAAATTTAAGAAAAGCTTTTTGATCAATTCGACTTTTCTGTCAACTATTGTCACAAGAGCGGATCAATTGCAGCTTTTTGGCAAGGTATTTATTGTATTATACATGAGCAGAAGCAATACTTCCGGCTTAAAATATTGTGTATTTGCCCTTGTTTTACTGGAGTATTCGTAGTTTTGCACTTTAAAGATTTTAACATGACCTTAATCCAATTGGAATATATCATTGCTGTTGATACCTACCGTAGTTTTGTTGCTGCTGCTGAAAAGTGCTTTGTGACGCAGCCGACTTTGAGTATGCAGATACAGAAACTGGAGGAATCGCTGGGGGCGAAAATCTTTGACCGGAGCCGGCAGCCTGTTGTCCCTACCGAAATCGGAGAGAAGATTATTCTCCAGGCCAGATTGGTGCTGACCGAAAGTAGGAAGATCAATGAAATTGTACAGGATAAAAAAGGGGAGATAGAGGGAACACTAAAAGTTGGTGTGATCCCAACAATAGCCCCTTATTTGTTGCCGAATGTTTTGACGACTTTTATGGAGAAGTATCCAAAACTGCAGTTGCAGATTTGGGAGTATACAACCGAACGTATCGTTCATGAACTGAAAGTCGGTCTATTGGATTGTGGCGTATTATCGACCCCGTTAAACGACCCAGGAATATTGGAGTCACCTTTGTTTTATGAAAACTTTGTCGCCTATGTCTCTGAAAATAGCCCCTTATTTTCCAAGAAGGTACTGGGTGGGGATGATATTGCCGATGATAAATTATGGTTGCTCAATGAAGGACATTGTATGCGCGGGCAAGTACTTAATATCTGTCATCATAAACATAATCAAGATCTGTCCGGACGGTTTGAATATAATACCGGTAGTGTTGAAACATTGAAAAGGATGGTTGATATTAATGATGGCATAACAATCTTACCTGAACTTTCTATTGCGGACTATGTGGATGAACAATTGGATAAGATCCGCTATTTTAAATCGCCGGAACCTGTACGTGAAATATCATTGGTCACTACCCAGAATTATGTCAAACGACACGCTATTCAGGCATTGGAAAAAGAAATATTGGCAGTGGTGCCTGATAAATTCAAAACAAAAAAGAAAAAGGAAGTGTTGAGCTTTCAATAAGAAGACATGGCAAATCTAAGTGTACGTTTTTTTAAGAAGATAGATCAGATCAATCAGTGGCGAATGAAAAAAGTTTCAAATAGAAACTTTATTATTCTCCTTGCTTTTTTAGTGGGAATTGTTGGCGGTCTGATGGCATCCGTATTAAAACGGCTCACACATTTTATTGCAGCCACGATCCAGGATGATATTGACTGGAAAGTGAAGTATTCGGTTTATTTGATTTTTCCGCTAATCGGGATATTGCTGAGTGTGTTTTTCGTTCGAAAATTTTTGAAGGGAAAGAAGATGGAGCATGGTATTACACCCATTATCTATGCGATTAGTCGTAAGGGGAGTCGATTGGATCCGAGTAATATTTATTCGCAGGTTGTCACTTCGGCGATTACGGTTGGCTTTGGCGGATCTTGCGGATTGGAAGCACCGGTTGCGCTGGGTGGATCATCAATAGGTTCGAACATCGCTCGTTTTTTTGGCCTGCAATATAAAGAGGTGACCATGCTCTTAGCTTGCGGGGCCGCGGCCGGAATTTCAGGAGCATTTAACAGTCCTTTGGCAGGAATGATTTTTGCGATTGAAATATTGCTCCCTGAATTCTCCATTCCGGTTTTTATTCCGCTGTTGATCTCTTCGGCCTTAGCTTCTGTGGTATCGCGGTTACTGTATAGCGAGCCATTGTTTAGCACGTTCAATTCGGATTGGCAGGTATCAGCATTGTTATTTTATTTGTTATTGGCTGTATTGATAGGTCTTTATACGATCTATTTTGCTCGTGTATCCAGTAGTGTAGGGAAGTGGTTTTCGAAAATAAAAAATCCATATAACAAAGTTTGGGTCAGTGGAATTTCTTTGGGCATAATGATTTTTGTATTTCCGGCACTGTATGGTGAGGGGTATATCACGATCCAGCAGATTCTCAATGGACAGTTCAATTCGATTGTAAAAAACAGCTTGTTTTCTGACTACAAAGATATGGGATTGGTGGTTTTGGGCTATACCATTTTGACATTGTTTGGAAAATCTTTTGCGGCCTTGTTTACGTTGAATGGAGGTGGCAATGGCGGCGTGTTTGGACCAAGTCTAGTCATGGGGGGGCTATTGGGTTTTGCTTTTTCCTATGGGGTGAACTTAACTGGAATAGCCGAGTTAAACGTACCCAATTTTGTCGTTGCAGGAATGGCTGGTGCACTCAGTGGTATCATGCATGCGCCATTGACCGGTATATTCTTAATTGCGGAGGTAACGGGAGGTTATACCTTGATGGTACCACTCATGTTAGTTTGCTCAATTTCCTACCTTATTAATCGGGCAATACTAAAACACTCCATCTATACAAAAGTACTGGCCGAATCGGGTGACCTTATTTCTTATGAGGATAAAGACCGTTCTGTCTTGAGTATGATGCGGATCAAGTATGTACTGGAGACCAATTTTGTTATTTTGAGACCCGATGAGACACCTAAAAGCCGACAGTCGGATATCATTCATAGCAAGCGGAATATTTTTCCGGTGGTGAGCTATGAAGGTAAATTTATGGGGCTGCTCTATAGTGAGTTTCTGTTTTCTGTATTACTGGGTGAAATTGAAGGTGGGGACACTCCTTTCGAAAAATTGGCGCAGAAGCCAAATGACACTGTAAGCATCAATGAGAATATGGAAATTGTCATGGCCAAGATGAATAAGGACGATACGTGGATATTGCCGGTGTTAGGGGATGAGAATAAATATATGGGCTTTGTATCCAAATCGAGTGTATTTAATAAATACCGTGCATTGCTTATCCGTCAGGGACATTACCTGGAATAGCATAATGTTTTGCGATAGGGTAGATTCCGGGCACCAAACACTTATGTAGACTTAATATCTAAATCCACATAAGTATAGGCTCCATTTGAATTAGCCTCGCATGGCCATAATTTTTGTTACGTATTTTCCAATAATATCAAATTCGAGATTGACTGTTGTACCTGGTTCTACCTGTTGCAGATTGGTATGTTCAAGTGTGTAAGGAATAATCGCTACCGAAAAACGGTCATCTTGAGAATCAACAACAGTCAAGCTGATACCATTAACAGTTATAGATCCCTTTTCTACCGTAATATTCTGTTTGGACGGATCATACTGAAAAGTAAAAATAAAACTACCATTTTCGTCGGTCTTTTGCACACAGGTTGCCGTCTGATCAACATGCCCCTGCACAATATGTCCATCAAATCTTCCCCCGGCTAATGTACAGCGTTCAATATTAACCAGATCGCCAATTTTTAATTGCGCCAGATTGGTTTTTTGCAAGGTTTCATCAATGGCTGTCACCTTGTGCACCTGATCATCCAGTCCGACAACGGTCAAGCAAACACCGTTGTGGCTGACACTCTGATCTATTTTAAATTCATTGGAGATAGGGGAACTGACATAAAAATGGATATTGGTTTTTTCATGTTCAATACGCTCTATTTTTCCTAAGGTTTCTATGATTCCAGTAAACATGCAATAAAATTTTTGATTGTATCAAAGTTACTAAATAATCAAAGGAAACAGTGTTTTTAGCAATAAAATAGACGCATGAATGACAGAATAATCTATCGTAAATATAATTCATGACCGAGATAAATACTGTAATAGAAACTACTTTGATTTGGTATGACAAAAAAGCTCCTGCAAGAAATAGCAAAAAGATTGTGTGTATATTATACACTTACTATTCCTTTTGTATGGACTGTGTCAAAACAAATTTATGGGAGTTTAAAAAAAATATTACAAAATTTTTGTTTATATCATTTGAAGCACTATCTTTGTCATAGGTTTAGGTTGATTGCCTCTTACAAAGAGGTATTTATAAAAGCTTAGCAGGTCGCCCGACCAAATGCTAAGCTTTTTTTTATTTAAAAATAAACCCCTGTTTTACAAGTGATTGTCTTTCAATAATACTTCTTTTTTTATCCCCAGATGCCATTTTCTATAGCTAGATGATGTTGTCAGTTTTTGAAGACATGTATAATAGACATTGAAATCAAAAGAAGGTATTCAAAATTTTTGGACTTGAAACGTTCTTTTAATGCGAGAAGTGCTTTCGAGCGTGCGTAATAGACATTAGAAGGCGTGGTGTCTAGCGCCTGACAGATTTCTTCGGTATTCCAACCTTCCAGAAAACTTAATTTACTTATTTCAGCTTGTTGCCTGGGCAGCTTATCTATTTCGATCAGCAATAATTCAGTCAATTCTGTCCTAAATATTTTTTTTAGAATGTCGTCTTCCGGAATGGATAGATTCTGCAGGATATCCAATTCTTCGGTTTGCATTTTGAATCGAGTTGATCTTTTCATATCAATGCAGGCATTCTTTGTGGCGATGTACAAAAATGCTTTGAGGCTTTCATAGTTGTCTACTTTTTGCCTGTTATTCCAGAGCTTGACAAATATATCAGAGACAATTTCTTCGGCATCAGTTTTACTGCGTAAATAGGAGAAGGCAAAGTAACGTAACGCGTGACCAAAATGATCCATGAAAAAGTATAGTGCATTTTCATGCCCTTCTTTTAAAGCGTTAATATGCGACTCTAGTTGAAGCATTTTTTGGTTATCGATATTTCTATTATTGCCCCAAGTCGGAACTAATGACTATCGCAAGGTATGTAATGTTATGCAGTAGGATATATACAAGTCAAATTCCCGGCGCAGATGCTAGGAACGAAGTTACATAAAAAACTTGGGTTGTTATGTTTTCAAGCATGACAACCCAAGTTTTTAAGCAGATACCGAAATGAGTCTGGATAAGATTTATTTTTTTACCAGCTTATTATCTATAATCTCCCATTCTTTTATATGCGCCGGACGATGTTCAGTCTTGACAATTTCATCAAAATGAGGAAGTAATTCGGGGTGTTTATCGGCAACATTTTCCTCTTCCCAGGGATCTGTTTGCAGATTGTACAATTGCCATTTAGCTTTGGCATTATTTTTTAGATCCAATTTGACCGCTTTCCATTGTCCTTCGCGTATGGCTACCTGACCACCCTTTTCGGGATATTCAAAGTAAAGATAGGGATGGCTTTGCTGGTTCTTTTGGCCAAGCCAGGTAGGAAGTAGGGACAATCCGTTGGTATTGCCTGGGTCTTGTCCGACTAATTGTCCAAAGGTTGCCATTAGATCATATTGTGCTGATATGAGGTCTGTTTGGGTATTGGCTTTAATGGTTTTGGGCCAGCGGACAATCAGAGGAACTTTGATACCACCTTCAAAAACATCCATTTTTAGCCCTCTAAGTGAATCGACACTTTTAAAAAAACGGTAATCAATACCGCCGTTAAAGCCTGTACCATTATCGCTGGAGAACAGTATGATCGTATTGTCATCCAGACCCAGAGATTTGATATGTTTCATGATCAGGCCCACTTGATCATCCAGATAGGTAATCATACCGGCGTAGGTAGCTCTTGGGTACCGTGTTGCGGTATAGCCATCCTGTCCATAGTAGGGGTGATCGTGGAAGAGATCCTTATAGCGGTCCACATATTCCTGTGGTACCTGCAAAGAAAGATGGGGCAACGTATAAGGTAAATACAGGAAGAAAGGATGATTTCGGTTCTTGTCAATAAATGACAAAGCTTTATCGGTCATGATTTCTGGAGCATACTGTTTACCGCTGAACTGTTCAAAGTCTTTGGTCGTGGCTTTGGTGGAATCGAGTGGTGTATGTACGAATTTTTCCTGATTTTGCAGGGGGTATTTTTTATCGTTTTCCCAGAGGTGACTCGGGTAGTAATTATGGGCCTGCTTTTGATCCAGGTAACCAAAGAAATAATCGAAGCCCTGTTTATTGGGACTACCTGTTGTATTTTGCATGCCGAGGCCCCATTTTCCGATAGCTCCAGTGTGATAGCCAGCTTTTTTCAGTAGGTGAGCCATAGTAAAGGTTCCTTCGGGTAATGGCATTTGTCCAGCTTCCAGGCTATCGGCAAATCCACCTAATTCGTAATTTCCCCGGATATAAGATTGACCACCATGTTTACCCGTTAATAACATGCAGCGTGCTGGGGCGCAGACAGGAGTACTGGTGTAGTGGTTGATAAAACGAAGTCCTTCCTGCGCGAGTGTTTGTAGGTTGGGGGTTTTGATCAACTTTTGTCCATATGGTTCTGTCTCCGCATAGCCCAAGTCATCGGCATAGAAAAATATGATATTGGGCAGCCTTTTACGCATTTGCTTTTGTTGTGCAAAGAGAGTCCCCCATCCCAATAGGATGAGGGCAAGTCCTACCTGCTTTTTCATTTTTTTCGTTCTCCTTCCAATAATTGCTTCAATTCGGCTACTTTTTCAGGATATTTAGAAGCTACGTTGTTTTTCTCACCAATATCATTTTTAAGGTCATACAATTGATCCTCGGGGAGATTTCCTGTTTCGGTGTCGGTTAGTTTCATATAAGGGGTACCGTTGTTGGGTGCGATATATTTCCAGTCATCCTTAACAATCGCTAAGGTGTAAGCATGTTGGATCATGGAGCTGCGCCCTTTTGGATCTTCACCGGTTAAGGTTTTTAATAAAGCCTTACTGTCTTTAGCTTCGTCAGCTTTTAATTTTACACCTACTAACTGGGCGCTTGTTGCCAATAGATCCATTTGGCTGATCAGTGCATTGGAAACCTTGCCTTTAGCGACGCCATTTCCACTAACAATAAAGGGAACACGTGTGCCACCTTCAAAGATGCTATATTTACCACCTCTAAGCGGTCCTGCTGGTTGATGTCCATTGAGTTGAGCCACAGTGCCATCTACATACCCATCATCCAATACGGGGCCGTTGTCACTACTGAAAATAATAATGGTGTTTTTGTCCATTCCCAGTAGTTGTAATTGCTGTTGAATTTGTCCAACAGTCCAATCCAGCTGGAGGATTGCATCACCACGGTAGCCAAGTTTACTTTTTCCTTTAAATTGAGTCGCAGGCATACGTGGTACATGTGGTTCTGTCAGGCAGAAATAAAGGAAGAAGGGTTTGTCCTGATGTTGTGAAATAAAATCCTGAGCTTTATGTAGAAAGGTTGTGGAAACCTCTTCGTCTACCCAGCGAGCACGAGTACCGCCGCTCATGTAGCCAATTCTTCCGATTCCATTGATAATGGTCTGGTTATGTCCTTGTCCAGGCGAGGACTGCATTTTGAGCAACTCGGGATGTTCCTTACCCGTAGGGTCATTACCGATCTTTTTTTCGTAATCGACAAGGATGGGATCATTTGCTTCAGTTGCAACAACCTGATCATTCTCTAAAAATACTGTTGGAACACGATCGGCTGTCGCAGGAAAGATAAAGGAGTAATCAAAACCTACATCATTGGGGCCGGGCTTGATGGCGGCATTCCAGTCTTTTTTGACTTCGTTGCCTAGACCCATATGCCATTTGCCAACGATTGCTGTTGCATACCCGGCGTTTTTAAATACTTTTGGCAAGGTAATTTTGTCCGTTGGTACAATCAGTTTCGCATCCCCAGGAAGTATACCCGTTCCGTCCTGGCGCCAGGGATAGGTACCAGTCATTAAAGCAAAACGGGATGGGGTACAAGTCGCAGAAGTACTGTGCGCATTGGTAAAACGTGTACCACTATGAGCCAATTTATCGAGGTTTGGAGTTTCGATCTGTTTGGCACCATAGCTACTCAGATCGCCAAAGCCAAGATCATCGGCATAAATATAGATGACATTAGGCTTACTCAGTTTTTGTGCCATTGAAGTCAGGGGAAGTGTCATCGCCAGACTTGAAGAAAGGAGGATCGTAAGGGATAGGGGCTTTTTCATATTTTGCAAATACGTTGAATTGGGTGCCGTCTTTTGTTGACGACACCCAATATACTATTTTAAATTTGGATTGATATCAATTTCACTTTGGGGAATCGGCCAATGATTATCCTGGCCTGCCCTGAAGGATTTTTTCGTTACATACCAACGGCTAAAGCTGTCTCGGCTAGCACCAGCTTTCACGCGAATATTTTTGGCATTGGGAAATGGGGCTCCATAGAAATCGCCGTTTAAGACATCTTTTGCTGTATCCCAACGTAGCAGATCCCAATAACGAATACCTTCTAAAGCCAGCTCCACCCGTCTTTCATTCCGTAGTGTCGAGCGGATCGTGCTGATGCTAGCGACGCTGATTGGCGGCATATTGACGCTGCTGCGTCGTCGTACCGCATTGATGGTTTTATCCAATAGTTCGGCTGTGATTGGATCACCGTTTTCAAGTTTAGCTTCCAGATAGCTCAACAGTACCTCCGCATAGCGGATAATAGGAAGATCTGTCCCGGAGTTCTGCAGGTTCCCGCTAAAATTTTCATCATTAAACTTGCGCAGACCATAGCCTGTGCGGGTGGCCTGTTTGGTCGTAGTCAACTGGTCAATGGACAACGTAGAATCTGGGTGCGAGGTATAGCGAAGGTTTTTGAAACGGTCCCCATTGCTGATAACCGTAAATCCCAATCTAGGGTCTCGATTTTGGGTGATTTGCTGGGCATTATATCGGGCATCAGTATAGGAAAAAGCTGTCCCGTCATTGAAGGCATAGCTTTCCACTAAACTTCCTAATGGACAATGGAGGTGCCACCCCCCAGCAATTGCTGGAAAATTGTGTTGAAACATTCCATTGCCCGCAAGATCTACAAGGTATTGCGTCGCAAAAATAATTTCCTTGCTGGATTCATTGCTGCCATCAAAAAGACTTGAATAGGTGGGATCAATGCTATTTTCATTAGCGTTGATGATATTTTCGTACGTTTTGATGGCTGCAGCGTAAGCCTTTTCCGCCAATTGCAGACGGCCCAGAAAAGCATAAGCAGCTTGCTTAGTCGCGCGACCGCGTTCGGCTGCTGGCAGTTTACCATAGCTCGGAAGATCGGCAGCAGCTTCCTGTAATTCACGTTCGACAAAGGCAACCAGTTCTTGTTTTTTATTTTTAGTTACCTGATTGGCTTCGGCAGCGGTTAACGTTTTGGTAACCAAGGGAACGTCGCCCCAATACTGCGACAGATAGAAATACTGACAGGCGCGGATAAAACGGGCTTCGGCCTTAAAACGGGCCAGTAGGTCGGCGGAAATAGGAGCTTTGTCCACATTTTCCAAAAAGAAGTTTGCGCGGGCAATTCTTTTGTAAGACTGTTTCCAATATTCGGACAATATCCCAACATTATTTGTCAGTGTACCATCAGATAATTTATTGAAGGCCGAATTATCCCCACGACGGTCATAGGCATTGTCGGAGGCAAACTCAAGGTAGAGTAATCCATGATAAGACCACCAGTCTGAAGGGTTGAATTCAGCAAGTTTATTTGCTTGAATTTCACCTTTATATAGGCCTGTTATTGCGAGTCGGGCATTGGTCTCACTGCTCCAGAATGTGTCATTGGCAAATCTATCCAGCGGGTTTGTATCCAGCTGTTTTTTGCAGCTCATAGATAGGCTGGAGACAACTAGTATACAAAATGCCAATTTTATATTTTTATAGCTTATGTGTATCATGTTAGGGAATATTAAAGGGTTTAAAAACTAAGATTTGCACCAAATGTAAAATTGCGCATAATCGGGTAGTAGGTTCCGCTTGAATTAATCTCCGGATCCCAGCCTTTTCTATAATTGCTGCTTGTAAAAATATTCTCTGCATTTACATAGAGGCGGAGTCCTGATAATTTCCATTTGGCAAGAATATTTTTGGGAATAGCATAACCCAATTGTATATTTTTCAAACGGATATAGCTTGCATCCAATAGCCAATAGTCCGATGATTGTGTATTTGGGCTCCCTGTACTAGGCAGTTGCTCGAATCGTGGATATATTGCATTTCGATCTGGATTAGTGGCAGTCCAGCGGCCATCGGCTTGCCATCGCTGGATATTACCATTTTGTGTCAGCGCAAATCCTGCATAATTATCCAATAAGCCTTTAACACCGCTTACACCCTGAAGCAGTAGACCAAGATCAAAACCTTTGTAATTCAACCCGAGATTCAGCCCATAGGTATATTTGGGGATACGGGATCCGATAACCGTCCGGTCATAGGTGGCATCCACTTTGCTATCTGGGACACCGTCTGGCCCACTAATATCTTTATAGCGGATATCACCAGGCTGCGAGTTGGGATTGATGCTGTTCTGATCGGCCCATGAAGCGACATCGGCGGCATCAACAAATAAACCATCTGTCTGATAACCATAATAGGTCTGTATGGGATAACCGATGAATAAATCGGATCCATTACCAATCAGTCCATTGGATTGGTTAATATTGCCAACACCCAGATCGACTACTTTGTTTTTAACTGTGGAGAAGTTAAAATTGACATTATAGGAAAAATCATTGATCTTATGCTGGTGGCCCAATGTAAACTCCCAGCCTGTATTTCTCAATTTCCCAGAATTTTGTATACCCACTTCAAAACCTAAAACCTTGGACACGCTTGAGCCTGGACTGACTAAAATATCATAGGTAAAACGGTTATAATAGGTGCTGCTAAAGGTTAATAAGTTTTTGAAGAGCGCAATTTCGAGCCCGGCATCGGCCGTTCGTGTCGATTCCCAACGTAAGTTTGGATCTATAATTGTGGTTCGGGCGACCCCTGGCGAGATAGTATTTCCGAAGGGATAGTTGTAGCCGGTATTTAAGATATTTTGATAAGGATAATTTGAAACTGTTCTTGTCGAGAGGTTTTCCACTATATTCTGGTTACCTAAAATACCATAAGATCCTTTTAACTTTAGCTCACTGATCCAGTTAAATTTATCTTTTATAAACGATTCTTCACTGATCAGCCATCCTGCTGCAACTGAGGGGAAAATAGCATATCTTTTGCTGGTTGGAAAGCGGGATGAACCGTCGTATCGAATAACCCCCTCTAACAAGTATTTTTTTGCATAATTGTATTGGATGCGGCCAAAGAGGGATTCCAATGCCCATTCAGATGCTGTACCCGAGTTTTGTTGCCCTTCTGGGGAGCCAATATTGAGCTCGGTGAGTTCATTGCTTGGGAAATTTTGGCGAAAGGCTGTTAAACCCTCACTGTAGCCTTCTTCAAAGGAATAGCCAGCTAGCATTTTGAAGGAATGGTCATGGAATGATTTGCTATAGTCAGCTAATGCCTGAAATGTTTTATAGGTGGTATAAGGTGCGCCCTGATCCAGGCTGGAAGGGGCGAGGGTGATCGCGCTATTGATTCGCTGTGAAGCACGAAATAATTTGGATCGGCCATTGGTCTGTGTATAGCCGCCAATTGCCGAGAGTGTCAAGTCAGCTATTGGAGTCCAGTCAAATCGAGCATTTCCGGAGATATTGGATACTTTTTCTTTGTAAAAGGAGGCACTTTCTAGAAAAGATACCGGTGTTCCCTTCAGGTTATTCCCCGCTCCCCAGTCACCATTGCTCATCCGGATCGGATAGGTGGCAGGATAACGGATGACTTGAGAGATGATATCGGTCATTCTCCAAAAATCGAGGGTAGCTGGTGCTGCTGGTTCATCGGTGTCGGTCTGTATTGCTGATACCCTTGTTGTTAATTTGAGTTTATCATTCAGGTTGGAAATCAGGTTTAGCCGGACATTGTATTTGTTAAAATTGTTTTTAATAACAATACCTTTCTGATTAAGGAAGCCCGCTGATAGCGTGTACTGCATCTTTTCGGTCGTATTGGAAATGTTCAGATTATGCCCAGTCTGGCTTGCCTGTGATTTGAAGGTACTGCCAATATAGTCACTATTTGGATAGTTATCTGGGTCTGATCCGTCTTTGTATTTTTGTATTTCCTCTTCTGTGTAACCGCCGCCGCCGGCAGTTGTTTCATTGAGTAGACTGGCATATTCCCAGGAGTTGACAAACTCAGGAAAGGCGGTCGGCTTCTGAATACCAAAATAACCATTATAATTGACGGCCAATTTTCCAGCAGCCGCGCCCGTTTTTGTAGTAACAAGAATTACTCCATTGGCTGCCCGTGCACCATATATCGCTGCTGACGAGGCATCTTTCAAGACTGAAATAGAGGCAACATCGTTGGGATCAATGTCATTGAAAGAATTCGTAGGAATACCGTCTACCAATATGAATGCATCGGTAGTAGCACCAAAGGAACCAACACCTCTGATCTGTATGCTATTATTGGCAGCACCGGGCTGTCCCGAACGTTGGATCACTGTCACGCCCGGCATTTGCCCGGTCAGTGCCTGAGCAAGCTGTGGTACAGTTCGTTTAGCCAACTGTTTGCCGTCGATCTGGGAAACCGAACCGATCAGCTCCTTCTTTTTTGTAGCGCCATAGCCGACAATGACCACCTCTTCTAGTGCATCGATCTGTTGACTAAGTGCAACGTTAAGATAGATTTGTGTATTTACAGCGATTTCTTTCGGCTGAAATCCAATCATTTTAACAATAAGTATGGAATTATTATCGTTAATATCGATCTGGAAATTTCCACTGGCATCTGTTGTGGTGGCCTTATTTGTCCCTTTGACAGAGATTGTTGCGCCTGAAATTACGTTACCCTGGCTGTCATGAACATTGCCTTTGACAGTTCTTGTCTGCAGCATAAATGCGTAGTTTTCAGGACTGATGATAGCAGGAGCGCTTGTTTTTACTGCTGTGACGACAAGTGTATTGTCTTTGAAACTCCAGCTAATGGGTTTGTCTTTCAATAGTATTGTCATTGCCTTCTCTAAGGGCATATTCTTGACACGCCCCTCGATTTTTATTCCAGCGAGCTCTTTGCCATTTAGCAAAAAAGGAACACCACTCTGTTTTTGGATGGTTCTTAGAACCTGTATGAGTGATGTTTTGTTTGCATCTATGGTAATAGATTGTGCATATCCTGCTGCTGAGAGTTTGACAACACAAGCAAATGTAAAAAGGGCACTAAGCTTCATTTTGGTCTTCCATTGTTTGGATATGTCCATAGTCATAGGTTTCCTATGGACAAGAAATTTAAAATTCATAAATTTGTTGAATTAGGGATATAATCTGTTTTTAAACTGATTGGATGAATCTGTCAGAAATGGAGATCGCTAATGTATTGGCCGATTAATGTTGGAAGCATTATTCGGCTTTTTTTTAGCCACTCGGTCTGGTTTCGTTAGGTTGGTTTTCTCATTTGTCTAATTTAGCTTATGGTTATATAATGGGTTAATTGGATACAAGGAGTTTACGAACTCCATTTTCCTGGATTAATTCAAATTGGATATTACTTCTTTTTAATATTTCAAGTACGGCAGATAAACTTTTTGTCCGTTGAATTTCGCCATATAAATAAGTGTCTTTGATGGTGTTTTTGTAAATTATCTGCAGATCATACCATTGACCAATAGCTTGCAGGGCGGTATGAAGGTCGGTCTCATTGAAATAAAACTTATTGTCGATCCAAGCCACATAATTGTGTGGGTCAACATTTTTTTGTGATAGATGTCCCGCAGACAAGGTTGCCTGTTGATTGGGTTTAAGCTGTAACTGTTGCCCATTGGCGGATAAATTGATAGAACCTTCAACCAGTGTTGTGCTACTTTTTTGCGCGGAATAGGTATTGACATTAAATTCAGTGCCCGTTACTTCAATCAATTGACCATTTGACTTGACACGGAAGGGGATCTTTTTATTTTTGGCGACCCTAAAATAAGCTTCGCCATCTATTTCCACAAGGCGCTGATCTTTTGTGAATTGCAGCGGATATTTAAAGGATGTTTTCGCATTGAGGGTGACCTGTGATCCATCAGCCAACGTAATTTGGAGCATTGTGCCTGCAGGTGTATTGACTGTGGCGACTAAATTGGCATTTGAAACAGTCGGTTGGATCAGGGTACCATCTGCATATTTCAGCTCGCCGGAAGTGATCAAAGCTCCCTTTTTATTATCCAGTTGAATTACCTTTCCATTTGAGAGCCGTATTTCAGCATGATTATGCTGCAGCTCGATATCTTTTAGGACGATTCTATTTACCCTGCTAGCCGAAGGTTTCCGGCCAAATTGATAGATCAATCCTGCGAGTACTAGGCAACATAATGCCGCAGCATAGGGGATAAGTCTCTTTATCCGATTGATATATATCGGTTTATCCTGTGCGTGGATTGTTGCCAAAGTCTTTTTTTTGAGCCGTTCGGACCAATCTGTTGATTCTGATTCTTGGAGTGAAACCCACTGCTTTAGATCCCGCATCAGATACTCTTTTTGCAACAAGTCGTCAAGATAAGCACGATGCTCGGGCGACTCCGCTAACCAGGACGTCAATGCATTCTTTTCTATTGGCGATAAATTACCGTTTATGCATTTTATAATCAGTTGCTTGATATCCGCTGTTAGCCTCATGGTTTATAATTTTAGATAGATACGGAATCTGGATAAGAAACCTTAGTAAAAAAATAAAAAAAGTATTTTTTATTTGAACAGGTCGGATATTGAGGGCAAGTAGCTAAATTTAAGTTGTGTAGCTACGAATGTTTGTTGTTGTTTTTTAGTTTTGGAATAATGTGCACCTTTGAGTAAGATTGAAAAAAGTTAACTAAGCCTTACGGATGGTAACTGGGGGAATTTTAAAGAATAATTGCGCTGAATGATCTGTTTGGAAATGCTGACGAAAGCAAAGTGTAGTGCTGGCGCAAAATGGTCAGGAGAGCAATATGAAAAAACAATTGGCTAATATCTTTTTGAGGATTACAGGATTTAGCATCCTGTCTACCTTTATACTGACTGCAGTACTACAGGCTAATAATTTAGCCGCAAAACGGGCACGCTGTTATATGCCTTGGTTTACCGAACTGCTGTTATCCTTTTGTGTTTTATGTATTTGTCTACTCACCTTGGGGATTTTTCTAAACATCAATTCACGCTTTAGAAGTAATCGCTTCTGTGTATTTCTATCCTTTACATTGCTGCCTTTTGGGCTGATCATATTTTTATGTTATTTGTTTGTCTTAGAGCAGGGGATGTCAGATGTATTTGGACTTTTGCATGTGTTGGCGACAACGGTACCCATCTGCAGTTTAATTTTATGGGAGTATTATAAATTTACTAAATCATTGCGCAACGGAAGCTGAAAAGGATCCTCCATGTACTGATCGTGAATAACAACATGGAGAATCCTTTTGCATTTATTTTCGGAGATTGATAACGGTGACGGCAAGTAAGATGAGTATGATGCCGGCCCACTGAATTCCCGAGACGACCTCATGCAGTAATAAGACAGCGGAGATGGTAGATATGGGAATCTCTAGGCTGGAAATGATATTTCCTAAAGCGATACCAGTTTTGGGAATACCTCTGGTAAAGAAAAGTGGGGGCAGGACTGTACCAAATAAGGCAATGATCACTCCCCAAGGTAAAGCCTTGAGTGTCATCTGCTGGACAATATGCACATTCCAAAAAAACATGATCAACAGGAGGCCACCGAGTACCAAAAACAGACTTCTGACGGGGCTTGGTAGCTGATTGGCGATGTTGCTGGATGAAAAAATAGCAACAGCATAACTGATGCCGGCTCCAAACCCCAGTAGAAGACCTCTTATGTCCAAAGCATGTTGTTCTGCGAAGATATTGGTTGAGAGGGCGGTTCCCAATAAGACGATAATGACACCTATTATCTTTGCTCTTGAAGGAATTTGCTTTCTGATCAGTGCCTCAACGATTAAGCTTATCCAAATGGATTGCATGAGTAGGATAATTCCCACAGATACAGGTATGTATTGTATGGCGAGGTAATACAGTGTTGACGTCAAGCCCAGGGAAGTCCCCCAGGCAGTTAGTTTTAATTTTGCGCTCAAGCTTACCACTTGCATTGTTGATTTTGAAAAATAATGTAGTCCCAGCAAACACAGGAAGCCTATCAAGAATTGTAAAAAGGTCAACACACTGGTATGTATACCCAATTGATTGGCATATTTGACCAGTGTAGCCAGTAGGCCGTAGCTGCAGGCTCCTGCGGAAACAAAAAGAATAGACTTATAATCCTTCATGGCCAAAATAATGTTGAAAAAGAACCAATTGATTAACCAGTGATTTGTGCCAGTAAGCGCTATCGTGGCCACCTGGAGACTCGATATAAAGATGGTTGATCTTTTGGGTTGTTAACTGCTGGTGCAGCGATCGGTTCATCTCCAGCATTTGGGTGTCTTCAGTTCCACAATCCAATATATAGCGTTGTCCACTATGGATCATTTTGCCTACATTGTCATAGATTCGAAAACTTGGGGATAAATCTTTTAACGCACCGAGTACCTTGTCAACCTGATAAGCCTGATACCCCTCGCCAAAACGGTCAAAATCAATAGCGCCACAGGAACTTCCGACGAGGGAAAAGACCTTGGGATAAGCAACACCGATATGCAGTGCACCATATCCGCCCATACTCCATCCAAGTAAGCCTCTTGCAGTTCTATTTGCCTTTGTTGGGAAATGCTGATCGATATAATTGATGAGCTCGTTTCCAATAAAAGTGCTGTATTGCAGCTGGGCCTCCAAGGGACTATCGACATACCAGGAATTGTAATTTCCGTCTGGGATAATATAAATCGTTTGGAAATCCATGGCTTTTTTTAGTAAATCGGGGATGTCCTGTTCAATTGTTCTCATGGGATTACCACTGTAACCATGTAAGATATATACGGTTTTATAACGCACACCTTGCTGTAGGTCAGGAGTTACGATGATTGCGTCTATGTTTTTGTGCATGTTGGCACTGTAGACTTGTCGGTGGATGATGTTTTGGGCACTAACGGAGAAGAAGAGTGCCAATAAAAGAAAGGTGATTCCTATTTTCATTGCTTAAGAATTTTTGTTGCGCTACAAAATTCTTAAGGATATTGTTTAAAAACATATACAAATGTTGATGGAATTATTGTTTTAATTCTTTACGGATACGACTCAGCTGGGTAGGTGTTACACCGAGGTATGAGGCGATATGATGTTGTTTGAGACGTTTAAAGAGGGTTTGATTGCGATAAAGCTCAAGATAACGTTCTTTAGCAGAGTTCCATTTGAGATTGATTTCAAGGGGTTCTTTTTTTACGACCCAATTTTTTTCAAGATAGGCGATTTGGAAGAGCGCTAAGTCATGGTATTGTATCACGAGTTCACGGAAAAGCTTTGCTGAATATTGCATCAGCGACACATCTTCAAGGGCTACAATATTGAAATTACTTGGCTTTTCTTCGATGATTGCGGCTGTGGACGCACAGAAACTGTTTTCTTCAAAAAATAATTTGTAAATGATATTACCTGCTGTGTTTAATTTATAATATCCTAATAATCCAGTGTTTACGAAATAGTAGTATTTTGCATAGTCGCCAGCGCGTAAGATCAACTCATTTTTCTTAAAACTTTTGGGTTGACATATTTTTTTTAATGCCGCTATCGTTTGTTCGCTGAGCGGGAAGTATTTGTTCATTTCGGAAAGCAGCTTTTCCATCGTTATTTTCTCCGTATTGAATGGTTGATTCCTATCAATAATTGCTAAAGTTAGTGAAATAAAAATTGTGCTGGCGCTAGGGGAGACCGTAGTAAAAATTTTATCAATGTTGAAGTGTTCAGGTGGTGTAAATTAAATTAAGTATCAGCAACGAAGGTATTTTGAAATGTTCGAAGTTATGGCTATTTTTAAACCTTGCATACTTTCGCAACCTTGCCTGGTTGGCTGTATTTTACCTGCATGTAGGGCTGTTTTTTCTGTTTAATCATCAGTTTAATAGTCTGTTACCTTTGTGGTTCGTCATAGATATTTGATTATTGATAGGTTGGGAGAACATAGATTTAATTGAAAAAAGCATTTACAGGAATTGATAATTTTCTGGTTGGGCAACAGATAGTATGAATAAATATCTTTTGAAAGATTGTTAACATGAAAAATTCGCAGGTAATCATCGGTTACGAAAATAGTCTTTTCATAGATTTTGTTGTCGATAGAAAGTTTCGTTGGATTCGCCACTGTTTGTTGATACTGGCGATTGTTGGGATTCATTTTTTGCCCAGCAAAAAAGCTGAAGCAGATCCGACAAGTAGTCTATGGCGACTTTTTGAGACATTGCTCTCCATTACAATTTTACTGAGTCTTTTTTATATCAATCATTATATTCTAATCCCGGTATTTGTGCTCAGAAGTCGGTTTCTCGCATATGCGGGAAGTCTTTTGGCTGTTTATACGCTTATTTTTCTGAGTTTGATGTATCTGGAACGTCAAGAACTGCGATTTATTCAAAAGCCAGACCGTTCGTATCTAGATTGGGAGGACTATTTAATCATTGTCATCCTCTTGACTGTTTTTATCGCTGCGGTGAGCAGCTTGAAATTGTTTAAGGTCTGGATTATCAATTTAATTCGATTTAAGGAATTTGAGAATAATACCTTGACGATTCAATTAGAGCAGCTAAAAAGTCAGATTAATCCTCATTTTTTGTTCAACACACTTAATAATATCAATTTCTTGATTGATGAAAATCCGAAATTGGCCTCCAAGGTGCTGCTGAAATTGAGTGATGTATTGAGAAATCAGCTTTATTTGTCAAAGGGCGATTCAATAGAGTTGGGAAAAGAGATTGCCGTTTTAAAAAATATTCTTTTTATGGAGGACATCCGTCGAGATAGATTTGTGGTGGACTTTATGGTTGGTGACCAGATTGAGCAGCTGCAGGTACCACCTTTTCTGTTTATTCCTTTTGTTGAAAATGTGGTTAAACATGGTGCACACCAAGCAATGGAAGGGGGGCAGCATGTACAGATACAATTTTTGATCCGTGATGGACAAATTTGTTTTACCTGTATTAACCCCAAGAAACGAAAAATACAGGCAGCGGTTTATGGTGGTCTAGGGTTGAACAATATCCAAAAACGATTAGAAATTCTGTATCCAGATAACTATAATTTGCAAATTGATGATTTCGGTGATCGTTATAAGGTGTTTTTAAGTATTCCAATAGGAGCATAGTAAGATGATGGACAAGCTAAATATTAAATATATTGTGATTGAGGATGAACCTTTGGCGCGGAGAGGTTTGGTTAAATTGCTGAAAGGGTATGAATTTTTGGAATGCTTAGGGATGTACGGCAATACAGAAGATGCCCGTATGATGATGGAGGAGCAGCAGCTTGATTTGATTTTTCTGGATATTAACTTGCCTGAGGAAAGTGGTTGGGATTTTGCGCAATTTATTCCACCACATATCCAGATCATATTCACAACGGCGTATCCCAATTATGCATTGGAAAGTTATGAACTGAATGCGTTGGATTATTTATTAAAACCCATTGCTGAAGATCGTCTAAAGAAGGCTTTGGATAAAGCGATAGGTCATTTTCAGCAAAAAGTACCAGAAAAAGATCTCACGCTATCTAGCGATCATATTTTCGTAAAGGCTGATCGCAAACTTTTTCGTTTGGAGCTAAATGAGATCCAATATATTGAAGCGATGAAAGATTATGTGATGATTCACACAAGAGATAAGAAATTAATGGTAGCGATGAATATAAAAACAATATTCAATCAATTGCCCAGTACAGATTTTGTACGGATCAATAAATCTTTTGTCGTCAATTTAAATAAAGTTGAGAGTGTAGACAGTCACTGGGTGACGATTGCGGGTTTTGAGATGCCCTTGGGGGCTAGTTTTAAAGATGATCTATTAGAGCGTATCAGAAAGCAGACGATTAATAGATAAAGGGTGTTGGTGTGTGGATTGCTTCAGGCGTAATGACAAGGAGATGGTCCCGATGGGAGTGACTCCTTGTCATTTATCAGTATAAGATTAATCCACTTGTATACTTTTGCTGGACAATGTATGTGCGCTAAAATAGCCAAGTGTAGATGGGGTAATGTTTGTCGGCGGATTACTTGGTGTTACACCTGAATTGGCTGATTGTTGCATAAGACTATACCAATAATTGTATATCGTTTTGTCAATACAGCTCATTTCTACCCGGATTTGATCTCCTGGAAATATATCGACATCATCCGGACGTAATGTGAAGCTGATTTCGTTTCCATTGTTAAAATCATCGTTTGTGGCATAGACATCTTTCAATTGCTTGTTATTCAGAAAAACAATAAATCTATATTGATTGACCTGATCTGCCGGATCTTTATAATATACTTTAATA
Organism: Sphingobacterium sp.; assembly: GCA_031277685.1. Lineage (GTDB taxonomy): Bacteria > Bacteroidota > Bacteroidia > Sphingobacteriales > Sphingobacteriaceae > Sphingobacterium. Next base: position 234,114 of record JAITLV010000126.1, on the reverse strand, counting down.
TTGCGTTTTTCTTCGTCACCAAATTTTGGTTTTTCAATAGAAATAGAGTCCAGTGTGACGATTTGGGGCATTTGAGACCTCGCCTGATATCTTGTCTGATCAATTTGTACGTCCATCGTGTATATTTCTCCCGGGATTCCGGTAAATTGTTGTGCTTTGTAAGTTCCGGGTTCTGTTTCCAGAAATAAGTATTCCTTTTGTTTTTGATCACGAACGATGACAGTAGCGCCAGTTACTGTGGGGTAGTTGTTGTTGTCTGAGAAGGCAGCATTACGACTCAGTTTTATTTCCTGTTCTGTTGTTGTGTTATTGATGACACCTTCAATGACCAATCGGCCCACTTCGTCATTTACGCGGATATCGATAACTTTTTCACAGGATGAGGTCAGGGCAGTAAGAATAAGTATAGCGTAGATAGCAAAAGTATGTTTCATGTTTTTTAGCAATTAAGGTTAAAATTTAAAATTCCAGGTAAACGAAGGAATAGGGATTCCGAAAATACTTGTTTGGACAGCTTCCGTCGCATTGGGAACGGTTTTACTATCCCTAAAGGCAATCCTGTAGGGATCTTTGTGTGCATATACATTGTAGATGCCGAAGGTCCAGCTTGACTGGTAGTGTTTCCCTGGTTTACCTTCGAAGGTGGCGGCGATATCCAAACGGTGTGATGCTGGCATACGATAAGCATTGCGCTCAGAATAGGAAAAAGTCGTATTTCCACCCACATTGTATTTGCCTGTTGGATAGGTGACAGCCCTGCCGGTTCCATAAACGAAATTACTGGAGAAGGTCCATTTTTCATTTAACTTGTAAATCCCGACAATGGAGACGTCATGGGTACGATCCTGTGTTGCTGGGAAATATTTTCCAGCATTGATCTCATCAAATTTGCGTTCGGTTTTGGACCAAGTGTAACCCACCCAGCCATTGAATCGGCCATATTTTTTCTTCAGAAATAACTCAAGGCCATAAGCACGTCCGACACCATATACCAATTGGGACTCCACGTCTTGGTTGACGAGTAATTGTGCAGCATCTTTATAATCGATCTGGTTTTGTAAATTTTTGTAATAGACTTCAGCAGAAAACTCATATACATTATCCTTGAAGTTTCTAAAATAGCCCGTAGCGATCTGGTCGGCAATTTCGGGTTTGATATTCTTACTGCTCATCACATAGAGATCTGTCGGGCTGGAGCTTGTCGAGTTTGTCAGGAGGTGGATATTTTGTGTATTTCTATTGTAAGAAGCTTTGATGGACTGTTGTTCATCGAGTAGATAGCTGACACTCAAACGAGGTTCCAAATTCAGGTAATGTTGTACTAGCTCTCCGGATTTGTAATGTTGTGATCCAATGGTGTTGCCAGCCGCATCATAAGTACTAAAGGTTCCTGGACCAACCAGCAACATCGAGCTTAAGCGCAGGCCATAGGCCATATTGAATTTGTCATTTACTTTCCAGTCGTCGCTAATATATGCCGCCATTTCATAACCGAAGCGATGTTCTACATGTTTGTTATTAAAGCTAGAGCTCGCTGTAGTCGTAATGTCGCCAGGTGCAATATCGTGCCGGGTAGCATGTAAGCCAAATTTAAGGGCATGGTTGGAACTTGCATAATATTGAAAATCCTGTTTAAAATTTATATCCGTAATCTTTGATGTCGCTTTAAAGCCATCATTGCGATCCAAGCCTTCGATAACGTAGTTAAACTTGCTATAAACAACGGATGTATTTGAAAATAATTTATTACTGAAGACATGATTGAATCTTAGGGTTCCTGTTGCATTGCCCCAATTCGTACCAAAGACATCTTGGAGTCCCAAAACATCTTTGCCGAAGTATCCGGAGAGATAGATCGCATTTTTATCGTTGAATCTATAGTTCGCCTTCGCATTGATATCGTAAAAGTACAGCGTACTTTTGTTGATCGTTGTATCAGAAGACGCTTTCATAAAAAGATCCATATAGGTACGTCGGGCGGATATCATAAATGAACCTTTGTCCTTTATCAGTGGACCCTCGACTTTTATGCGGGAGGCAATTAATCCAATACCACCCTGGACTGTTGTTCTCTTATTATTGCCTTCATTCATTTTAACATCCAATACGGAAGAAAGCCGGCCACCATATTCGGCAGGCATACCGCCTTTATAAATACTGACATCCTTGATGGCGTCTGAATTGAACGTAGAAAAGAAACCCAGTAGGTGAGTGGCATTATAGACTGTAGCTTCATCCAATAGGATCAGGTTTTGGTCGGCACCGCCACCTCGTACATAAAACCCAGTATTCCCTTCGCCCGAGGTTTTTATTCCCGGCATTAATGTGATACTTTTGAGGATATCACGCTCACCTAAAACGACAGGAAGCTGATTGATCTGGTTCATATTGAGCTTTTCAACACCCATTTGGGGAGAAGAAACATTCTTATTGGTACGTCTATCGGCTGAGATCACAACCTCTTCCAATAAGGTTTGTGATTGTAATGTGAGGTTGAGGGCTTGATCTCGGTTTAATGTTATCGTATCTGTACGTGTATTGTAGCCTATATAAGAGGTTGATAGTATATATCTTCCTGCTGGAGCCGCGATCGAGTAAAAGCCATAAGAGTTGCTAGAGCCACTTGACTGTTGAAGTTCATGTAGCCTAACTGATGCCCCAATAAGTGTTTCCCCAGTGGATACATCGGTGATCGTTCCTGATAAAGTATAACGTTTTTGTGCGAGCGCAGTGCCCCCAAGCGAAATGGAAATGAGTAAAAGAGGTAATGACCTGAGCATATTGTGAATTTTTTACGAAAATAGGTGTTAGCAAACCGCAAAAAATTTCTTTTATAGCAACATGGCCATATATTATAGCAACGCCTTATTTTAATGCCTTTTTTTAAATGATGACTTCATTCGCCGTTTATTGTGCAAATCTATTTTTTATTCAATTTCGGCCGAATACAGTACATATTCCTTTCCGTTGAGACCTACATATATGTATTTGTCAAGATCTCCGCGATAAGCGATAAACAGGGGGTATTGATGTACACGTAGGGGCTTATTGTAGCATTCTTCGATATTAGCATATCGTGCTTTGAGCAGGATTTCACCGGTTTCCTTATTTTTTATTCCCTGAAGTAGTGTTTGTTCGTTGGAGAAATACGTATAAGGTATTTCTGGGGATTTGGGGTAATAGACCAGTCGGATTCCTTCTTCGATAAATGTTTTGTTTTTTTCTTTAAATTCCTGGATGGACTGGTCATCAGGGAATACGATCTGCCCGGTCTGATTGTTTTTTATGTGTTGGAATAAGGTGGTATCATCCACCTTATCTATCGTATGTGTGGTCGAGTTTTTAAAAAGCTGAACAATGGTTTCCCCGGTTTTGAAATCCGCTTTATCATACTTGTAAACAAGTTCACCTTTTTTGTTGATGCGGTATCGTTCACCGTGACGCTTGACCCAAGCGTATTCAGCTGATCCATACTTGACAATTTCAGGTTTGTTGACATGGAAAATCTGGAAATTAAAATCTTCTTCAAATAATTCAGCACTTTCGTACACTGGCAACAAGTGTAATTCAAGCTCACTATCGCAATAACCATATAAACTATCGTTTACCAATACCGGAATTAACTCGGGATATGGTAAGTTTTTGGTTATGAAGTTAGTCTGTGCGTAGGTAAAAGCACTTAATAGTGAAAAAACGGATATGAAAATAGAACGCATGTGATTGTGTTTTGTCTAATATATCAAAAATACATCAGTATGGACAGATTTATGATCCATGAAATCAGGGATTTTTAAATTTCATGTCTGGTTAGTTATGATGCAAATGACGATCAATTGGCTACCTCTCGTTACTTCAATCTAAACTGTCTTTTTATAAAAACTAAATGATTAGTTATGATCATACTTTTGGGATTTAGGAAAACAGGTGAGCAATCTATTCGTACATTGTTTTTTTGAGAATAAGTGTTTTTTTACTTTGTTAAAGTACTTGTAATCAGTTGTTTGGTTATATTTGTTATGTTATCTAAAAGTTTATTAATTTTTATTTAAAATAAATATGATATAGTGTTTATTGAAAAAATTCGCGTTAGCTGAAAAAACATAATGTATAAAATACACGATAACGTTGTAGTGAATTATGCAAACGATTGTGTTTGTTGAACGATAATTTGGGGTGATTTTTTTATGTAAAATTGTTGGCAAGTGATAGTACTAACCAATATCAAGAAAAGAAACTATCTATAAATCCTAAATAATAAAGTTCAATTCTAAATGAGACAGTTTTACATGATCAATTTAGCGTTCTTTATGCTACTTTTTGAGTACTCTCAAGTGAAAGCCAGTGATCCTGGTCTGACACCGGGGTCAAAAATAGCTAAAGAAAGAGCCGGTAGGGCTCGAATGAAGAGTAAATTCAATGTCGACTCCCTGACGGCAAAAAGTAATTTTCCCACGGTACCTCCACCAGGATCTGATACCGTCTCAGTTTTGGAGTTATCGAAATACCCTTTGGTGACTTTGGAACAGATAATGAAGGGTAATATTTCTGGGCTGTATGTGCAGGAACCTTCGGCAGAACCTGGTACTGTACAGCAGAATATGTTGGTCCGCGGGATTACCCGGCCGGTTTTTACAGCAAAGAATTTTAAGGAAAACCGACCATTGATTGTTGTCAATGGCATTCAAATCATTGATGAAACCAATCTTATCTATAATATTCAGAATGAGGAGACCCAGCCGATCGGGGCTGCGACAAATATCATGTCTCTTTTCGATCTGGATAATATTGCTACTATCGAAGTGTTAAAAGATGCGGGGCAGATTGCTAAATATGGACCAAGAGCTGTAAATGGAGTTGTGTATATTACAACCAAATCCGCGCAAGCAGGAGATCGGAAGATCTCCATCAATGGTTATTCAGGATTTGCGGTTCCCAACAATGTGACGACAGTCAATGCCGAATTTGAGCGGAATTTTAGACAGCCATTTTATGATAAATATGCGAAAGCAGAACAGATTTCGGCCTATCCAAGCTATCTGAGTGATTCTTCAAACGTCAACTATTATGGACCGTCAAACTGGGTAGATCAATATTATAAGCTTACACCGTTGTATTCGATCAATGGTGCTTTGATGGGTGGAACCAACCGCTCGAATTTTAGATTCTTTGCAAATCATACACAAAATGCTTCTGGAGCAGATGATACGAAGTTCAATAGAACCTATGGAGGATTCAGTATCAATATGTTGCCCACGACTTGGTTTAAAGTGAGCGGTAATATCCAAATCGGGCGCCTGGCGCGAGATAGAAATCGTTCCTTGACCGAAAGGTATACAGAAACCAAATATACGCCTGATTTATCTACACCGCTGGCGCCGAATAAAAGTCTGTATAATGTCTATCTGCAAAACTTTGATAAATTGACATTGGACAATAACTATAATACCAGTGTCCTGGCCTCATTGGGACTGGATATCAACATGATGCCTGGTCTTGATCTCAGCTCCCGGATAGCTTTGGATTATAATGAAAACCGTAGGGATGTATTTTGGCCTTCAACATTGATGGAAGGAAATAACTATACCTCCAATTATCTGGGATATAACGAGCGTCTGAGTTTTGATAACAATATAAGTTATCGGAAGGATCTGAATACTGGGAAGTTATTGTTTGAAGCTGGACTCCAGGTGCAGGCGGATAGACAAAAGTATAATTATCTTCAGGCGTATCGGGGGCCAAATGATTATATCAAGATAAATAGAGTAGAGGGGGATAAAAACAAGGCTGAATATCTTGTTTCTATAGGTTTTATCCCTTATCTCTATGGCGACAAGACCATTCATCACCTGATCAATACCTATTTCAGAACCAGCTATGAATGGAATGGGCTGGAGCTTTCAGGGTTGTTGCGCCGGGATGGTTCCTCTTGGCAGCAATTATCTGAACGTTGGTATACATCTTATGCTTTTAATGCATCGTACGATCTTAGCGACAAAATTGGCAGCGATAAAATTGATTTTCTAAAACTAAGGGCCTCATATGGTCATCTTGGTAATTTGCCTAATTCAGATACGGAGGCTGCAGGCCCACAATATTCTTCAGCGCTGAGCTGGGATAAAAATACCGGAATTATGTCTTACTCGGGAATTGGGACAGTCTCACGTCCATATGCTTATGGCTGGGTTGGCTACGATGTGCCTTGGTCATTTACAGATATGTTTAATATTGGTTTTGATCTTTCAATGGCAAAGCAATTTGGTTTGCATGTGGACCTTTACAGCAAAACCACTAAAAATATGTTGCTACCGGTCCCTACTGTAGCGGAATCTGGTTACAAGTTTGAATACGCCAGCGGCATGGATGTCCAAAACAGCGGGGTCGACCTATCCCTAAATTACACAATGCCCCGTAGTGCTGGCGGTTTCTCCTGGAATAGTAGCTTTAATATTGCTTACAATACGAATGAACTGAAAAAGCTGCCAAATGAATTGGATGCGATCGTTGTCGGAAAAAATAAGCTGGAGGTGGGTAAGCGCATCGACCAGTACTGGTTGTTGCAAAATAAGGGAATCTATCAGTCCGATGTAGAAGTACCTGTCCGTACGGGTGATAACAGGATCATGACGTATAATGGTACTGATATGAAAGGTGGCGATCCACGCTGGGTAGATCAAGATGGGAATTTTGATATCAACAATGAAGACCGTGTATTGATGGGCAATATTATTCCAAAGTGGACCGGAGGATTTACGAATCAATTTGGTTATAAAAACTTTGATCTTTCATTCCTTTTATATTTTAACCTAGGACGTGAGATTATGAATCAGCAAGCTTCCAAATACTACGATTTCGCAAACGTCGCTGAATCTAAAAACTTATACGGTGTTCGGGAAATCACTTCCTGGGAAAAAAACTTTGACGATGCAGCATATCCAATCTATAATCCATGGTCTTCGGTAGTTCCCTATCAGGTTGAACAGGATCTATTTATGGAAAATGGCTCATTTGTTAAACTCAAAAACTTGTCTTTGGGATATGATCTGACCAAGGTTGTGCGTGCGAAGAAACTAAATAGATTATATGTTTATGTGACTGGAAGCAACCTGTTGACGATCACCAAATATAGTGGACGTGATCCTGAACTGGTTAATTTTTATGGTTATGACACCGGAGCTGGAATCCGTTATCCAAAAATGTATACCCTTGGTGTCAAATTAGATTTTTAAACCTATGAAGAGAAAGAATATAATACTCCGTTTTTTACTTTTTTCGACGATTGCCATGTCCGCAATATTTGGAACAAGTAGTTGTAAAAAGTTTTTGGATGTTGAATCCAATCATATTGTGAATGAGGAGAATAAATGGAAAGATATCAATGATATCCGTGGATCTCTTCTTGGCGTATACGGTTTGTTGCGTACTGCCATGGCGGAAAATAATGCACATTGGTTGTATGGGGAACTTCGGAATGGCGATTTTACGGCGTTAAACCGTCGTGACCTACAGGATATTACGGAAGGACGGTTAAATTCTTCAGCCAGGTTGATTCAGGAAATTTCCGATTGGCGAAGATTTTACGCTGTGATCAATGCGGCTAATTTATTTATCGAACGTTCACATGAAGTCCTTGCCCATGATAAGCAGTATACAGCCGCCCTGCATGAAATTGATGTCGCCCAGATGCGGGTCGTCAAAGGTTTTGTTTATTATTTATTAGCGAGGACCTGGGGCGATGTACCTATTTGGGACAAATCGTATGAAGGTGCTTTTCCAAAGATTAAGGTTTCTTCAGTAAACCAGGTGCTGACCTATGCTGAAAATGAAATCAATGCGGTTAAAGATAAGTTGCCCTTTTTTTATGGATCTATTATTGACCCCGTGTTGCCTGCAGACCTTTATCTGGGTTTTACCTCGGTTAAGTGGTCAGGTGTATTGTTTAACCGGCTTTCCGCTTATACGATTTTAGCGCATATCAACGCATTATCGGGCAATTATCTTGAGGCATCCGTTTTTGCGGATTATGTGATTGCCAACGCTAACCGGGGCGGTATTGCAGCAACTGATATTGCCGATATAACAAATACAACCAATGTCGGCTTTTTCTTTGGCAACCGCATAAAACATATTATCGGTTTCCCTTTTCCAAATTCCAGCAATGAAGGAGGGACAGATGGTCATATTGAATCATTGACTTTAGCTAAACCTTTGGTCTCAAAACCCAATCCGGATATCTATGTGACCGTGGAACGTATCGTTGATATCTTCAATGAACCGGGGGACCAACGTTTTCATATTGATTCTACCGGAACTGTCCAAACCAGCTATTTTGCTGATTTTGGCGGCATCCGACCAATTTTTAAAAAGATACATATCATACGAAATGGGGAATCAGGTACAGATGGTTCATTGCCATTTTTTACGTCAACACTGGTATTCAGTCGTTTTGAAGAAATCAATTTACTACGAGCTGAAGCAAATGCGGTATTGGGTCGCACAGATATTGCAACTGCAATATTGAACCAGGCGCGTAAAAGTCGAGGTCTGGCAGAATTAGGCCCGAATGTAGACCTGATCGACGCTGTATTTCAGGAACGCCGCAAGGAACTTATGGGTGAGGGCTGGCGCTGGTTTGATGTGGTACGTTACAATAAAATCAAAAAGAATAATCCTGCTTTCCAAAACTTGATTACCCAGAAGGGAATTTATTGGCCCATCAGTCAGAATGCATTGGCAAATAATAAAGAGTTGCAACAAAATACATATTGGAAATGATGAAAATAACTATAAAATATAGCGCAGGTATTGTATTGGGCATTCTCTTATGCATCACGGCCTGTACAAAATATGACGGCTATTATAAATATGAAAATACAGAAAAGGTATTTGATGGAAATTCACTGGCATATTTACAATCTAAACCTGGGGTATTTGACTCGGTGTTATTGGTGCTAGATAGATTACCGTATCTCAAAGATGCTGTATCGAAGGAAAAGGTAACCGTCTTTGCCCCTACAAACAGCACCTTTCAGACAGCTCTTTCTAATTTGAATCTTGTACGCGATAATCAGAAGAAAAAGCATTTGAGTATACAGGACCTGGATATCGCTCAATTGGATACGCTGATGACCAAATATATCGGAGCGAGCATCATCACGACAGATTCTACCCTCTATATCGATGGATTGTTTATCGAGACCTATGGTATACAGCATCCGATGCATGCGCAACGCATTAAAGAGAATGCATCAGGATTGATAAATGGTGGTGCAGAAATTATGTATTACAGCGATACTAAAAATAATTCTTTCCAGTCGCAATGGGTAAGAGCCAGCTCTCAGGCGGTAAATATTTTTACGAGCAATGGGGTAGTGCATGTTTTAGGGGGGCGTCATGAGTTTGGATTTGGCGATTTTTTAACCAGAATGAATAAATAAATGAAAAGGTTCAATATATACTTACTAAATGGTATTCTGTTTTTGACGGCACTGGGTGGTTTGCAAAGCTGTGTTAAAGACTTTGTACCAAGTGAAAAAGCCGCTTTTAGCCTAGATATGGCTTTTAGTCAAACCGAGTTCAGACCGGTTTTGGGCAGAAATTATAATCAAAATTTTTTTAATGACGATCAGTCTACGCGTCCATTAACTTTCCGGATTTTAAATATGCGGGCTTTTGATGGTAGTGAAGCACCCGAGTTGTTAAAGCCCTTTCCTGTGGAGGTATGGAAAAAACCATATACAGGTTTTGAAACATCCCTGGAGGAAATCAATGCCAAGCGTGAGATTGTAAATCGTCCTTTATGGGAGATCGGTTTGCATTCGGGATCTTTTACGATGTGGGATGTCGCTACATCGGATTTTGTCCGTGTGGAGCCTGACTCCTGTTATTTATTTGACGTAGAGGTTTCTAATTCTGGTGGAAAAAGGTATTTCAAAGACTTTAAATTGAAACCGCAAAAAGAGGTGCCTGCCAGTGCCTATTTTAGTGAGTCAGTGAATGTTGTGGGAGATTCTACACGACAACCCCTTGTTGATGAACAATTTTGGTTGAACCGCACCGGTGATGGTAGTTCCATCACGTTCAAATTTCTTGACGCAAAATTAAAACCGATTAAGCTTTCGAAATTTAATGGAATGACAGCCGAAGATTGGAAGTATCTGGTTCATGGCTTTAATCCAACGTTTGCTGCCGATTCTAGTTCGGTGACATACGATGTGGTTTATCCGATTCCTTTAGTGCCTACGCTCAATACGCGGTTCAACAAAGGGGAAAAAGCTTTTTCCACGTTTAAATACAACCGTCTGGCTTTTGGCGGTGCGCGTATTTCGTCCACCTATACATTGACTTATACCATTTATCAAAAAGGAAAATGGGAGATTATCGTCTATTTCCCCACACAGGCACCTTTATTTGACAATGACTAACTAAGATACGTATGAAAAGATATATAATATTAATAAGCTGTGTACTGTCTTCGGTGATGTCACATGGGCAGACTAAAGTGACTGTAAAGGGGATGATCCTGGATGCGACAACAAATCGGCCGATGGTAGGTGTTTCAGTGCGCTCGGTGAAAACAGATAAGGTTCTTTCCGCATCCGGATCAACAGGTGCCTATACCGTCAGTACAACAAGCAATGATGAATTGATTTTTTCGTTCACAGGTTATGCGCAGTCCCGTATTTCTTTGACTGGACGAAATTCCTATGTGATCAATATAAAAATGTCGGCGGCGCAGAACATGCTCGAGGAGACTGTTGTTCAGGGATTTTCCAGACGTTCCCGGCAGACATTGACCGGATCCTCCGTTTCGGTAAGCGGGAAGGATCTGCAAGACAACCCTGTAGCCAATATCACTGAATTATTGCAGGGTAAAGTTGCCGGACTGAATGTACAGATGAACAATGGAACTCCGGGAACACGAGGTACAGTCCTGTTGCGTGGTCTTTCTAATTTGGGAACAGTAGGTAGTGGAGTGGATACTTACTTGATTCCAACCTCTCCATTGTATATTATCGATGGTGTACGCGTAGATGACAATACCAATTTTGAATACGGATATGGTGGCGCAGGTACCGGAATAAGTCCCCTGTCTCTGATTCCACCTGAAGATATCGAAGAAGTGCAGATTCTGAAAGATGCGGCGTCCACTTCCTTGTATGGTACCAGAGGATCTTATGGGGTGATTTTGATCCGCACAAAAAGGGGACGTTCAGAAGTGCCACGTATTCAGTATACAACGAACCAGTTTCTTTCTATACCTCCGAATCTGCGCAATGTACTGGGAGGGAAAGCAGAGCGGTTGAGCCGTATTAATCAAGCCTATAATTATGCAGATAGCTACTGGAGAGGTCGGGATGATGTCAATAAACATCAAGTGTTGACGGATAGCTTGAATCCATACTTTAATAATTCGACCAACTGGCAAGGCATATTCTATAAACCAACATACAACCAGTCGCATAATATTTCGGCATCAGGTGGTGATGATAAATTCAGTTATAAAGTAAACGGTAATTATTACAAGGAAAATGGTATTGTACAGAATACCGGTTTTAATCGCTATACCTTGGATATGAATACGCAATATACACCAAATGAGCGCCTACGTCTTTTTGCATCGATGTCAGGTAAGATCGGTGAGCAGCAGCTCGGTGGTGGTACATCTGTGAGTCAGGGTGGGGTAGCTTCGGCGGCAACTGCATCTTCGTTACTGCCCTCACCCGCACAAGGATTTGTGACCTCAGATCTGATCGCTGCACTGAATGGCCGTAATGATAACAAAAGTACCAACCTGATTGGTATGGTGGAGTTGGAGTTTGATATACTCCGGAATTTTAGGGCGAAAAATACATTTTCCTATAACTATTCTACTGATAGAACAGATACCTATAAACCGGCTATAGCAAACAATAATAGGTCAAGTTTCTATAATTACGATTCGCAGACGAATTCGTTGAACAATATGTTCTTCCTTTCTTATTTGAAGGAAATTGGAAAGCATACTTTTAACACTTATGTGTTCAATGAATTAGATATGAAGGACAACCTGCGCAAGGAATATCTAAAAGATGGATTTGCGAATGACCAGTTGGAGGGACCATTCGGTCTGTCGAGTGCCAAAGGTGGGGTGACAGGTGTATCGGATTACCGTAGTGCTGGTTTCGGAGCGAGTTTCTCTTATAATTATAATTTGAAGTATGTGCTGGATCTGACCTACCGGATTGATAAGACCTCTACAACCGGAGCAGAAAAACCTTGGATCAAAAATCCTTCGGTCGCTGTTCGCTGGAATATGGAGCGTGAGGGATTTATGAAAAATCTCAAAGATGCCGGTTATGTGAATAGTCTGGCATTACGGGGAAGCTGGGGACGTAATATTACTCCGACAGGGACGGTATTCGACGCATTCGGTAAATATATTTATACCGGTTATTTTAATAATAATCCAACAATTGGTTTCGATTGGAAGAATATGCCAAATGCTGATCTAAAACCCGCAACGACAACCTCAATGAGCTTTGCGTTGGAAGGGGATTTCTTTGACAATAAATTCAATACCATTCAGGAGGTCTATTACAAACAGGTTGAAAATGAGCTGATGCAGATTGATATGGCTGATCATAATGGTTTCGGAAAACAGCAATCAAATGATCTGGCGCACGTTACTTATGGTTACGAATTTACGTTGGCCTATCGTCCATTTGATCGTGGAAGTGACTGGAACTGGCGTATTGAACTCAATGGAGCAATCAATAAAGAAGCATTGACGGAGCTACCGTACTCGCGGCGCCTACATATAGCTTATGACCAAACGTACAATACGTATCATCAGGCCTATATTTTGGGAAGAAATCCATTTTCTCACGTGTTGTATGATTATAGAGGGGTATTTAGTACTGACGCGGATGTACCTGTCAATCCAAGCAGTGGTGAACGGATGAAAATGATCAATGGTAATACTGTCTATTACTTTCAGGCAGGTGATCCCAATTGGACAGACGTTAATGGCGATTATATCATCGATGAAAAGGATATGGTGTACGTCGGAAATTCACAGCCAAGAGTGACAGGTGGTATCAATTCATTTTTAAGTTACAAGAATTGGTCGCTGAATATGATGTTTTCTTATGTCAGAGGACGTGATATTATCAATGAAGTATTGGCTACGCAGTTGAACTCGTATTTTGATCCGTTTATGACTGATAAGGATCGTAATGGCCGTCAGAATGCTGCCTTATTGCCATTGGATAGGTATGATTTCTGGCTGCGCGAAGGAGATGTGGCGACCTACCCGAATCCTTTTGATTATCAGCGGCAAAGTGGTATGAAGCCTTTCCGGCCTAATCAGACCTTGTTTATGGAAGATGGAAGTTACCTGAAGTTCAATTCAGCGACATTACGTTTTTCATTTCCCAGAGAGTGGGTCAAGCGGTATAAATTGCATGGATTGAGTACCTACGTTACTGCAAATAACATTTATACATTCACCAGCTATAAAGGAGTCAACCCCGAGGGCGTTTCCAGTATGGGCTATGATCGTTCGGACGGATATCCAAATAGACGTTCTTTCACCTTGGGTATTAGTGCACAATTTTAAAAGGGAGAAAAAATGAAAAAGTATTATTATAAAATCGTTGGTTCATTTGTGCTTATTTTTTCGCTGATGGGCTGTAATAAATTTGTCAATGTAGAACCTATTGATAGTCTTTCAGGTAATAACTATTGGAAGGACCAGGGAGATGCGGAGACCTTTACACTGGAATTATACCGGCTTTTTAGGGAAGCTTCCTTGTTAAAAGGTCCCTATTTTATTATGGGCGAGCTGCGCAATGGGATGGTTCGACGAACACAGTCTTACCCAAATCGTTTGGATATTAATTATGCGGCAGCAGGAGATGTGCGGAGCCTGGTAACGACACAACGGCCTGTACCAGGAACAGATGCCGACCGTTTTTGGACCTATATTGTGGAGTGGGATATCCTGGACAACTGGCAGCCTTTTTATAAGGTTATTCAGTCAAGTAATATCCTATATGAGAACGTGCTGCGTCTCGCGGAAAATGATAAAAGCATTTCACCGGCGATCGTCAAGCATTATCAGGCCGAAGCGGTGTTTATGCGTTGTCTCACTTATTTCTTTATGATACGTTTATATGGGAATGTACCTTATTTTACCAACGCGTACAACGATAAACCTTTACCTAGGACATCACATATTGAGATTGCAAATAGGTGTCTAAAGGAATTAGCCGCAGTTAAGAATGATTTGCCATGGACCTATGACGAGCCGGCGAATCGGGGGGTACGTGCTATGCGCGGCTCGGTGATTGCGCTGATGATGAACCTCAATATGTGGGCGGCAGGCTTTGATACAGGCAACGAACAGAAATATTATCAGCAGGCGGATGAACTGGGCGATGAACTGACGCAACAGGGTGAACAGCAAAGTAAAGCTTATGAGTTGTTGCCAATAAACCGGATTAAGGAAATTTTTCAGGGTAGATCCCGGGAGAGTTTATTCGAAATATCAAATAGTGTGAATTACCAGGGCTTTGTTCCGGCGAATTCCCGCAAGATGATTCCTTTTTATGTGCTGGACGGCTACACTGTGCGTCTAAATCAGGACCGTGAGAATTCGGAGATGGCTTACATTCCGCAATACATTGAAAAACTATATCCGGAAGGTGAACCCGATGGCCGTATCGCGGAATGGTTTGACGAGGCCAACTGGAAATCAGGAAATGGAAAATTCCGTCTTTATAAGTTTGTAAATTTTGAATTTACGGGTTCAAATACCGCCCAGAATTATGCCAACTCCATTATGGTATTTCGTCTGGCAGAATCATTATTGCTACAGGCCGAGGCTTGTGTCGGATTGGGGAATGCTGATAAGGCCGCTACTTTGCTTAATCGGGTGCGTGGCAGAGCGAACGCATCCCTATACCCCGCAAATGGCCATGAAAGTTTGTCCGAAGCGATTTTCTACGAGCGCGGAAAGGAGCTGATGGGTGAAGGATATTACTTCTTTGATTTGGTGCGTACCAAACGGATACTGAGTGGTGACTATACACTTGCACCAATGAGTTTCTCTTTATTTAACGCCGGAGCATGGAGCTGGACAATCAGTAAAGAAGCCTTAAAGAATAATCCGCATATGTCACTTAATTATTGGAATCAATAAGATTTAAATTATATAATCA
Organism: Sphingobacterium sp.; assembly: GCA_031277685.1. Taxonomy (GTDB): domain Bacteria; phylum Bacteroidota; class Bacteroidia; order Sphingobacteriales; family Sphingobacteriaceae; genus Sphingobacterium. The sequence goes on along the minus strand of JAITLV010000126.1, from coordinate 218,914 downwards.
GATGAAAAGAACTTATTTTCTACCTTTTATATTCGCGTTAATCCTGTTTGGGATTGGCTGTTCAAAAAATTACTATGACGATTCTGGCGTCCATCAGGCCAAATATGACGGCAATATGCTGCAATACCTCCAGTCCAAAGGGCAAGATGAACGCAGTCTATTTGACACTTTACTGACTGTGATCAACCTTGCCGGTTTGGAGAATACTGTAGCAAATGAACAAATTACTTTTTTCGCACCAACAGATCCAAGTATTGGCCGGGCTATTCGCGTATTGAATAAAACTTTGTTCGAAGCGGGGCAGGATACCGTTACGGAATTGAACCAAGTTGATTCCCGTGTATGGAAAAAGGTACTGCAAGGTTATATGATCAAGGGAAATCTGGGTATTGTAGACTTTCCGCAGGTAGACACCATGGCTTTAAATGCCTTTTCCGGAAGACTTTATCAAACATTGGATGATGATCTAATCGTGAACATCGGTACTGTATTTCATGACCTTAAAAATGACGGTGTGACGATCAAATATCAGGGGCCAAGGCAACTGCTGTTCTCTTATATTCCAGATATGAGTAGACCAACAAGTTTTTGGCTGAATGGTTATGTTGCGACGTCCAATATAGAACCAATCAATGGTCGGCTTCATGTACTGCGTTACATCGACCATCAATTTGGATTTTCATTTAATAACTATGCCAGGTTTTCTGACCTTGCAATAGAGTATGGTATAAAATATAAGGATAAATAGGAATGAGAAAGAATACGATACATATGCTTTTGGCCTCCTTATGTTTAGGTGGTTTCGCAATTTCATGCACAAAAAGTATTGATTATGGAACTGATCCTTACGGAACCAGTGAACAAGCATTTGATTTGAAATTTGCAGATGCAGCACCTTCGCCAAGTCAGGCACGTCCGGGGGAAGAGGTCACCTATAAACTCAGAGGACTTTCCGGTATCAATAAAACAGCAATGACGTTTTTTGTCAATAATAATCCTTCTGAGATTATTGCCACGACCGATTCTACAATAACGGTGCGTCTGCCAGAGATGGTGAGCACCGGCAGTGCACGATTGGTTATAGATGGACAGACCTTTGCTGGGCCTTTGACACCGATCATTGGTAAGGTAACGATAGATCCGATTTTCAATGCGGGTACTGGGGCATCGGGACAACTCTATACAATTAAGCGATTGAGTAATGGTCAGTTTTTTTTGGGAGGAAGCTTTGATGATTATAACGGAAATAAGGCGCTGAGCGAAATCAATGGAATTGCACGGATAACAGCTACGGGCGAATTTGTTTCGGGTATGGCCTTTGGCGAGGGAGCCAAAGGGGGGACGGTAAACAATGTCGTTGAACTGCCCGATGGACGTCTATTTATCGCGGGTAACTTTTCGCAATACGATACAGATAAAACTGTTCGTAGTATGAGTATACTAAATGTGTCTGGATCGTTGAATAAGGAGTCTGTGGAAATATTGAATCTGACAGATGACCCTACGAAAGGAACATTGAATGTGCCTGTTTTTAACGGCGGCGTTTTAGATGGTGGAATCGTTAAGGCTTTCTATAGAGAAAATAAAATAACTGTAGTGGGAGGCTTTAAACGCTATACCAGTAATTATTATGCACGTTCAACTTACAATCAGATTTTAAGTGATTTTTTTCCGGCCGCTAGTATTGCACGTGTCCATTTAGATGGATCATTGGATTCTACCTTTCTGGTTGACAAAGCGGCATTTCCAAAAAGAGGATCCTACGGTGTCAATGGTGGTGTATTTGATGCGACCATGGATAATGAGGGTACGTTGACTATGGTTGGTTCTTTTACGCAATACAATAATAAGGTCAGCGCCAATAGAATTCTACGTTTAAAGAGCTCGGGCGAGCAGGATAAGGATTTCAATGCTGGTAGCGGTGCTGATAATACGATTTACAAAATTGTGCCGAAGGGAAATCAATACTATCTGATCGGAAGTTTCTTAAATTATAAGGGACAGCAGACAAATAATATGGTGTTAATCAATGCGGATGGATCCGTTGACCCGAGCTTCAAAGCAAAAAGTTTTACTGGTGGAAGTCCGGACTATTTAGCTGTACTGGATAATGGATTGCTACTGGTCACAGGTACGTTCCAACGTTATGATAATGTCATTCGGGAAGGCTTGATGGTTTTAAATCCGGATGGCTCCCTGGCCAAAGGTTATAACAATACCGGACGTTTTCTGGGCAGTGTAACCGATTCCTATATTGGAGTGAACTCCATAGGGCAACGTACCATTACTTTGGTTGGACTTATTCTTTCTTTTAATGGAAAGTCCGATCTGGGAAATATTGTTCGACTAACTATTCAAGATTAACGATGATGAATATCTTAAAACATAAAACTGGGAGAAGCCAATGGTATACACTGATTTATACCATGTTCATGCTATCGATGTTTACTTCCTGTAATAAAGAAATTGAGCATAAGGCACATTTTGCATCTCCGGATGATATTAAGGATGATTATAGCGAAAAAAGTTATAAAGTCGCCTATATTGTGATCGAAGGTGCTGTGGGTTCAGTTGTCGCCACAGAAGCAACGGATTATAATAGGATGCCCTTTTTGTCATCCATGACAAGTAAGGGATTATTTAGCTGGAATTCGATTGCTTCAGCGTCCACCCAAGACATTACATTCTATGCCGATCTGTTGACCGGTGTAAAAAAGGACAAGCATAAGGTGATCTCCGATGATATTTCTGGTGCGGCGCTGGATACATATCCACTTATTTTTGATCGTTTGAAAAAAGATCTGGGTACCCGCACGGCGGTGCTTACCTCAAGTGCTGCGGTCAACAAATTGAGTCAAAACTCGACCATCGATAATAAGAAGGTGCTAGCTTCAGATGAAGAAATTATACAGGAAGCAAAAACAGAGTTGAAAAGAGAGGATTCAAATTTTACATTGATAACGTTAAGCGGAGCAGATAAAGCAGGAAAAACAGCTGGCTATGGACCCAAAAGTACGGCCTATCTGACTGCACTCAATACGGTGGATAAACAGCTCAAAGAGATTGTCAATACCATCGAGTCCCGTGCGAACTATAATGCGGAAAGATGGTTAATCGTGGTTGCTTCGAATAGAGGCGGGGCCTATGAACTGGATCCCATACAGGATGATCATTCCTTGTATTCGATACCGTTTCGGAACAATTTTGTCCTTTTTTACAACAGTCAATTCCAATATAAATTTATTGAGCGTGTAGACCTGTCAGACCCAACCTACGATGGGGCAGGAATCAGATATACTGGGACAGCGACAAGTGCGGTTATTGATGCCGACAAAGCTGATATTTATAATTTGGGAAATACGGTAGATAAGGAATTTACGATTCAAATGAAAATAAAGTTTCATAATCTTGGCTCCCTGAATCCTACATTTTTCTCAAAAATGGGCAATACTGGGAATTCTGATGATGGATGGTCCTTTATTCACAATGGTGGGATTGGTTGGCGATTAAAGGTAAAGGGAACACAGATCGTCGACAACGAGGTTTTCCACCTCAATGAATGGTACACACTGACCGCTAAGATCTATGATGACCAAGGGACCCGGAAAGCAAAAGTATTTAGAAACGGTGTGCTCAAAGCTGAGGGCAGTATCAATGGTGTACAAGGAAGTTCATCGCAGTCGTTGAAGTTGGGGTCTGGGGCTACTTATGGTAGTGGAGCTTCCCATACCATTACCGATGTACGGATCTACAATAAGGCTTTGCCCGATGAATACATCGCTTCGAATTATTGTCAAACGGCGGTATACGATGATAACATTTACTGGAACGATTTAATTGGGTATTGGCCTGCGATAGAAGGTGCAGGAAATGTACTTGTCGATAAATCAAAGAGTAAAAGAAATTTTAACATTACTGGCGAAGTGAGCTGGAATGCTTTTTCGGAGCGTTCAGGCAGTTTATGCCCTACAGCTCCGCAAAATCTAGAATTGTCCACGATCCGTTCGGTAGATGCTCCAGTTCTCATTTATAATTGGCTAGGGATGTTAGGTACGGATAAATTTAATCTTGACGCAAAAGTTTGGACACCAAACTATTCAAATAACTAAGCTTACAATGAAAAGGATTTTAAAATTTGTGGGTGTATTGGCATTGCTTTCATCCGCAGTAAGTTGTACGAAACATTACGGTTATAATTTTGATAATGGTTTCGAAATCAACAATATCGGTGATACCCTAGGACTAAATGTGAACAGAGATCCGAAATTTATTGATCGGTCGAAATATACGCAAGCGCGTATTTTTCCTGGACTGGTGGATGATAAAGAACCCCGGCTGCAAAATTATAAAGTCATGGTAGACCTCAACTATGTACAGGTAAAGGGTTCAGATCTACGGATATCTGTAGCGCCGGGCAATTGGCAGAGCACATCGATGTATGCACCGGCAGGAGAACTCGTCGTGATTGATGTACCTGAGGGTATTTATGGACTTTATGCACAAATTGGTTCGCAGACAACCACAGGTTCTGAAGGGATCCCGGTACCACAACGGGACTTGACAATTTATTCCCGTCAGGTCTTGTTTCCCGGGAAAAATTACCTGCGCAATCTGTACGGCGGACTGATCTATATCTTACCTTCTGCACCATTAGGCCGTCAGGTTGAACTGGCATTTTCCGGAGTCGCTAAAGCACCGAGCTTCAAACTAGGAGTGACAGATCCGCTTGCATGGGCCGATGAAATCAAAAAATCTGCGGTACCTTGGTTTGAACTGGAAGGAAACCGCATTGTATTTACCATGGAAACTGCTAAAGCACAAAAATATGGCGTAAGTAATCCCAAAGAATTGATGGAAGCTTGGGATAAAGCGATTAAGGAAGGCTATTGGGACTGGACAGGTCTTGTGGAGGGAAGTACCGATCCAAAACATAGGGCTCCTTTTAATAAATGGCGTATTGTACACGATGTCTTATTCAAAGATGGTGTAGCCCAATATTCAGGATTTCCGGTATATGCACGTAACAATGAGTCTTATTTCAGACAGGCAACGGATATTGAAGGGGTAAAAAATACCAATTGGGGAACCTATCACGAATTGGGTCATAATATGCAAATGGGTTCTACTTGGAGTTTTGCTGGCAACGGCGAGGTCACAAACAACTTGTTTCATTTTAAAGTATCACGCGTATTTGGTCATCAGAGTTACAAAATTGCCGAGGTCTGGAGTGCAGCTGTACCGTATATAGCGGAAGCGAAGTCCAAGACAGGTGGTATCAATTGGGCAAGCATGGATGTAGATGGCAATAAATATAAAAACAAGTCAAATGATATACGTTTGATGATGTGGGCACAAATCCTTGAAAGGTATGGCTATGACTTTATGACCTATATCTATAAGCGGGGTCGGGATGCACGCTTTACTTCTGTTAATGATCAATCAAAGGTTGATTTTTTCTATGAAGCCTTGAGTGAATTTACGAAAGTAGATATGGAGCCTTATCTCAATCAATGGGGCTTATATATCAGTACAGTTTCCAAGCAATACATTTCTCAAACAAAAGCTTTTCCACTATTGGATCGTGATGTGTGGAATTTCAACCCCGTGACACATACAGGAGGAAATGCCTCGACAGTTGCACCTGTTTTTCTTGAAAAGAAAGATTGGACTGCAGATGCGAATAGTTGGGATACACGTAGTGGGGCACAAAATCGACCACCTAGCAATTTGATTGATAATAATCTGACAAATACTTGGCATCCTTGTATCAGTGGTTGTACACCGCCGACAAATTATCCTAACACAGCGGTTCCGGATAGGACTTTTGTCATTACAATAGATACTAGAGGTGCGACAGACGCCAAAGGATTTACGCTGGTGCAACGGCACGATAGTAATACCAACCATGCGAAAAAAATTACGGTTGAAGTGGGCAACAGCATTGATGCATTTTCTTCGTTAGGTGTTTTTGATTTGGAGTATGGTAGCACAGCGGTAGGAAAAGAGCAAGTGATTTATTTTGATGCCGAGGCGAGAACAATCCGGAATTTTAGATATATCCGATTTAAAATCAATAAATCTGATGTCAATGGTGATGCTAGCGGCAATGCAGCCTTAAATGAATTAGGACTTTTTAAATAAGAAAAGATGAAAAGAAACGCAATTTGGTATAAAGCAGGATGGGGAGTTTTGTTGGTCCTGCTAATGATGTCCTGTAAAAAATTTGTTGATCCTGCGCTGATTTTTGAAAAAGAACCAGAGAATATTCAGGCTAAAGCCCGAAAAGTACTGATTATATCGGTAGATGGTCTATCGGGAATAGAGCTGGAGAAACATACTCCCCAGAATATCCAGAAATTATTAGAGCACTCAAAATATACTTTTTCGGGGCTGTCAGATGCGTCGAGTGGAGACGCGTCTACCTGGGCAACTTTATTGTCGGGAAAATCCTCTGCGAAACACGGCGTATATGGGGATTCATTCGAAGAAGAAATAGATGAAGATGATCCACATGGGCACAATTCGTCTGGACAGGCGACGGGTTATATTACATTTTTTCAACGTATACTTGAACAGGGAAAACGTATGAGAAGTTTTTCGGCGACCTCCTGGCGGGAATTGGATGATAATGCACTGGATTATGCGGAGACTAGAATTGTAAAAGCAAATGATGATGAAGTGACGAAGGCAGCAATAGACACGTTGAAATCTACATTAACCAATGTCTCCTTTGGGGTCATCAATTTTAGGGGAGTTAATGATGCAGGAAAAAGCGGTGGATTTACACTGAACAACGCTGCTTATAAGACTGCTATTGATAAAATAGACGGCTATATCGGTGAAATAAAAGCCGCTATCGAAGGACGCTCCTCTTTTGAAAATGAAGATTGGCTAATCGTGGTAACGGCCAATCACGGTGGTCTGGACAATGGATATGGTGGAGCTTCATTGGAGGAACGTAAAGTCCCAATAATCCTATATAACCCCAATTTTACAGGGCAGAAAATGGAGGCACCAGCACTTGTGAACTCAATGGAAATTAAATCCAAAGATGCGAATGTGCCTACAATTCCCGCTGCGAATACAGATCACTATGATATTAAGGATGGTAAGGAATACACCATAATGTGTAAAGTGAAAAATAATGTAAAACCTACTGGTAGTAGTCATGCTGTTATATTAGGTCGAGTCACTCATGCGTATACAGGTGGTAACGGGTGGGCCTTTATGATTGAGGGAGCTAATACAGGGAAGTATCGTTTTTATTTGGCTGATAAAAATGCATCCAATAATCAATTGCAGGTCGTTGGATCCCTTGCGGGGGAAGTAGGAACATGGGAAACGTTGGCCGTGAAATTATATAAAAAGGAAGATGGTAAGCGATACGCAAAATTTTATGTAAATGGTGTTGCCGGTGAAGAGCGCGATGTTACGACTGGCCGAGGAAGTTTTCAGGCGCCAACGGCAAATTTTTTCGTCGGTTCAGGTAATGTATCTTCGGTCGGAACTTTTAATGGTATGGTCAATAACTTAATATTTGTCCCTAAAGCGCTGTCGGACGAGGAAATTCAATCATTTAACTGTATGGAAACAGTAGATGAAACTACTTCATTTTGGAACCAGATTACAGGGTTTTGGCCTATGGATGATATTGGAAAACGAACATTTAAAAATAAGATAACAAGCTCATTGGATACAGATTTTAAATTCCCGAATGGTAATTATACCTGGAATTTGAATGCAAAGTGGAATTGTTTGTCCGCGCAGGAAAACGCCAAATTCTTTGTTATGAACCAATATGATATTGTACCACAAATAGCCTATTGGATGGGTATTACACCACAGGATTCGTGGTTATTGGACGGAAAGCTTTTCCTAGATAAATATGAAATGGAATTTCTAAAATAAGTTTATCAAACCTCGATGTTATACTAATATTCGGACTATTTTTAATCGCTTCCCCGGTACTATTACCAGGGAAGCTTTTTGAAATCAGCATTCGGAAATGACTAACTCAGCAAAACAGCAGATTTTATAGCTATTCATTAATCAGTCATAGTGCTTACACAAAGTAGGTCTTAAGTACTACTAAGTATCGATTAAGTATTAACTAAGTATTGGTTAAGTATCAATGAAGTATTACTTAGTAATATAAAGACCGTAGATTATGCATAGTTTGTGATGAACAGGTAGCTACACCATATATGCTGATTATAGCTTAGTAACTATCAAGTTTATTTATGGTTTTATGTGGGTTAAATTATTGGTTTTTATTTAGTTAAGTAGTGTTAAATAAGGCGTGAAATACTTGGGATTAGCTATTTTTAATCTGAACAGAAAAATAAACGCTAATATGAAATCCCATTTCGCCTATTTAATTGTACTATCGCTTTTGACTGTTATCGGATGTCAGCCAAGAAATACTGGTTCAGCGATTTCGGCTACACCGATTGATTCCTTTCAGCTGGTTTCAGCTACTGTTAAAGATAATTTTGCTATCAAAGTCAGTTTACCAGCAGAATACGCAACTTCGGGCGAAAAATATCCGGTGATATTCCTGCTGGATGCGAATTTGTATTTTGATATATTCGCTAGTGCGCTTCGCGATTACGGAAAGGTTGGCTTGTGTCCCCAGGCTATTCTTGTCGGAATCGGCTATAAAGATATTCTTACGATGGATTCTTTGCGGCAGCGCGACTACACTTATCCATTGGCGAAGGCCGAGTACGAAATGGCTACAAGCGGTGGTGCCGATAACTTTTTGAGTTTTATTGAAAATGAACTTTATAGTAGAATTTCTAGATCTTATCGGATCGATAGTACAAACGTGGTGCTTTATGGGCATTCCCTAGGAGGCTATTTCACGCTATATTCATTTCTAAAAAGATCAGGTTCGCAAGAGCACAAGATCAATAGATTTATTGCTGCCAGTCCATCTCTTCACTATAACGATTACTTTCTGCTCTCCCTAACCAAACAGTACAAAAAAACTTTGTCCAATTCCAGTAAAGTATATATTACTTATGGTGGGCTTGAAAATTCGGATGATCCATCTAGCTTGGGATTGGTACATATTGCTGATACCTTATATAAAAATATAGGGCGTGAAAACCTGACTTTCGATATTTATTCGAGTCTTGACCACATGGACACGCAGTTTCCTACTTTCTTTAAGGGATTAAATCTGTTTAGAGAAGTCGACGGGAATGATTGATTTTCTGTTGTCTTCAACGCTTAAACATATGTCCAAGATTTATTCGTCTCTTAAACTATCAACAGGATTAGCCAATGCTGCTTTTATGGACTGGTAACTAATGGTGGCAAATGAAATAAGTATAGCCATAAAACCCGCGATCACAAAATAATACCACTCAATATTGATGCGGTATTCATAATCTTTTAACCAATTGTTCATCACCCACCATGCAATTGGTGAAGCAATTAAAAGAGAAATAATAACCAATTTAACAAAACCAAACGAAAGGAGGGAAGTGATTTGAGGGACTGAGGCTCCCAGTACCTTTCGAACGGCAATCTCCTTCATTTTTGTCTCCGCTATATAGGCAATTAGGGCCAAAAGACCTAGACAAGCAATCAGTATGGTCAACACCGCAAAGAGCGTTGCAATAGTACCGACTGCCTGCGTTTCTTTGAATTTACTTTGAAACATCTTATCAATAAAATGGTAAGAATAAGGATATTCAGGGTTATATTTTTTAAAAATTCCTTCAATAGTTTTTAAGTTATCGCTGGTGGAACGCGCCGGGTTTAATCGGTAATGAATCACATCAAACCAGGATTTGGGACCTAAAATGATCGTTGGCTGATTTTTACCAAATGGAGAGTCCATGATAAAATTTTTGATAACGCCCACTACGGTCCATTTTGAACCTACACCTTCAATGGTACTTCCAATCGGATTTTTTAATTTGAGACTGGCAACCGCTGCCTCATCAATCAATACTGCGGAACTATCTGTTGGAAAATTATAAACGTCAATATCCCGACCTGCGACCAGCTTGAATCCTAGATTTTTAATAGCATCCGCATCAGAACTAAACCAGAGGTAATTAATACGTTTATCCTCTTCATTAGATGCGTTAGAAATAATTCCCTGCCCCGAAGCGTAATAATTTGTAATAGGGGACATGTTTTTTGATATCGAAACAATGGCCTGGCTTGCCAATAGGTCATTTTTTATGTTTGTATAATTTTTTGCTATATTTCCTTCTATTTCTGTGTATATCAGATCATTTCCATTATAGCCTTGATCGCGATCTTTTGTATGTTGTATCTGTTTTGTTATGACAACGGTCGCTATAATCAGAATTATGGCCAATGTAAATTGAAAAACGACTAAAATGGATCGGATGTTAAATCCTTTACTGTTACCCTTAAATCTACCTTTTAACGTGCTTATAGGTTTGAAAGCAGAAAGAAAAAATGCTGGATATGCAGCTGCCAAAACTCCGGTCAATAATGCAAAGACCAAAAGATAACACCAAGTTGATAGTGTTAAAAATGAGATCGAAAGATTTTTAGAGACCAACGCGTTAAAATGAGGAAGAGCTATTATAATTAGGAAAATAGCAACGATGACAGCGAAGATGCTGATCAATATGCCTTCGGTCAGAAATTGAAATATGAGACTATTCTTGGTCGCCCCAATGACTTTTCTTACGCCCACTTCTTTTGCTCTTCGTTCGGATTTAGCAGTGCTCAAATTCATGAAATTTATACAAGCGACTAAAAGAATAAATCCTCCGATCCAACCAAATAGTCTAACCAAATCTATACGACCAGATTCGTAAACACCACCCTTCCCATTGTTATATAAGTATGAATCTTTGTATGGAAATGCGAATATGTCGACCGTACTTTTGGAAGCGCTCTTTGTCAGTGCTTTATCAGCATTAATATGGTCTCTGGTAAATGATCTAATTTTTTCGTTAAAAGCGCTGAGCGATGTCCCTTTTTTTAGAAGTATAAATGTTCTGATGGAATTATTTCCCCAGTTGTCGTCGTAAAAGCCGATCTTTTTACCATATTCCCAGGAAATCAATCCATCAAAGTCAAAGCTAGAATTTGTTGGAAGATCTTTAATTACGGCTTGAACTTGAACCTGATTGACAGAATCTATTTTGAGGATCTTTCCAATTGGGTTTTCAGATCCAAACAGGTCCCGGGCTTTTTTTTCTGTTAATACAATGGAATTGGGATCATTTAATAATCCTGTTTTATCGCCAGATATAAAAGAAAAACTAAACATATCAAATAATCCAGAATCAACGAATGCTAATTGGGATTTTAACTTTTTGTCGCCATAGCTGGTTAAAAATAGGTGGAAATTGCTGTATCTAGAATAAGATTCTATATCTGGAAAGCTCTCTTTCAATGATGGACCTAGGATTTTTGGTGTAGAGGGCCAGGCATATTTGTCCCCTTTATTTTCATCTCTATTGTTTATAACATACAGGCGATCAGTTTTTTCATGATATCGGTCCATCGTCAGCATATTCTGTAACCAAAGCATAATCATCAATGCCCCGGCCATCCCAATGGCCAGTCCAACGATATTGATTGTTGTAAAGCCTTTGTTTTTTCTAAGACTACGGAATGCTATTTTTAAATAATTAGTTATCATAATGATCTGCGCCGTTAAACCGAACTTCACGGAGTTAATTGTGTGTCATGCGTCCAATCCTCTTGCCATTTGAATAAATTGTTGATATTTAGATGATTGTTTTTATTGGCGTATTTGTATATGTTCAATTGCGGACATATTTTGTTCGAAATTGAACATTATTTGAGGGGCGAAAATGGTAGGTAAAGCGATAGCGGCAGTAGCTAACAGGGCATTGCTTATCTGAGAGCGCATCCCGAATGGAAAAGATTTTTTACATTAACTTATCCTATATCTCTATAATAATTATTTGGTTGATTCCCCTGGGTCTTAATGGAAGACTTGGGGGATATTTTACCCTGAGTAAGTTTGTTAAAATAACTACGGGATAAACTTATGTAAAAGCTATCCCGTAGAAGGTTAAACAAAATATACCTCAGTAGTTATTTGTTTTCTAGTGCTACTTCCTGTGCTTTGTAATAACTTTCGATCAAAGCTTGGTAATTTGGCATGACCCAAGAAAGAGCATGTGCATATTTAGCTGCGTCAGCATGTTTCCAGCTTTTTAATACCTCACTGATCACAGCAGTCGTTGTAATAGGAATAACACCAGCTAACTGTAATCTTGAAATTGTTACTTGTGTGGATAACGGGCTCATATCGCCGGAAACATCGATGACTGCAAAAACTTCATAGCCCTCAGCGATTGCTGAAATAGCAGGAAATGCGACACAGACACTTGTCAATACACCGGCAATGACCAATTTTTTCTTACCTGTAGCTTTCACAGCTTCAACAAATGCTCCACCATACGCTGCTGGGTTCGTATATATGGTTTTTCGGTAATCCGCTGGAAAAATCGTTCCAGTTTTGGGATGGATTGATAAAGGCTTTTCTGATCTGAATTTGAAAGCATAAGGATCTCACTAAAGAATCTTTCATGGCGAATCTTCCATGCGAAATTTTGGCAAAGACTTTGCAGTAGAATTACTGGAAAAATTTCAATTACTTTAATTAAGAGAATGATTGATAATCCAATTATAAGCCAACAAAAAAGCAAATAATACTAATTCCGTTCGTAATGAATTTTCTTGTAAAAATTCAAAAGATATATGAAAGTACTACTATTTATCTTTTTATCATCCGTTTCGCAATCTTTATCGGCTCAGCAAAAAGAAATCCCGGAACACGTTAAAATCACTTTTGCAGGCGTATGGCAATATAAAAACAAATATCAAACCAATACCGTAGAGATAAGGTTTGAACGGGGTAAAGATTACGCTCTTTTTAGAGATGTGGGCAACGGCATGGCACCAGCACGGGTTTTGCGGGCAAAAATGCAAGGCAAGCAATTGATTATCCAGGCGCAATGGCAAAAAAATGATGATGTGGCGATGGAGGTCATCAACCGCAAGTTATATCTCCATACCAAGCCAATACAATATGACGAAAAAGGAAATATCCTTAAAACCCGCAAGATAGAAACGAGGGTTTTTAATCGTGTGGCTTTCCCTAGGTAAAAAAGATTGATTTTACTGAGTTGTTATTTGCGGAATCAACCAAAATAAATTGTGAAATAGGGGGAATTGAAAATGTTTTTTAAGGGTGATAAGTTGAGCGGATGATTGATATAATTACAACACAAAGACGCAATAGAAACCAAAAATCAGTGTCTTCAAAGTTGGATAGTAAGGATACAAGGAAAAAACTATATGAAAAGAGTTTTAGCACTTATAGCAATAATAGCATTTTTTTCGTGTGGGGAAACGGCGAATAAAACAGCGCAGGCAACAGATACCACCGATACTTCAACAGATACAACCATTGCGCAGGGATCAAAAGCAATGACTTGTCAAACCTTGTTGGAAGCTATGATAAAAACCAGCAACGCTGGGGCTTTTAAGCATTTTAGCAATACGCATGTACACATAAGGCTCAATAATATTACGTCGGAGAAAGCCATTATAGAGCTGTACGTAAAAGATGTTTCGGATGCTTCGGGCAAAGCGCAACAGGTGGAAAATACGGTGGGCTGGTTGGAGCTTCACAAAAAAAATAATCGGCTTTTGGATATTACCAATGATCCTGAAAATCCCATAGTACTACGATACGATACAACCCTCTTTCAACAAAATGATTTTTATAAATTGTGCAGTGCCGATGCAGTTTCTAACGCAGTTGAGAAAGCTAAAACAAATGATGTCATGCTGGTCGAGGATATACTGTTTAATGGAAAACTGAAAAGATTTTTTACACTTAGCGATTTTAAAAAAGTTTTTGGCAAAGCCGATAGCGTAAAACTGGTACGCGATGAAGCTCCCTGCACGTCTATTTTTGAAGAAAATGACAGTAGCGAAAATGCAGACGATACCTATTTATATAAAAATGGTTCTCGCTTTGAAAACCATGGGCAGCAAGTGGCCGTAGATGAATTTTGGTTTAAGGGTAGAAATTTTATAACCTACAAAGGCATCAGAATCGATGCCAACACCACGATGAGCAAAATCAAAGAGCTGTTTCCCGGTGCAGTAACAGGCAAGTTAAATGAATACAGAGAAGGAACATTGTGGCTAATGGAACTGAAAGAAGATAAGAACGGAATTTCTGACGGGCATATCAAACTGTTTTTTAAAAGCGGAAAAGTGTATTTTATGCATTGGTGGTTTCCGTGTTAGGATAATTAAATAAAGGAAAGCATATTGAACAATCAGGTCATGTGTTTTGTAGCATTGGCTCAGCCCCATAGTTCCCTACACATCCTTGAGCCTCCTTTGGATCGAACCCGGCCAGCCCTTCTTTCGAATCCATATACTGTTAAACAAAAAAAGCTAATCACAAGATTAGCTTTTTTTTGTGATCCCGCTGGGACTCCGTTTCGTATTAAAAAAGCGCGTTTAAAGCACCGTATCCGTCGATTCTTAAAAATGGGTCACCATTTGGGTCACCATAAAATTTAACTTGTTTTGACGTTTTTTAAAGAACATCATTTGTGATACAAAGTTAGGTTTTAAAGCTTAAAAAAACCATAACAAATTACATTTAGTTTATAGCATTAACCTACCACTCCAATTTTTGCTTTTCTTCGTATCTAATATCAAGATTAGTGACGAATTTTTTTTCAGCAACCTTAATTTCTAATTCCCTTAATTTCGAGAACTTTTCATAATTATCGCTCCGGTACGCATTCATTATATCATCTGATAAAAAATATTGTTGTCTTTCAAAATTGCTCAAACTGTTATAAAAATCATCAATATTATTTTGAAATAAATTTTTATAGTCATCTTCTGCATATAAAATGATATTACTTGGTGATCTGTCTCGTTTACTAAAAAAATAGATTTCACGCAATTGAACTCCATCAATAGAATTATTATGTGAATGAGAATTTTTAATCATGAATAATTGCAAAGCTTTTGTTCGAACACCAGTAAAGTTTAATTTTTCTGGAAATTTTGCTGTTTCAAAGTCATCAACAAGTTTTAGAATACCATTTGAATGTTTATGTTTTGCAAATTCACAGAAAATTCTATAAGCTTCCCTTTGTTGAGATAACGAATACATGGTGAAATAATTTGAATAAGTAGTTTTCCAGAACCATGTTTCTAAATTTAAAAGATCATTTTCAGAAGGTTTAGGATTGATTCTAAAATATTCAGAAATAAATATTAACTGAGTCGGGTATGGCAATAACCTAAAATCCCAGATTTTAATAAAAGAATAGAGAAAAGATACAGCTTTTTCTATGTGAATAAATGCGGATGAAGTGGCGGCCTCCAGATCAATTTTTAATAATTCTTCGGTTTTAACATCAAAGTAGATTTTGTTTTGGCTATTTGCTATGCAATTAAGAATAGTGTCTCTTTTCAAATTTTCAAAATTATATTTGCTTAGTTTATCCAAAAATCCGGAAATTGCTTCACTAAGTAAAAATCCTGTTGAATGATTATAACTTAAAGCTGATAGCATAAAATCTTGAGATATTTCTGTGCCTGTGCTATTAATTCTCGAAAAAATTTCTACAGCACTTTTAATATCCCCTCCCTTTATTTCAACGTGCGGGATTTGATAATCGTATAATATTTTATTAACCTCTTTGGCATTTTCGATTAGCTGTTTCCTTTCATTTTCATTTAATGCGGCCAATTTGATGTTGTCCAAGAAATCGAGAAATTCAAAAGTATCTACAATTTTATATAAGGGGATAAGATAATAGTTGTCTACTTTACTAAAAGAATGAGTGAATTCTTTTGATTTCAAATCGTAATAAATACTAAATTCTTTTGGAACGGAATCGAATTTATTTGAAAGGTCAATATTATTTGGATTTGTTAAAGAACCAAAGAGTGTACTTAGTCTTTGAAAGCCATCTAACACGTATCGTTTTTCTGACGAGGAATTTTTTACTTTGTATGGGCCAATAGACTCTTTTGTCTCAAAATTATTGTCGGGCTTCCATAATAATAGACTCCCAATCGGATAACCTTTTAAAATGCTATCAAAAAGTTCTAACATTTGGGTCGACTTCCAAACAAAATCTCTTTGAAATACTGGTACCCTAATTTCACCAGACATTATTTCTTCCATTAGATTTAATAAGCGAGTTGTTTCGGGTTTTACGTTTAAAAATTTTCGTTCAGTATTTTCCATTTAAATAATCTTAGCAAGCATTAATAAAATTTTTTCCAATTCATCTACTTCTTCAAGAATGTCATTTGGAGTTTCTATCCTAACTTTATGATGCATGCAACGATTTGCAAGCTGTTCGCGAATAGGAGTAGCCAAAAAGATTTCAGAAGCTTCATTTTTTGTTATCTCTTTACAAGCATCAAAATTATAAAAATCTAATTGGCTATTGTCCAATTTATTCAATTCCTTTTTTCTTTCTCCGTCTATTGTGGGGAACTTTGAATAAAGTAACTCTAGCGGTATATAGTTTTCAATTTCTCTTTTGTATAACATATGCCAACCAATTAAGTCTCCATTTGAATACACAAGTTCGCTAGGATCAGTACGATCAAAATCTCTCTTTTTTAAGGTTACTAAAAGCTTATAAATTCCATTGTTTATATTTACATCGAGACTTTCTCTATCGCTGTCAAATAGTGCAGCAAGTTTATAAGTGTGAATACCCTCATACGAATTTGCGACTAAACTTTCCAAGTTCTTTTTTATTTCTCCACCGCCACCAAATCCTTTTGATTCAAGGAATTGCTTTTCTATCGACTTTTTAATCAACTTGTAGATACTTTTTTTTCCAGAGAAATTTGCATAATTATTTACTATTCCTGTGATAAAGTTCCAGTCATTTAAGTTGTTTTCGACGATTACATGGGATTTATAGGTTAAAATCTTAATTACTTGAATAGGGTTGACTTCATCGTTTTCCAAACCGACAGTTAAGGTTTGAAGATAATATTTCATCTTATCCGTTACATAAGAGCCTAACTGAGTTTTTACATATGTACTTTCAGCAATTTCCCTTTGTAAAATATCACCAATTCCTGTCCAAAGAATACTTTCTTCAATAATTTGAATATCTCTGTCATTATTATAAAAGAGGTATGTTAAATTGTCTAAATCCCAAAGAAATCTATCATCTAAAAAGTCACAAAAGATTCGTATTAGTGCTTTTTGGACTGCAATATCTTCACAATTGAAAACGGCTTCATTAAACTTAAAAATCATTGTTGTTCTTTTTTTCTCCTAACAGCATTTTTAATTTGAATTATTTCCTCGACATTTTCATTAAATACATTATCTGGCCAGTCACTCAAGTCACCCTCTGCATTAATTGTAATTTCATTTATTTCTTGTCCCCCTGATTCGCAATCATCCACAAAGTATATTATAACATCATCTTTAGTTAATCCGAAGTCGTTCTCCACTATGAGCTTTCTTAATCTCAAAATAAAATTTTCAGCATGTGTCTCAATTATGAACGTTTGTTTTTTTTGAACTGCCGATTTCGCAAATAATTCTGCTAGGTCTGCATGAGCAGCAGGATGTAAATGCAATTCTGGTTGTTCTAAAACGATAATTGAATTTTGCTTGGATATATTTGCTCTTACGACTAGTGGTAGCGCCTGATTCATTCCTTGTCCGACATCGACAATATTTACGCTTGTATCATTTTTTTCCAAAAGAATCTCGATAAATGGGCGACTACTTGCTTCAACTTTCAACTCCCATCCGTTGAAATTTTCTTTATACCATTTTCCGACGGTAGTATGTAAATCTTTTTTTAAAAATTGACTAATGCCAAGGATAGGATAAGCAAATTCCCCTTTTACGCCAGTTTTATTGTATTCCATCTTACCAATAAGATGAAATTGTCTATCAGGTAAAATTCTAAATGGACCTATATAATCAACATCTAATGTCGGAATAGTTGAAAGAAGACTAGGTGCTAAATCTTTGCCATTTAAAATCATTTTTTTGGGGATAAAGCCTCCAAATTCACAATCATAAGTTTGACCAGTTTCATCTGTGTATCCGGACGATGGAGAATAAGATAATTTTAAATTGAAATTATCAGATACATAATTCCAATTTAAAATTCGAACCTCATAGTCTGATTTTTCCAGCAAGACGGCGACCTCAATTTCGCACATTGCGAACTGTAAAGTAAAAATTATTGGCGTGGTGGGAAGTCTTCGAAATGCTAGATCCCGAAACTCGCCACCTAAGCTGACATTATTATTCTCTAATAAAAGAGGCTCGCTAATATTTCCTGATAAAGAATTTTCAAGTAAAGTAAACAACTTCGCAATTGAACTTTTTCCTGAAGAATTCTTTCCGATTAATAAGGTAATTGGCTTTATTTCTATTGTTTGCTTCTTTTGAAATGCTTTATAGTTTTCAATTGATAAACGAATTAGTGGCATATTATTTTTTTTTATACTGTGTTAGAATTAGATAAAAATCGAGTTTTCCTCTTTAACGAATACACTTTGAAAGTGATTATTTCGCAACAACTTTATTTTAATCTCCGATTTTCTATTATACAGTTAATAACAATGATCTTTTGTAAATATATCTCTAAGGAACGAAAATTTTGGAGATTATTAAATTTAAAACACTGAAATTGATATGTATCAAATGATTTAATAAATTAGTATAGTATTAAATGTGAGATAATGCATGATATGTTCGATAGCGGAAAGTTTGAATCAGAGGCCGACGCGTGTAAAAATCTTTGAAAGGGAACATACTGTACAAGATGAGCAGATATGCAGGATTTTTTTTATAACAATCGCTCTCCGTTAGTCATTTCTAGGGCATTACCAAGCGTTGAGACTGCTAATATGAATTTTTTTGATTTCGTTGTATCGGAATAAAAGTGAGTTAATATGCCAACATTAAAACTGATTAATTATATTTAATTTTTTAAGTAGTTGTAATCTTATGATAAAAAAAATTTATATTGATGAATCTGGATATACCGGCCATAATTACCTTGATGTCGATCAGCCCATTTTTGCTGTTTCTAGTACTGATATCAATCCTCAGGATGCTGAAGCAATTTTAAAAAAATCGTTCCCTAATTATAAAGGGAGAGAATTTAAACTGGGAAATATTTGGAATTCTGTAAACCATCAAGGATTGAATTTATTTTCAAAACTCTTTGAAGAACATTCTTCATGCACATTTACTTATTATGTCGATAAAAATTATTTGGTACTTATTCATATGGTTGAGTGGCTTATTGAACCTCATCAAACCCGTGCTGGAATAGATTTTTATGCAGATGGGTATTGTAGAAAACTAACAAACTATTTGCATTATCTTTTAACCGTGGTAGAATCCAATAAGCTATTACCAGAAATGGTAAAGGAATATCAATTGTTTAGCAGAAAGCCTAATTTATTAGCTTTAGATAAATTAAAAATTAAATTTGAGAAATTTTCGGAAATTATTCAACATCCTATAGCAAAGTCAATTATTAGAGATATGGCAATTATGTGTGAGCACTTACCAAAAATTACAGATATAGAAGACTTTAAATCAACAAATGAATTACATCTCACAACATTTCTATCTTCAATTTGCTGGTGGAGACAAAATTTCACAGAAGACTTTCACGTAATTCATGACGTATCTTCCAATTTTAAAAGACAAATAGATATTTGGTATAAGGTGACGAATTCGCAAGTTCCACCCTATCTACATCCCTTAGGAGATGGAAGTTTTGTGCAATATCCATTAAGAGTATTGGAAACAATATCTCAAAATTCTGAGGATAATTATTCTATTCAATTTTGTGATATCGTTGCTGGATTATGCACCAAATATTTAGACAATCGTGTAGTCGGAAATCAGCGTATTTTTTTACAAAAAATAATGGCTGGAGGTTTATTAAAAATGAAAGTTAATGGTTTAAGGCCTGAAAGGATATTTCCGGAAGGACCACCTAAAAAAAGAACTGGTCCAGATGCGGTTGATTTAATGAGCAAAAATATTGGTAGACAATAGTTTTAAATAAGAGCTAGGTTATATCCAAGGACCCATTACAAGCCGGTGCGTATAATCGTCTAATGATTCTGTATCGAAGGCTCAAAGATTATAAAAAAGAATTGGCCGTAATAAAACAGGCCATTACTGCCTACGAAAAGGACATAAAAGAAGATCAGCAAAGCTGGAAAAAAGCAAACAGTAAATCAGCGCGGCTCAGCCTCAGCCTGGCTAAATCAATGGGGCTTCTTAACGACAAAGGTCTCCCTGTTTATGAAGACCCTCAGATTATAACATGGAGAAAGCGCCTAGAAACAGTTCAAAAGAAAATAAAGCCTTCTGCAAAATCCCCAAAAAAGAAACCTGCAGTTCGCAAAATAATGTAAAGCCAGGATATTTACCCCAAATACTGTATATCTACTCGAATACTTCGAACTCCTTGCAAAAATGTTCAAATGTTAATAAATTAGTAATTATTTGAATATTAATGTAATGGGTAATTTACTCGGTAACGAAAAGTTTGAAATTGAAGCAGACGGCGTAAAAATTATCGTGACGGAACATACCGTACAAGATCAGCAGGTATATCGCTTGATCTTTAACGATAAACGTCCGCCTTTGGTTGTTACCAGAGCGTCCACCTGGCAAGGTACTATGTGGACCAGCGTCCCACAAGGGCGGCAGCCTGAAGCGGAAACTTTTGGACAGATCGTTGCCCGGTACCTGGATCGGAGGTAATTTGTGTTATTATAATGGACAACGGGTTTCCCGGGCTGAGTTTATTCGTCTGATGAACCTTGAAAAAGCTGTGATAAATTATGATTTTTTGGATCAGGATTTACACGATGGTTTTAGTTATGGAAATATTGCAGTCTTGAAGCCCACAGCGGACAAATGCAATTTCGATATTGTACAAATGGAATGGGGCTTTATTCCGTACTACATCAAAAACAGGGAAGACGTCAAGAAGATGCGGTTTGGTTATAAAGATGCTGGCGGAAAATGGCACACGGCTTATACAACACTGAATGCGAAAGGAGAGGAGTTGTTATTTGTAGATGAGAAAACAGGCAAGGAAAAGATGTTCCGGAAAGCTGCTCTTGAAAGGCGTTGCCTTATTTTATCCAGCGAATTTTATGAATGGCGACATATTTTTCCAACGAATAAAAGAACCGGTCAGCCGCTAAAAACAGCCAACAAATACCCTTACCACATCGGATTAAAGGACAAGGAGTACTTTTTTATTGCCGCAATCTGGCAGAACTGGACGGATAAAGAGACTGGTGAGACGGTCGATACCGTTGCACTGGTAACAACAGAAGCGAATGCTGTGATGAAGCAGATCCACAATAGCAAGAATCGTATGCCTACGATGCTTCCCGATGAACTGGCCTGGGAATGGATGATGGGTGACCTATCTGAGGAAAGGATTACGGAGCTTGCAACCTACCAGATCAGTGCATCAGAAATGGAAGCCTATACGGTAGAAAAAGATTTCAAGACTACTGGGACGCCAGGAAAAGCATTTGTATATGCGGAGGTACCGGAACTGGCATACGAAGTTTAAAAGATAGAATCACTATTTTTATAGCCAACAAGGATATTACTGGTATAATGCAGTAATATCCTTGCGTTTTTTTAAAGGCATAATTTGCAGACTTATCACCTATCTAAAAATATGTTGGACTTTTATATCATTGAAGACGATCAGGCAATGCCTAATTACCCCGAAGAATTTGGATTACAGTTTGTTGGAGGAATTGATTATGGGACGTTCACTAATCTTCAAAGCAAAGGAATTATTGATCCACGATTCGATTATTATTCGGATTTCCGGCTGGATACTTTAATCATAAAACAGATTCGAGAGAACATTTTACAAAAGCAATTGCAGGCCGATACTGACATCATAAAGTTGACTCAACTCTTCACTTTTGCAAATGAAAAAGAAAGTGGGCTTATCGCTTTTGGCGATTGAATATTAAAAACGTATTCATGGATAGAAGCTTATCGAAGGCAACGAAACATGATCCTAAATAAGCCTTTACATCATGTACGAATCAATTTCAGAGGCGATCTCTGCCAAGAGCTCCTGATCCACTTCTGGTGGATCAATTGCCTGAAGACCGTCGCTGGTCGTGGCAAAAAGTACTTCATATCCGTTCACTTCGGTAGTAAATAAAAGATTATCCGCTTCGATCATAGGATTCACTAAATAGTTGACATCCCTAACTTTTACTTCAAAATAATCCATAGGTTGTTTTTTGTGTATAACCTTGCTGGATCAGAATTGTTTTAGCTGAACATTAAGAATGACTATTGCATGGTATCAGTTACTTTAACATCCTAGAATTCAAGTTCACTATTTATAAATTCTTTGACGCCCTCAGGCCCCGTAATACTGAGTAAAGCAGCTGATCTGTCTCCTGAAACTTTTATTTCAAAATCGAAGAAGTCACAGCACAAGCGTTCTGTTTTAATGAATTCTGTGAGTTCGTCAATAATTTTATCATCGCCCTCAAATTCGAAAGTGTATCCGTTTTCAATTTCATTCTTTTTAATAACTTGTTTTTTCAAGCTCGCTATGACGGTTTCTTTTCGCTTTTGAAGTTCAGGGCTCGTCAGTTTGCAAGCCAGGGTTTTTGTGCTGCATTTATCAGAACAACTTTCTGTGCAGCTCGTTAAATTTTTCGTTTCTCTATCCTGGCTTTTTCCTCTGATGGATAACGCAAGGAGGGAAATAATGAAGATATATCTCATATTATTGCTGAATTGAACGTGGTGCGTAAAATATTATGCATACACCGACTAAAGCGATGAATGCACCAATTATATCGTAACGGTCAGGCTTAAAACCATCTAC
Organism: Sphingobacterium sp.; assembly: GCA_031277685.1. Classification (GTDB taxonomy): domain Bacteria; phylum Bacteroidota; class Bacteroidia; order Sphingobacteriales; family Sphingobacteriaceae; genus Sphingobacterium. The sequence goes on along the minus strand of JAITLV010000126.1, from coordinate 195,974 downwards.
CTTCCAGGCCCAAAGGAGTGACAGAACGATAAAAATCCCGCCGTAAGTTGCATATGTTCTAGCGAAATTGGCTGTTTGCAAAGTAGCGACTACACCGTACAAGGCGAGTATCATGGCACCAAGGATGCCATACCAGAATGATTTGTCTTCTTTCAACCATAGCCATACAAGATAGCCGCCTCCAATTTCACAAACACCTGCTAGTAGAAATATTAATAATGATTTTAGTACTGTCATTTTTTATTGAGGTAAGTTTTATATTTACAAATATAAACAGTGGAGTATAGTCCACTGTCAAGAGAAAAAGCAAAAAAAATATGTTAATTGGTGAATTAGTTGAAAAAACAGGACTGTCAAGGGATACGATTCGCTTTTATGAAAAGCAAGGGCTGATCACTGTTACCCAAAAGCAACGCAGGAAAAATAATTATAAAGAGTATTCCAATGAAGTACTGGAAAGGCTACTGACGGTAAAACGGCTCAAGAATTTCGGATTTACCCTTAATGAAGCTGCTGAATTATTGGATATGATTGAAATGAAAGAAGCCACCTGTGGTAATGTCAACGAACTGATCGAACGCAAGGTACAGTTGTTGGAAGTGAAGATCAAGGATATGCTTTCATTGCGCAGCCAACTGATGGCTGGTGTAAAAAAATGTGTCGATTGTTGTAATCCTGAAACTCCCGACGACAACTGCCCCATATTGGTCACAGATAATTTTCTAGATAATTGATCAAAAGTTATGTGCTGAATACTTTGCGAAAGGTAAGGTTGATCCTCGGTTTCATCGGAACTGTTGATTTTGCGATCCGATGCTCCCAATACTTTTGCAGATCACCCTTCATTAGCAGCAGACTGCCATGCTGCAGTTTAAGTGAATAGCGTTTGCGGTGGTCTTCTTTATTGCGAAAATCAAAATTCCTTTCTTCCCCTAAACTTAAGGAAGCAATTTCAGTTTTCAGACCTGGTACCGTATCCTTATCAGCATGCCAGGCAACGGAATCATTGCCATCCCGATAAAAATTCAGGAGCACACCATGAAATTCCATGCCGGTAGCTTGTTCGATTACCTTTTTTATTTCCAATAATTCCGGGGTCCAGGGTATCGGAAGACGCTTGTCATCCTTGCGGATAGGGCGGTCACCGAACCAGGCCGATAATCTTGGGGTAACGACTTCCTTTTCATACATCATAACCACGTTTTGCTGCCACGGAACAGAATCCAAAAGCAATTTTAAGTAACGGTCACTCGCTTCCTTTGTCAGGAAGGAGGGATTGTAATCCATCAACTCCTGTGGGAGCAGCAAGTGGTCCGTATCGTCAAATAATTTTAACTGATCCATTTTTCTTACTTCTTTTTTAAGCTTTTAATGTCCTCGCGCATTTCCTTTAGTAAGCTCCCGATCATCCCAAGCTCCGCCATTGGCTCCGGCATCTGCTTGCTCTGGTAGCTGTGGAACTGCCAAATTTCCAATACATCAGAAACCTCTACGGTGTAGGGTTTAAATTCCGGGTTAAGGGATTCCAGCAAGAACAGGTGCTCTTCCATTGTTACAAATTTAAAAACGAAGTCCTGCGCATCGTTTAAAATCAAAATACAGGGCGTTTGGGGCTTAATTTCGCGCCAATCTTCGACGTACCGACAAATGACTTCACTGCCGGAAGAAAGGGGCAGCATCGAGTCCCCACTGATCGGAAACATACGAAATGTCCCACCAGGCAGGTTGGGTAAAGTAAATTTGGGTAAGGCCGCGATAAAATCAGGATCGGCGTGGCCTGCCAGATAACCCGCTTTAGCTTTTACAGGGATATACTCCAGGTTTTCTTTGTTTTCAGCATTTACGGTAATCGTCAGTAGCCTCAACTTCTTTCCAGAGACATATTCCAGACCACCGGTCTCCCGCTCCCGCAATTCAAAATCCTTCCACAGGGTGAGGTCTGATTTTACAATATCGTCTACAGAGAATTTGAAAAATGCCGCGATTTTTATAAGATCTACCAATGGCGGGTTTCCAGTTTTGCCATTTTCGAGCGAGGTATACTTGGCACGGGTAAATCCCAACACTTCTGCAAGCTGTGCCTGGCTGTATTTCCTCCTTGTCCGGAGCAATTTTAAATTGCTGTGGAAAAAAACTTTTGCGTCTTTCATTTTGTAATGTTATTATTAGTGACATTCATTTTGTCATTAATAGTGACAAATGTATAAAAAATATTGTGAAAAATGGAACGGCAAGTAATTCACTGTGATTTGGATACATTTTTTGTATCGGTGGAAAGGCTATTAAACAGTGATCTGAAAGGAAAGCCTGTGTTGATCGGAGGCAGTTCCGATCGTGGTGTGGTGGCATCCTGCAGTTATGAGGCCCGAACGTATGGCATTCATTCCGCTATGCCGATGCGGTTGGCGCGGCAATTATGTCCTGAAGCCATTCTGGTTCGTGGAGACCATGACCTTTATTCGAAGTATTCTAATATCGTTACAGAAATAATCGAGCAGCGGGTGCCGGTAGTAGAAAAGGCAAGTATTGACGAACATTATATCGAAATGACCGGTATGGACAAGTTCTTTGGCACTTGGAAGATGACCCAGGAGTTACGGCAACTGATCATGAAAGAAACCGGCCTGCCGATCTCCTTCGGCCTTTCCGCCAATAAAACCGTAAGCAAGATTGCGACCGGCGAGGCAAAGCCCTGCGGAGAAAGAAAGATAGATCAGGGATCGGAAAAACCTTTCCTTGCACCGCTGTCGATTCGTAAGATTCCGGGGATCGGCGAAAAAACTTACCCGATCCTACGTAATATGGGCATTTCAAGAATTGCAACGCTCCAGGAAATGGATGTTTTCACTATGAAACGGGTGATGGGAGAAAACGGTGTTGCTATCTGGAAAAAGGCAAACGGCCAGGATGATAGCCGTGTTACGCCATTTCATGAACAAAAGAGTATGAGCAAGGAAACTACATTTCCAATTGATACAATTGATATGACCCTGCTCCGTAAAACAATGCTCTCAATGGTTGATGAGCTGGCCTATGATCTACGCAAGGAAAATAAGCTGACCTCCTGTATTACGGTTAAGATCCGGTACAGTGATTTTGATACCCATACCCAGCAAATGAAAATTCCTTTTACGGCTATTGATCGGGTGATTTCGGAAACGGTGTTGTCTCTTTTCCACAAACTTCACAGCCGTAGGATACTGATCCGGTTGATCGGTGTAAAGTTCAGTAACATTATAAAGGGAAGCTCCCAGGCGAATTTATTTGACGATAGTCTTGAAGATATAAATCTCTCACGTGCTATGGATCACATAAGGATGCGTTTTGGAACGAATTCAGTCATGAGGGGCTTTGCATTACCGGAAAGAGAAAGATAGGAGGCGTGTGATATGTTGTTAAATGTACATAGTTATTTCAGCTTAAGGTATGGCACTTTAAGCCTTGACCAGATCATTGAGGGAATGTTGTTGTGTGGTTATGATTCGGCTGTCTTAACCGATATAAATAATTCTTCAGCGTCATTAGACTTTATAAAAAAATGCAGGGCCGCAGGACTAAACGGTCTTGCCGGTATGGAGTTCCGCAATGGAGATCAATTGCTATATATCGGTATTGCCAAAAATGCAAGCGGTTTCCAGGAGCTCAACGAGCTTATGACCAGATCAAACCGTGAAGTTTCAAAGCTGCCACCAGTGGCTCCTGAGTTCAATAATGTTTTCGTGATTTATCCTTACAACGCTATTGATGTAAAGGGCCTGCGTGATAATGAATATATAGGGATTCGACCTGCGGAATTGAACAAAATAGCACTGGAGCCGTCAACAAACCAGGAGCGGTATGTAATCCTGCAAACTGTTTCCTTTCGTAAAAATGATTATAAACTGCATACGCAACTGCGTGCTATTTCTCATAATCTTTTGATATCTCAATTAGGACAGGACCAGATCGGGCGGCAGGATGAATTATTTTTGACCAAAGTACAGCTACTGAATGCTTACAAACATTTCCCCCGCCTGATCAGCAATACCAATAAGCTGCTTGGACAATGCTCCTTTGATTTTGATTTCAAGAAAATTAAAAATAAAGAGACGTTTACGGGGAACCGGTATGACGATAAACAGCTGCTCCAAAAATATGCGATGGACGGCTTGTTGCGCAGGTATGGGCCGGGTGACAAGGTAGCAAAAGACCGGGTAATAAAAGAGCTTGACATCATCGACAATCTTAATTTTTCCAGCTATTTTTTAATCACGGATGACATTTGCCGGTATGCACGCAGCCGGGACTTTCACTATGTCGGACGTGGGAGCGGAGCCAATTCTATTGTCGCATATTGTCTCGGCATTACCGACGTTTGCCCGATAGAGCTAAACCTTTACTTTGAGCGGTTCCTAAATCCAAAGCGGCAAAGTCCGCCGGATTTCGACGTTGACTTTTCCTGGAATGAAAGGGACGAAATGTATGACTACATATTTCGCCGCTATCAAAGCGGTCATACCGGGCTTATGGGCGCTATGAGTACCTTCCGTGACCGTTCTATCTTACGGGAGTTAGGAAAGGTGTACGGCCTGCCCAAAGGGGAGATTGACCGAATGGTCAATGAGCCGGAAAATATGCTCAATAAAAACGAGGTGACCAATATGATCCTTTCGGTGTACAATCAATTGGTAGACTTCCCAAATCAGCGAACAATACATGCGTCTGGCGTATTGATCTCTGAAAGGCCGCTTACCTGTTATTCTGCCCTGGACTACCCGCCAAAAGGATTACCTACGATGCAATTCGATATGTATGTGGCCGAAGACATTGGCTTTGAAAAGTTCGATATCTTGAGCCAGCGTGGTATTGGACATATCAAAGACTGCAGGGAGATTATTAAGCTGAACCGTGGTGAAGTCGTGGATACTTCAAATCCAAGACGCTTTTTTAAAGACCCGAAAATTGCGGAGCAGCTGCGGTCAGCCAATACCATTGGCTGCTTTTATATTGAATCGCCGGCTATGCGGCAACTTATCAGTAAGCTGGGGTGTGATAACTACATTACCCTGGTTGCTGCAAGTTCCATTATCCGTCCTGGTGTAGCCAGCAGCGGAATGATGAAGACTTATATTGAGCGGCATAAGAATCCCGAAAAGGTGCAATACCTGCATCCCGCTTTTAAACAGGAGCTGGAGGATACCTATGGGGTTATGGTATACCAGGAGGATGTCATGAAGATAGGGCACCGCTTTGGCGGGCTTGATCTTGCGGACGCCGATGTGCTGCGGCGCATGATGAGCGGTAAGTACCGGAACAAAAACCATTTAATTGAAATTGAAGATAAATTCTTTTCCCATTGCAAAGCCCAGGGGTACCCGGAAGAAATTTCCAGGGAAGTATGGCGGCAGATGGAGAGTTTTGCCGGCTATTCCTTTAATAAAGCACACTCGGCATCCTTTGCTGTTGAAAGCTATCAGAGCCTTTTTCTGAAGACCTATTACCCGATTGAATTTATGGTTGCGGTGCTCAATAACTATGGCGGCTTTTACAATATGATGGTTTACGTAAATGAAGCTAAAAGAGCAGGGGCAGAGCTCATGCTTCCCTGTGTAAACGAAAGTATGCTGCGCACTTCAATCCAGGGAAAGCAAGTTTACCTTGGCTTTGACTGTATTTTAAACCTGGAAGGTAAATTGGCGGAGCGGATTACGGCGGAGCGTTTGTTACACGGTGAGTACACCAGCCTTGAAAATTTTACCCTCCGCACTGGTGCGCCACTGGAACAACTGATCATTCTTATACGCTGTGGTGCCTTCCGTTTTACGGGTATCGGCAAAAAAGAATTACTATGGGAGGCCCATCTATTATCGTCCGACAAAAGGAAGGAGCATACCAGTGCGCTTTTGTTTGAAAATATGATGGCAAAGCCGGTGCTGCCAAAATTGGAAAGCCATTTCCTGGAAGACCTCTATGATGAAATACAACTTTTTGGCTTCTGTATCTCGGGGAGCTTGTTCGATATTGCAAAATCAGAGTATAGGGGTGATATCAATGGCAAAGATTTGAAAGGGGCGGAAGGTCGGATTGTACGTATTGTCGGCGTTCTGGTCACCTACAAAGTTGTTCCAACCAAGAATGGCAGCATTATGAAGTTCGGGACCTTTTTAGATGTGGAAGGCAATTTTTTCGATTCCGTCCATTTCGCACCGTCACTTAAAAAGTATCCGCTGTATAGTAGTGGATTGTATTTGATCGAAGGCAAAGTGGTGCTTGATTTCGGGTGTCCGGCTATTGAAGTTATCAAATGCGGACGAATGCCGATGCAGGCTGATCCAAGAAGTGTATAGCGATTTTTACAATGCAGATTTAAAAGATAACTTTTGAGAGAACTACTCAGGTAATGAGGCTTCATGGCATCGAATTTGCTGGTATAAAGCGCCTTGAAGCAGGTGGCAATTAGCTAAGCTATAGAGCACTCTGGTACATACTGGATCGCTAGTTGCAAAAATTATAAACTGAAATAAAAACCGGCAAGATAACCATTGCAACGGTTTAAGGGAATTGTTATTGATTCATCAAAATTAGAATGGTCGTAAAAGCGGAAAAATACAGCGCAGAGGAAATATCTAAATTCGATCCAGCGAGCATTGCTGTGATCTCCATCGAAACAACAATTGATAAAGTAAAGGTAGGCGCCATCAAAGAACTCCTACAGAAAAATAATGACATACGGATCGTATTGGTGGTCGATCCAGCCGAGACCGGCAACGATGAAAAGTACAGCAACCTTGCCATTGTGGAAACATTAGGTGACCTAAAGCATTTAGCTGTATTGGCCTTCGGCTCCGAGCAATTGCAGGATATCCGTTTACTAAGCGGGTTAAAGAGCCTGGTTTCATTTCGCCTGGATGGCAATTACAAAAAAGATATGGACCTTGCACCATTGGCGAATGCAACCGGCATTGAAGAGCTGGAACTGGAATTCGGACCGGCAGGGGCAAAGCAGATATCATTTGTCAGCGGCCTTGCCCACCTTCGGCATTTAAAAGCTTCGGTCCTCGATCTAAAAAAAGCCGTTTTAAATGATGGTCTGGAAAGTCTGATCATCACCAATACGATTAAAAACCCGGAGCTGCTTGCCACGATTTGTCCTCAGCTCAGTAAACTTGCTATCAACAAGGTAGTAGGTGTGGAGGCTTTCGATTTTATTACCCCACTCCATAACCTGCGGAACCTGCAAATAGGACATACCAATAAGCTAATCAGCATGCCCAAAATGGAAAGGCCTATGGAATTAAGATCGCTCCACCTGGTTAATACTAGGCAATTTGAGGATATGGAAAGTTTAATGCAGTTCAACAATCTGGAAGAGCTAAAAATTACCGAGCCTACGAAAATGACGATCACAGAATTCTCCAGGTTGAAAGAGCTTAAATCGTTAAAAAAGGTCTATGCAGTATTTCAGACGGAATCGGAGGATAACGCCTTTCAGCAAATGGCAGAACAAACAGGATGGGAGTTTTGACCTTTTAAATTGATAATTATATGAAACACTTAAGCAGACAAGAATTGATTGATTTGGTAAAAAGAATCAGCAATGCAGAAGGTACGACTGAGCAGGAAGACGACGATATGTTAGACCTATTCCTGGAAAATGTGCCTGATCCCAATGCAGCAGATTATATCTTTAGTAAAGAGTATGAAGGCTTATCTGCGGAAGAGATTGTTGATCGTGCCCTGGCTTATAAACCATTTATTATGTGAAAGCATGGAAAGTTTAATACAGTTCAGCCCTATACCCTAAAAGGTTGGAAAACCGGGATTGACCTTTTCAAGGAAGACAAAACTAAATTTACTTGTATTCAAATCAAAAAAATGGAAATGAAAATCCAACGACAACTATTTTTCTTAGCCTTAATGTTGTTATTATTTTCAAATTGCAATGCACAGGAGCAGCGGACCTATTGGGCGGCTAATGAGGTTTACAGAATAAGCAGGGAAACAATACACGGGGTAACATTGGCATATATGGAATCTCTTGCTGAAGAACAGCTCCATGTGGTGAAATCCGGCGATTCCCTTGAGTTTCATTATCCCTTTGAGAAAAAGGTAAAAGCCTCTGAGCTAAGGACAGTCAGCAATTTTAAGTTATTTGATGATTATAACGAAGCTCTTGACAGCGTTTATTATGCCGGTCTGGAAAATGGAGGTTTTGTAATTAAATTCTGTTATCTGGGAGGCCTTAATAAGGACAACAAATTTATAATAACCTTTGATCAACTGAGCAGGGAAGAATATTTCGAAGAGATAAAAAAGATAAAAAAAGAAAACGGGGAGAAACATTAATACTATCAGCTCAGGTAAACACGCATGCTATGTTCAACTTAATTATCCTTGGCCTATTATTAATCCTGATTGTAATCTGGATATGTACCAGGCTTAAGAACTGGAAACAACGCTTGACTTTTCTGTTTGCCCTGATCGTAGGCATCCCTGCAATGTTGTTCTTTGGTTTTAAATGGGGCTGGAAAAGCCGTGAAAGGAAACTGAAAGAAGCCTGTCTCGAATGCAGGCAAAAAAAAGACATAGAACAGCTACACATCTACTTTATGGGATACACAGAAAAGGATTTCACCGGTGGCTGCTATACACTCCGTAAAGATCCGGACGGTCATGTTTTGGATAGCAGCCAACAGCAAATGGATACAACCAAGCTCAATGATGGCACACTATCTATGGATTACTATTATAAACTGCCTTTTAAGAACAACGATATTTTAGAAATCAAGATCAGCGGTAAGCATTATATCCTTACCAATTTTGTACTCACTGCCAGTGCAAATTACAATATGGGAGGCGCTGTTGTTAACGGTTGCAGGATTGACAGCGCCGATATTAACGGCAAAAGAACGGCCCTTGACCAAAATATGATCATTCATAAAACGGACCAATATTAAAGATCCGTTTACCTACGGATAAACCGACCCTAATTGACAGGATAATGAAATAAATTTTGATAGGAGATTCGACATAAGAAAAACATACATGAAAAACTTTAACCACTTTGCACCAATTATTATTCTTTCCTTATCCTGCGCCATTCCCCAACTCGGAAAACAGCTGGTAAATCTGGAAACTTTTGACTTGAATTTTGACGTAGATAGGTTTTATTCCCCTGAAATAGAAACAGCCAAACTTTATAGCGCTCAGCGAGATGAAATTCTTGCAGGCAAAAAAGAAGAAGAATTCGGCGACAAATTAATTGATCCCTGGAGCTTCGAAACCATAGCGGTAGACAGTGTTTTTGTCGATGATATTTTCGCGCCTTCTAAGCAATTGGTCGGCTTACAATACAATATGAAATCCCATACCCTGGGAGATAGCCTGGCACTTTACGGAAATATGCATTTTGAGGGCCTGAATATGATGCGCAGCAAAGAAGGAAATTTTATGGCCCTGGTAGCGACAAAAGAAAACGAGAACGAAGAAGCCTTCAGGACTTTGCTGGCACGACTTGAGAAAAAATATGGTAAAGCGAAAATAACCGAAAAAGATTTTTTCGGTGGCTATAATGTCTACTCCTGGCAATTACAGGACAGGCTCATTGCCATATCTTCAAAACACAATGATAAAAGCAATGAATTGAAAGTTGCTATTGATACCGATAGAAAAACCATAGACACCGCAAAGCATGCCACGATAGACACGAAGTTTTTCCTTCTCAGTAATAAATACCGTCAGGCAATTTCGGGCAACCTGAAATCAGGGGCATGGTTATACTTTGATAAACTTGGGAGCCGTTAACCAATCATTCGCTTATAGGTGTCTTTATTTGGAAAGAAAAACTGATCTTTTCTTCTTCGGCATATAATTCATTGATGCGGTTCATCAATGAGGTTATCCATTCCTCTTGCTTTTCTCGAATGCGGGAATGGTTTGTTTCATCGTCATAGGCAGAATTCATGGAATCACCTATGGAATCTATATTTTTATATGCGCGCCTAAGCTCAAGTTTACATTGCTGTTTTGAAAAAATACTTTGTCTCCATAAATTTTCCAACTCTTTAAAATGAATTAATGAAACCAGTAAATGCCCCTTTTCATGGGCTAATAAATCAGCCTTCGCTTTATCTGAAGCATTGCTCCAGAATTCCTCTTTAATCCAGCTTTTATCAGAGTTTATCGACAGCTTAGCTTTGACATGTAAAATAGGCTTTCCCTTGTCTTCTTCTATGCGATACTCGTAAGAAACCTCGGTATAAATTTTTGCATCATAGGGATGATTAGTAATTCCCTCCTTTATTTCAAAATCTGATTTTGAAAGCGAAATATCGTCAAGGGTATGTTTTTGGGCATATGTACAAGTAAGAATAAAAAGTAGTAGCGATGTCGTAATTAAGAATTTCATGGAATAATTGAACTTTTCTTTGATTTGAATTTATGGAGGGCTATTGTATAAAGTGTAGAAAGGAAATATTATAATTTAGATCATTGAAAAGCCAGATAAAATTAATTATCTGGCTTTTACTTTAAAGAAGAATATAGCTTAATATTTAGTCACCTTTGCCATTATTTGATTTAATGATTTTTTATTTATAACCGTTTTCCCTGATTTATCTTTGACATCCGTCAATATATATTTTTCCCATTCGAAAGAACCTAATTGTGTATCAAAATGAAGGCAGTATACCACACCGAAATCTTTTATATAGCAAAATTTGTAGTGATTTTCTTGGTGAAATATATGACCCTCATTAATCAAGAAAAAATGTGCATCATAATCGCAATTACCAATGTGTAAAGACTCTTTTTTCAAATAAACCACAATAGCATTTTCAAGTTCCATTTCCACTGATTCTGGACCATACTTATCAAGACTGTCCTGATGGACTCTTGTTAGAGAATCATAAACCGAACCTTTTACTATTAAACTATCAAATATTTCTTTCGAGAAATTTTTCCAAATAAATGGAACTGATATACTGTCGCTTTGAAATTGATGTGTTTCCTGAAAAACTTTGTGATTAGAATTAATTTTATTCCAATTTGAAAAGCAACTAGAGTCGTTTCCTTTAAAAAGGGTACAGAGTAAAATGTTGATAATAAGATAAGCGTTCATACATCAGTCGATATAAGAATGTATATTATTGTCCTAAAATTCCTTTTTCTTTTGCCATTTTATAAAACCAGGGATTTAATTCAGTTTTATGCTCAGTGATAAATTTTAAAACTTCTGGTTGCATTGGATTAATTATTCGACTCCTACAATTTGAAGTATCTGGGCAAGTCTCGCTAATGGACCATGAATCGTCTCCGGAGATATAATGGATAACAGAGTCAAGAGTTTTGTTATATACCACACCTCTGACACCCGAATTTCTAATCAAATCGTTATCACAAACCTTACCTTTATAAACGAAAACAAAGCTAATTTCAGTTTGGACATTTGATACAATAACGGTGTCAAATTTTAAATCCAGAGATCCAAAATATATTTTGTTGGAATCGAGCAACGTATTTAGAAAGACTAGTGTATCATCACATTTATAACAATATACACGCCATTTTGCCTCGTCATAAGCTTTTGAAAGTCCTAAAGAGTCAATTATTTGGGGATATTCAGAAATTTTTTTTTCTGAAATATTAGATTTTGACTTCTCTCTACAGGCAAAAAGAAAGAAAAAACAGAATGATATTAATGCTGCGAAATTTCTCATTTTCTAGGGATTTTGATTGTCTGTTTATCGTTGTTATTAAATAAATATATATCCGTTTTATTAACCATTACATCCCTCACTTTACTAGGATTGTACTTATCATATGTCCTATAATCTCCTTTATGCGAAGGGCCGCCACCATCTCCTGCATTTGGTCTGGCTGTATTATTAAAACCATCCTTATAATATTGAACTTTCGCTCCTTGATGCAAATGGATAACTCTTCCTGTGCTATTATCCTCTTTAGGGATATCGTCTTTAAATACGCCATTATATTTTGCAGATGAACCGACTTTTTCTCCTGCTGTTGCATTGCCGTCTTTCATTACTATGTTCGCTCCAGCTTCGGCAAAAAGTTTGCGGGTAGGCTTATCATCGACATAAAAATTAGAAGCACCTTCTAATGATTCACCGTCAATACTTTTTGCAGGAAACTTCGATGCATTCTCATTATAAAAATTTTCAAAGCTATTTAAATCGTAACTTGTTCCAAGAGAGGATAAGCTTTTACTTAAATCTTCTTGGCTCATCGTACTTCCGTTTGCGACCTGCTCAAAGTAAGACCCGATAGCTTTCCCAAATGCGCCAGCATTTTCGGAAGAAACAATATTTGCATAGTTCCCCTCTTTTTCATTGGTTTGCCAAATCATTGATCCATTCTCATTGAAATATTTAGTGACATCTCCTAAAGGATCAATATTAGTAACCGGGTTGTTTCTCATACTAGCATATGGACTAATACTATAATCTTCATTCGCTTTAGGATCAATTTGCATAAATCTACCAATTTGAGGGTCTAGGCCCCGATAGAAGGTTTCATACATTTCCAACCCAAAATGCCTTTCCAATTCTATCCCTTGATATTTCAAAGGCTGATTCGGTAAATTATTTTGCCCCGATTTACCAACTCCTAAAGTCAAGCCATGCGGATAATAATGCGTTTCTTCCAGCACTTTAGATGTAAAGTGCTCAATATGGACATCATCAAACCAGACACTTTTACCGACGCTCTGATTGTCAATATAAACCAGGATATAGCCACCAGCACCGCCTGTTCCTCCAGATGGTCCAAACGTACAGTTGCAGATATTGCCGGGATTCAGAATTTCCCATCCGTTATTCCCTGCTGGTGTTACCTGTACTGCGCCACTTAAGTTTGATTGCAGTTGAAACTTATCATCAAAGAACAGGTAGTTTAAATGTGCTTTCGGGGCTATACTCAGATCACTGCTCTGCAAGGTTGCTAGTTGTTCCGGTAGTGCAGGATTACCTAAAATGTTTTGAACAGTACGGATGTTCTCCGGTAACTCGCTAACTGGTACACCGGCGTAAGTGCCGCCACCCATCAATGCATTGGTCAAAGACGCAATAACGCCTTGCGCGCCTGTTTCTTCACCACCATGATACTCGCCATCATAATGCGAACTGGCTGTAATCGTAAATTTATCGCCTGGCATGACCTTAAGCATAATAGCCGTACCCACCCGGGTATCAGGGTTATTGGCATCCAAATGTGCTGCCATACCATCGTTCGGGTTAATGCTGCCGGGTTTGGCATCTCGTACATTCGGTATATTGTCAAAGACCAGTTGTTCCACGCTGGCAGTAGCAATTTCATGCCTTGCCAGGTAATTGGAATTTATCGGTTCCGCGGTTACAGTACTGCGCACATTACCTAAATGATCTTTAATAAAGTAATCATACACAAAGCGGGTATATCCCGCTGTAGTATCATTAGCGACCGGACGGGTACGGCCTTCTTCATTTAAGATAAATTGCAACACATTATCTTTATATACGAAGTTACCGAAATAATCATATACGGTGCGCTTACCACCACTATCTAATACTTTTTTCAACAAGTTACCAGTAGCATCATAGGTATAATAAATAATCCCCTTTCCGGTAATAGAATTTGTTACCGGTTTGTTGAGGTAATTGTAGGCTACTTGCAGATGCTTATTATCGTCCTGGGTCATGTTCCCATTTTTGTCATAGAAGTATTCCGTAGCTGCACTTGCCCCATTGCGAAAGTCAGGTAAACCATCAATCACATCACCACCATCTTCTACAGTTTTCAACCTATTGGAATTGGGCTCATAGGTATAGGTTAGCAGGTCCATATTGCGTACAACATTAAGGTTTTTCTCTTTTCCTGCCTTTTGGTTCATAGACAACAGGTTTCCATTTTGATCATAGCTGATATTGGAAACGGAATAATCCTGATTCGTCTTAATCCATGAAGGAAGGCCACCCCCTGCGGGTGCGGAGTAGTTGCGGTATTCCGCATAGGTGAGCCTATCCAAATTGTCATAACTATAACCGTAAGCCTGGGGCTTCCCTTCCGAATAAGCCCATATAATCCCGGCTATATTGCCATTGTATCGTTTGCCCTTAAAGCCCCAGTCGTAGCGGATGCGTTCGTCAAACAGGGGTGTAGTCTGCGAACCATTCTGATCTTTGACGCTGATATGATTAATAAAACCCCGCATATTGTATTCATTGAGTACCATACTACCGCTGTAATCTTTCAATACAGTTCGGCTTAAATGATCATAGTGGTATTGTCCAATGTTATACAATGGTCCGCCATTGATCTTTTGTTGCAGTTTTACAACCTGGTCGCTGCCACCGTACTCCCGGATATTTCGGGTCGAAGTTTTCACCAGCTTAAAGGTGGTTATGGCACTATCTATAGCGCCTGGGATCTGCTGTGCATCAGGATTTTGATGGCGCAGGATGTTTTTCCAAAGCATACCCTGGAAATAATACAGGTTAGAGGAGATATCCAATCCTTTGAGCCGGTTGCGGGATTGGGTCTGTAATAACCTGCCTTTGTTGTCATAGTAGTTAACCGTTTTGATCCACTGATTACCAGCCGGGTCTTCCGGGTCCTGTATCCTTACTTTATTTCCTGTAACCAGGCCACGGGTGACGGTGGATAATACCGGCGGATCGAACTCAGGCGTCACAGAGGTTTCGTTAGGAAATTGGTCCGGATCATAACTAAAGCCGGTTATCTGGTCATAGTTATCGTAATAAGTATAAGTAAGCATTTCGCAACCTGCGAGATTTTCGGGCGGATAGACATTGTACAGGTCATAATTTTTGATGTAATATAAAAAATCTGGGGGATTATAAGTATCACTGTTCTCTAACAACGCCACTACCCCTTCCCGGTCATAGGGGGCATCTACTATCCCGGTGACTATAGGTCTATCTATCGGATCGTAAATAGTAAACAACATTTTATTCTGTTCCCTTAAGTTTCCATCCCTGCTCATCACCAGCCGGTCCCGTTTATCATAGAAAAATTCTTCGGGGTCCTTACCCGGTATTTTCTTTTCAATCAGCCGGCCACGATGATCGTAATCATAGCTGTAACAATACGATTTAACACCGTTCACATCCCAACCTACAGGCATATACCAAACGCCCGCCGGCGGGATTACATAACGCAGGCGTCCCTGGTCGTCATACACATAATACGTGCAGGAATAGCCGGTATGTGCATAGTCCGGAGGATTGGCAAATTCAAAGGTTTTTTTCAGAATCAATCTGCCGTTTTTATCCGTAAACTCTTTGGTTTTATTGCCGTCTTCATCTATCACTACAGAAACGTTGAGCTCCCCAGCTCCATATGTGCCATCGACATAGGGAACGGCATGAAGTTCCCGACCGATGTACCACTTCATAACTTCGTCCGTAACATTATGCAGATATTGAAAAGATTGTCCCCGGTTAGTACCTACCCAGTTTTTGCCGGGCGCCAATTGTTTTAGCGGACGCCCTAATGACGATGGTTCAAAATCGGTACGGCCATAGGGCTGCTCATTCGGTGCTGCTCCATCATAAAAGGATCTCATTTTGCTATTGACATCCATGCGGATATTACCCGAAGAAGTTATGCTGGAAACCCGGACTGCAAAGGGCTGGTACTGGTACTGCTCCCGGCCCAGGCTATCGTAGACATAGGCTTTGATGATATCAAAACTATCCGGACCGGCATTGCGCTCTACACTCTGCAGCGGCCTGCCCAGGCCATCTATATAATCTTTCCGCTGCCGGAATTTATAAGCACCAGCGGGCAGACTTTGCACCGGCTGATCGGGTATAACGGTTGTCAGCACATTTTTCTTCAAAGTGCTGGTCATATTGATCAGGCCCGGATAATCTACCGGAGTGGTAATGATGAGGGAATCTGTCGTGGGCACATTATTGCTGCCCTGGGCCTGGGCGATCGAGGTAAAAGCACCAGTCCCTGCAATAACTAAAATATATTTAAGAAAGTTTTTCATTGGATAGGATTTTTATTGACTTACCTGGTAACCGTAAGTATTGCTTTTAAGAATGTTGCCTTGTTCATCCCGGATATATTGCAAACGGCCAAAGGCATCGTAGTCAAAGAAGGTCGTCTGCATATTGCTGCCCAATTTGGCCGTAATCCGGTCCATAGTATCAAATACATTGCCCTCCATTACACTGCCTGCCGGTACGATGGCTAATTGATCCATCCTGCAGCTTCCGGCAATAGTAACGGTCGTAGCATAAGGTACCTCTACCCGGTACAGGGTCCAGTTATCTTTCGTGCGGCCCGTACTGACTGCCCCATAACCGTTTACCATAAAGCTGCCCTGGCTCAACCAGGCATAAACTTCAAGATTGCCTCCGGGATTAAATCCGCCGAAGATCATGGTGCCGTTTAAGGTATAGGCATAATTACCGGAAAAAGCAGAAGCGGTAGTCCGGTTGCCTTCCTGCAGGGTACTATATTCGTTCGGATACTCAAAAGAGGTAAATACAAAGCTTCCTTTTTTAGCCATCGAGCAGGTGGCCAGTGCAAGATTTCTTTCCTTACGCCAGATATATTTGCGGAACCTGCTGCCCCTGCCTTCTATCGTAAGCGGGTTGCCATAAGTATCATAATCCAGCACTTTACCATCCGATTCCAATGCATTATCATATTCGGCATAGAGCACACTATCCATCAAAAACTGGCTGCCGGAAAAATGGGCTTTCTTAAACATCTGGTTGATCAGTTGACCGTCTTTATAGGTCCTGCTGGCAAGCACTTCGCCCACGCGGTTAGCGGCATCTAATTGAGCTGCTAACGAGGGTTCAGTCTCCAGGCTGGATTCTGAAGCGTCCAGCGCATAACCATTCCTTTGTTCCCATTTACTGCCTTTACTATCCATTGATATGGTTGTTATCGGAAGATTGTTATTAGCACCATAATCATAGCGGTTCCAGCTCTTGAGCTGAATGCCGTTCGTTAAATCATAAGTCGTCATGGAATCCGAGGTCAGGTAGACATAAGAAAAGATATTGTTATACGGCATAATGGTAAACATTGGAAAGCCACCACCCGTATTGTAAGCATAGGCGTCGATCGAGGTCTTAATGGCCCGCACACTCATCATCGGGTCGCTGGATTGAGCAGGCGGAGAATTATCGTAAACATTATTTGTCTTTTTAAGCACCTGGTCGATACCACTGGAAGTCCACTGGGTCCACATCGTCTGGGTTTCTTTACCTCTAGCATATTCATTATCCTTTCCAGGCACAAAGGGGTATACATTAAAATAGTTGGGCTCGATATAGAGGAAATCATGGTAGGTACGATAGGTCCTGCCCGCTTCCTTTACCGTCTCGAATACCTTGGGATAGAATACATTGCTGCCCAGGCTGCCCTGACCGGGCATGGCGTTGGCGCCCATACGAACAAAGAATTGCCCTTCATTGGGCTTTGTTTCGTAGTAAGAAGTGAAATTAGGCCCGATCAGCCGTCCAAAGGTCGTATCTGCACCGCCATAAGCGAACTCCCTGATTTTTGCGGTACCTGAAAACTGGTCCTGTGAGACAATCCGCTTAATGCGCAGCCCACCGGCCATATATTTTTTACTGGCTCCCGTGGTATCGCTAATATTAAAAGTAATGGAAAAGGTAAGATTACGAACGGGGATGTTCATTTTGTCGGGGTGATTCAAATTATTGCTGCTGATGTCCTGAACTTTGATATAATATTTACCATTAGGCAGGTAAAGACCGGAAGTATAAGCAGGCCCTTGTGTTGAAATACTGTTAAACGGTTGCTCACCGATGGGTTGAGGTGGATTTAAAGCGCGGTCGAGTCTGTAGGTAGGCAGTGTATTATCCGATGAGCCGCCGTTGAGGATAGCGTCCGCTTTGAAGGGAGCCATAGAAAGACTTGCGATAACACCGCCACGGTTCCCATTCACGGCAGCATCCGGGGCTTCGTTGACAATAAAGCTATCGACATAGGTGCTTTCAAAGTATTGCCCAGGCGATTTAAACTCAGAAATGGAATAAGCAACACCGATCGTATTAGCAGCCGTTGCCAGTGTTGGGTTGTTTACCGTATTAGCTTCATATTCAAAGGTGGTGAACCCTCCTGTAGGCAGGTCGATCCTTTCCAGGATACCGGCTTTCATTTTTGCCTCATCCGGAGTCCGGTCCGCGCCCGGAAGCAATATAGGAGAAGTACCTAACGGATAATATTGAGGCAGCGCCAGGTGATCCGCAAATTGGTTATCATTGGCATACCCCCACATATCCTGGGCATAGGAAAAGCGGTTCTGCATCTGTGCGCTGTTATAGGTAAAGCGGTAGCGGAGCGGATTGGCATTGCTTTCCGAATTGCCATATTCCGTAAGGGAATCCAGACGAAGCGATTTTTTAGCCAGGTCGCCGATCGGGTTGTTACCGACAAGAAGGGGACGGTCAAAATAGCTGGTATGCAGCTTGAAGATATCTTTTATACCACCACCTCTGGCACAGATCACCACCCTGGAAAGGGCACGCTCATCCGTATAATCCTGCCTTGCTGTAGCTTCATATACAAAGCTTACCGAATCGGTCCTGCTGACAATGCTCTTAAGCTTGGTATAGCCTTCAACCATATTTTTATTATAGGTATTGAGGACCGGGCTGCGGTTACCATTGCCCTGAACGACGGTATAAGTAGTGCTGGAGCCAAGGCTATAATAAGCTGCCGAATAATAATCATAGTTGATCATAATGGAATCCGTAGCATCGGCATTAATAATCTTCGACAGCTTCCAGGAAGTGGTTTGCAACTGGCTTGCCGGGGTTGGTAAACCCACGCCGTTCAGGGGAAGAGTGGACGCGTGGCTTTGTTCCCGTGCTGCAAAAACATACCGGTTGCCATTATCGGCAACAATCGTAAAGACATTGCTGCTGAACTGGAATTTCAGCCGGCTGTCAGAAGTATTCATATTGACAAAAGCAGCACGGCGCTCATCATAGATGAATTTGCCGCTATAGCCACCGCAGCTGAAGTAATAGATATCAGGTTCCAGATCCATCCTGCCTTCTGCCACATCTATCCATTCGTTCAAATGTGCCAGCGCTACCGGATCATTATCATACCTGGGTTTTATGCTATCATAGTAGGCAACGGATCTGGATTTATACATATAGCCAATAGAAGATGTTTCATCGGCAAGGCCCCTGATTTCACGGGATACCTCACCGCCACTTCCTAAAAGGAATCCTAGCCCCGCATTTGAGGCCATATCGCTCACTTTCACGCCACCGCCTGCGTTATAGGAGAGAACGATGGGAACGTCTATCCCTTTACCCGCAACAGTATAGAAGGGTATACTGATATTGGGTGTACCGGTTGAGAGATTGACCGGGTAGTCTATAAACTTCATCATCTGTGAAGTTTCCGGCGCACCACGGACATAACTGTTCAGCGAACGCATGTAAGCAGCCGAAGGTTGTTCCATTTGTGCAAACAAGGGATGCACGACCAGGAAACAAACGAACAGGGCAATGGATTTTCTCATTTGTTCTTATTGTTGTTTAGATATTGGGTTTAAATATTAAGTCTATGATCAAATGATAATTGAAAACAAAGTTCTTGCTCTACTCCGCCAAAGGATGGCCGATCTCTAAAATTGTCATTTCCCCCATCCTATACGAATTAGAAAAGGGGATTTCAAATTGCTCTGTTGCCACAAAAAATTATAGCCGATCATAAAAGTGCCGCTCCATTTGCTGTTTATCCGGTACCGTTTCATAATACCAGCATACGCAGCCTGCTGCTGCCCGCCGAACACCGCTTTCAGTGTATTGTCGCTTTGCTGTGACTGAGGGTTATTAGGATCAATTTGTTCTTCAAGATAAGGCCGGTTCAGGGGACGTAATATCTGCTCATAACCGATCTGCGCACTGAAACCATAGAGCAATAGCCAGTCGGCATAAGCCCTGGCACTGATGCCTTCATAGCTCAGCTTTATATTTTGCCAGTTCTGACCCAGGCCGATACTTGTTCCGATGCCGATACCATAGCTCAGCTTCGGAGTATGCTTAAAAGCAACGGAAGCGCCCAGTTCCAGCATGGCCGGGCGCAATCCGTCGGATGTAGCTCTCGTGGTCTGAAAATTGTATTGGGTTTCGATCCGCTGCCAGAACGGTTTTCCCCGTTCCGGGTTTTTCTTAAAGCCTGGCTTTTCTATATGTTTAATTTTATCCTTTACCGCTTTGGCTTCATTCAGACTTTGTTTTGCCTCGTTCAGCGCAGTTTTCCCTTCATTCACTTTTCCCGTCACGTCGTTCAGCTTTTCGCTGAACTGTTGCACCTGTTCACTCATGCTTTGCTGCACCGCTTGCAGGTTACCACCAAATTTCTCCTGAAGCATTTGCTGCATTTGACCTTTGGTTTGGTAACCCATTCTTTGCAAGTCGGCTGCAGTGGCGCTATTTCCCAATCCACCAAAAGCATTTTTATTTGGGTTTAAATACTGTTGAAATCCTTCAACGCCCTGCAGGTATTCCATAGCCTGCTCTTCAGCTTTATCCGGATCATCGGCCAGGTCACGCCAGGCTTTTATTTTCTCTTTGGCATAATAAACATCTTTTTGGATGCTTTGAAGGCCCGCTATGTTTTTACCTCCGGCCAATTGTTCCAGCGCATTGCTACGCTGCTGGATCAGGTCTTTGACTTGTTGTTCTGCATTCAGTTTGGATTGCAGTTCGGTTAGTTTTGAAGTATAATCTGCATCAGGCAGCTCTTTGCCGGCAAGACCGGCTGCACCGTTCAGCTTAGCGCGTTGCTTTTGTATAAAAGCCTGCATGCCTTTCAGGCTATCTATCGTAGCGTTGCGTTTTCCGCCCCGTTTGTTCAACGTAGCGGTATCATTGGATAAGCTGGCAATAGAATCGTAGGTAAGCGGCATGGCAACATACTGTAGGTATAGGGTCGAATCTTTTGCAGCCAACTTTTGCTGTAGCCGAACTTCTTTTTTCTTCAAACGACGCAATAATTTTTGCTGTATTCGTTCAGACCTTTTTAAATATTTTTCCAAACCGGAGGTCCTGCTATCGAGATAAGAAAGCGCCTGATTTTTATTTTCCTCACCGTCCTGGGCATGTGTTTCCCTGTTATCAAAAAGGGATAACAGGGAGATCAGGACAAAAAACAGGTGTTTCAGTGATCGGATCACAGATCGGAATTAGTTAAAAGATGATACTGAAAAAATTGGAGCAGGAAGAGAACAGGTAGGGTCGATGTTAAAGAAAGTTCAAAAATATATTAAAATTATCACTGCACAAATCGAATACTTTTGATTACTAAAAATGATTCATCGTATTCAGAATTCAGAGCACAAGCCACGAAAGTGATCAAAAATATCAAGGAAAATACCCGTAAAATCACCTGTTTTCGGAAATAGTTATTCTATGAGAAATAATTGAATGCTTTGAGTGTTTAAGCGAATAGGTTATGCCATACGCAGTCACGCATAGCAACACGAAATAAAAGATGCAGGAGAGCAAAAGTACCAGTCTCATACTGGAAGGAGTACCTAGATTTTTCATAGTATGAATGTGTATATTATAATTATGAAATCATTCTTATTTATTGAAAATCAATTTAAAACTTCATTGAAATTTGCTTTTTTCATAAATTATATGCTCGTAAATTTGTTTTACGGCAATGGTTATTTTTATGATGTCATCAGAGATCGAATAATATTTGAGCTTTAATTTGTCGATGATTAGGATTAAGTATGCATAGTCGTTGTGGTCCTTTAAAGACGGACCGGAAAAGGTATTTTTAATATCGACAACAGCTTTGTCAATGCCATTGGCATTTGTTATTTGATCAATTTTATTCAAAAGAGAATTATAGTGGTCTGGAAATTTTGATTGCGATTGCCCAGTTTTTCCACCAACCACTTTGAAGAACCAAAAAGCATTTCTCATATCAATTATCGTTGATTCAAAAAAACAGCATTCCAAAATTTTGAATTTTTATCCATTTTATCGTTTCATATTACAATTCCTAGCTGCTAGAAAATGAAGGTAGAGGGAACTACAACCCAAGCCAAAAAAAAATGGAGAAACAGCGAAAACGGGAGATAATTTTGGAGAAAATCAAAAAAACCAGGTTTTTATCTTAAATTTTAAACAACTGATTATGAAAAAAGCTACCAACCCAAAAACAAAACTGAAAATTGAAAAATTGAAAATTTTGAGCCTTACCTCTGAACAAATGGGCAATGTTGCCGCAGGAGAGGACACATCATTGGTAAAGCCTAGTAGTTTCGATTGTATACCGCCTTATAATATAGCACCTTATCTAACACAGAAGTACTGCTATTAAAAAAAAACAGTTTCAAGATTAAAATATAGCATTATCTTCGATTTTTCCATATGATCATATCTCAACTTGAGATATGATCATTTCTATGTTCAAAAACATTTAAATATGGTAAAATCGAAAGCAGTTTTAATTCATGGTTTGTTTTGGATTTCCTACATAGCCATAGCCGTAATTGTTTATGGTTATAAAAAGAATGCTTGGCCGGAATACATCTTCGAAACAACGATCTCACACGCCATTTCGGCAGGAATCTTTTATATAACTGCATTATATGTTTTTCCAAAATATGATGATAGGAAAAGGCTTCCCACAATATTTCTGTTATTAATTTTAGTGCTAATTAGCAGTATTGGAATCAGATTTTTTACCGCTTTCATTGTTTCCCCCTATATCCTTAACAAGAATCTTTCTGTCTCGAAAACCGAAATTGATACTTTGGTTTTAAAGTTCTTCTTTCAATGGCTTACCTTTTCTCTTTATGCTTTTTTCTATTGGCAGGCATTATTAAAAATAAAATTGCAAAAGGAACTGTCTGATCAGCAAGCTCAACGAGCGGAGAAAGAAAAATTAGAATTGGAGATTACTGCCTTACGTGCTCAAATCAACCCGCATTTTATCTTTAATTCCTTACAGCATTTTCGCAGTCAAACTATGGATTCCGATCCTGAAGTTTCGCATGGTATAGGTTGTTTTATGCAGATTCTAAGAGCAGGTATTATAACACCTGGACTGGATGGCAAAGTACCACTTAAAATAGAATCAGGAGCAATCGAAGGCACGATCTATATTTTCGAACAACGTTTTCCAGATATTGAAATAGACTATGCTATTGAGATAAAGGATGAAGATAGCATCAGGATTTATCCTCACATCTTATTGCCATTTGTTGAAAATGCATTCAAACATGGTGCTTTTAAAGAAAGTGATTACGCCATTAAGATCAGGCTTTTCGCCGATGAGCAAGTTATTAAATTATCGGTCTTCAATAAAAAAGGCGATTGGATTAAAGATAGTTCCACCGGCATTGGATTGAGGTATGTAAAGCGACATCTTGAATCCGGATATAGAAATAAACACAATCTTATTATTAACGACGCAGCGGAGACCTATTCGGTCGATCTCACTGTTCACCTAAATTAGTAATATGAAGAAAGTAAAGTGTGTTATTGTTGATGACGAATTGAGCATGCTAAAGATGCTTGAAAAATTTGTCCGACAAATACCCCACCTGGAATGTCTTGCCTCTTTTATTGATCCCATCGAAGCGAAAGAATTTATACTAAAATCCGATGCGGATGTTGTTTTTCTTGATATAAAAATGGAAAAACTTTCTGGCCTGGAGCTTGTAAAACTCATACCGGACTATAAAGTCGTATTTATTACGGGGCATGAAGAATTTGCGTTGCAGTCCTGGAAATTGGATAATGTTGTGGGATACATTACTAAACCTTTTTTCTTTGATGATATAGTTTCAATCGCTAGAAGGTTGTCTAAAATTTTCCTCACAGAATCCGGTGAATATATTATAAACAGTGATGTTTTTTTGAGTTATAAACATGATGATGCGATCGTCAGGATAGAACACGAGACCATTATTTACATTGAAGCAAAACGAAATTATTCGACGATTTATATGGATGGGGCAGAAACAAATGCACCGATTCCATTATGGGATATCGAAAAAAGTCTGCCCCGAAGCAAATTCGTTCGGGTCAGCAAATCAATTATTGTCAACTCAAATAAAATATTGGACGATTCAAAAGAAATCATTCTGTTGGGGGGCTTCAAATTGAAACCTGGCAAAGCATATAAGGGAAAGATCAGCGAAACCAATTAACCATACTGTGACTATATTAAGCAATGCAATAAGCCCTGGTATCTTTCCAGGGCTTATTAATTTTGCTATGTTTTTATGATCAATAAATGGTTCAGATGCGGGGTTGTTATAATCTTTTCGATCCCTGCAAAGATTATATGCTGAACATCGTCTTTGATCTGCATGTAATTGCGTTGTATCATTTGATTATTAACCTGCCTTATAACAGGAATAGCTTTATAGGCTTTCTCCTCTTTATTAATGGCATCGAAATCAGCTTTAATGTTACAATGAAAAGCCTTATGCTTGATCTTTTGCTGAGGTGTATCGGCAACCATACCCACAAATTCGCCGGAACTTAAACCGGCAATCGTGGAAGGAGGGACGGCAAGATCCAGCTGCTTGGATTTGCTGATCGAAGTATCGCCGGAATTAATGGATAGGCTTGTTCTGTCCTGCATGATCTTTCCGATCCGGTCGCTGATCTGCTTGGCACTGTCGCCGATTACCTGACCGGATATGATATTTCCCACAGTGTTAACGATCACTTCTGCCTTATCTTTTCCATAATCTTTGCGCAGTTGGCTAAAGTCCTGGATGACTAAGCAGGTCGATATTTTATTCGATCTGCCGGTGGTAATTGTAGGGATCACATCTGCAGCCAGGGTCGGAAATTCCTCGAACATGAGCATCAGTTTCTCCTTGTCCTTCTGGTTTACGATCTTGAGCATCCGGTTTACATAAAGAGAAATTACAGCGCCAAGCGTTTGCGTTTTCTGTGGGTTATTACCCATACAGACCAGCTTCGGATGCTTGGGATTATTGATGTCCAACTGAAAATCGTCACCACTCAACACATAGTATAATTGGGGAGAGGACAGGCGGGCTAAAGCAATTTTTGCACTGGCAATTTGGCCTTCCAGTTGCTCTTTTGCTTTCGCTTTGAATGCAGAAAGAAAAGGATTGATCAGTACGCTGATCTCCGGTTCCAGACTTAAAACAGAGAACAGTTCTTCATATTGAACCTGGATCAGCTCTATGACATGAGGCAAGGTACAGTATTTCCCACCCTCGTATTTACGTAAAAACCAGATCACCGCCGTAACGAAATTGATTGGCGATTCCGTGAAAAATTCGCCCCTTTTTGTCTCCCACGTCCTATTTAATCCGACAAGGATCGTAGCTGCTGATTCCGCTGCATCTGTAATGTCGGCCATGCCCATTACATGGAAAACATTGCAGCGATGAGAGCGGGATAGGTCATCGAAATTGATAAAGAAGCAATCACTTTTAGCCTTATACCGTTCCTTGTTTTTAAGCCAGTGGTTATAGGCAATTGTGGATAGGTCCGGCCACTTGAAATCATAGACGAACATGGTATAAGGTGTGGGCGTCTTAGCCATACTCTGCGCCAGGAATTCCCTAACGAGAAATGCCGTTTTACCTGCTCCGGGGCTTCCTGCCAATAGGCAGGCACGTTGTGGAGAAACGATAGATACATATGACTTTCTTACCTTGCCGCGCAGGTTATAAGTGGCCTCCAGGTTGATTGAATATTCATTAATTAACAGCCTTTCTTCCTGTGGAAAGGTCTCATTATCGGTATTGAAAATATCATCACTCAGCCGGTCCTTAATGATCCGTGTAAGGATCGTTCCACCGCTAAGGACGAGCAAGAAGCCTGTCGAAGTGATCGTTATATAAATGATGGCCTGCGGGCTGATTGCCATGCGGGGAAGCAAGATCAGGAAGCTAAAAAAGTAAAGTAAAAGCCCTGTTATAATATAAGCCAACGCGGTTTTATGGCTTGCCTTTTCGTCCTTGCGTCCCTTTATACCCAATAAGGAAATAAGCAATAAGCCCAATGAAATTAACTTGGAATAGAGGAAACTATTGAACAGCCCTGTGTTGCGGATATTGCCCAAAAGTTTTTCTGTGAAAGGAGGCGCTAAGTCCCAAAGGACAAAGGCTTGGTATAAATAATAATAAAAATGGATAGCCAAAATGGCTATAGCCATCAAGCGTGTCATATCGACGATCTTACGCATGGCGTGTTCGTTCTCACCTGTCTGTAGAGCCATATTCGTATGTTTTAAAGTTTATCTTCTGATTTTTAATTGCTTATTTTTCTTCTTTGCGGAGAGTTCATAAGGGAGATAATTGTAATCCCGTTCAGCCTGAAACAGCAGTAGCAAAAGGTTTTCAGGACTTTCATCATGGTGGGGATTAAGGGGAGCAGGAGTAAAGCCGGAGCTGGCCGAAATAATGTTTTTCTTATCCGCTTCGATCCTAAAGGATATATGATTAAGGTCTTTTTTTTGGTAAGAAAGCTCTCCACAACGTTGCATTAATGCTGCGGCGCCATATCCTTTGCCTAGGGCATTACCATTAAAAACACAGCGGTTTTTGTGGTCAACAAAAGTTATCCCGAATACTTTATCATCTTTGGTATAGTGCAAAACGGTATCTATGCCTGCCGGCTTAAGGTCCCTGATCAACTGTTGTAAACCGGCATTGGGCGCACGTAACAGGGCAAGATCAATAGCTACCCTGACTTTAGTTTTAAAAGCCGGACGGGATTTTTTATGTCCTGCAAATACTATTTCGAGATTTTTAATCGTGGGTTTTCCAAAGATCAGGCTTGCCTTAATGGGCGTACCGATAACGGAGCCATCTTCCTTTTTTATACGATATACGAGGCCGTTATTTTTATAAGTCCTGGAATCCTTTGCACCTTGTTCAGCTGTAACATTGTAAAGGCCAAGGACAGCATTAAGCTCTCCCAATGTGGTGAATTTATAGGTCGCCAGAACATTATTGAGTATCCCGGTAATCGCCCTTTTGGTTGAGGCTTGCCCATATTCCACCTTGGTATCTATGGGTTTCAATTCATAGGCCGACCTCTTAGTTTTGTCCTCAGCTTTTACCAAATTGAACTCGATTTCGATTTCCTTCCTGGCCTTTTCTGAGGTGACTTTACCGATATTATGGAGCGATATTCTTTTACCGTCTGGCTTTATATTGGTGGTCAGGATATGGACATGCGGATGCCCGGCATCGAAATGCTGGTAAAGCAAATACGGCTGGCCTCCAAAGCCGATCTTTTGCATATAAGTACGGGCGATCTCTCTGAGGCGCTCATCGCTGTGCCGCTCTTCGGGCGGGAAATTCAAGGAAATATGAACTGTATTGACCTTGGTCGCCTCGTTTAATTCAGCGAGTTTTTGTAACCGCTCCAGCTTGTTTTCGAAGCTTAGCCGGGAGGCATGCTTCAAGTAATAGGCAGCGTCGATGCAGCTTGCAACGCCTTCTTTTACCTTCTGTTCATTATAGTTCAGCACCCTGCGCAAGCTGCTTGCCAGATGCACCACCGCTACCATTGATCGCTGATTTTTTCAAGGGAAACAGTGATCGCATCAAGGCTTTTATAGAAGCCTTTTTTATCCCGTTCCCAGGTTAAAAGCCATCCCTCTATCTGCTTGAAGTCCCTAAAAGTGTGCAGCTTTTTAACGGCTTGATTGAGGTTATTTCCGGCTGCATTCAACTCCATTCTGAGGTGTGCAAGCTGGTTAACCAGGTCATCAGTGGACTGGTTTCTGACCCTTCCGATATGGGGTTGTCCCAGTATCATCTTGCGGATATAGATGCTCATTTTTTGATCCGTAGTCCTTGAAAACTCTTCCTGGATATAGCGGTATTCCTGATCTGTAAGCCTTACATGCAGCCATTTTTCCCTGTTGTTTTTCTGTTCTTTCATCACTTATCATTTTCACTGTTAAAAAAATCAATCCTCTTAAGGCAATGGCCTACGACTCCGGAGTAAAGGCCAACAATACCCCGTTGTGACACAACGGTACATCTAGCCGATTACGGGGCAACCAGGTAATCTCCGCCGCCCCCCGGTTTCCATAGGGCGGTTTTACCTTTATTGTTATGAAATTCTCATTATGGTTCGCCTGGGTCTACGTAACCAGCGGACTGAGGAGGGAAGCGGTTGCCGGTCAAACAGTCATTCAGATCTTTATAGTTCAGGTAAAGTCTATTACGGCTGATAAAAACGTTACTGCTTTTTCGTGCGGATGCAGCGCACTGCTTTGCTGCCTTGTCGTTATCGAGATAAAGGAAAACTTTGCTGTAAGAAAGCATGTGTTCCATTTGTTTTTCGAAAAAGCTAAGGCTATTGAGAATAAGATAATCCGTCTCAATTGCAACTGTCCCTTCGAAGAGCTTTAGAAAAGAGAGAAAATCCATAAAACCCTCAAATACGGATAGCGTTGTAAAACCTCTTCGAATGGTAGTTACACCTTTCGGTCTAGAACAGGATTTAAAGAATGCATTCCGTATTTCGTAACCGCCGCTGTCATTGGGGAATCCAATACCGAAATATTTCTTGCCATAAACGGTATAGGAAACTTGC
Organism: Sphingobacterium sp.; assembly: GCA_031277685.1. GTDB lineage: Bacteria > Bacteroidota > Bacteroidia > Sphingobacteriales > Sphingobacteriaceae > Sphingobacterium. Next base: position 167,394 of record JAITLV010000126.1, on the reverse strand, counting down.
TTACAATATTTTTGTGCCAGGTCAAGGGGTATTCCCCTAATAGCAAGGTATTGGACCAATGCGTTTGTCCTTAATATTTCTGTATGCGTCAATTCAAGGGGGGAGGAAAGCTGGGCAGGAAACCGATCGGCAATATGTAAATTCCAAACCCTTCCCTGAAAGCTGGACAGAAGCGTTCTAACAGCGCAATTAAAATAAAGGACACCAAAGTCTACTACATTGCCGCCTTTGCCCAGGCCGAAATCATACCATCGGTTTAAAGACCGGTTAACTTTAAAGGAAGCTGTGTGTTCTATACGAAAAGGAGAGAGGTACCAGGAATTGACACCTCTGATTTTTACAGGTTTAAACCCCAGGCTATCCAGGTATTGAACCAAATCCATTTCATTAACCTCGGCACAGGTTAGTAGTCTTTTTGCTGATCCCATAACTCACTAATTTCTTCACACTGATCTTGCAGTGATACAAAACTACCAGCCCTGATTTGAAATGTCGTCCCCTGGCTAAATTCTATACAGGTGAAGCAGACCGGGATTATGTAATTTCGTATCAGTGATGTAAGGAAAAAAATGTGCGTATGAAAACAAAAAAAGAGATTACAGGAATGCTAAGCATCCTGATCAGTGTTCCGGGAATGGAGGACACGGTGAAACTTAATCTTAACCTTCAACGGAAGCAGGTAATGCTACTTAGCAATGTGATCCGGGAAGGAATGAAGAGTGACCAGGGCATGGTCGGTGATCTGCTAACAGTGCTCAGCCCTGAATGCAGCGATGAGCTAGTGCGCATATCGGGGGAACTCGATGAAAAGGCGGGGCTTTCCGACTTACAGGAGAAGGTGAAGCTGTTTAGCGAACAGTAAAGAAATGCGGGAGAATCCCGCATTTCTTTTATCATCAATTTCAATTTTTAAGAATTACCGAATATCTTCTTATAAAAATGCAATAACGAAAAGCGAATTAATTAGGCTCAACAAACCGCAGCATCGCTGCACCTATGAAATGCAAAAACCGCCGACCAGGTACGCAGGTGGCGGTTTTTGCGACCCGATCCGGGCCAAAAATTCAAGGATGCTACAATATCATTCATTTATGAAATAAGCCCTTTAATGGGGCTTAAAATAGGCAAAGCGACCATTCGCTTTGCCTATATAGCTTATGCCCAAATCACAATAAGTATACCCATAATAATAGCAATGAGTGCTGCAAGATTAAACAACATTTCCAGAATGGGGATTAGTTCAGATGAAGCATAATTTTTATAAGAATAGGTTTTATAACCTACCCTACGTTTAAATCGGTTCCTCCTAATGAAGATGCGAACCAAAACACCTAAAACAATAAAAATCCATCCATAGGTGTGGGAGCTGAAAACCTGCGCAAGTAAAATCATAACTATTTCATTTAAACAAAAGGTAAACTAATTTAAAAATCATCTTCGATCCGTTTGGGATTGGGTTGTATCAATTCCAAATTGTCCCATACAAAGTTAAAGATTTCTGCTATCTGTTTGTTTGATAGCTTTTTTAGTAAGATAACATTTCTGTAGGTATCGTCAATTATAATTTTTCGACTTGATGAATTACCACTGGCAATTTTGCAGGTACTTTGTTTACTTCTTATACAAAGATGTAATTTGACATCCTTATAGTTATCTAAACCAATCAAGAGTGTTTCATCCAAAGGGACACCACCAGGGAAAGCCTTATTAATCTGTGGGTCTTCAAATCTAACCTGGGCAAGGCGGTTGAAACGATCCATTCCTTCATGCCTTGCTACTTTCTGTGCAAAAATCACATGTTCAATCTTTCCTTTAGGATATTCAATGCCATGCAAAAGGGGTTCAATACTATATTTGAATTTCGGTTTCATAACTTTGGTATTAAGATTAAAATTTGCGCCCCTTGTCCGGCTGCGCCCCCGGTTAATATTAATCCTGTGGTTGTAATTTTTCGATCTTCCTTTTGAGTTCGGCGATCCTACCGTTAACGCTATCTTCTCTTTTATCTGCAAGCTTCTTATTTTCTGCTTCAATGGTATTTATATCGAAGCCCGAAGCATCGGCGATTTTATAGAGACATTTACCATCAATAAAGTCGGGGGAACTGCTGGAACTGCGGCCACATAAAACCATCCGGATCAGAAAAGCAAAACCCGAATCGCTTAGGTCTGCAAGTGCTGTAAAAAGTTGGCCGGAGTTGCAGGTGTCAATATCTGTGAACAACTTATTGACAACAGTATTTCTAGCACTCCAATCCAGAGACTGGAAGATCAGTAGCCGGGCAGCAATTAAATCAGTAGGGGTAAGGACAGGGTTATAGCTTTCGCTTTTTAACAGCTCCGTGTAGGTTACATGCACCTGTTTTTGTATCCTATGGAGATCAATTTCCTTTGCCCTTTTCTCCCTTGCTTCGATCCGTTCAATCTCTTTTTGCAAAAGTTCGGGTGTTGCATTGCCTTCTTTTATTGCCTGCTGCACTTCCTTTGCCGTAACGACTGCTCCAAAGTTTTTTTTCTTCTCCTTATCAAAATAGACTATGATTACATTTTCCCTTATTACGGCCAGTCCCTTTTGAACTTTTTCAGAGTTGATCGCTAAATTATATTCCGCAAGATCATTTTCATATTCTTGGAAAGCCTCCTTATACTCCTGTTCGTCAACTTCGCCTGTGTCATAATCTTCGTAATCCTCCTTATCAGGAATGGCAGGCGCTTCCAAGACATTTACATCATGATAGTTCAATTCCGGTAACGCATTTAATTCGGGAATAGAATCAATAAGCATTTGACTTTCCTTTGAAAAATTACCGGTAGTGAGTATTGCGACAGGCTGATGTTCCGCTAGCAGGTTAAGGAATCCATTTTCGAGGTGTTTTAAACATTTGGCCTGATAACAAACTTTATGGCTGCATACGGCATCTTTGGCGAGTTCAGGAAAAAGGCTTTTGATCGTTGCCGAATTAAAGGGGCAACGGGTACATGCGCCAGCATCGGGTATAAGGTTTTTATCTTTAGTGTCGAAGCTGGCATTTTTAAGGTCATATTTAAATCTTGAAATCGCGTTTCTGATCCTATCGAAGTCAAAGTTTTTCTTTTCCCAGTCTGTGCAATGTTTATCAAAAAATTCCTGTTGCGAATTTGTTTCTAAAAGGGACAATGCCGTAACGTCTTTAATGGAAATTTTATCTACCAAAAACATCTTCTGTATTGGCAGTATCAGCTCTGCCCATTTTAAACGTGCATAAACAAATGTTTTCGATTTGCCAAGCCGCAGACAAATCTGTTCTATTGTCTTTCCTTTCTTTTGCATCCTTGCTATTGCCTGTGCTTCGTAAAGCGGATGCGGGTTTTCACGTTGCAGGTTTTCCAACAGCATAATTTCATTTACCTGTTCATCGCTAAGCATTTTTACTATTGCAGGAATAGATTTTAATGCAGCTATTTTCGCTGCCCTGTACCTGCGCTCTCCAACGACGAGTTCAAACTTTCCGTTTGGTTTTTTGCGTACTGTTACCGGAGAAATTACGCCATAGGGTTTAAGGCTTTCGGCAAATTCATTGAGTAGCTGTTCGTCAAAGGTTTCCCTATAGTTCAGGGGGCTTAAATCAATTTTTGAAAGAGGGATATGTAAAAAAGTCCCCTCAATATCCAAAAATTGAATATCATATTTTGCAAGGGTTTTATTATTGGTTTTTCCCTGTGTTTTTATAGGTCGTTTTGCTATCGTTGTCATAAGTCTAATTTTTAAAAGTTGTCCATAATTTTTTAAGATCAGCTGTACCACTCGGGTACAGCTGATTATTAATCTTGTTCCCGAAAGAAGAAGTACGAACCACTGGTTTTCATTGCTTCTTTTCCCTCGCTCATTCTTACATCAGCTTTGAAAAGCTTAGCGGCATTTCTGGCGATCAATACGGCGCTGAACCGGTCAGGCAAAACTGTACTGATCACTGGTACATCTTCCCAATACCTGTATTTATCAGAGTTTATCTGAAAATTGAATTTTCTTTCCATAATTATTTATTTAAAAATCCTTGTTCCCGGATATTGATCAGCCAGTTATTGGCAAATTCAGTATGTTGCTTTTGCTGCTTGCGTCGAAACTTCGTCAACTTTGAATTTTCTACTATGGCGCTCTCTTGATAGATTTCAAGGTTCGCCCTTTGAAACATTGAGGCTATTATTTTTAATTTGTCGTAATCGGCTTTAAAATCGCCTCGTTGATCTATAACTATAAAACACATTTCAGGGGCTTGCATTAGATCACAATTTTGTATGTAATATTGGCACAAACTATATTGATCAGCCGTACCCCACGGTGTCCCGATATCCCAACCAATATTTTCCATGACTAATGGTAAATAAGGGTCATTTTCTATTTTTAAATAACCTTCATCAAGCCGGTTTAAAAGTTCTCCAAAAACTATAGTTGCTTTTTTATTTAAAAATTCCATTTCTGATTTACGCCCTTTGTTCGGCTGCGTAACCGTTTTAATTGTTTAAAATTTATTTGCTGAGCAGTGAGTAAGCAGCAATTATTTTTTTGCTCATTTCCTCGGCTTCCTCGATACGGTGTTGATTAAAATCCGGGTGCCATTGGGCGATCAGTTTTCGAAACGCCTTTTTAATTTCCGTTGCGGTAGCTGTTGGCGGAACCCCTAATATTTGATAAGGGGTTTGCTGCCCGTCTCTTAAAATGGCGTCGGCTTTGTCTTTACTGAACCGTTCGTTAAATGCACTCCGCCATTTCTTGGCGTTACCATAGCCATTACTTGTATCATAAGTTTTATAGCCATCCAAAAATCCTTTTTTTGCCATAGCATTAGTCTTTTATTATGTTTACTTCATAGGGCTGTTCTTTACCCGGTATGTTCAAAGCCTGTAGGTGTTTACATTGCTTGAATCGTTTCCAACCTGGGCAGGAGCAGCCCCAATGTTTTCTTTTCTTATTTTGAGCAATGATGTAAACACGATCCGATGTTTCGCTTTCCACCTCAAAGCGGAATTGCCATTGGTCGTTATCAGGAAGGCTTAACGCCTCTGATATTCTTATAACTGGAAGCATAGTTTTATAATTTTAATGGTGGATAATGATTATTTAAATGTGGGTATAGCTTTATAGCGGTCTTTGTTTTTTACTACTTCGCTACCGAATTTGTCCCGGATTTCATCAAGACTTTTTTTACTGCCTCGTTTGGCTTTCAGGTATTCACTACGGTAATACCATGCTTTCTTCATGGAGGCATAGAAAAGTTTGGCTGCCTTTAACTCTTTGGATACTGGTTTTGTATTGCCTGTTACCCATATCCACAAGCCGACCAGTTCAATAGTAATTCCGGGCAGGTGGATAATCTGTTCTATGATTTTGCGGTATTCCTCGGAAAAATGCATTTCCTTTTCTGTTTCTTCCGCACTCATCTTTGCGCCTGCAACGATTTTTGCAGTGGCAAAAGCATATTCCACGTTTATCGCTTTCATTATCTCGGTATCTCCGCCGTGGTCGGGGTGGTGTTGCAATGCAAGTTTTTTATAAAGCGATTTTACTTCTTCAAGTGTGGTACAGTCTTTAAAGTATTTCATAACATTTCTGATTTTATGGTATGGATTAAAAAGGCAAATGCTCGGAATCTGCATTTTCTGTTACTGGCTCTGTGCTGTTGTCTCCCTCTTTTCTACTGGCGGAATGGAAGACGATTTGATCTACTTTAAGGCGCATTACAGGGCGTTGTTTCCCTTCTCTATCAGTAAATACGTCTGCGCTTGTTTCTCCGAATAGTTCTATGATCTGTCCTTTGGTGATGTAGGGCGCAACTTTAGCTGTCCGCCAAAATGAGCATTGGAAATATTCGGCTTGCTCGATCCGTTTGCCTTCTTTGTTTTTGTAATAGCGGTTTTGAACCACATTAAAATTGACAACACTACGGCCACTTTCAAAAGTCTTTACCTGTGCGTCTTTGGTTACTCTTCCTGTTAGATGTTGCATGATATTTAGTTTTAGGATTGGGAATTGGTTGTTTAGTTTTTAAGGAGATTGTTTAGCCTGGCTTTCACAGCCCTTGCGGTTTCGCCCCGCCATGTGGATGCGTTTGAAAGAAAATACCGGATGATATTTTTTGCACTATCCTGATAATACATATCACTGATATTGTCAAGTGCAGACATTGCATTGAGGTAAGGAAGGGCGCCGAAGTATGGCTTTTTCCAGTCCTGCTTAATGATCTGTGCGATCGCTGAAATTTGATTTGGGATTTCCATTTGATTTGTATTTTGGTGGTGAACTTTTATGTCGCTTCCGATCTTTTGATTTGATTTATCCGGCATTGAGAGGAGGTGCTGTTTCGTTTCCTTTTTATAAGCCTTGGTCGATATGGATCTTAGTGCTGACATTTTTTTTTATCCGTGTAATGAGCCGGAGTATGCTGATTTCGTTTCATGTGCAAGAGGCGAGAAGGCGGACCCGGGGACAAGGTTTTTGAAAAAAAAATACTATCCGACTGTAGGGAGGTTGGAGATTTATTTTTCAAAATTTGCATGACCTTTTCCCCGGACAGTCCGCTGTAACGACCTTGGCACCTGAACAACGGAAACAGCCTCCGGCATCATGATGCGGAGACAAAACGGGAAGCAGTAAGAGGAATGAGACCAAGGTTTATGGGAATTTTTTTGGATTTACCAGAAGTGCAGTAACACGAATTAATAAAAGAGAAGGAACAGGAATTTTCCGTTAGGGATAGCAATGGAAAGCCCACAGCTTGCGAGGACTTGGAATGAAAAGCCCGGCCCGAAGGGAACGGCATAATTTTACATTATGAATTGAACCAAAAAATTTAAATTACTTTCAGATAACAGGAAAGAGCTATGCCGAAAAGACAGAACGATTACTCACCAGGGCAGTATAGAAATTTGACAAAGATTAAAGAGCTACTCATACCATATACATCGTTTTGTGATGTTATAGTAGATCAGAAAGACAGCTATTATCTGGCCTTTCCTAATGACAGTAAACATGGAGATCTAGCAGGAGGGATGTTTGCTGCAGTGCAGATCATGGATACAACCGTAGACCTTATTATTAAAGCTTTGATGAATAATAGGGATTTATTTACTGAAGATGTACTAAGGGAAGTTGAAGGAATTATAGACCCTAAAGGAGTATTGCACATTTATTTTGTAAACAGGAAGTTGAAAGATGCCTTAAAAACGATCTTCGATTTCTCAGCAAAGCAGCTTGAACAGCCCTGATTCCTAACCGCGGACAACAAGCATAAACTATATTTTATGATGCTGCACTACCAGTTATTTCCACGACGCTGCATCATTTGTATAATTGTTAATATTTCTACAAACGGGAACATACTCTTAGGATGCTTTATTAATTTGGCCGTTAACCAAACCAGAAAAAGCAGTATGAAAAGATTTTACTTTGCCATGTCGGCGGCTGTATTACTACTGACCGCAAATAACCGAACCTTTGCGCAGGCCAGTTGCGATGCTATAAAAAAGGAAAATGTGGAATTAAAAAAGGCTTTAAGTATGAATGAACCGATAGTTTCGGCGAGAAAAGGAGACCTGGATTATTCGGTAACAAAGGTCGAAGGTAATATTAAAGCACAATCGGTAACCATAGAAATATTGATAAAAAATAGCGGAAAGAATCTGGAAGCATTTACCACAGGTGTCAGCTCAATCCTTGATCTCAACGGCAACGAATATCTGCTTGATAAAGCTTACTACGGTGCTGAGGATGCAAGATTTATCAGTCCAACATTATTTCGAGATGCCCCATTAAAATGTAAGTATATATTTAAGGGCGTAGAACCGGAAGTGAAGATGGTCAAGCTTTTCAATTTCCCTGTAAAATACCATGTACCCGGCACTAATTCATTCGATTTCGTGGAGGAAAGTAATGAGTTCAGGGATTTTAAAATTAACTGGAAGTAACAGATATCCGACTGCACAAAGCCAATTATCAGGACTAAAACAGAAAAACTACCTTTCCAGGTAGTTTTTTTAAGCTGAAATGCTTCCATTCCTCAAATTATGCTATCTCGCCATCCATGCTTTAAAACTTCTGACCCTATCCTCGCTGACTGTCGCTATAGCTTTATTTTTTGCATCCTTATCAACAACTAAAGGGGGCGACAATTCAACAATGATAGATCCTTCTCTATCTCCGTTAGCGAAATAGGAGCATGCCTCGAAATTGACGATCACCTGCCGGTTGATGCGAAAGAAAAGTTCGGGATTAAACTGGGCCTCTATGTCTTTAAGCCCCTCGGTAATGGCATAGTCCTCACCGGAGAAAGTGCGCAGAAAATTACAACCGTTCGTCCGATAGAAATAACTGATTTCCGTTGCTCTGACGGGAATACTTTTGGTTGCCGTATTGACAATGTATATTTCCCGCCATTCCTTAATAGCAGGTGCTGGCTGCTCCAATACTTCCAAAATACCTGGATCATCAGAAATTGTAGATTCTGGAGCCACCGCATGCATGCGTGGTACCGGAGCCTGCTTGACCTTTGCCGGCCAAAAATGAAAGATCATGTAATAGATGAAATAATACAGGTTGGCGATAAAGATAAAGAGCATGATCACCGGGAAATCAGCAGAGAAATATGCTGTTTCCTCAATGGAATAACCGTACATGCGAAAGTATAAAGCTGCAAGCCCCGCAGCTATTGCAGCAGGAGGGAGGATGCCCAATACTACCTGCGCCAAAATACGCTCTTTGGTCTTACTGAACCAGTCCAGCTTTTTATCCAGGTAGCGGGTGATCATCCATAGGTAATAAAGTACCAGGAAAGCGATAATAAAGCTCGAAATAAGTGCATTATAATAGCTGAAGTGCCTGATTATGGTTCCTATATCCGCTGAATCGCCATAGACCACGATAAAATGCGCAGCGAAAAGAGAAAAGATGATCCTTAAAAATATGTCGTTATATACCGGTTTATCGTTAGTGATAATGCTGTTTACCATTAGTTACAAATACAGATGCCTGTCGATTCCTTACTTTACCCAATAGTAGTAAATTTAATAAAAATTATTTATATTAGATTGTTTGTCAATCTAATATTCAACGGTTTATGAATAGAGTACCTTTTACCCCAAGTGGCATAGCGTTAAAACAACATGAGCTTTATGGATTGGACGATAACCAGCTCCAGCTTGAGGCGACCCATCTTTATGCCAATATTGTAGATTGGTCCATGCAACATTTTATTCTCGATGACGATCAGATTAACTGGCTCAATCAGCAGGACGATAAATTCACGGTTGAATTTGCCATGAAGGTAGCAAAGGGCATATCCTTACGGTATGATATCAATATTCAATTTGTCGGACCGGATAAGCCAGTCCCTAAAAGCAAAAACATCAGTGCCAGGGAAAACGAACCTTACCGTTCTATAGATATTACCGTACATAAAAGTGACGAGTAGCATTAGTAACAAATCCATCGCATTTTATTAAAAAGATCTTCCGATTTGCAAAGGCATTTTATTATTTGCAAATTAGTGGTATCCAATTAAATAGAAAATGCGTGAGCCTGGGTTATATGATGAGAAAAGGCTGCTTTTGGCATTACGTGCAGGAAGCTATGAAGCCTTTGAACAATTGTACGATCGTTACAATAGGCCACTGCTTGGTAATTTATTGAAGCTGCTTAAATCGCCCGATCTCGCATCAGAAACCCTACAGGAACTCTTCGTTCGCCTATGGCATCACAGGGCAAGTATTGACCCTGAAAAGCCCATTAAAGGCTATCTTTTCCGCATTGCTGAAAACCTGGTCGCCGATAACTTCAGACGTGCTGCAAAGGACAAAAAGATGCAGGGTTATTTTCTTGCCCATATGCAGGAGGCTTATGACCATATCGAGAGCCGTTTGTACTCCAAAGAAAACAGCCTGATCCTGCATCAAGCCATAGACCAGCTTCCCCCGCAAAGAAAACTTGTTTTTAAGCTCTGCAAGTTGGAAGAAAAGAGTTACCGGGAAGTCAGTGAACTGCTGGGCATTTCCACAGCTGCTGTCAATGACCATATCACCAAAGCAAATGCTTTCCTGAAGGAATACTTTACTGCCCATCCTGCATTATCCGTACTTATGGCTGCAGCTTTGATTTCAGGTATATAAAAATAAAAACCCTCTTTTACAGGTAGTTGTCTTTTAAAATGAAAAATTCTATTCTTTGAACTATTGACATGGATGCTAAGTGCGTATTGGCTATAAAAACAGCGATTGAAAACTGACCAACATATCCGCGACCTATACGAAAGGTACTTATCCAACCAGATAGATGAGATAGCATTGCAGGAACTATTTGATTGTTTCGATAATGAAGACGATAAGCAAAGGCTCATGCGGCTGATCAGTCATACTATGGCTTCGGAGCCAAGGGAAGAGCAGGACGAAAAAATGGCGGAATTAGTTCATCATGTAAAGCATCAATTAAGACAAAAGCTACAACCCGATCAAAAGAGAAAGAATTCCTGGAGCATCTATGCAGCGGCAGCAATTACCCTTTTAGCGATAGGGGCATCCTTGTTCCTGTTCAAAGAAAGAAACAGCCCGATGATCACCATTACGCCAAAAGAAGCGATAGCAGACATCCAGCCCGGTAGCAATAAGGCGATCCTTACGCTTTCCGATGGAAAAAAAATAGAGTTGAGCGACAAGGACCTAAGCGTCTACGCTCAATCAGGTGTGGAGATTAAGCAGCAGAAAGATGGCAGCATTATCTACCAGCTGAGCAATACTTCCGGTGCATCCACGACCGATATGAACTCAATTGAAGTTCCCAAAGGAGGCCAGTATAAAATAATACTTCCTGACGGAACAAAGGTCTGGCTGAATTCCGCTTCAACGCTTCGCTACCCGGCTGCATTTGGCAGCGTTTCCAGAACGATGGAAATGACCGGGGAAGCCTTCTTTGCTATTGCCCCCAATAAAAACTTTCCGTTCAAAGTTGTTGCCAGTGGTCAGGAAGTCACTGCGCTTGGCACCAGCTTTAATATCAACGCCTATGCCAATGAACCGGCCATTACGACAACACTGCTTGAAGGAAAGCTTAAGGTAGAAGATAAAAAAGCGAACAACATGGTTATTATCCATCCCGGGCAGCAGACGCGTTCACGCGGAGGTAAACTTACCGTTGACAATGTAAATGCCGCCGATGTCATGGCCTGGAAAGATGGCCTTTTTGTAAACAATAATGCCAGCTTGGAAGCAGTTATGCGCCAGATCGAAAGATGGTATGACGTTACCGTGGATGTGAAGCTACCGGCGGGGGCTGGTACCTTTTCCGGGGAACTACCCAAAAATACGCCACTAACGGAGTTGCTGCAATCATTGGAAGTGGCAACTGGTATCAAGCTAAAGCTTGAAGGAAGGAGGGTTACGAACAGATAAGAAGATTTGTGTTTAAATATGTTTATTACCTGGCATAAGAAAGCCGGAAGTTAGCGCTTCCGGCCATGCCGGGGATAAAAAAAGAGTACCGTTCAAAGCAAACTAATTTTAAAACCCAACGAAACAAATGTATGAATTATAAAATTCATCCCCGAAGAACTATGCACAAAATTATGTGCATCACACACCGGGTAATAGGTGTACCGGAAAAATATGGCCTGCGCAGTTCACTCAGGAGCCTATTCTTACTGCTATTTTTTCTGACCTTATACCTTACTGCTTCCGCCCAAAAGGTTAGCATTACTGTAAGTAATAAGCCTATGAAGGAAGTACTGCAAGAATTGCGTAAGCAAAGTGGTTTTGGCTTTATGTTTAACGATCAGCTGATCGCTACGGCCAAGCCTGTAAGTATCTCCGTAAAGGAAAAAGAAATCCTGGAGGTGCTGCCATTAGTTTTCAAAGATCAACCCCTGGACTACCGGATCAAAGGGAAGATCATCACCATCATCAGTTCCGGCAACTCATCAAAAGCGCCTGCGGGCAAAGCGCAGCGCCCATTAAAAGGAAAGGTAACGGATAGCATTGGTAACCCATTATCCTCAGTTACGGTAAGCGTGATCGGCACCAATATAATGACCCGGACAGACGGAGCAGGCTTTTTCAACTTTGAGAATATTCCAGTCAATGCCCGGATCAAATTTAACCTGATCGGATATGAACCTAAAGAAACACCTGTAGGTACTGGCGAATTGACGATCAGCCTAGCAACCATTAATAAACGGCTCAGTGAGGCTATAGTTACCGTAAATACGGGATATCAGAGCATACCCAAGGAACGGGTTACCGGATCATTTGTATTTGTCGACAGTGCCATTTTAAACCGTTCCGTATCGACAAATTTCCAGGAGCGGTTAAACGGCATGGTACCCGGTCTGCAATATACGGATATGTCTTTTATGCGTGTATCTAACTATAACCCATTAACCAGAAGTGCAGGCTTACTGATCCGAGGACAATCTTCGCTTTCTTCCGGTGTTAGTAATTCTCCTTTGATCGTAATTGACAATTTTCCATACGAAGGAGAACTCTCCAATATAAACCCCAACGACATAGAGAGTATAACGGTTATGAAAGACGCTGCTGCTGCATCAATTTGGGGAGCTAGGGCCGGAAACGGGGTGATCGTAATAACAACCAAGCAGGGAAAACTAAACAGCCCATTAACGATTGAGTTGAATAGTAATATAAGCATAAGAAACAAGCCTGATCTTAACTATGATCCCAATTTTTTAAGCAGCAAGGATTATATCGGCATAGAGGAAGAACTTTTTAACAACGGGTATTTTGACGCCGATCTTGCCGATAACTTCGCTTATACGCCAGTATCCCCTGCAGTTGAATTGTTATCCCAATTGAGGAACGGCAGCATTAATACAGAGCAATACAACAAGCAGATAGCGGTATTAAAAGAAAATGATGTTAGGAGACAGTATGACAAGTATATGTACCGGAAAGCTGTAAACCAGCAATATTCCCTTGGACTACGTGGAGGAGGCGAAAAAATAAAATATTCTCTTTCTATAGGACTGGATAAAAATGCAGAGGCACTGGAAAGAAATAACTTCTCAAGGTTTACCATCAATTCGATAAATACCTACCAAATTACTCCGAAACTACAACTCACTGCCGGTATCATCAATACGATCAGTAGGACAGATCAGAATAATGAATTTGCCTACACGTCAGGTTATACAATGGGAGGCCAATATGGAAGGATGTATCCTTATGCTGAGTTTGCGGATCAGCAGGGAGAACCACTCTCCATTATAAAAGACTATCGCCCCTTTTATGTGCAGCAAATGATGAACAAAGGTTTTAAAGACTGGACATTTAAACCATTGTCAGAAGTAGCGATTAGTGACAGGGGTACGAGAATCAACGATCTTGTTTTAAAAGCCGGTATTAATTACAAGATCACATCGTTCCTTAAAGCTGATATATTATTTCAAAACCAGCACCAAAGGGTCAAAAGTACAAATTACAATAGCCCGCAGTCTTATTATACCCGAAACCTTGTCAACAAGTTTACCGTGATAAATGATGATGGCTCTTTAAAATATCGGGTTCCGGATAATGGGGGAATTATGGAAAATGCACAATACGATTGGAATGCCAATAATATCCGAACTCAATTAAGTTTTGATAAAACATTGAAGGAAGACCACCAACTATCGGCAATATTAGGTGGTGAATTAAGGGAACTGAAAACAGAGGGTTATGGCAGCAGCTTTTATGGGTATCGGAAAGAGGTTGGCGGCATCAATAATGGCCTTGACTTTGCCACATTATTTCCTGTTCATCCATTTGGTACTGCAAGGATTCCCTCACCAGGAGGAACAGTATATGGCATCACAAACCGTTATATCTCTTACTATACCAATGTGGGTTATACTTACAAGGATCTTTATTCTATTACTGCAAGCGCACGACGTGATGGTGCCAATATTTTCGGGGTCAATACCAATCAAAAAGTTACACCTCTATGGTCTGCCGGATTAGGTTGGAATATAAGCAATGAAGGATTTTACCACAGTGAAATATTACCTTACCTTAAACTAAGAGCAACTTATGGTTATAACGGAAATGTCTATTTTGGCTCAGCCTACGTTACAGGTGTCTCATTACTTAGTAGTGTAACGGGCCTGCCCAGGATTACCAATTTGACAGCTCCGAATCCTGATCTTAGGTGGGAAAAAGTAAGGAACATAAATTTCGGTCTGGATTTTAATCTTAGAAACAAGATCTTGTCCGGAAGCCTTGAATATTATATAAAAAATGGGCAGGACCTGATTCAGCCTATAGAGTTGGCACCATCAACAGGATTTAATTCCTTTTCAGGTAATGCAGCAGAAACACAAACTACAGGTCTTGATCTACAATTAACGAGCAGGAACCTGAACAGATCTTTAATCTGGAACACGACTTTACTTTTCAGTACGATTAAAAATAAAATCCTCAGCTATGATGTACCCTTGTCGTCATCATCTATTTCTTCCCCCGTAATCGGTATCAAGGGTAAACCGATCAATAGTATTTACAGCTATAAATGGGCAGGGCTCGATCCGGAAAACGGAGAACCCATGGGGTATTTAGACGGTCAAAGAAGTAAAGATTATGGCAGTATCATTAATAAGTTTCAACCTGAAGAATTGATCTATAATGGCTCGGCAACACCTACCGTTTTCGGAAACCTGAGAAATGATTTTGCCTATAAGGATTTTGAACTTTCTTTTTCTGTCGGATACAAATTAGGTTATGCCTTTCGCAGGGCATCGACATTTTTAAATTACAGCGATATACTTCGCTATGGTGGAAACCAAGATTTTTCAGGGCGGTGGCAAAAAACCGGTGATGAACAGATAACCTCGATCCCTTCTGTTCTAATGGTAGAAGACCTGAACAAGAATTCGTTCTATCAATACTCTGAAGTATTGGTTGAAAAAGGTGATCATATCAGGTTCCAGGATATCCGCCTTAGTTATAACCTCAAACGATCAGGCAGGTCACCGATCAAAAGCTTACAGCTTTATACCTATCTGACCAACATAGGTATTATTTGGAAGGCAAATAACAAAGGGCTCGATCCGGATGTAGTAGCAGGATATTATGTAAACGATCTGCCGCTACCATTTTCTATCTCTTTTGGATTGAAAGCTACTTTATGAGGCAACTACAATAAATGAATATTATGAAAACAAAGAAAATAAAGGTATGGTTATTTCGGCTTGTAACATTGGCTGGAATTGTAGGTATAGCATCATGTAATATGGAAGAAGATTGGTTGGATGAAAAATCAAAACTTTCTGACGTAAGGCCTACTACCTTGGAAGACTTTCAAGCCATACTAGATGATGATAACGCGGTTAATAGTAAGTTTCCTGGAATTGGTTTATCTGGTGCTGATAATTATTTTATGACTGATCAGAATTTTAATGCCGCTGATCAATCCCTGAAAAATTCCTATATCTGGGGCAAAGATGTATTTGCGGGCAGTATGAGCGCAGACTGGACTACCGCTTATCAGCTTGTTAGTAGTACCAATATTGTGCTTGACGGACTTTCAAAAATTGAAAGGAATAGTACAAACGCTGCCGATTACGACAGGATTAAAGCAACTGCTTTGTTTCTACGTTCTTTTATGTATTATACACTAAGCCAAACTTTCTGCCAGCCCTATTCCCAACAGAGTCTTAACTTGCCTGGCTTGGTTTTAAGAGAGCATTCGGATGTCAATCAAAAGTCAGTCCGTTCCACTATAGCACAGACCTATGATCGAATGGTTCAGGATATGAAATCAGCAATTGACGGCCTGCCTGCCACTACCCCTTACCAGATGAGGCCTGCTAAAGCTGCTGCAAATGCTTTGCTCGCTAAAATATACCTGACAATGGAGGATTATGAACAGGCGTATAACTATTCTTCAGCTGCATTAAAACAATTCAGTATGATGCTGGACTTCAACAGTAACTTAGTGTCACCCACTTCCAGCTACCGGTTTCCCAATTATCCCAATAACCCGGAAATCCTTTTTTATGCCCGACAAAACCTTTCGAGGGCAGTTTCAGCACAATCCAATGCATTGGGTTATGTAGACACAACATTATACAGCATGTATGAACCGGATGATCTGAGAAGAAGTTTGTTTTTCGTGGCGAGAAGTGGTTACTATCAATTTAGGGGTAATTATGCAGCATCCAATAACAATTTTGCAGGTATTGCCACTAATGAGGTTTTACTCATCCATGCCGAAGCAAGCGCAAGGATAGGAAAAGTCGATGAGGCTAATAAGGACTTAAATCTATTGCTGAAAAACAGGTATCGTAACGGAACTTTTGAGCCTCTTGACATCAATGACCCGGAAGCTTTGCTGATTAAGGTACTTCAGGAACGTAGGAAAGAGCTGCCCTTTACGGGACAACTTCGATGGGAAGACCTAAGGCGGCTCAATAAAGATTCAAGGTTCGCAAAGACTTTGATACGCTATATTGACGGGGTTAAATATGAATTGGCGCCAAATGACAAAAGATATGTCTTCCCGATTCCGGATAATGAAATAAGGTTAAGTGGTATAGAACAAAACGAACGATGAAAATTATTAATTATAAAATCATACAAGGGTTTATCTTATTTATTGGATTGGTTCTATACAGCAAGGTGCATGCCCAGCCGGCTATCAGGGCATTAAGTATAGGTGATACGGTCCCCGATCTAGCCTTTCAAAATTTAATGAATTACGATGGACAACTTTCATTGGGCATGCTATCCGATAAACTAGTTATCATAGATTTCTGGACGACAGGTTGTCCCAGCTGTATAAGTGCTATTCCTGAACTGGAACAATTGCAAAAAGAATTCTCCGGCAAATTACAGATCATCATGGTCAATCCCTGGGAAAAAAAAGAGGCCATAGAGAAAAGGGTAAGTGCGATGAAGATCCTCAGACCAGGAATTGGTTTAACGACACTGCCTAATGCATACGGAGACACGATCTGGAGAACGATTTTTCCGCATGCCGGTACGCCCCATCATATCTGGATCTATAAGAATAAAATGATCGCAAGTACCAATAGTTATAATGCCACAAAAGAACATATAGCAAAGGTTCTCGCAGGTGAAAAGGCCCTACTGTCGCAAAAGACCGATTTAATGTTGGATGGCTTTAATATTAAAAAGAATAGCCTCATTAAAAAAGCTCATCCTTCGCTAAAACCTATGTTTTATTCAGCTTTTTTCAGAAGTAATCATGGCTTTGGAGGTGGTGGCAGCTCACAGATTGATACAATTAACGGGCTATTCATTAGCAGGTTCTATAACCGGCCTATTATTGATTTGTATAAGAGCGCATTTGGAATTCGGCCTTATGAAAAAAGCAGGGTAAGTATCGAGGTTGCCGACAGTCTATCCTTATATTTTCCGAATGATTATAATGATATTGATAGCTGGTATGTTGATAACTGTTTTTCTTATGAAATTGGCGTTCCTATAGCATCGAAGAACCTATTGCAGAAATATATGCAAACCGATTTGAACAGATATTTTTCTGAAATCAAAAAAATTGAAGGTATTGTTGAAAGCAGGCAGTTTCCCTGTTGGATACTAAAAAAAGGGAAAGGTGAATTAAACAGGCAACCCGATCAGGAAAGCAAGTTGGAAGAAATTGATCCGAATACAGTGAATTATCAGAATCAGACTGTTGCTTCAATCTATAATGCATTGCGTTCAGGAATCGAAAATGTTCAGCATGAAATAAAAATTGTTAATGAAACGGACTTAGACCCACAATTGAAACTATCGGTTATAATGCCTGTTGATAAGATGGATTTTCAAAAGCTCAAGAAGTCACTAAATGCAGCTGGACTGACAATTGAAAAAGGTAACCGAAAAGTAGATGTGCTGGTTATACGCACTATAATGCAATAAAAAAATAAAGCGGCATTCGTTATAAGAATGCCGCTTCGAAGGTAGTACACATTTACCTCTATGGTCGTGTAGATTCCACAGAAAGCACTGCTGATTGAGGGATACGGCCATTTGCATCAGCCAGCTGGTCAGAAAGTACTTCACAAGGTTTACTTCCCGTATTTGGGCAACCGGGGTCATTGGGAGTGACATTGTAGAATACTTCACCACCAATTGTTTGCTGACTGGTTACATAGTAAGTATGCTGTTCTTCCTGTTTGGTTTTTGTTTCACCATTGTTGGCGTAAAGGATTGAAGTTGCAGCAATCAAGGTTATTGCTAAGAGTGTTTTTTTCATAAGAATTGATTTTAAGAAAATTAAAAGAATGGCATGCCCCTGTAGCTTCAAAGAAGCCACTTTTACAAGCACTGTGAGGAAATGGAATGGATTAAGGTATTAGGTGATACAGGTTTTTATCTTAAAGATTTGAGATTTTTATCTGTTTAAGATCAAGGGGTTAAGGGCTGATTACTACAAATATTCAATTAATTTTAAAGTTTAAGGCTGGCTCTGTAATTAAACCACCAGCCTTATAACACATCTACCAGAAAGGTCGAACAAATTACTATAGAGCAAAGAAACTCTTTAATAGCATCCGATTACTTCGGACAGGTCATTGTAGGGCTTGAAGTAATGGTAGTAGTGGTGGTAAAAACAGAAGGGCTTGCGCCGGTATTAAAGGCTTTGTTTTTACCGAATCTGAAAGCAGATCTCTGGTTTAATGATTTTTGGTTTTTGCTTTTCATGATGATGAAATTTTGTTCATAATTCTATTGTGACCTAAAGGTAAAATGCCAGTAAGCCGATTCCAAAAATGATACACTAACGGTACGAAATAATTGATTAAAGACACAAAAAGGGGAAAATGGACTACTTTTTACTAAAATTTCGGTCAATATTTAACCGGGTAAAATACCTTGGCCTCATCGTCCTGGCCTATATTATAGGGGAATATAAAATGGTCACTTTGAACGGGGGAAGGGGAAAGTGGTGGGTTTTCGGCCTGTTTTACCTTATTGACACCTTCTTTTTCTTTTTTAATTGCTATTTCCTTTATCCCAGGGCCTATGAAAAGAGAAAGACGATATACCAGCCGATTCTGCTGATCCTGATCGGTTTTGCCCTGTATTACACCCTTACCATTTGCGGGTACCTAATCTCCATACATGGGTTTAATGACCCCTTCGCTCATATAAGCCGTCCAGTACTCGTTAATTACGGCTGGCGGGTCATTATCGTGTCGGCATTGGCCGCCATCCCATTCGGGTTCTTTACGTTTATTAAGATGCTCAAACGGGAGAAGCTACTGGAGAACAATGCGCTTTATTCCAGGATAAGCCCGCACCTGATATTCAATTCTCTGAATTTTATCCATGCTGAAATAAGAGGGATGTCTCCCAAAGCAGATAAAATGATCACTTACATGTCTGAATATGCTCGTTATGGGATGGCTGAACCGGCAGAGGATGGTAAGGCGAACCTGCATGCAGAGTTGGGCCAGCTCGATACCCTTATTAAAATCAATACACTACGACACGGTGACGTGTCTATTAATCAGCAAATAAAACTGAACGAGCCTGCTGATGCTTATAGAATCCCTCCGCATCTTATCCTTACCCTGGCAGAAAATGTTTTCAAATATGGTGTCACGAACGATCCGAAAAAAAAGGTAAGGTTTGAATTGTTCGACGACGCTAGAATGCTCCATGTATCTATGAGTAATTGGAAAGCGGATGCAACGGGCGTTATTTCTCATCAACAAGGCCTTGATAACTTAAGAAAAAGATTGAAAAATATGTATGATGATTTCTTTACCATGAAGGTGGAGGAAAGTGAAGATTTTTTTTGTATTTACATAGTCATTCCGTTATGATGCTAATGTCCTGTTTGGTTGTAGATGACGAGCAAGCTGCCATAGATACACTGGCAAGCTATATCCATGCCACAGAGGACCTAACTTATAAGGGCGGTATAATCATGCCTGCCGAAGCCAGGGACCTTTTACTTGCCGGTAATGATCTGCCGGATATCCTCTTCCTTGATCTGGAAATGAAAGCCATTTCAGGGGCGGTACTAGCGGAGATCGCGGCAGGCAAGACAATGATCGTATTTTCAACGGGGCATGCAGATTTCGCAGTGCAATCTTATGAATATGGCGCAGTCGATTATCTTTTAAAGCCATTTTCTTATGAGCGGTTTTTAAAAGCGATTGAAAAATGCAGGCAATTAAAGGAACTCTCCACCAACGATCCAGGTTTTAAAAGTAATTCCATTACCATTGCAGATTCCCGGACAGCCAGAAATTGGATCGTTCAGAAAGATCACATCGCCTATATTTCGGCATTTGGCAATTATTGTAAAGTTTTCCTGGCGGACGGAACCCATTTAATGCCTTTAATGTCGCTAACTAATTTTTATGATTCATTAAAGTCAGACCATTTCATACGTGTGCACCGATCATGGGCAATACATATCAAGCAGGTCAAAGATTATAATAAGGATTCTGTAACCTTACACATTGGACCGGAAATCAAAGTGGGAAGGGTCTATAAACCCGCTTTAAAAAAATGGTTACAAAAGTATGGTAAGGTTTAGTTTGCTATTATTTTACTTTTCAACATAGCTTTTTCGTACTGTAGCCTTTTTACAATAAAATAATAAACTATCATTTCATGAGTTCTTTGATGCACTGCAAAAAGCCGATTAATATGCATATGGAATAGATCGGTAAAGAGCCTTTCCCGGTCAGGCCCTGGACAAGAAAAAAGTAAGCTTATAAATTCTGATTCGAAAGCCGTGAATTGATTATCTAATGTTGGTGTAAGATAGATTCTGGTTGATGATTTGAATTTTTTGTATTGCTCGTTTAGCTGCTTGTAAGTTTTGTTATCCGCATTATGTTCTTTTAAAAAATAAGCGCAGGTCCGGTTAATCATGCTGTCAAAAACTTCTTTAGCTATCGGCGCTGCATCCCTGATCCGGAGGACCAGATCAAGGCAGAGCTGATATTTGAGCTCTTCCTCTGTTAAGGATGATAATAAAGACAAAACGAACTTGCTGTCGGTAAAAAATAAATGTTCGGTCGGTTCCATGAGTGCCGGGCTATACCTTTCCAGTTCCCTTTGGTATCTGCTGATCTTGAATTCAGAGATCAATCCGCTGTCTAGTTCTGCTTCCAGTAAATCAGCCATTGATATGATTATCTTTCCCAGGTCTTGTAAGTGATGCAGTTTCATTCTCAGCCTTAAATGCTGGCCGTCCTTATTATATCGGAGGAAAAACCAGCATCGGATTTTTGACCGGTGTTTTTTCAGGAATATAGATAGCTTATCCTGAAGTAAATAATCTGCCCGGAGGGGATGGATGTAGATATCGTAATACAACCACTCTGATCCAGCGGGAAAGTTGCGCCTGATCTTTGTGTCCGGTAACAATATGGCCGCACTCATTCCGTCATAAACTTTTTGCTCATGGCATAAGGCAATTGTAAACTGGCTTGCGTATGGTCTGTCCAGTCGGTCTTTAACGATGGGTTCGCTTGGTACAAAACCTTCCTCGATATAAAACCGCTGAAATTTCTTTAAAATGAATTGCAGTTCGCCCATGTCTTCTGTTGATTCGGTATCGAAACATAAGGTCCGGTCATCGGTCCGGATCAGCGCGTACCGTTCAATACCTAATCCAGCCAAAAGTGTTTTAACTGTATTTATGGGATCGGCCTTGATATGATCCTGAAGCTGGTCATAGGATACCAGCCATTTTGCCGCAGAAACAATAATATTTTTGTAAACTAACCTGGGATAAAACTGCTGATCCGGCAGTATATCGGAAAGATTAAATGAAAGGTTTGACTTTAGTCCCTGGTACTGTAGCTCGCAAAGAAATCTGAATAGTGGAAGATCAGAGCGGTTATAATTATAGGCGGTGGATAGCCGGGGTACCATTCTTTTTTTCCACTTTTTTGAATAGAGCCGGATCTCATCATCGACAACACTCACCAGAAGGTCATCAAGGGTCAGGGGCTGATCACTGGTGTCATAGTTGAGGATAGATAACTGTAAGGGATAGATCTGGCTGCGCCGGTTTACGTTATCAACGGCAATTTCAGACATATAACCAATGTCAAAAAACAAAACGTCGGTATTGGCCTTTTGTTCCCGATCCGCCAGGTCCTTGCACATCGCCTCAATTTCTGGTGATGCTATTGTGTATCTTCCCAATACGGAAACCGCTGTTGCACCGCCCAGGTGCTCTACTACCAATTTATCATCAATAACAGCGCATAGCATGCCTATGGAATTGGGCAGTTTTCCATGCCCGGATTCAAATACACCTTGCAGGTTTTCAAGATCAATAGAGCGGGTGCCTGCCTGAATAGCAGATTTAATAAATAATGTTCCTAAAACTCTTTGCTTGCCGGCTGCAGGTTTGTCTTTTGCCCTGGCTAAGGAGGCAATAAAATCTGTGTCCTGCTTCGACTGCTCATTTGCGGAAAGGCTGATCCCTATTTCCGGATCAAGTGCTTCCATTAACGGAAGGTGCCGGCCTTCAAACTTGTTATTATATTCATTTTTGAAATGCTCCAATGCCGGACTTCTAAAAGCCGTAAGCAAGGTATCCAATAAGGCTATTAAGCTATTTAAATTACGAAATGCAGGCATGGCCGGATAACCCGAAATTACTTTCCTTTCAGCGATCGCATATTGTGGTAAGGATGGAGCGTTACTTATGTCCAATCGTTTAAAATAATCCCGACCGATAATATTGGGCGATGTATCGGTAAGTAAAAGTTGTACGCTAATCATGTCTTTGATCAGCTTTTTTTTCGCTGCCCGCCAAGTCGGTTGTTGCATCAGTTGAATGAAAGCCACCGGCTCTCTGCATGCTTCCAATACTTCGATTACTTCAGTTAAATAATCAATCTCGCTGATCTCAAAACCGCTTTCTTCACTGTGGGTCAGGTAGCGCAGGCAATCGTTGAATTTATAATAGCTGCTGTTAGCAAAAAGAATAGTTGATCCGTCCAAAGGGCTTCTATTCTGCAACTCTTTATGTTTTGTCCAGCATATGGATTGATGTACCAATTGCTTATCGTCAATAATAAGGGGAGTTTTTTGGTACCTGTGACCTGCTGGAACAATACCAAAACCGGCAAAACTGCCGTAGGGAGTGGCCCGGTACCGGCAACGGTTAAAGTATTTCCAAATGGAATGTTGAATAGGCCGTTCTAAATTTCTGATATCTTCGGCAGCCGTATCTTTTATTAGATTATAAAAATCCGGCGAACCGTACCGGATTGAATCTTTCAGGTCATTCCAGCTATTGATCAAATTGGCTGTGAGTGGAAATTGTGGTACACGTACAACCAGGTCGGGATATATTTCAAGTTTCATTTTCGTGGTTATCTGAAGAAATATAGCTAAGACCTTTATGAGTTGAAGACTTTAATACACGAAGCGTTCAAAAAAAGTGATGAACGACATTTACCATCTGAATGCCTTAGAATAGCAAATGAATCGGCAAGATAGACCAATGAATACGGCACTTTCTTTAATAAGAAATTTTGTGCCGCTCATTTTTAAATAAAAGAGGTAAGCATATTCGTCTGTATTTATAGCCAACTTAATTATCAATTCGCCGAACCTGCGATTTCAGGCGCCTACAGTTACGGACATTGCTCCATAACCGCTATAAATTTGGAAGACAAAAATTAAAAACTTAAACAACTCAGTTATGCATCGGAAGAATTTTTTGGAAAGGATAAGCTTAAGGTCTTACTTAAACCTGTACCCGCATCTGTCTTTTTATGATATTTTTATGAATTTGATAAAAATCAATTCCTTTATTTTCGTAATACGATTACTTTTCTTTCCCTGCGTGTTTGGCAGGAATGGGGGACACGATCTGAAAGTAGCAGCCTTTCGTTTACTTCAAAATCTGTCCCTACCAGTTCTCAGTTTGTGTCAAGGTAGTTATAGTCATTTGTTGGATAGAGCCTTCTATGCACTACCAATGTTTATTGATCAAACGTATACCAAACATCACTAGCATATGGAAAACTTCACGATGACATTGCTCTCGGAATTGACAGCTGACCTGCAAAAGTTAGCAGTTACCTCTGAGAACAAATTACAACAGGCGGAACGATCGTTCAACGCTGCTGAAAAAGCAATTTCAAGATTAAGGGAGTTTATTGCAGATTACACCTTCAAAAGCCCCGATGAGGAAATCCGTTTCTTTAAGGAAATTAAACCGGAATTTCAAAAGGAGCTTATTTATAATGAGGAGGTTTTATATATCGAATCTAATTGCCCGGTTGGCGCACATAAGGCAAGGAAGATCTTTATTGATCGTGCCCTTACTCGTATTCAATCTTATTTTGAGAAGCATAACTTTATTTATAATTATTGTAGGTCGGGAGAAACCAGTCTGGATAACATATTTTTTGTCCGATCTCCTAAACCTATTCCTTTGACACCAGTATCATTTTCAGATATTGACCCTGAATTTTCAAATCCACATAGTTATAAGGTTGCAAAATTGAAGGCGTTTGAAGAAGTAAGAGACTATCTTAATGGGCTTCAGCGTAAAAATAATACTGGTGATAATTTCCAGGATGAGCTATTAAAAGAAAGCAAACAACAAGTCGTGTTCACAGGTCCAAAAGCTGCACTCGAAGAGGCTTTATTAGGCATGAATGAAAAAGGATGGTTTAACTATGGGAATTTCCCAGCAAAACGGTTATTTCAAGCCTTTGAAATACTATTGAATATTAAACTCAGTGACCCTTCCCGTTCTCTTATCGCCATGAGCATAAGGAAAAAAGGTTACACGCCCTACATTGATAAAATGAAAGATGCTCTTGAACAGAGAATAGAGCAGAAGCATATCTAACCTTCTTCGAAAAGCCGCCATAATGAAGCGGCTTTTTTTTTGCAGCTACTTAAAGACTTGTCAAGACCCAAAATAAAAAATGGGATCAGCCTTCTCATGGTTTCATTTTAACGGTCATTTAAGTAAAATAAAAAACATCAAGCCCGATAATAATCATAGAAAATAGAGAACACTTTTCTATCTCAATCCCCATGTTTCTTAAAAAGGCATCCAAAAGCCATCAATACACAATAAAATATAAGCCACACTTATCTATTGATGCTATCCGAAACCGTATTTGAGCTTGAAAAAAAAAAGAACAAGCTACAGACTATGTGTAAAATCTGCCCCTAAATCCTATGCAATTTTGCTTTCAACAAATGGGAAATGTATTCCCGACTAAGAACTAACAAAAACGAAAAATGATGCTAGAAAACATTACCTGGAAATCATACTTGAGCGCAGTTGCGGCAATGGTGATTATTTATTATGCCTTCTATCTGATCTTCTTTTACAGGAGAAGCTTAAAGGCGAAGTTCCAAGGAACAAAATTAGGAAAAGGTTCCGATCAGTACAGCGAAGGAAGTATCCTGGATTTGGATATGCTGACGGAAGAGATACGCCACAGCATTCTGGAAGCGGCAGGCAAAGAGGTCAGCAAAGAGGAACTGATTGTTCAGTTCCGTCATCGACTGGCAAACTATGACGGGTTAAGTCAGCCTGCCGTCCAGCATGCTATTAATAACTTTCTTATTCCCGCTTCTGAAAGTATCTGTGGGGTGACTTTTAGCGATCATGAATTGAATCAGCAATGGGATTCGCTGGTAAAATTGAGTGAAGAGCAGTAAAAGTACATTCTGAAAATAAAACTTGATAAATCGTAAAAACATGAAAACAAAAATCTTTGCTATGCTCGCTGTAGCTGTGTTGGGCGCTTCGGCCATGTACGCCTGTAAACAGTCGGTAGACCTATTGCCACAAAAAGCGGCCTTTTCATTCTCAAAGGATGATCCTGGTATAGTCGTTAGCCCAATACCTACGGTGGCAAACGGATGGCTCAATTTTCCGTCCATTAAAATCTTTAATGCTACGATGAAGACCCTGCATGATAACTATGAAAACCCGGAAAAGCTTAACGATTGGGAGCGGAGCTTTAACAAAGTTGGTTATACTTCACTAAGAACCTTATACCAGCAAATTGATGCCGATACGTCTGAGACCCGTAGAGCGCCGACGGTTGATTCACTGATCAACAGTAATCAACTATTGGATTGTCCCGATAGCTGGTTTGCAACGGTGCTGAGTAAGGACGGATATATCCAGATTGCTGACACGCTTTATTCTTTTAAACCCGGCAATGAAAACGGAGAAGCCTATGCTATTCCGGCAAGGGCGGCCAAAGAGGTATTAGCTGGCGTGGAGCCATTGAAGATTGATGGAACAAAAGTACATCTGACCTCTTTTAAACGCATCCCTTTTCCAAGATGGGGAGAGCTTGGTGATAAGTATACAGGGCCAGCAAAACTTCCAATATGTAGTATGAATTCATCATCGGTAGGCAATTTTTGGGGCCAGGTGGGTGAAGATATTTATGCCGGGGATAATGGCGATACTTTCCCGGAACATAATGGCCGTACCGTAAAAATGAATTATCACCGCTGGCGGGTAGGTTATGTATTCTATGCTTCAACCGGTGTAAGGATGAAGATGTGGAAGCACACCCGCTTTGCAGGCTGGCAGTCGGTTACTTATGCCGATCAGATGACAATGGAGGCATGTGTTAAAGGCATTGCAGTAACAGCAGGGTCTGCACCTTATCCGTTTACCAGCTATACGTCCCCTTCATGGCCGGGCTTCACCCGGTACGCGGAAAACAATTTCGAAAAAACGTTGAAGTGGGTAGGCTCGCTGATCTTTTCAGAGATCGCATTGGAACATTTCAATTTCCATTGGAAACTTAACTATCGTGGGCGCATAGCAGAACGTTCCATATTTCAATAAAGAAATCGCGGGGCAGCCAGGACTTGAATGAGGGAGAGGGATAATAGATGATGCGGTTGCCCCGCATGGTATTGCTGCCATAGATGGTGAGGGCATGTGTGTACGGGACATGGCAGCCGTTTTCCCGCTCCCTGCATTGGTTTGCAGGGAGCCTGGAAAACGAAAATTACAGATGTCGGTGGTGCATAGTAAATGATAGGTGCGGAGGGCTGCACCTGCCGGCATTTTACTTTCGAAAGGATATTGTGTAAGAGATAAAAATTGTGAAGATGGGAATGGTGAAGTTAGGAAAGGAGAAAATCTCTTTTATCCAAAAAGCAGGCATACTTGCCTTGCTATTAATAATCCTTAGTGTTTATGCTTATAGCCAGGATGGAAAGACAGGCATTGAAGCGGCGAACAAGGAGGTCAGGAATTATTTTAAATCCGGGGTGCAGCTTATGTATGCCGTTGGTGCTATGCTTGGTTTGATCGGTGCAGTCAAAGTTTATCAGAAATGGAATGGCGGTGACCCGGATACATCGAAAGTAGCTGCTGCATGGTTTGGCAGCTGTATTTTCCTGGTCGTTGTGGCTACTATTATTTCAGCCTTTTTTGGAGTTAGTTAAAAAATGAGATATGTACAATAATCTAAGAGAAAAGCTATGGGCTTTTATTATTCAAAATAATCCGGACTTAATGTTTACACTGAAGGATGGTTATTCGGTTTCAACCTATCTCGACGACAAGATAAGTAAAGCAATGCCTCTGGTTATGGATCTCATTGCGTCGGGTAAAGAAGGCCATGCGATTGAAGAACTGGCTTTATTGGAGTTGACAAGAGAGCTGCGGCCTTCGAAGTATAATTATATCAAAGAGGTTATCGCACAGGATTTTCCAGAACATTATCATAGGTTCAGGGAAGCGGGCGTGCTCACATTTGAATGCATCAATATAATAGAGGCTTGTAATGACTTGTTTGTCACCTTCGATTTCAGGGAGGATAAGACCACCGATAACCGGCTCAGGCATGCGATTATTGCAAGGATTCATGATTATCTGTCAATCTAGTAAAAAGCAATAATAGATGGCTAATAGTGTCTATCCCGTCAATAAAGGGATCAATAAATCCATAGAGTTCAAAGGCCTTCGTGCGCAATACATCTGGTATTTAGCTATTGGAATCCTCATTATGCTGATCCTTTTCGGAACGATGTACGCAATAGGCATCCCTGCATTTATATGTGTTGGCCTTGCCTTGATCGGGGGAACAGTACTTGTAATGAAAGTGTATGCCATGAGCGCCAAGTATGGAGAACATGGATTAACAAAAGAGCTGGCAAAGAGGAATATACCCCATGTGGTAAGGTGCAATAGCAGAAGGATATTCCGCAATTTAAAGAGGAAATAAAATGGAACAAGAAAATGGACTACCGATATACAGCCTGCATGGTACGGACTACTATGTAGATGTGAATAAACTGCTGTTAAGCGAAGTTGGCGATCCGGGTAATAAGCTTTTTATCAGGGATATGGATGACAATGGAAGCTTTTATGAATTCGAATACGACAAGCGGGAAAAATGCATTGTAATGCCGGATTTTCATATGTGCGAGCAAATAGAAGACATGGTAAATGCAACACTACCGCCGCTTGGACAACTGGACCCGAAGCGTATGGCGGAAAAATACGGATACGAGGTGGCGCAAATTAAGGGTATGAGCGATCAGGAAATCGTCGGAAATCAACCCTGCTTAAAGGACCGGCTTTCAGGGTGCCTTCCCGAAATCGAGCTTTTGCCAGGACACATTTTTGTCGTTGACTGGAAAAATAGGCAGTTACTGATCAAGGATGATTTTTCGAACGGCATGCTTCATTTCAATAATATGGTCAAGACCAAAGATGAAACGACCTACCTATGTGCGTATCATATCCCATCCCAAAGTGAATACAGGTTCGATGCTGGCGATTATTCGATCCCAAAAGATGTTATCATTCTTGAAATACCCTATGAACTGAAATTAGACCCGGTAGGCGTTGCAATGGAACACAAAGTGGATATCAATAAAACGGTAAGGGTATTTCCGGTTCAAAAGGAACATAAAGCAAATTTGGTTCGTCTTTCTGAAAAGGAAGCATCCAGGTTCTTTGAACTGTTCCGTAAAAAACAAGAAGAGCAGGAACTGGAAAAGAAAAATCAGCTTCGGCCAAGGTTATCATAGCCAGGCAATAGTGCCACAATGAATTGAAATGTGAAGAATGGAAAAGTGGTTAGCAGACATCATGCCCATACTGGGCATAGAACACAATTGTATCCTTAGTAAGCAAGGCGATATTACCATTGGTTTTAAAGCAATGCTGCCGGAGATATTTACCCTTTCTGAAGAAGAATATGAAAATATTCATCAGGCTTGGGTCAAAGCGATTAAGGTATTACCTAAACATAGCACGTTGTGCAAGCAGGACTGGTTTATTACCAAGCGATATGAAGCAGATACGAAAGCTGATTCGAAAAAGGAATTTCTGGAACGCTCCGCCGATAAGCATTTTAAAGGCAGGCCGTACCTGGATCATAGCTGTTACATTTTCCTGACCAAAAAACCGGTTGGCAGAAAACTAAGCAGCTCCATGTTTTCGAACCTGATCCGCAGCAGTATCGTGCCGGAACAGACCTTGAATCCTGCTATGCTTTCCGATTTTGAGGATATTGCCGGGCAGTTCCGTCAGATCCTCGAAGATACGGGGTTGATGAAGCTATCGAGGCTTACGGGAGCGGAACTGGAAAGTTCCGCAAAATCATCAGGAGTTATCGAGCAGTATTGTTTTCTGTCTACATCGGACGATCCTATACTGATCAAGGACATGGAATTTGATAAGGACGGAATGCGTATTGGGCGGCAACATTGCCAGCTTTATACCTTGGCGGATGCGGTCGATCTGCCTGCCTTATGTGGCAGCAGGATCAATTATGATAAATACTCAACGGACAAGACCAAATTCAGTATCGGTTTTGCTGGGTCATTGGGGCTATTGTTGCATTGCAACCATATCTATACCCAGTATATCGTTGTGGACGATTCCGCAAAGACCTTGCAAAAACTGGAACGCAAGCGGCTCAGGCTACAATCCCTTTCTGCTTATTCCAGGGAAAACCTGATCAGCAGGGATGCTACCAATGATTTTTTGAATGAAGCGATAAGCGAGCAGCGTTTACCGGTCAAGGGCCATTTTAATATCCTGGTCTGGAGTGAGGATAAAAACGAGTTGAAAAACATACGAAACCAGGTCACGACGGCCATGTCCCGTATTGATGCTGTTGCCAAGCTGGAAACATCCGGCGCCCCGCAGCTATTCTGGGCCGGTATTCCGGGTAATGCTTCCGATCTGCCCTATAACGAGTGTTTCGACACTTTTGCAGAACAGGCCAGCTGTTTTCTCAATATAGAATCCAATTACCGGAGCGACCCCAAAGAAACGGGTATACGGTTTTGTGACAGGTTATCCGGTAAACCGGTATATATCGATCTGTTCGATTTGCCACGCAAGCGATCTATAACTTCCAACATGGGTGTGCTTTGCTGCGGCAGTAGCGGAGGAGGCAAAAGCATGACACTTAATCATATATTAAATACTTTATATATTAACGGATCTCATTGCGTTATAGTCGATATCGGGGGCAGTTATAAGGGACTTTGCGAATTGGTACAGGGATATTATTTCACCTATACGGAAAGTGACCCGATCAGTTTTAACCCATTCTATTTACCCAAAGGACAGGATTTCGATACGGAGAAAAAGGAAAGTTTGAAGGCGTTACTGGTATCGCTATGGAAACAGGAAAACGATAGTTTCAACCGGTCGGAATATGTAGCCTTATCCAATGCGCTTGCTGGTTTTTATACTTCCATTAAAACAGATCATTCCATTTTTCCCTGTTTTAATACCTTTTATGAATACCTGCAAACAGATTTTAAAGAGGTATTAAAGGAACACAGGGTTAAGGATACGCATTTTGATGTCGATAACTTTTTATATGTGCTGCGGCCATACTATAGGGGCAATGAATTTGATTATTTATTGAATGCTACAGAAAATCTGGACCTGTTGGAGCAGCCCTTCATAGTCGTGGAATTGGATAATATCAAGTCAAATCCGATTTTGTTTCCAGTCGTGACCCTGATCATCATGGAAATGTTCATTTCCAAGATGCGCAAGCTCGCCGGTACGCGAAAGGTACTTGCCATTGACGAGGCTTGGGCTGCCATTGCGAAAAGTGGCATGGCAGAATTTTTGAAATATGCATTTAAGACTATCCGCAAATTCAATGGCGTACCGATAGTGATCACCCAGGAACTGGATGACCTGATCAGTTCCCCGATCATTAAAGATGCCATCATCAACAATGCCGATATTAAAATTATGATGGACATGCGCAAGTTCCTGCACAAGTTCGATAAGCTCCAGGCTGCCCTGGGCATGTCTGAAAAGGCAAAGACACAGTTGCTTTCGGTCAATAAGGATGAGCGGGAGATCTATATCGAATTGGGCGGCCAGGTATGCAGGGTCTTTAAAAATGAGCTTTGCAAGGAAGAATACCTGGCCTATACAACGGAAGGAAAAGAGCGCGTGAGAGTCTTGCAGGCTGCAGCAGAATGTGGCAGTATGGAGGCAGGCATTACCCGGCTTGTTGCAGAGAACTATTTAAACTAAAATTTCAGACCATGAGAAAAATATTTATGTCACTAGTGCTGGCGGTCTTCATGCTCGCGCCGGTATCTAAAGCCAATGCGCAGCTTGCTATCCTGGAAATTATCAAAGCCGGCGTGAAAAAGGTGATTAAAGCGGTAGACCTAAAAATACAGCGGCAGCAGAACAAAGTCATCTGGTTGCAGAATGCCCAGAAAGTCCTTGAAAATGCAATGGCGAAATTGAAGCTGACGGAGATATCAGAATGGACCGATAAGCAAAAGCAGTTGTATGGGCAGTATTTCGATGAACTCAAAAAGGTACGTTCACTGATCGCCTATTATCAAAGGATCAAGGAAATCACCACAACACAGGCAAGGCTTGTCGAGCAGTACCGCAGGGCATGGTCACTGATACAGAGCGACCGCCACTTTTCGCCAAGGGAGATTGAATATATCGGAAAAGTATACAGCGGTATACTGGATCAAAGCGTAAAGAACCTGGATCAGCTCTTTTTGGTGGTCAATTCTTTCAGAACAGAAATGGCAGATGCAAGCCGCTTATCAATTATGAACGAGGTATCCGATAAGATCAACGCTAATTACGTGGATTTACGGGCCTTTAACGCTGAAAATGTAATGTTGAGTGTTCAGCGGAGCAAAAGCGAAGAGGAGGCCCGGCAGATAAGACAATGGTATGGTTTAACGCCTTAATAGTTTCTGTATGAAAAAGCTATTTTATATCCTGCTATTATTCCTATTGGGAACAACGAAAGTAGATGCGCAAAACTTTTCAGAATGGTTCCGCCAAAAGAAAACGCAGAAAAAATACCTGATCGAGCAGATCGCCGCTTTAAAGATTTACAGTGAGTATCTGAAAAAAGGATATGACATCGGTAAAAAAGGGCTGGGTACGATCAGCCAGATCAAAAACGGTGAATTTAACCTGCACCGGGATTTTTTCGGTGCATTGGCGACGGTCAACCCGGCAATAAAAAGGGACCCCAGGGTTACGGAGATCGAACAGATGCAGACGGCTATCCTTGAATTGAAGGATCAGGTTATAAGCAATCTTGCAAATGCCCAAGGGCTGAACGAAAGAGAAAAGCAATATATAAAGGTCGTGTTCGGGCGGCTGTTGGAAAACTGCCGCAATGTCCTCGATGATTTAGGGGATGTGGCGCTTTCTAACAATCTTACCATGAAAGATGATCAGCGACTTAACCGGATTGAACTATTGCATCGCAATATGGCAGATAACTACCGGTTTGCGAAGCATTTCAAAAATCAAATTACTTCCTTGCTGGCTTCCCGGCGACAAGACCAGCGCGAAGCGGAGCAAAGCCATTTAATATTTGGCATCAAATAAATCAGACCATGAAAAAGATACTTTTAATTGGCTTACTGTTTATCCTGGGGACAGGAAGCTTTAAAGCCAGAGCACAAGCAGCGGAAGTAGTTCAGTTATTACTGAATGTCGAAAAACTTGCACAGCTTAAATCCATACTAAGCGATCTGAAGAAAGGATATGATATTGTACATGGCGGATATTCCACGATCAAAGACCTTTCTGAAGGAAATTTCAGCCTGCACAAAACCTTTCTCGATGGCCTTATGCAGGCAAGCCCCACGGTAAAAAAATATTATAAGGTAGGCAAGATCATCGAATACCAGATTGTCCTGATTAAAGAATACAAGAACGCTTTTGGCCGGTTTAAACAAAGTAACCTGCTCCGGCCCGACGAAGTGCGCTATATCGGATCGGTCTATGCTAACCTGCTCAATTTGAGTTTACGTAACCTGGATGAGCTTGCCAATGTGGTGACCTCGGGAAAACTGCGGATGAGTGACGATGAACGCCTGAAAGCAATTGACGGTATTTACCAGGAAATGGAAGAGAAACTATCCTTTCTTAAAAGCTTCAATGCTTCGACAAGCTTGTTGGTGCTCCAACGCAACAAGGAGAAAAGTGATGCGGACCAGATGCAACAGATATATAATTTGAAATAGAAAAAATTGGGTATGAGAAATAAAATGAAAGCCGTTTTAATAACGGTAATGGGATTGGCATTGCCCTATTGTAGCAATGCCCAGGGCGCAGCGGAGCGGATTAAAAGTTTGCATAGTGTTTTGGATACTTTGTATAAGGATATGATGCCGCTGTGTGAGAAGCTGATTGGTGTGGCGAGCGGTATTGCCGGTTTTGCAGCCTTATGGTATATCGCATCGCGGGTTTGGCGGCAAATTGCCAATGCGGAACCTATTGATTTCTATCCACTGTTCCGGCCTTTTGTGCTTGGTTTCTGTATCATGAGCTTTCCCTATGTCATTGCGTTGATCAATGGTATTATGCAACCCACCGTCAGCGGTACGGAAGCAATGATCGAAGGCTCTGATAAAGCAATTGCTGTATTGCTCAAGCAAAAGGAAGAAGCTATAAAGAATAGCAAGCATTGGAAAATGTACGTAGGCGAAAATAATGCCGGTGATAAAGAACGGTGGCTAAAATATACGCATGGCCTCAAAGATACCGATGAGGTTCCGGACGAAAACTTTTTTGAGAGTGTAGGCAGCGATATATCCTTTGCAATGGACAAGGTATATTACAATTTCAAAAACTCGATCAAGGCATGGATGAGCGAGGTTTTGAAGGTGCTGTTTGAAGCCGCAGCCCTTTGTATTAACACGCTCAGGACTTTTCAACTTATCGTCCTGGCCATCATCGGTCCGTTGGTTTTCGGCCTGGCCGTCTTCGATGGCTTCCAGCATACACTTACTGCCTGGCTCGCTAAATACATTAACATATTTCTATGGCTGCCGGTAGCCAATATTTTTGGCGCTATCATCGGTAAGATTCAGGAAAACATGCTAAAAATTGATTCAAGCCAGGTGCAGCAGGCTGGAGATACCTTCTTCAGCGATACAGACATAGGCTATCTCATCTTTATGATCATCGGTATTGTTGGCTACTTCACGGTTCCTTCGGTGGCAAATTTTGTAGTCAATTCCGGAGGTGGTGGCGCTTTGGGGCAAAAGATAACAACCCTTGTTTTCAGTTCCGCTTCAATGGGGGCCGGCCGCTTCGGACAGGGGGTAAGCAACCTGGCGGATTTCAAACAGAATTTAGGGAAGGGCATGAGCGGTGCGGAGAGTGGTTCTGGCGCCACAGGTGCCATAGGTCGGATCGCAGGCAAAACGGGCTCCTTTATGAAAGACAAGCTTTCAGGAAAACAGGAGCAGAGCAATAATGATAAGACAATTTAGACTAACTACTTGACCCAATTAAGATGGAACTGAATAGAATTGTGCTGGGCGATGCTTTGGAGCGGTTAAAAGAATTACCTGACGAATGTATACAAATGTGTGTGACAAGTCCGCCTTACTATAAACTTCGTGATTATGGTGTAGATGGGCAATATGGTCAAGAACAGACACCGGAAATGTATATCAGGCGGCTTGTGACATTATTCAATGAAGTAAAGAGGGTTCTCAAACCATCAGGTACTTTATGGTTAAACCTGGGTGATTCTTACTGGCGTTCTTGCAGGGCAAACAAAAGGAAAGGATACATGAGGGGGCGGAAAGCACCTACTGGATTCGGGAAGCCAATAGCTTGCATGGATACAGTTTCAAAGGGCATACATAGTGATCTTAAAAATAAGGATTTGATCGGCCTTCCGTGGACGGTTGCTTTTGAACTTCGAAAAGCGGGCTGGTATCTAAGGCAAGATATAATATGGTTCAAACCAAATGCCATGCCGGAGAGTACGACCGATCGGTGCAGCAAATGCCATGAGTATATATTTCTGCTGAGCAAGTCTACTAAGTATTACTTCAATTATAAAGCAATACAGGAATCAGCAGCATATGACGGGCGAAAAGTTTTGATTAACAAAGGCTCCCCTAAATATGGAAAGGCAAGCCAAGGATCACTATCCCGATCACATAACCGATGGCAAAGGGATGATATGGGAAATTTTGTGAGGAACAAACGTTCCGTTTGGGTAATAAACCTAAAGCCATTTATGGGTGGTCATTATGCCAGCTTCCCGGAAACGATACCGGCAATATGTATTAAAGCGTCGAGCAAGGAGGGAGATATTGTACTTGATCCGTTTATGGGGGCTGGAACTACCGCTGTTGCTGCCAAAACATTATACAGATCCTATTATGGCATCGAAATTAACCCTGAATATATAAATATAGCAGTGCGAAGGCTCCATGATATTTTTGGTCTTTTTTATCCTGGTAATGGCTAAGTCATTAAAGGCTATTAATGAATTATATCAACAATTACAGAACATGAGCAACAGTGATAACGAAAATGAGAGAAGATGTTCAGAAAAGCAAAAAATATAGATTCAGCCTTTAAAGGCATTAGAAGTTTAGCCCTGATCATTATTGTAGGCTTAACGATTTTGTCCGCCTGTATTGCATACCTAAGCTTGGACCTGGTTAAGACGGCACAAGGTAAAATTTATGTCCTTGTCAATGGCAAAGCTTTGGAAGCTTATGCCGCAGATCGGAAAGAAAATATTCCTGTAGAAGCCAGGGATCACATAAAAACCTTTCATCAGTACTTTTTTACCCTTTCACCGGATGAAAAATTCAATCAATCCAATATTAGAAAGGCGCTTTACCTGGCTGATGAAAGTGCAAAACAAGCCTATGATAATCTCCGGGAATCCAATTACTATTCCAATGTTGTCTCAGGTAATGTTAGCCAAACGGTTACAGTGGATAGCATTTTGGTTAATACAAATGCAGCACCTTATACTTTCCGGTTCTATGGTAGGCAGGAGATCACAAGACCAACATCTATAACAATACGCAACCTGATCACAGAAGGGCAACTGCGTGTTGTGAACCAGAGCGATAACAACGCTCACGGTTTCCTGATCGAGAAATGGACGACCATAGCGAACGATGATTTAAGCACTAAAACTAGGTAGTATGATAAAACTAAATAAAAGAAAGATCAGAGATCATAGTGAAGCAAGAAATAAGGTAGCCAGGTCGGTAGCGGCAAATATCATTAAAGCGCAGCATATCTGGGCTACCTGGATGAACCGGCAGTCGCAAAGATGCCCTCCGAAATTACGAAGCGCGCTTATGATTATTTTCTTAATGGCAATGGCGGCAGTAAGTTTCTCCATGATCGTCGGTGGATTTGATAGAAATCCACGGGTGATTGCCGATGCAGGTGCTATTAAAATGCCGAAAGTGACGCAGCATCAAAAATCAGGAGTTACGGATTCTGCAACAGATGGCGCCCTAAAACGAATAAAAAGGGTTCGCAGATACCTTGATAGCCTTGCAGCGACGAAAGACGGTAAAATTAAACTCGATAATATCATTAGCCTTCGACCCGGTTTGCAGGATAGTATAAAACTGGTGGAACAGCTTTACAAAAACAGATAAAATATGAACACGAAACAAGCACTCAACGCAGAGCAGCGTAAGCAAAGGTTTTTGCTCATGCTCCCGGTCTTGGTACTTCCTTTTCTCACCCTTATGTTTTGGGCTTTGGGAGGTGGGAAGTCCACAAATGCAAAGCCGGCGGAGCCAGTAA
Organism: Sphingobacterium sp.; assembly: GCA_031277685.1. Taxonomy (GTDB): domain Bacteria; phylum Bacteroidota; class Bacteroidia; order Sphingobacteriales; family Sphingobacteriaceae; genus Sphingobacterium. The sequence continues at coordinate 130,353 of JAITLV010000126.1, read as the reverse complement.
ACAAAGGCATTAATAACTCGGTCCCCAATGCACAGATCAGAGAGGATGAAGGCATGGATAAACTGAGCTTTTATGATCGGGCAGCAAAGGATTCTGCACAGCAAAGGCAGCAACAAAAAAGTGATCCCAATTTTGCCTTGCAACAGTATGATTCCGGCAACGCTTACCAGGGTATGACGGTCCCGTCAAAGGGATATCCGGCGCTTCGCACGTCGCCTTATGGTGGCAGCGGCTACAACGACCCGAATGAAGCAAAGATCTATCAGCGGCTGGAGCAACTTAATCATGCACTGGCACAGCCGGAACCGCCATTGACGGCAACAGAACAGCGATTAGGTTTCAGTGGCAATAGTGGTTTGGATGGTAAGGATGTAGACCGGCTGGAACAATTAATGAAGCAAATGCAAGGTGGCAGTGGTGAAACCGATCCGGAAATGGATCAGATCAATGGCGTACTGGATAAAATCATGGACATACAAAATCCTGAGCGGGTAAAGCAACAATTACAAGAAGCCTCCAGGTTAAATAAAGAAAGTGTTTATGCGGTATCGGCAGCAAATGAAAAGGAGATTTTTTCACTCCTTGAATCCAGCCCAAAAAACAAAAAAGAAGGGCAGGACGATAAAGCAGGTGTAAACGGATTTTATGCGCTCGATTCCGAAGAGCAGCAGGCAGAAGATCAAAATACCGTCGATGCGGTGATCCATGAAACGCAGACCATCGTCAATGGCTCTACCGTCAAATTACGGCTACTCAATGATATTTATGTAAATGGCCGGCTGATACCAAAAGATAATTTTGTCTTTGGCACGGCTGCCCTCAGCGGCGAGCGCCTGGTTATTTCAATCTCTTCGATAAGGTTTAAAAAATCACTATTCCCTGTTGCTCTTGCCGTGGTGGATATAGATGGAATAGATGGTATTTATATTCCAGGCGCTATTTCAAGGGATGTTGCCAAACAGTCAACCGATCGTGCTATTCAAGATCTGAGCTTCGGAACGATGAGCGACAATATCGGGGTTCAGGCTGCAGGTGCAGGGCTGGAAGCGGCCAAAAGCCTTTTCAGTAAAAAGGTAAAGCTGATCAAGGTTACTGTCAAGGCTGGATATAAAGTAATGCTTAAAGATGAGAAGCAAAAAGAAGCGGTCAAATAGATTTATAACTTAAAAATAAACAAAGATGAAAGTGAAAACGATTTGTGCAGTATGGATTTCATTGATAACGATCATGACTGCGGCAAAGGTCCAGGGGCAACAGTCGATTGAGCATGTCCAAAATAGCAGCATTCAGCCAGGGAGAATTTTTATTGGCTATGAAAAGACCACCAATATTATTTATCCCTATGCGATAAAGAGTGTAGATAAGGGCAGCAAAGATGTATTGGTGCAACTGGCAAAAGGGGTTGAAAATATTTTGCAGGTGAAAGCTGCAAAGCAAGGTTTTGCTGAAACCAACCTTACTGTTGTAACTGCCGATGGCAAGCTGCATAGCCACTTGCTTAATTATACCGACAACCCGCAGGCTTTGAACATAAAGCTTGGTAGCAGCATGAATTATCCGAACACGGACGCACTCTTTAGTTATAAAAGCGACAACGAGGCAAAGGTCTATGACCTTACCGAACAGATAGCAGCCCGAAAGCCGCTAATTAAGGGGATCAAGGACAGTAAATACAATATCGACCTGGCGCTCGCCGGAATTTATTATAAGGCCGACAAGCTGTATTTCCAGTTTGCTTTGGAAAATAATTCTGAAGTGGATTATCCCGTTGAAACGTTCCGGTTTTATATCAAGGACAGCAAGAGTGCCAAACGAACGGCAAAACAAGAAGTCGAACAACTTCCCGTTCAGCTTGCAGGCAATGTGGAGCTCATCCGGGGCAATTCCCAACAAATGGTCGTCGTTGCCCTTCCCAGGTTTACCATACCGGATAAGAAAGTGCTTATGATTGAGCTCATGGAGGCTAACGGTGGGCGTCACCTTTCGTTAAAAGTGAAAAACAAGACCATTATCACCGCTCAAAGTATCCAGTAATGAGGATCAGGGCGGAAGATACCGGCGGGCTTGCATCTTATTTAGAAGCTCGCAGGCAAGAAGGGCGGTACCTGCTTAGCTATGATACCGGCAGCGAATATTTCGACTTGCTGGCGATCAGAACCTTCGACAATGAGTTTGATGCATTAATGGAATCTTATGAAAAGACAACCGGTGATCATTATACTAAAGTCGTCCCATTAGAGCCGGTATTAAATGCCTTAAACAACATGGAGATGGCATTTGCTATCCCTGGTGTTGAGCAACATGGTAAAACATTACCCTTTAATGTTGGACAAATAATTTCGGATTATAATTATAAACAGGATTTAAAAAAGATAGTTATGGAAATAGAAAATGAAAAAGTAGAGGACCTGTCTCCCTTAGCGAAAACGCTCAAATATTCAGGTATGGGAAAAGTTTCCAATGATGAGCTGGAAATGAAAATGGCAGAAGGCCAGGACATTTTTACAATTGGATTTCAGCAGGAATTTAAGGGCGTTACCGCTGAAGCAGTTATTAATTGTACCAGATCTAAATCGGGCATGTATTATCCCGATAATTATGATATCATTTTACGGGAACAAGACAAAGAGGATTTAAAGCGGAATTATCGTTTCAGCCGGATGGTTACCGTTATTACAGGAGAGAAGGAAGAGAAGATTAATCCTACTATAACCTTTAAAGAAGCCTTTAATCAGATGCAGGGCCGGGGCGTATTTAAAACCTTTGCATTCGTGGATTATAAAGAGCCTAAAAATAACAGGAAGTATGAAGCTTGGGAATACATTGATTTTACGAAGACTGATGCACAGGGGAATTTTAAAACGGAAAAAGTATACGGCCTCGATGTCGAGCAAAAAGTAAAAGCGCTTTCTCTTGCCGAAAATGTGGATTACGAAAATTTCCAAAGGCTCTGTGAATCCCTGAAGCGGGGTAATATCCAATCCGCGAAATATGTTGCTTTGAATGGCACACAGGAACAGGTTTATCTTGTTGCCAATGCCCGGTTTAATACGATCAATGCTTATGATAAAGACATGAGACCGATAAGCCTGCATGAAAAGCGGAAAATGGAGCTGGATGCTCTCGAACATCATAAGCAGGATCAGAAGGAAGGGCAAAAAAACGAGGTCAAACAAGACGCTCCAGAAGAGAAAAAAAGTCGTGGCATCCGGGCATAACGATTGAGCGTCCTTTTATACGCAAAACTGTAATCGACATGGAAGAAGGCTTAATAAGATTTGAACAGGAGAACCAGAACTGGAAGAACTGGCAGGAGCGAGCACAATCTAAATTCGGGGACGATATTATCAAAAGCTCGCAATTTCAAAAAGATTATCTGAACCACCTTGAAGGCCTGGAAATAAAATACCGGTCAACTGCTAATAAGTTCGAGCAGTTGGAGTTGAATATCCTTCGAGAGAAAAGAAGAGCAATCGAAAAGGTTCTTTATCCAAACTGGTTTGAGCGTAAGGCTTATCGACTAATAAAGTCCCACGAAATGAACAAAGCCAGTAAAGTCCATGCTTTGGATCGTGTCGTAAATGCAGAGCACTTAAACGGCATATTGAAAAAGAAAGGGTTCACTGGCCTGGAAGAGCAATTGGCTGTCCGGATAAAAAGCAATCAACAGGAATTCAAAATTCCGGTGACTTTCCAGGTTAATGAAAAGTCTGCTATGAATTGTGAGCTTTGGTTCAGCAAAGATGGCAGTGATCAGTATCAGCTTAGGGATGTCAGGGCAAGTTTAAAGGTGCAGGATAGTAAGCAGCAGCAATCGCTTTTGTATAGCAGTATTCCGGGTGTAGACCTGACAATGAAGCAAGCCTATAACCTTTTGTCTGGCCGGGCGATTGAAAAGCAGCAAGGATGGGTAATGCTTGATATCAATGACAAAGATGCCGAAGGAAATTTACGACCAAAAGTATTTAATGCAGCCTATGGCTTCTCTGTCGAAAAACTATTGGAGCAGTCCGGGATAAAAGGTATCGAGGATATCCAATTCAAGAATGAATTGCTCCAAAAATTAAGGGATGGTGAATCTTTGCAGGTACAGGTAGGAAAGTCGATCCGGCAAATTGAAGCAAACCCTACTCATAATAGCCTGGAGCATCCGGCACTAGTCATTGCAAAAAGGCAGGAGCAAATCCAGGCCGCATTGAAAGAAAAATCTAAAGTAGAAGAAGTGACGGAAAGTCAAACGGTAAAAATGCGTGTTGGATAAAAGGGGTGGAAATGGAAGTTGAAAATGTGCAGGTAGCCATACATTTGAACCGCTTTTTTGAAAAGTGTAGTTCCGATCCCCGGATCGGTACAGCTCATATTGCAGTTTATATGGCAATACTAAATATCTGGCTGAAACGGGGCTGCACAAATTCAATTTATCTGTTTTCCTGGGAGGTGATGCCGGAGGCAAAAATTTCCGGAAGGATGACCTATCGGAAAGCAATTCGGGAATTATGTGAATACGGCTACCTTTTTTACCGGGCCTCTATGAGTAAGCACAGAGGGAGCAGGTTTGAACTATGTTGTAATGTTTGATTTAATAATGAAAGATTAGTAAAATGGATGATAAACAGTTAATTACAGTAGCCCATTTGCGGGCTTTCAAGGAGGAAATACTATTTGAATTGAAAACCTTAATAAGAAGCAATAACAAAGGTGCTGAGAAACGATGGATCAAATCACGGGAGGTGCGAAAGTTGCTCAACGTTTGTCCCGGAACACTACAGACCATGAGAAAACAAAAGACGATTCCTTTTCAGAAGATTGGCGGTACAATGTATTACGATGGTGATAAAATTAATGCCATGTTAGAAGCGAATAAAAACATCAAACCCTAATGCCGTCAGTTATAAAAAATAACAAAGGAAGGGGTAAAGATATTCCGCCGGATATTTTTCATGTAAAAATCTGGTTCTCTCAAAATAATTCATCGGAGAAGATGGCCGTAGATTTTTACAAGTTTTATCAACGGATAAAGTGGCGCGGCAAAAAGGGCAAAAAGATCCGGGACTGGAAGATGTATGCCTGGCATTGGATTTGGAAGTAATTACGGAAATAGAAAGAGTTAGGGTGCATTTGCACCCTAACTCTTTCTATTTAAAATAATGATCCTTGTATCAATTTATCATGTTCATTTTTGGGAGTGGAAAGAATCATTTTTTCAGGTTGTGATTTTGCGGTCTCGTCCTTGACATATTTTACAATATGCAAAGTTGGAATTTTAAATATAGGCTCCCTGCGAATCAGGTATCCGTGGCTATATGTCAAAGTTAATTCGTTGCCGCAGGTAATATCTGCAATAAGATTGTGTAAAATCATATTTGCAGCAGCCATCCGGCAGCATTGATCGTCGACGTCTGTTCCATAACAGTGAAGGCTTTTATTTGTTACTGCTGCAGCCAGTAGCATCCTGCCAGACCCGCAGGCAGGGTCATGGACATTTTCGGATTTTGGGTTTTCTCCTTGGGAATCACCAAAAACGAGTAGTTGCATGAATCTACAAATATCCATAGGGGTGAAGTACTGGCCGTTATTACCCTTTGATACAAACTCCATAAAGAGGTCTCCCAATGGTTCATGGCCGCGTTCCATAAGTTCGCCTATTTCAATTAAAATACTTTTGAGTATTTCGCATTCCTTCACTGTTAGTTTGTAAAATCCGATAGGATCAGGTATCTTAAAATCCTGGTGAGCCCTAATACAAGCAGGATGTAAAACGCTGTTGATAATAACATTTAGTGCGTCAGAGTAGGAAAGACGGGACGCGAGGCTTTTAAAATCTGAAAACAGTTTCTTGTGCATAATTTCAATGTTTTTTGTGAACAATGCACTTGCCTTAGCTCCAGAGTATGAATAAGGGAAAGGTGGGGATTCAGGCTTGCCGGTGTTTTTTCAGCTGAGGTAATAAATAGCAAAGCGGTTTATGGGGTGCGAAAAAACAGAATCTCCATCGGGGGGGCTATTGTAGGTTAGCCCCGTTTCAGAAACTGGGGCTAACTTTGTGTGTTGTTTGAAAAACGACAAAAAAAATCGGCATGCCATTCATTTGAGCATGCCGATTTTTAGTTTAAATATTTTACTATCCGACTTTTCTTAATTGACCGGTTTCAAGGAATAATTTTTGTCTGGCAAGTTCCATGTTTTCACTGACCCTTGAATTCTGTACCCGACAATAACGTTTAGTAGTTCTGAGGTCTTTATGGCCAAGCATTTTGGACACATCTTCCAAAGGAACACCAGCCTCTAACATCAGGTGTGCAAATGTATGGCGTGCTAAATGGGTATTTAAATCTCTTTTTATGCCGCATATTACTGCTATCTCTTTGAGATAACCATTATACCGCTCATTACTATTAACAGGCATTAAAACGTTATTAGACTTGCAATAAAGATGATTTTTATATTTGTCAATTAATTCATCGACAATCGGTAATACAGGAACTTTTTCTACAACGCCGGTTTTGCCACGATCCTTGATAAGCCACCTTTCTCCTTTTTGACCAACAAATACTATATTATCAGGAGTCAGACCATAAAGATCCTGAAAGGCAAATCCTGTAAAAATTTGAAATATAAAGGCATCCCTAACTTCAGAAAGTCTATTAATTGGAAGTTCTTTATTTAGTATTTGTTGTACTTCAAACATTTCCAATGGGATGATTTCTTTCTCCTTCACAGTGCAGCAGTATCCTGCAAGGGGATTTTTGGGAATCAGATTCCTGTTTGAACAGCCTGTTAGGATTTGCTTGGTCTTCTTTAAATATCCTCGTGACGTGATTTCGGAAATAGTATGATCTGCAAATAAGGTGTGAAAGTCATGAAACTCCTCGGCAAATGAAAACTGTATTTCTGACAAGGAAATGTCTGCAAGTTGATAATGGCGATTTATGAATAACTCGGCTTTACTTCTTGCAGTTCTCCAGTGTTTTAAGGTTTCATTAGATCGCAGACCCTTTTCAACTTGCTTGTCAAATTTTTCGATAAATAAATCAAATTGTTTAAGCAGGGTATGATCGACAGCAGTGGGGGCAACAATCTTTTTTGATGGATGTCTGTATTCCAAGTATGCTTTTTTTAGCATCAAAGGTGTTACCCTTTCATGTTGTGACTGGAGCACTGTAAAAAAGCGATCAAGGTCGATTTCTGCCTGGGCAATTTCGAGGTTAGCCTTTCTGCCCTCAGTGGTGGGATCGGTAACTTTTTTTGATTCTGTGTCCCAATATTCAGGAGCAATTTTTAAGGAAACGGAGATATCTTCATCTTCGCCATCGATTGTTACTCTGGCGTACAGTGGAGCTGTGCCACTCTTTTTTGTCGTTTTGCCTTTCCTAAGCCAAAACATGATCAAAAGCTTCTGGTTGCTTTTCATTGTGTAAGCATTAAAGGTGATCAAAAATTTCCCGGCTCCTTGCCGGAAAAACACATTGATTGTCCTTCAAACTCACGCCACACAAGTTCTTATGGAAATCTGGTGACCCAATTTCGGCTTTTAAATTGGGTCACCAAATGGGTCACCATAAGGATCGACATATTTTGATTTACTTTGATACGGCTTTTATGAGAAAGTGCCGTAAAAACGGCCTTAAACAACAAAAGCGCACTATAAGTGCGCTTTTGTTTGATACTCTGTGATCCCGCTGGGATTCGAACCCAGGACCCATACATTAAAAGTGTATTGCTCTACCAGCTGAGCTACGGAATCTTACTTCTTTCTTTTTGAACTATCGTTCCTTGTTTGAAGTGATGCAAAGATAGGGTTAATCTCTATTCTACGCAACTATTTATAGGATAAAAATGTGTTTAATGTGTTTAGGCCTTCATTTTTAGCTATTTATTTTTTTCTAAGACAGGAAATCGCGATCCTCATCGGATAATTTGGATTTCGGTTCCTCATTTTCGTCTGCTGATTCATCGAAAGCGGTGGTGTTTTCCGGCTGTTGCTTCTTTTTACCTCCTTTTAATAGAAAGATAAAGACAGCACCCATCACGAAAAATGTGAGCAGGAGTTTCCATAACGCTATTTTGCTTTCGACAAAAAGATCGATATTGACGGTCTGTGGATTCCTGACACAAACCAGCGTAACGATGACCGACACTAGTATTAAAAGTATATTGCGCATAAGGCTAATTAATAGATATCATTAACAACAGCGAATATAGCTAATAATCCATTTTCCTCGTTATCAAACAGCTTTCTTTTGCTTATTTCTTATCTATGTCTATGCTTGCACGATTTAAACGTAGCGAGTTTAAGATCACGGAAACGGAACTAAAGCTCATTGCGGCAGCAGCTATCATTGGAGATAATAGAATGCCAAAACTTGGATAGAGCAGGCCAGCAGCCAAGGGGATACCCAGGATATTATAGATAAAGGCAAATCCTAAATTCTCTTTAATATTTCGGAGTAGTTTTTGGCTCAGTACTTTTGCTTTAGCGATTCCTGTTAAGTCTCCTTGCAGTAGTGTCAACGAAGCGCTCTGTATGGCAACGTCAGTTCCTGTACCCATGGCAATACCAATATCAGCCTGTGCGAGGGCAGGAGCATCATTTATACCGTCACCAGCCATAGCAACAATATGTCCCTGTTCTTGTAAGCGGTGTATTTCCTGCAATTTGTCTTTCGGTAGGGCGTTTGCTTTAAAATGCTTGATTCCAACCTGCTCGGCAACGGATTTTGCGGTATGTGCATTGTCACCTGTAAGCATAATTACATCTACATCATGTTGAAGTAGATAATGTATAGCTTGCTTGGACGAGGTCTTTATCTGGTCGGAAATACTGAAGTAGCCTAATAAATCATTTCCTTTCGACAGATAGGAGACGGTTTTTCCATTGGATTGCGCAAGCTCCACAGCTTTTCGTATTTCTTCAGGAATAATAACCTGTGTAGATTCCATCAACAGTTGATTGCCAAGCGCAATTAACTGACCATTTATGTCTCCTTTAATGCCTTGTCCAGCCACATTCTCAAAGTCTGTCACATGCTGATCGACTTTATTCCCTTCCTTTTTAGCTCTCTCAATAATGGCCTGACCGAGTGGATGTGTACTATTGCTGTTTAATGCGGCAGCCAATGACAGTATTTCGGTGCTGCTGCTGATTGCTGTCGGTTGGATATCATCCACGGTCGGTTTGCCTTCAGTAATTGTTCCGGTCTTATCTGTTATCACAACGTCAACTTGGTTCATTTTTTCCAATGCGCTGGCATCTTTGATCAGAATACCGTTTTTTGCACCTTTGCCAACGCCGACCATGACAGACATCGGCGTAGCCAAACCAAGAGCACAGGGGCAAGCAACAATAAGAACAGCCAATGCATTGGCAAACCCATACGCTAATGATGGTGCTGGCCCCCAAATCCACCAACCAAAGAATGTTAATAAGGCGATTACAATCACAATCGGAACAAATATTTCGGACACTCTATCGGTTAGACGTTGGATAGGTGCCTTACTTCTGCTCGCATCATTGACCATTTGAATGATTTGGGACAATAAGGTGTCCGAACCAATACGTTCGGCTGTCATGAGAAAACTTCGCTCACCATTGATCGTGCCCGAACTAACTTTGTCGCCTTCCTGTTTTTCGACAGGAAGAGGTTCGCCGGTCAGCATGGACTCATCGATGTTGGTATTGCCGCTTGTAATCTGGCCATCTACAGGGATCTTATCTCCAGGTTTTACTTTTAAGATGTCGCCAATCTGAATCTGATCGACGCCAATTTTTACGTCAATACCATTTTCGACCCGAGTGGCGTCGGAAGGGCTGAGCTTGATAAGTTCCTTGATCGCTGAATTGGTTTTGGAATGCGCCTTGGCTTCCATGACCTGGCCCAGGAGAACCAGTGTTAAAATAACAGTCACGGATTCAAAATACAATGCGATGTAACCATGGTGATTTTTGAGGTCTGCTGGAAAAATCTGCGGAAAGAACAACCCTACGAGACTGTAAAGGAAGGCTGCTCCAGCACCAAGGGCTATAAGGCTGAACATATTTAAACGCCAGGTTTTAAAAGAAACCCAGCCACGCTGAAAAAATGACCAGCAGGTGTAAAACACGACCGGTAAAGATAGGATTAATTGTATCCAACCTGACCATTCAGGTGAGATCAATTTACCGATTGGGTTACCCGGTAGCATTTCACCCATAGAAAGTATAAATATCGGAACAGTAAACAAAATGGACAGCCAGAGTTTCATCCGGAGATCGCTATACGTTCTGTCACCGTCATCAGCATCACTACCCGCTATGGGGACTAGGTCCATCCCGCAGATTGGGCAACTACCGGGATGATCCTGTACAATTTCAGGATGCATCGGACAGGTATATTGTGTAGTTTTATTCAACTCAGGAACTTTTTCCAAATTCATCCCACAAACTGGACAGTTGCCCGGTTGATCATAAAGTTTGTCACCTTCACAATGCATGGGACAATAATATTTTCCGCCGGAACCCGCATTAGCCTGCCTTGGGGCTACAGTAGGCGACTGTTCGTTATGGACATGTTTATGAGCTTGGTGATTGGGCTCATTCGCTATGGATTCATGATGATTATGTGCATGTGCTGCAGAAGTATGTTGCTGTCCATGCTCCACATGTTTACCTGTTGTGGATTGGTGGTTTTGTTCTGAGTTATGGCCATGATGATTATGTGGGGTTCCATTGTCCACTATAGGTACTAAATGCATGCCACAGATGGGACAGCGTCCGGGTTGATCATATGTTTTTTCCCCTTCGCAACCCATTGGACAATGGAACTTGCTGGAAGCAGTCAGTGTTGGTTCTTCTATTTCTTGTTCGGCCTGTGCGGGATTTTTTAGTTCGACAATCTGGTAGTTGCCTAATTTAGAAAGGACTTCTTGAAGTTGCCCTGGGGGGATTGCTTTCTCAGATTCTATTGTTAATAGTGGGGGATCTAAGGTGACATTAGCCTGAACTTCAGGAAGCTGATTAATAGCGTTTTCAATGGTTGTTCTACAGCCGTCGCAGGACATACCTGAAAGTTTATATTGGTATTGCATAGCATTAAGTTGTACTATAAATTTAAGGTTTATCGTCAGGCTAATGTTATACTTTTACACTGTTTTTTTGTAATATTTCCATTTTATGGATTTTCGTCTTGCCGACAAGGGAATCTGTGTATGGCCGGAGTGATTACCTTGATACCTCAGGTCATGTGAACGATAAAAGGGACTGCTTGTTTCTTGAAGTGGAATGTTTGGTAGGAGCTATAAAGTGTGGTATAGTGCGGTTGAATAAGGGAACCTATATCACAACGAGTTTGTGTTGAGAATCCTGCTAGGATAATAGCATGGCTTCAGGATGTTTCAGTAGCTGCTGAATAGTTAATTTGCCGCTTAACAATGTTTCATAAAAAGGCGTTGGAACCATTATCTTAAAGGTCTTACGTGTCGTCTTTACAAAAAAAAGAGCCCCATGGATAATCTGCTTATCATCAATGATCAAGGTATGTTGTGTAACGAGTTGGGAACCTAATTTTTCCTTTTCAACGAGCTGTATTAGTTGTTGCATTGTATCAATATATTTTGCCAAAATTACCAAATACTTATCATTTTTTGATTTTTTTTTATTTGTAGAAATTTAAAAGATATCTACTTCTTCTGATGCTTTGTTAATTTTTTGGAGTTGATAATCGTTTTAGCAAATGAAAGTTTTCAAGAATAAACGCAATCGATTGCGTATTTCATCTGCTAAATTTTAGCTGGATAGGGGATTGGGTTTGCTAAAATCTATTTTACTTTTTTAGCTTTGTGCAATAAATATCCAATAAAACAATATTATGAGTGGTATAACAACACTAGGTCAATTTATTATTGAAAAACAGGCTGATTTTCCCTATGCGAAGGGTGAGCTGTCCAGGCTTTTGCGTGATATCGGAATTGCGGCAAAGATTGTGAATAGAGAGGTCAATAAGGCGGGATTGGTTGATATTTTGGGGGATGCAGGTCAGACCAATATTCAGGGTGAGGGACAGAAAAAGTTGGATGTGTATGCGGATGAGCAATTTATCAAAGCGCTTCAAAGTGGAGGTGAATGCTGTGTTGTTGCCTCCGAAGAGCATGAAAATCCAGTTTTGATGCAATCTGGTGTTTCTAAAAATGCAAAATATATTGTTTGTATAGACCCATTGGATGGTTCAAGTAATATTGATGTCAATGTTTCTGTTGGCACCATCTTTTCAATCTATCGTAGACTTTCAGATACGGGAGTGTCTTGCAATAGCAACGATATTCTACAACGCGGAACTGAACAGGTTGCCGCGGGATATGTAATTTATGGGAGTTCAACGATGTTGGTTTATACAACTGGTAAGGGGGTGAACGGTTTTACTTTGGATCCGTCTATTGGTGAATTTTGTCTATCGCATCCTGATATGAAAATTCCGGAAGCTGGTCATATTTATTCGATCAATGAAGGGAATTATTCTAAATTTCCGAATGGTGTGAAACAGTACATCAAATATTGTCAGATGGAGGATGCCCTGACCCAGCGTCCATATGCGTCAAGGTATATTGGTTCTATGGTAGCCGACATTCATCGTAATCTGCTAAAAGGTGGAATATTTCTTTACCCGACGACTTCAGCACATCCGAATGGGAAATTACGTTTGATGTATGAATGCAATCCGATTGCCTTTATCATCGAGCAGGCTGGAGGGAAAGCAACGAATGGACAGCAACGTATTTTGGATATTGAGCCTAAGACGCTACATCAACGGACAGCAGCTTTTTTGGGGAATACAACGATGGTTGAGCTCCTTGAAGATTTCCTGCAAAAATACCAGTAATTCATTCTGTAGTGATTCGATGACAGGTAAGATTCGTTTGCCAATAAGAATTAATTATCTTTGTCCTCAGAAAATGGCTTCATTATTGCGAAGCCATTTCTTTTTCATTATTTGTAGTATGTCACGTTTTTTAGTTTTTATTTCCTTCGTTTCAATAGTATTTTTTTCCTGTAAAGAGAATCCACCAACTTATGGTGATGTACTCGCAAAAGGTTTTGAACAAAAGTCTTATAAAGAATTTGATACGACGGCTTATGTGAAAGTGTTCCATGAGGTATATGGTCAGCAGAAATCTAAATTACATAATCCGAGTTGGATGAAGGAGTTGTCTGATTCAACTGAAGGGATGACTTTAATATCCGGACATCTATTCGATGGAAGCATTGATACCCTATTGAATTATCTTGAACGTAGTGATGAACATGGAATACGGAGTAGTTATTTCCATACAACGGAGATCAAAGAAACCTTATTTTCCCTTCGGAAACTGAAACCTAAAGATGTAGCTGAGTCTTATCCGCTTTTGGCTAAGTTGGATCTTTTGGGAACAGATGGATTGGTTGCTTATGTCAGTAGTGTGAAATATGGTGTGATCAATCCGAAACGTTTGTACGGAAGGTATTTTGTACCTCAGAAACGTATGAATTATGCTGGGGTTGTTCACCTGTTGGACAGTGTGAAGATGGAGCCGTTGCTAGCGGACATCCAGCCCAAAAACCAGTATTATACACAATTCCAAGATTTGTTGGAACATGGTAATTTGGATAATTCGCAAAGAACGAAAGTGTTAATGGTATTGGAAAAACTACGTTGGATGGGGGAGTCTTTCCCAGAGAAATATGTTTTTGTTAATATTCCTGAGCAGCGATTACACATTGTGGAAGACGGTAAAACCAGTCAATTGATGAACGTGTGTGTGGGCGAGACAGATAATCCTGCTTATACTCGTAAGGGGGAGAATCATGAAACTCCGGTCATGCAAGGTATCTTGGATGCGATGCAGGTCAATCCTGTATGGAATATACCCAGTAGCATCGTAAAAAAAGAATTGTTAGCCAGTGTGCGGAACAATCCCAACTATCTGGCTTCGCGTAATATGGTGGCATTTTATAAGGGTAAGCAAGTGGATCCCACTACAGTAAATTGGAATACAGATTCTGTGGAGAAATTCCGTTTTAGACAAAACCCGGGTTCAGACAACTCATTGGGAAATGTGAAGTTTTTGTTTGAAAATGCCTATTCGATCTACCTCCATGATACCCCTGCAAAGCAGATGTTTGGCCAGACGAACCGTGCTGTGAGTCATGGTTGTGTCCGTGTGGAGAAACCTGTGGATTTGGCTAGTTATCTTGTCAATAACGAAAAACAGGCTGAGAAAATAGCAAAAGAAATCACAACAGACTCTATATCCAAATCACGCTGGGTGACGCTGAAACGTCAAATGCCTGTATACCTAACTTATTATACGACTTGGCTTGATGATGATGGAAAGATTGTTTCTTACCCGGATATCTATGGTTACGATCCACGTTTGAAAGAGGCCCTGAAGAAGTACTGGACAAATTAAAAAAAAGACTTAACCGAATAAGGTTAAGTCTTTTTTTTAATACTCGGAGTTATAGGCCAAGGCCAAACGAATAAATGGATAATCTTTATTGACGTTATTATGGTCTTGATAATGCCCCTCCAGTCTGAAATATCCAGAATACAGATTGACCCCAAAGTTTTTCCAGATTCGTACAGACGCGCTTGTCGATGCGGTATGCAGAAAGTGATGCGATTTGTTGCCACTGATTGTTACAAAATAACCGCCACGATAATCTATTCCAAATTTAAAACGATTAAACGCACTTAGGGTTGCTGATGCACGTACATCTGCTCCGGGCCCGTAATCATAGGTGCGGCTTTCGCCAAAATGAAGATACGGATCCGGTACAGCGGCCAGTACAACTGGTCCCCCGCCTAGGATCGTGGTCAACTTACTGTGCTTACTAATATTAAAATTGGAAAAAATATTGTAATTGATACTTTGCGATCCATAGTAGAAAGCTTCATTACGCAAAAAATCAAAATGAGCCGAGACAATGCCACGGTGTCGGCCGGTTAAATTGGACAATATGCGATTTCCATAGAGGGATGCGTAAACGTTTACTGCATTTACGATGGAGCTATCATCTGATCCGACCTCAAGATTCAGAAAAAAATCATCAAACGGTTTTTTTTTGTCGATATCATCGTTATTATAGATCAGCTTAATACGTGCATAGATGTCATTTTTTCCGCGACTAAGAACATTATGCTCTTTGGCATCAAATCTACGAATCCCTAATTCCACTTCTGTATGGACCAGGGAGCTGTCCATCACTTTACCTTTAGTGGTATTGCCCCATCGGCCATCGAGTAATCGGTTTAAACCATTTATTGGATTGATTAACATTGCCAATATTTCTTTCTTATTGCGTTGCCCTTTTGTGAGGCTTGGTCGGGCCAAAATATGGTGTGATAGACGGTGGGTCATTTCGCCAAGAATCGTACCACCAAAACTGGTATTGATAATATCATTGATCGAAGGAGGCTCTGTCTCACCTGCCGTCTCCCAAATGTAACTTCCAGCGACGGTCGCTAGCGTTGATTGTAGGAAACTAAAATTGTTTGATCGGAATGAATTGAAATAAAATTGGCCATGATAGGGGTGGGCAATCTGGTTGGTCGCAAAAAGATTATCATCCCAGGTCCAGGCAGAAAACTTTAAATGACTGAAGAAGTTTTTGAAAGAAATATGGGAAACAGGATCTTTTCGAATGAAATAATTGACCGAAGCTGGTATTGCCTGAATGGAAAACCATTCAATCCCAGCCCGTAGAAAGTTTTTCTTTTGATAATTTATGAGACTATCAGGTAATTTGGCATTAATCCGATCGGAAATCCATTTTGCCTGTTGTATGGATACAGCTATGCTATCTTTTAAATTCGTTTTTCGAGGCAAACTATTGGTGCTATCAGGAGATTTTAGTTGTGTACTGTCGGATATAAACATTGGAGTGACCGGAAGTGAAATGATAGTGTCATTTGAAGAAATCACTTTTGTGGACTGTGCGTAGACACTAAAGCAAGTAGCCAATATATTTATAAGCAAAAATAAAATATAACGATTAGCAACTGGACATTGTTTCATATGGGTCAATATACTGTTTTGCAATAAAACTTGTATTCAATAACAAATATTTGGTAAAAGTGTTTTTACGATTATACTTTCTTTCCGTTTTTAGCTGCACGTACATTGCTGATATGTGGTATGTATTGTTACCTTTGCAGCGCTTTATAACTGTTCAATAGATTTTGATATGAACAATACCTTTCAACTTTTTGATATGCGATCCGTCAATTTTAAGAATGAGCTATTTGCGGGTTTGACGGTTGCAATGACAATGATCCCTGAATCGCTTTCCTTTGCTATATTAGCTGGTCTACCGCCTTTGACAGGACTTTATGCCGCTTTTTTAATGGGGCTCGTGACGGCTGTTTTCGGGGGAAGGCCAGGGATGGTGTCTGGCGGTGCTGGAGCAACTGTGGTGGTTCTAATGGCGCTCGCTGCCAGTCACGGCATAGAATATCTTTTTGCAGCCGTTGTCTTAGCGGGTATATTGCAGTTTTTGGTTGGATTATTCAAATGGGGGAAATTTGTACGCTTAATACCACAACCTGTGATGTACGGTTTTTTAAATGGATTGGCTATTATAATTTTTATGGCACAGGTTGTCCAGTTTAAAGTGAATAGTGGAACTGGTGCGGTATGGATGTCTGGGACGACGTTATATATTATGGGGGGACTCACACTATTAACGATGTTAATCGTCATTGGGTTTCCTAGACTAACGAAAGCAATACCAGCTTCTTTAATTGCTATTTTGGTTGTTTTTGGTCTAGTTTCCTTCTTTGGAATCGAAACGAAAAAGGTCGTGGACATCGCTTCGGTCAGTGGCTCATTGCCGCATTTTCATTTACCAAATGTTCCTTGGAACTGGGAAACATTACAGTTGATTTTTCCATATTCTCTCGTTATGGCAGGAGTGGGGCTTGTGGAATCTCTTCTAACACTCAATATGGTAGACGAAATTACCGCTAGTAAAGGTAATGCGAACCGTGAATCTATGGCACAGGGGCTAGGAAATGCAATTAACGGTTTTTTTGGTGGTATGGGCGGTTGCGCGATGGTAGCACAGACCTTGGTCAACTTGAATGCTGGTGCGCGGACCCGGTTGTCGGCTTTGATTGGAGCCATGACAATCTTACTGATTATTTTGGTTGGGGCTCCTTTTATTGAGCAAATCCCCATGGCAGCACTTGTGGGGGTGATGATGATGGTTGCGATTGGCACTTTTCAATGGGTGAGTTTTCGTATTGTCAACAAATTTCCGAAGTCAGATATTTTTGTAGGGATCCTCGTCGCAGGAATTACGGTTGTATTACATAATTTGGCCTTGGCTGTACTTGTTGGTGTTGTGCTATCTGCATTGGTTTTTGCTTGGGATAATGCGAAACGTATTAGAGCGAGAAAATATATTGACCAAGATGGTGTAAAACATTATGAAATATACGGCCCGCTTTTTTTTGGTTCAACGGCTAATTTTTTAGATAAGTTTGACATCTTGGAGGATCCTGATCAGGTTATCTTGGATTTTAAAGAAAGTCGGGTGGTCGATATGTCTGCCGTAGACGTACTAAATAAAATCACTGAGCGTTATGCTGCTCAACAGAAGAAGATTGTATTGAAGCATCTCAGTGAAGATTGCCGTTCTTTGCTCAAAAACGCGGAGGGAATTGCTGTCGTCAATATCGACGAAGATCCAACCTATCAGGTCATGCCCGGGAAGTAAATTATTTCTTTATTAATTCTATAAAAAGCTCGGTACCTTGTCGTTGCGGTATGCTGTTGTAGCAGTCCTCCATTTTCAAAATATCAAAAGTTGTATGAAACAATTGGCGATATTCGACTTCATTGCCGCCAAAAGGAGGTCCTTGATTAGTAAATTCCCTATTGAATAACAAACCTGCAAGAATGCCCTGTGGATGGAGTAGAGCTGCCATTTTAGTCCTATATTGTTTACGTAGTATTGGATCTAGCGCACAGAAAAAAGTCTGCTCTAGAATGAAATTGTACTTTTCCGCATGCTGGAAAAAATCTTGGCAGATAATCCGGACAGGAGTAGTTTCTCCAAACTCTTGTTGCACCTGATCCACTAATGTTGGCGCGATATCGAGTAAAGTGATGTTTTCGAAACCCTGTTCAAATAGTGCCTTTGCTTCGTACGAATTACCACAACCTGGAATCAAAATAGACGCATTTTTGGGTATTACAGTCTCCGCATACTTCAAAATGGCTGGAGAAGCATAGCCGATATCCCATCCAATTTCTTGATTTCTATAACGTTGGTCCCAATATTCTTTATCCAAATTTAATTTTTCCATAGTCTCTGATACTATAAAAGCGAGTTGACACAATTTAAGGAAATCTTCTGTAACACGGCATTATTTTTGTTTTTTACCTGAAAACAATAAGACTATTTAAGTTTCGAAATAAACATAAGGTGTTTTATTGCAGGTTTTTAAGTTTTTGTTGTTGGTATCCTAAAACAAAAAAACAAGTTTCGGATTTATATGATGTATTATTTCAATTAAAGATTCACTGTACTATGCTACTCAATAGGAGGATCTCTGTTTCATATTTTTTGAAAGCCATTCAGACCGATCTGTTACGAATTGTCTTTTTTGGCTGTTTAGTTGGCCTGTTGGCAAAACATAAAGATTTTCTCACATTGGAGATTCCTTTGTCTCTAATTGCCATTGTGGGTACAGCAATATCGCTGTTGCTGGCATTTCGAACTGCACAATCTTATGATCGGTGGTGGGAAGCTCGTATAGTATGGGGAGCAATTGTCAATGATTCGCGTAGTTTAATACGTCTGCTACAAACTTTTATTATTCGAGATCAGGATATTCATTTGAAGATGTTTGTCGAAAGGCAAATTGTATGGAACTATGCCTTGAGTGAAGCTTTGCGAAAAGAAACACATTCGAAACGAGTAAAAGACTATCTTGAAAATTATCAAATCAAGGACACAAATACTGCTTATGGTATTTTAAATGCTCATGCAAAGCATTTACGGTTATTGGCGGAGGAGGGGCTGATCACAGAATTCAGACAGGTTGCTGCGGATGAGATTTTGACACGGTTTTCTGATTCAATGGGACGTTGTGAGCGGATAAAAAATACAGTTTTTCCAGTGTCCTATGGCAAGTTAATCCATTTCCTTATTTATCTGTTTGCACTTTTATTGCCTTTTAGCCTGAATGATGACGTGATACTGGTAAAAATGATGTTGACGATCGGTATCCCAATTATATTTATTATTATCGAACGTACGGCGATCTTAATGCAAGATCCATTTGAAAATAAACCGATGGATACACCGATGACAACAATCTGCCAGACCATTGAGATGAATTTATTGGAGGCAATCGGTGAACCCACTACGAAGCCACACCCACCAGCGGACGAATTCTATTATATTCTGTAATTGGAAAAGTCTTAATTTTAGTGATAATATGTCTGTAAGGAATATTACGTTATACTTGGATGACCTTCTATAGCCATCCAAGTACAGCATTTTTTCAAATAGAAATCCATATTATATTGATCTGACGATCCTATAACTGTTGTGTGCGTAAAGTCTTGATTACTGCCGCAAATTCTTCCTGTTCATAGCCGGCATCTTTCGCCCTGCTGAGCCAATTAGCCACAAATTCGGGAAATTCGCTATTTATTCCACTTAATTTTGCTGTAGTGAGGATTCTTTCTGTCGCTTCTACAGAAATAGCGAGCGGGCTTTGCGAAAGTTTAAAATCACCACTACTGATTACCTTACCTTCATGTTTTAGAAATTCCCCCATTCCAGGAGCTATTTCCGCAATAATATTCCCATATTCACTGACATCAAAATTTTCTGATTCCGCAATTAATGCACCATGAAAAAAACCTGCCGCTGCACCATAGATATAAGAGAGTGTGGCGGTGTCCAGTGCCGCTGCAGCGGCAATATTTTCTCCGAGATATTTTGGGTTTCCACCCAAAATTCTCAGGCTATCTTCGATTTCCATGTATTTTTTTTGATTGCCCGAAAATAAAATGGTTGTATCAGGTTGAGACATTTGTTCAGGAGCTACTTGTATTGCTCCATCGATATAATCTGCATCTCTGGAATTAAACCAAGTTTGACTTAAGCGTGCTTCTTGAGCGGTACCTGTTGTTAATTGTACAACGAGTTTCCCTGATAAAATACTGTCATTTTGCAGGGTCGAAAAAAGCTCGCTTGTGACAGTATAATTATGGAGAATAACAAGGTTGATCGGACTTGCCTCGATAGCCTCATGTACCGTTTTAGCCAGTCTGGCACCTTGTTGGACCAGTTGATCTGCTTTGGCTGCCGTCCGATTGTATACAGTGACCTGAAACCCTTTTTGCAGGTAAAGCTGTGCTATTTTTATTCCCATAGGGCCTAGACCTATAATACTAATCTGATTTTTTAATGCTTCCATTTTGTCTGTATATGATTGTTTAATATGACAAATATGAAGGCTTATCAGCGTACTTACAATAAGGGAAAAATGATTCAGCCAGGGAAAAATTATTCCCTATAGAGATGAAAATTCGTTAGATTTAATGAAAATTATGACTTATGTATACTAGAAAGATTCCTGAAGATCTTGACTGCGGTATTGTTGTCACCATGAAGATACTTGGTGGGAAATGGAAAGCCTGTATATTGGATGGTATTAATAAAGGAATAAAACGTCCCAGTGAATTACACCGTGCTATTCATGATGCAAGCCCAAGAGTAATCAACATGCAGCTTCATGAACTTGAACAGGCCGGTATTATAGTAAAGAAAATTTATCCAGGACTTCCGCTGAAGGTTGAGTACAGTTTAAGTGAATTGGGAACCAGTTTATTGCCCATCATCGAAATCATTGACAAATGGGGGATCGAGAACCATCATCTGATTGAAAATTTACGGGAACCCGTTGTGGGCTGATGAATGGTGATTGCTCGGTCTCTGTAAGCTCTATGCATAAATTTATTCCCCCTGAGTTTCTCAACCTCTTAAGGCCACATTTTGTTGTGCTAGTTATGAATTTCCCAAGATTAAAAGGTTGAAGTGAAATAACCATATTGTAAAAGGATTTAGACGAATTGTAAATACATTCAATATTTTGATCATAGAGGTATTAGCTTTATCCCTAGAGAATAATAGGCTGATTGTACACTGTTTTACTTTCATTAACAGCTTTGTTGCAGACCTTATTCTACAGATCAATAATGCTATATGAAACAGTTATTACAAACGGAAGCCTATAACTTCGACCAGGTGCGTCGGTATAGTTTATATGCTGCTTTAATTTCTTTTGTCCTCATGTTTTTTACCACAATGTGGATGAACAATAGCTATCCGTTATGGCATGCTATTGTTGTAATAGGCATGCCCTATAGTTATTTTGTCTCGAGAATAAAAAAAAGCCCAGAGCAAATCATATTTGAAGAAAATCAAATCCTGCTAAATGGAAGAGGTATTCTTTTCGAGGATATCGAATCTTATCATCTATTTGAGTCGCTGAGATTATATTTTGTGTTACGGATCACCTTGAAAACAGGCCAGCGGTATATGTATTATATTCCGATTGTGGTCAAACCAGAGATTGAAACTTACTTTGATAAAGAGGATCTGCCAAGTAGCAAAGGAAATTTTGATTTTATAGCAAGGTATTATTCTTTGCTATACGCTCTGTCTGTTACGATATTTCTCATGCTGATCTATTCATTTGCTATACAGTTCTATTATTTTTTGCGATGATAAAAAAATGAGGACAACAGCTAAATCCAGTCGTTCTGTAAATGAAATTTTTTAATTGATAGTCGGATATTCATTTGGTTCAGGCGAATATTAGCGTGATCTAAAAATGAACTGCACATCATTTAAATTTGATTGTTGGATTTGATATCTATATGGCATTTCCACACAAGTGAATTCAGTTTATTTAATGTATTATTTTTAATTACACTAACATGAAAACAATGAAAATGACGATTATGGCGCTGCTTACCGTATCAACTTTTGCTATATTAAGTTGTGACGGCGGAACTGATCAGCCTGCTACGCCCATTAATGCGGATCAATTTGAAAAATTATATGAGAATAAAGAAAATGATGGTAAGCGATTTAGCCTGACGGGTTATCCTTATCTCAATAGTGATGTGACAGTTCGTAATGATATGAAAATTGCTGTTTCATTACACAGTGAGCCTCTGGGAAAAGGCGATTATATTGGCAGTTTAGATTTGCCGTATAAGGAGAATAAGAATGGCATGTATATTCCAGATAAGTTTACAGCAGCTGATTTGCAGGTTTTTGATAATGAAGGGAATAGTCTAGGCGTGAATGATAAAGTGACCATTTCTTTCAAGATGAATTTGGATACCAGACGTGCACCACGGACAGGAATTAAAAAATTGGAAAAAGATGCCAATGGCAATCCGAAAATGGTTGAACAGAAACCTGCGTATTATGGCGATGGGCCATCTCGTATAAAAATTGAAAAAGCAAAGTAATTATTATCCATAATTTATGGAAGGAAAATGGTTTGAACTTTGGGCTTAAACTTAATAGCGATGTGGGTGCTGGAAAATTACAATAGGCTGTTCGTGCTTTTATTTAGCTTGGCATCCTGTCAGAACAATGTGCAGGAAAAGGATATGCGTCACGCAACGTCTGAAAATGTTGAAATTGTAAGGTATAAAAGTGATCCGACCAATGAATTGGTATTAAACTTTGGGGATCACAGTTATCTTTATAAGGAAACAAACTTGCCGTTGAAAGCTGGTGAAGATGTGGGCTATGAGAACCAATCAAGAGGTACGTTTTCACTCAAAAATGATACATTGACATTTTTTTCTCAGATGCCCTCAGAGATTGATGTTAAAACAAATTGGTCGACAAGTACCGAATTTTTGCCCTTGTACCTGACGAGTGAGAAAATCGATTCAAATAGTATAAAAATATATTTTGACAATATTGCTGAACCGGAATATTATCAAGCGTTCGAATTGAATCACGAAAAAGCTAAAAGATTAGCGGTGAATGCTTGTGAAAGTGATGGCCACTTTGGTTTTATCAAAACGGAAAATGACAACATTCCATTATACAAATATCTAATTATTGAAAGACCTAAAAGCAATAAGCTTATAATTGTTGACAGTTTAGAAACGCAGAATAGCTTTTTCTTTGATTTGGATCATATCCCTTCGCGCTCATTTCACTTTTATACGAGAGCTTATTGGAGTTATTACGATTTTACAGGTTTAACATTTGTTCAAACAAAAAATAAGCTCAAATTAATCGAAAGAAATCGGCTAGGGCGTTATCAACACTCTACAATTAATCTGGAATTCCGAAAGCAATAGGGGCGTGTTGTGTTATCCCAAAATCAAATTAAATCAATGATTTACTGGTGGAAACTAGATAGACAAGATGGGCGACCTTGCTTGATAGTTCTCAATAGTGATCGTGATAGGGAATGCACCTTGTTCAGTCAGATAAATTGGTCTATTTATATGGAGAGACTATTGTTTGTTGGAAGATCGTGTTGGTAGGTAAAATATGGGAATAAAAACAGTAGATTTAGGATATGAATACAGAACAAAATTATCTGAATATAAACCGAGTTTCTTGGAACAATAGAGTGGATTCACATGTGAATTCAGAGTTTTATGATCTTCCAAGTTTTCTTGAAGGGAGAAATTCTCTAAATGACATCGAATTAGGCTTACTCGGCAATATACAGGGAAAAACGATATTGCATTTACAATGTCATTTTGGCCAAGATTCGATTTCATTGAGTAGGCTTGGGGCTGAGGTGATCGGTGTTGATTTGTCGGATAAAGCAATTGATACCGCGCGGAAAATAGCTAACGAAACGGGTGCGAATACACATTTTATCTGTTGTGATGTATATGATTTACCCAATCATTTAGAACAGCAATTTGATATTGTTTTTACAAGCTATGGGACAATCGGTTGGTTGCCTGATTTAGACCAGTGGGCGAAAATTATCGCTAAATTTCTCAAGCCCAACGGAAAATTTGTATTTGTGGAATTTCATCCTGTTGTTTGGATGTTTGACGATGATTTTGAAAAAATAGGTTATCGGTATTTTAACACTGGTGCTATTATAGAAACGGAAAATGGTACTTATGCAGACAAAAATGCACAAATAACACAGGAATATGTTATGTGGAACCATAGTCTAAGTGAAGTGGTCAATAGTCTGATTAAAAACGGCCTTTGTATAACTCAACTTGACGAATTTGATTATTCCCCTTACAATTGCTTCAGGGGAACTATTGAATTTGAAAAGAATAAATATCGAATTGAACATCTTGAAGACAAAATTCCAATGGTTTTTGCATTAGCCGCCGTGAAAAAATAGTATCTAGGTTGAAGCGAGAGAAGACCTTTCTCATGAAGCTAGCATCGTTCTAGGAAAATATCAAACAAAAGCGATTAATTGCTAATAAAGTTAGTAATTAATCGCTTTTGTTTTGTATATTTACATTATTATTTAGCAGTGTTGATACTGATTCTCATAGATAAAACTAAATTTGAGTTACTTACGATGGAAGATACAATTGGACAGTTAAATACATCTTATAAAGGGCAAATATTCCGCATTACATATAAGGAAAGAGATTTTGAGGTTTGTTTGTTGAAAAAGAGTCCAACCAAAGAAGACACAGCATTGGAGTTACTGTTGGATGGTATGCTACAGACATTGATTAAAAAAAAAGAGAGATGGTGTTTTCAACAACATGAATTAGATCAAGATCTCGCAAATCATATCTGGCGAGCCATCTCTCTCAGGTATAGACTTTGATGTGAAGCAATGTGTTGCGCTTATTTAATTTGCCCCGGGATCAATAAGTTCGGTAGTAAGTCCCAAAAATCGCAGTAGATTATTACTGTCAAAAATTAACGTAGCATAATGTTTTCCTGTTTTAAAGGTAAGTTTTGTACCACCTGGGAATGTGCTTCCATCATCCATTTTTTGTGTTTTAGCGGTATATTTGTTGAATTTGACTTTGCTTTCTTTCAAAGTGGTTTTGTTCAGTATAAGATTAAACGGTAAACCTGCTATAACAAGAGATTTGTCATCTGGAATATCAAAAAATATTTCATTAATGCTGTTGTTTTTTCCAATGCCGGCATAAAGTTCCAGACCAGAATTTGTGAGCCATTTAGCATATTTTTCGTCATTAGCGTCTTCATAATAAATAGTCTTCGTATGCAATGCACTTTCAATCTTTTGTGTTGTTTGTGGAAAAACAAACTCTGAATTCTTATTCAAAAGTGCTTCCAACCCTGCTTTGTTCTGCGCAAAAGTGTTAATCCCCAATAACAGGAAAAATAAGTTCAATGTTAGTGTTTTTATCATCATAGCGATCTTTTTAAGTTCTAGAAAATACGATAATTAAATATAATAAATTATTCAAATGAGGAAAAAGAAAAATAGCATATGTTCGATATGAACGAGCTTTGAGAAAGAAAGTCAGGTGAACATATATGTGTATTAAACGGAACTATCCTTTATTGCTAAAAGATAGTTTCTGATATCTTTTTCAAGCTTCGTTGGATATTCATACATTAATTTATCTGCTAATTCGTTGCCTATTTCTGTAACGAGATCAGCCATTGCAAACAATGCTGACCAATTTTCATTGATATTGCTTGCTGAAAAAGTTTTTACTACTTTTTCCCAGGTTTGGTTGGTCAAGTATTTTTTAAATAACCGCCCATGCTTATTGGTTGTTATGTTCCAATCGTGTTGGCTGGCGATATACCATTCGATCAACGGTATTAGATATTCGCTACGAATGTTGTCTTCTGACATAAATTTTGCATAAAAAATATCCTCCCTTGCAAGGCATTTAGCTACATAGGTTGTATCCCACCAAAAGTCATTGAGTAGCTGTCTGAATTTTGGTTCTGCCGGTTTTTTTATGATAGAGACCTGATAGGTTGGCTTTTTAAGCGTTTGTGTTAGATTATCTTTATCAACTAATACTTCATAACCAATATCCCAATCTTCGCATAACTGTTCTTGATGTACCTCTTTTAAAAAATTAGGTACACTATATAATTTAAAATCGACTTTTGTATGATCTGCATACAAAACCATCTTCATCGCATGTTTGCCATCAAAGTAGCTTTCATCTTCTTCGATCATTGCAATAGGGGTACCAAAGTTATTTATCCAACTCTTATCCGAAATATATTTTTTGTTGTTATCAAATACAAGTTCGATATCTAAATCGCTCAAATCATCGACAGGTGCCAATGGGTTTACCAATGAGCTTGTTAGGAGGACAGCACGAATATCCGGATTATTTTGCGACCAGTTGATGATCTGTTGTAATTTTTCGTTCCGAGTTTGCATATGTTTAAATTTTTTGACAAAAATTTTCTGTTACCTGTTGATGACAGTTTATTGAGCTACATTAGGTTACATCATTGCTCCAATTTTGAATCTTAAAGATATACTAAAAAATTTTGTTTACCTAACAATAGCTACTTCAACGGGGTTTTAGCGACAAATACTTATTATAGTATACTTGCCTCTATTTATCGTTTAGAAATAGAGCGATAATTGTACAACCATTTTTAGGCTCGACTGACTACCCAGATCCAGTTTCTGTTTGATCCAATAGTGAGCGAAATAGGGCGAGTCAACCAACAGTTCTCATTATTTAAAAACCGAAAAGTCCACTGAAAATAACAAGACAATAGATCCCCATCACCAAGAAAAGATTGATGCATAGCAGGGCGTATTTCTGTTTAGCAAGCAACCAAATTGATTCTATTGAAGCATAAATAATCAGTGGAATTCCAAACCCAAGTATTTCAAAATACAGTAAGTAACCTGCACCTAGACGATCATTTTCTTTGTGCATAAGCCATTGAGAAATAACAATTACAAGAGCAATAAGTATTAAGATACCCGATTTTAGGAAGAGATGTTTTCTTAGTTTTTTATCCTCAGAAATAGGGGTGTGGAGGAGGCAGACCATGCCAATAAAATAAATTATCAAGAATATAATCCCTAATAACTGGCGGAAAGTATAGGACACATCAAACCAGTTATTCGTATAGAGTAATCCTATAAGTAGTGTTGAGGAAAGAAAATAACCTATAGTTTTATAATTCATCGTGTAAAATAGACGTTCTGCATATATTTTTTATCAAGCCGTTTTTGTTTGCAAGACTTTACTTTATCTTGTTAATTTAGGGATAAATCATCAGTATAACAAAAATAGAACTGAAGTCTATAGCCTAAAATCTATTTAAAATTAGTAATATTTACAGTGAAGTATTCCAGTACCGATTGTCTGTTTATAGATGATAAAACATTTTTTTTGCTTTAACTTGCATTTATTGCAATATTATGCAATAATATGCTTTGTTTTTGATTTATTATTGATAGTTTTGTTTTACTGAACCAAGCGATCTATCGCTATCATATGTTAGTTTATCTCAAATTTATATGAACATTAAATCATTATCTATCCACCCGAATGCAGCGCGAAATGCTGTCAGATTTATCTTTTTTGTATGCGGATTGGGACTCGCCAGTTGGGCACCGATTGTCCCCTATGTTAAACAAAGGCTTGGAATTGATGATGGTGTTTTAGGACTTTTAATGCTTCTGATTGGTGGCGGAGCTCTTTTTATTATGCCATTTTCGACTGTTCTTCTGAATAAGTTTGGAACAAGGAAGATTATCTTTCTTTCGGGTATTACATTGGCCTTCATCTTGCCGATGTTGTTAATTGCCAATTCCATTATGGCGATGGGGATTACGCTATTTTGTTTTGGTATGTGTATGGGCGGAATAGAGGTTTCTGCAAACGCACATTCTATTCTAATCCAAAAGCTTTTTGAACGGCCTATCTTATCTGGTTTACATGGTATTTTTAGTGTTGGTGGATTAACTGGATCACTTGGTTTGGGGCTGTTGATGAAGCTAGGTCTCCAGGCAAGCCATGCGATGTTGTTGATCTCTTTTTTAATCGTAATCATCATGTTTGTCATGTATCGTAGGCTGTACGCACGGGAAGAGGAAGTGAGTATCAACGCCCATTGTGACCAGCAAAAAATGTCTTTAGGTCAGTCTAAATGGGCGGGGTGGTTAAATTGGCATGTGTTGTTTCTAGGGATGTTATGTTTTTGTGCTTACCTTTCGGAGGGTTCGATGCTGGATTGGAGCGCGGTATTTTTGCATGAGGAAAAAAAGGCTCCTCTTGAAATCGCAGGTATTGGATATGCGGCATTTTCTATTGCCATGGCAACAATGCGGCTTTTTGGAGATGCACTTGTTGTCCGGTTAGACCATCGTGTTGTTGTGATTGGTGGGGGGCTCATGGCTGTATTTGGTTTATTGATTGCTGTGTTTTCACCCTCCTATTGGGGTGCACTGGCAGGATTTATTCTGTTGGGCTTTGGAGCGGCGAATATCGTTCCGATTTTATTTAGCCATGCTGGAAATTTAAAAGGAGTCGGAGCCTCGGCAAGTATTCCCGTTATGTCAACACTAGGGCATTCAGGACAATTGTTAGGACCAGCGCTATTGGGTGGCGTTGCGCAATTTTATGGAATTTCGGTCTCTCTTATTGTTGTTGCTTTTCTGATGCTCTCCCTCGCAGTCTCTTATTGGATCTATTGGAAATTTCAGACTGGAAAATAGGGTAAACAAATAAGTGGTATCACACGAGGTGTTTACCACTTATTCATCATAGATTCATTACTTTATTGGATAGATCAGTTATAAAAAAACGATGTACATCATTCCAATTCTTTAGTCTTTCAAAACGATCTTCAGTAACATTGTGAAATGTCTCAAATAACAAGCCTCTTCCCAAAAAACTATCTAAATTTTTGATATGATCATCGATTAGAAAATCTGTGTTTATAACACCTTTGTATCCACAGAATACAATGTTTTTCCATGAAATAAAAGGAAAATGTTCTTGTAGCCATTCTCGTTTTTCAAAAAGACTGGTGGGGAATTCCATTGCTGCAGATACAACATAGATATCGTAATAGTTCTGCAACTCTTTGACCACATCTTGTGCGTCTTTTGCAACAGGTATACTGCGAAAAAAACCGGGTGTATGTAAATATCTGGAAATAGCGGTTTTATCGGGGACACAATCTGCTTCTCTCTGTCCAATGATGTCGTTTTCGTCTATACAAATACCAGTTTCTTCGAAATAATAAGAAAGATAGCTCTGCTTGATATCTGCAAGTACACCATCCATGTCAATTGAAATCGTCTTTTTTATCATAAGTTTTATTTTTCTTAGTGTACAAATGTAAATATATTATTGCAAAATATTGCTAAATATGCAATATTTTGCTGTTTATTATATTCAGTTAAATCTATATATTTGTTTCTATGCTAAAGTACGATCGTCTACAAACCATTTTAGATATCACTAATAGGGAAGGTTCGGTTTCTTTTCAAACCTTGAGTAAAAAACTTTTGGTATCCGAAGATACGATACGGAGGGATATCAAGGAATTGAGTGATCGGGATCTTCTCCGTGCCGTACGTGGTGGTGCCCATAGTATTGTGCAAAAAAAATACCATTATCGTGATCGTGAGAAAGCAGGACTTGAGCAGAAAAAGATTATTGCACAAAAGGCTTTGTCACTAATAAAAAATGATCAGGTACTTTTTTTTGATGGCGGGACATCGATCTTAGAACTGACTAAAATTTTGCCTAAGGATCTGAAGGTTACAATTATCACGAATAGTTTTCCTGTTGCGAGTGTAATCGAGGATCATCCTTTGATAGAAATTATATTTTTGGGAGGCAGACTCTACAAGTCGGCCTTTACGACATTTGGCAATACGACCTTGGAAAGTATCGCTAATTTTAGAGCTGATTTATACTTTTTTGGAGTTTGTTCGATTACGCCTGAGAATTTATCTAGTAATTATCAGGAGGATGCCGAAACCAAACGGGCTATGATGAAACAAAGTGTCCAAATTGTTGGATTGTGTACATCTGATAAGTTTGATAGTGAGTCAAACTTCATCATAGATAAAACCAACAAGCTGGATATCATTGTCACAGAAAACGATTCAACTAGCCCGGAGATGAATAAATATATTGCACAAGGGATAGAGATACTTTAGACAACAAGTTTGATCGAGCTGCTAAAAGTGTTGTACGATCTGAACTGTGTTGCAAGCTATTTTATAGTTTTGATCTGAATATCTAGTGTGAATTTGTCTTCAATAGCTCTGTTGCGGAGCTCTGAGAAAAAGCTAGCTGAACGGTATTGAATATCAAAATCGAGTCGATTTACCTTTACGTTTAATGCCTCCGCAGAAAGCCCATCGGCGGTGAAGCTTATGTAATTCCGTCGTTTGTTCTTGACGAAAATGAAACGGCAGAACTCCCGGTGAATGAGGATATAATTAGGAAGAATGATTGTGTTGGCTGATGGGACATTATTGTTTAAGTGATCCCATATATTTATAGCTATTGATGAACACACCGGTAGGTGTAACCTTTGAATCAAGAAAAACGAGTTGTTGAGCATTCACTTTGTCTGCCAATAAGCGTTTGCCATGTCCCAGCAAAACTGGGTAGGTAATAAGTATAATTTCGTCAACGAGGCCATGGTCAAGTAGCAGGGAGGTAATTGTGGAACTTCCCACAACAATCAGATCGGAGCCTTCGGTTGATTGAAGCTTACGGATCGCTGCTACAATGTCCGTTCCCAAATCCTCTACAGGGCCCCATGCTAAACTGTTTGAACGGTGTGTTGCGACGTATTTTGTTGCTTCATTTATGGCATTGGCCATTGGAAAATCACCAGCATTAGGCCAGAAGTTGCTAAAGATATCATAGGTATGACGGCCAAGAAGAAGATCAAAATTTGAACCATATGTTTGAAAGAGCATTTCTGCTCCAACAGGGCTTCTATAAGCTGTTGTCCAGGCGCCATATTGGTAATCGCCATCATGCTCGATTACACCATCAAGTGAGATGTGTTCGAAAATTCTGATCTTTCTCATTGTTTCTAGTTATTTGATTATACTCCAAATTTAGTGAAGTTCAAAAAATCGTATGAGGTGTAATTGCGACAATATTAGGGGGATATCGTGATTTAAAAAATTTAGCCTAAATGGTCATTTAATAAGATGCTGTCGATTTGGAGTTGAAGCGAAGCAGAGATTTTAGGATATGTGTCTCACAGCAATTGAGTAATTGCGTATTGTTCGTATTTTACGAATGAGTATCTTTAAAAAGATAAAAAGAAAAAATAGGTTTATATGGAGTTTTCACCTTTCAACAATGTGGTTAAGCTTTGTCTTCAAGGGATGAGCCTGGAAGAAAATAAGCATACTGATGAAGCCCTTAAATTATTTGTGCAAGCTTGGGACGAAGCGACGAATGATCTCGAGAAATTTCTCGCCGCGCATTATATATCCAGGCATCAAAAAGCTGTTTCAGATAGAATAGTATGGCTCGAGAAAGCCTTGATGCATGCACTACGAATAAATGATGACACGGTTAAAAGCGCCTTACCAAATCTCTATTTGAATCTTGCGAAATGCTATGCGGATCTGGGTAATGTTGAAAAATCGAATGAATATGCGAAATTGGCTACGGTCTTGGGCGAAAGGCCATCTGATTTAGGCCCTTTTTATCATGGTACGAAAGCAGACCTACAGTTGGGGGATTTACTGATGGCCGGTGGAAACTCCAACTATCAGGCTGAACTCACGATGAACCATATCTATTTCACGGCATTAGTTAATGGTGCTGGCCTTGCGGCTGCTTTAGCTAAAGGAGAAGGTCGGGAGCGAGTTTACGTTATTGAACCGATGGGGAACTATGAAAATGATCCAAATTTAACAGATAAAAAATTCCCAGGTAATCCGACACGTTCTTACCGTTCAACAGCGCCATTGAAGGTGGTTGGTGAAGTAATGGACTGGGTCAGGCCGAGTGCCGAGGATCTCGAAAGGTTCAGCGTGCAATTGGCGAAAGGCAAGGGAGAAATAATCAATTAGACTCCTCGAATTCAATCGGACATTCGGGGTTGGACTGGAGGAGTGTTAGGTTTTTATAGGGATGAATTTAATATTGGATGAAAAAATGGATGGTCAATTCTGCTGAGCAAAGTCGATTTTGTTGGCTTCATTGTTTGTACAATGTCAATAATAGCCGAAAAATTCTTTATTTGAGGCTATTCCCCATTAACTTCGCATATATAGTAAAGAGCATCTTATCTATTGATAATTTGCATCCAATTGGTGTTTTATAAAAAAAGAAAACAATGATTAAATCGAAAGGTTACGCGGCGAAAGATGGTAATTCCCCGTTAGAATATTGGGAGTTTGAAAGAAGAGAACTTGGTTCAAATGATGTATTAATTGACATCTTATATAGTGGTATCTGTCATTCTGATATTCATCAAGTTCATGATGAATGGGGGGGGACACAATATCCGATTGTTCCGGGACATGAGATTGTTGGCCGTATCCGTGCGGTAGGCGATGGTGTCACAAAATTTAAAAAAGGAGATCTTGCGGGAGTGGGCTGTATGGTCGCATCTTGTGGCGAATGTGAAAACTGTAAATCGGATCAACAACAGTTCTGTTCAGAAAAGAAAACCGTTTGGACCTATAATAGTACTGATGTGATGCACGATCATTCATGTACATATGGTGGTTATAGTGATAATATTGTCGCTGATGCAAATTTTGTACTCCATGTGCCTGAATCGCTGGATATAAAAAAGGTAGCGCCTCTACTTTGTGCTGGTATTACCACATATTCACCATTGAAGAGATGGAACATCAGTAAGGGACACAAGGTTGG
Source organism: Sphingobacterium sp. (assembly GCA_031277685.1). Lineage (GTDB taxonomy): Bacteria > Bacteroidota > Bacteroidia > Sphingobacteriales > Sphingobacteriaceae > Sphingobacterium. The sequence goes on along the minus strand of JAITLV010000126.1, from coordinate 97,494 downwards.
AGTTTTGGGACTAGGAGGATTGGGGCATATGGCTGTGAAGATTGCCGTTGCGATGGGCGCCGAAGTCACTATGATTAGCCATTCCCCTCGTAAAAAAGCAGATGCGGCATTGTTGGGCGCGCAAAAGTTCTTAAATACCCATGAGTCTGTTGAATTGAAGGAGTTTGCGACTTATTTTGATTTCATTATAGATACGGTTTCCGCACCACATGATTATAACCTCTATTTGGGCTTATTAAAAACCAAGGGTGTGTACATCTGCGTTGGTATCCCCGCAGCACCAATGGAAATTAATGGACGTTCTATTATGGGAGGGAATAAGATTTTGACAGCTTCAAGTATAGGCGGTATACAGGAAACACAAGATATGCTTGATTTTTGTGCCGAACATAATATTCTTCCAGAAACAGAATTGATTGATATTGATTATGTTAATGAAGCATATCAACGTGTATTGGACAGTGATGTAAAATATCGTTTTGTTATTGATATGGCTTCAATAAATAAATAGTATAGGGAAAATAATCAACAAGCGGTATCTCCGGATACCGTTTTTTTTTGCCTTTTTATTAGCAGCTCGTGAAGATATAGATCGCTGTATGTTCTGACTATTCGAACTGATTTTCTAGATCAATTGGAAGTGATTCGAACTTGCAGTGATTCATCAGAAAAATAGCAGAATTCGGATTTTTTAACTTGTATACTAAACCTAATTTTGATTGGTTGAAAATTAGGATCATGGAAGATATCAAGACAAGATTAGCCACTAAAGATTGGATGGCGATTACCCAAGAGTTACACAACAGAGGTTTTGTTATAGTACGGGATATATTAAGTCCTTTGGAATGCGATGAACTCATTGCGGGATATGATATGGAAAATCGCTATCGAAAGACGATTTCTATGCAGCGTTATCGTTTTGGTCTGGGGGAATACAGATATTTCCAATACCCATTGCCCAAGTTGATTACAGTAATCAGGGAAGAAGTATATGCCAAGATTGTTATTGTTGCCAATCAATGGATGCAGGAACTTAATATTGATAAATCATTTCCGCCCACACATGATGCAATGAAGAGTCTATGTAAGCAACATGGACAGGTTGAGCCTACAATTCTCATTTTAAAATATAATGAAGGTGGGTTCAATACTTTACATCAGGATCTCTATGGTGAGATTTATTTTCCGATGCAAATCGTAATGCTTTTGGATCAGGTGAACCAAGATTATAGCGGGGGAGAGTTTGTCATAACGGAACAAATACCTCGTGCGCAGTCGAAGGTCAACGTCTTAAAGCCTAATCGTGGTGATATGGTTATTTTTACAACCAATTTTCGTCCAATGAAAGGAGTGAAAGGCTATTATCGTGTCCACATGAAGCACGGTGTTAGCGAAATACAGAGCGGGCATCGACATAGCCTTGGTATTATATTCCATGACGCCAAATCATAAGATCGTTGAATAATACGATGATAAAGTATATAGATTTGGGGATAAATGATGAGGAACGTACTAAGTCCTTGGTTTATTTAATCCGAAAGGGTGAAATTAGGTTGGGCGGATATCAAAAAGCTAAGATTTATGGCCGTTTGAATTGCCCTATGGGCAAGCGAATGAAAATTGAAAATAGAGTCTTTTTTTTGGACGAAACGGAAGCGATCATTTGTGGATATAGACCATGTGGCCACTGCATGCGAGAAGGGTACAAGCGATGGAAGGCAAAACAGTGAATCTCTAAATTCCGCTTTTAGGTCATTAAATTAACGACATAATTGTACGCTAATGTTGAGGCGTAATGCTATAATTAAAAAAAAAAGCATTACATCTTGTTTTTTAAATGGAATATAGTAATCTCGGGCAATATGCCCAATCTGCTCGGATAATCTAGGTAGCCGAAACCAACATTTACATATAGTGATTGGTGTTTCTCCTGGTATAGACCGGCCCATTCGCGATAAGCATATTTAATTGGACTCCATTGATAATCGGGATTGTTAAAACCAAATTGTCCACCATGGGTGTGTCCGCTAAAGGTGACATCAATTGTTGGATACTTTGGTAATACTTCTGCTCTCCAATGAGAAGGATCATGTGACAGCAATAGGTTGATCGGCGAAAAAGAATCTACCTTGGACATAGCTAGATCAAGATTGCCGTAGTTGTGCGGGTTGTTTACGCCCCAATTCTCAACGCCAATGAGTGTGATTTTTTCGTTATTTATAAGGATCTCTTTCGATTCGTTTAACAAGAGTTGCCAGCCAAGTTTATGGTGGATTTCCTTTACATTGATCAAATTTTGCTGTTTTGTTACTCGACGTTCATTATTGAAATGAAATCTATTAAAATGATAGTCACCATAGTCATGGTTCCCAAGAACAGAGAAAATACCTAAAGGTGCTTTCAATTTAGCAAAGACGGGGAGGTAGTCATCCATCTCCTTCGCGAAATCATTTACTAAATCCCCTGTAAAGAAAATTATATCAGGTTTCTGCGCAAGTAATAGTCCTACACCTCTTTCTACTGCATTTAAATTATAAAGACTACCAGCATGTACATCAGAAATCTGAGCGATGGTAATACCTTCAAATGATTTTGGAAGGTTAGGTAAGATTAAATCGACATGTTTGATTTGGTAATCGTATAGATTGGATATAAATCCACGAGTCATTGCCAGCAAAGGAATCCCGCTTAACAAAATCCCACTCTTGATAATGAAATCCGATCTTCCTATACTCTTTTTGTTTGGGTCTATAGCTGATTGTCTAATACTATTGGTCAATCGTTTGTTAATCTTGCTGAAGGAGACGAACAATAGATCCATGATAATAAAAAAAAGAAGGATCGCCTTTCCCAATAAAAACGAAATAGGAAAGAACATTAAACAAGCAGCACTAAAATTACTCCATTCAAAAAATAAGCTTAAGAATATACAGCTATAGGAAGAGATATTGATCGACCACCAAATTATATTTGCAGATAATGTGTTTGATTTCCATGTGGTTAGTATGCGTAACCTTAAATATATTAAACTGTCAAAAATGAGAAATATAAGGACAATTTTTAGATATACATATAACTGTGGAATCATATAAAAGTTTGAATTGTTGCTGGACTAATCGAGAATTGATTAGGGTATCTAGTTTATCTGTCTAAGATACTATTTTTTCTAGGTTGATCCTATTATTGATTTGGTTTGTATGATTATATCTGATTACAGATGATTTTAGACAGGCAAATATATAAACCTCGGTTTTTGGAGAAACCAAATCTTGTCATAGGGCAAGTCGAATGACCAATCGGTTTAATTATCTTGTATTATTAAAAATATACTATATGAATACAAAATTTGAGGCAGGAATTAATATTGCTATAAAGATTCCTAAAAGTAAATACGAAAAGACAATAGCTTTTTATAGAGACATTTTGAAATTGCCTGTTGAGGAGAGGCCGATTGATAATCCGACTGTTTCCCGGACATATGAAGTAAAATTTGGTAACAATATTATATGGCTGGACTGCGTGGATAATTATACGCATTCCGAAACATGGTTACAGCTTACTGTCGCAAATGTAGATGAGGCGACCAAATATCTACAAACAAATGGTGTAGAGACCTGTGACGAAATTGAAGAACTTCCTGAAAACATGCATTGGATTACAGATCCCGCTGGTACAGTATTCAATTTACAGGAAAAGCGATGAAATGAAGGTTTGAAGTTTGCGTTTGGAAAAGAACGCTAGCGATTTTCAATAGCTGTTCTGTTACCCAACAAGTGAAAATGGGACAATATAACAATAGGCACTACGATTGTTGGGAGCAGGACAAATGGAAATTGTAATACTGCGATATTGGGATGATCGAATGCTAATGACTGTAGAGGTAAAGGTGATGATAATATTCCAATGATAACGACTTCAAAAAGCGAACATATTCCCAAGATATTCCATAATTTGAAAAGCGTAGATGTCAGTATTTTCGGATTTGGGCGACTATAAATTAAAAATAAAACTGCAGTGATCCCGAAAAACAGATCGTAGTTCCATCCAAGGAAAGTCATTTCGATAGGCAGCATTTTTTTCTTGTAAAGTTGGAAGAGGATGAACTCAACAGGGATTCTTATGATATGAATACCCAATAGATAGTAAATTCCGAGATTTAAATTTTTTGATAATCTATAATAGCTTATGCTTAGTAAGATCGTACTCACCAGAACAAGGGCGAAAGAGGGTGGAAATAGTAGGGAAATATTAAGTAATGATACTGTAGAGAGTATAAGTGTCCATATAGCAATAAGAATTACCACTATTCTGTTGGGGGACGCAAGCCCAAATAAAACGATACAAGCAAAGGTGGAAATTGAAAAAAAAATATGCATATAGACGTGAATTTATGTTATAAAACTAGCTGAATTTTCATTTTAAATACTTGTCTTAAGGCAAGTATTTCGTTTCATCGGGGAGGTTCAGCGCTAATCTGATAATGAGGACTGTTTATCGTGAAATTCGTACAATCCATACGAATCACAGGGAAAGAAGTACTTTTATTTCATCAGGTTAGCCGAAATACGAGGATAAGTGATTTTGAAATTTATTGATGAACAAATAATAGGTTATTTTATGCGAATATTAAGTTCCTCCGTGCGTATTGTAATCGAAATGAGTATGGATTGCTTTTGTCAGTTATATTTATAATTATCAATGATACCAAACAGACTGTTTGGTAATAAGGGTTTAATAGTAAAGGAGAGAGTAGTATCACAACAAAAATACCTTAAAAAGATGAGTTACGATATTTCGCTATATAGAACCGAAACAAAGGTTAAAGAGGAGAATTCCAATGATGATGATTTTTTTGAAAACGAGGAAAATCTTGTTCGTTTTACCGAACAGCAATTTCAAGAGCTTAAGGAAAGGCTTTTAAACTATCAATACGATTTTACAGGAGAAGATAATCATGGATTGCATTTTAATCATCCAGATGAAGATTTTGGTCAGGTATTATTGACGGAGAAAGCACTTTATTTTACTGCAAGTTGGAATGAAAATTCAATTTTTGAAGTAGGGATGGTATCCTCTGAGTTTACTGATAATGGAGAATACGCAAAGTATGATTTCCAGCGTGGAGAATGGGAAGTCTGGGAATGAAAAAGCAAATAAAAACTATTCTGCTATCATTGTTGTTAGCACAAATTACTTTTTCTAACTCTTGTAGTGATAGAGGAAATCAAACTAAAGAAATAACCGGTACCAACAAAAGACAGTTAAAGGGTAATATAAAACCATCGGATGAAAAAGGAAACTTAACATCTGATGAATCCAAACAAATAAAATACCATTCAATGTTGACCTTGTCTGGTGAGAAAAACAGGGAGCTTGATTTCGAAGCCGAAATTTTTGATATTTTAAACGCCTTTAAGACAAAAGATGAGAAAAGATGAAATGCTCGTATAGATACAAGTATCGGTTTTTATATTATTCCTGGCCCAGGGACATTGTTGCATTTTGAAAAATCAGATTATATAAGTTTTGCAGAACCTTTGATGGCCTACCATCAATTTGGGGTAGCTGAAAAGGTAAAATACAAAATTATAGAGATAGATGAATTTCCTGAATATTCTTGTGAAAATAGAAAATGGAATAAAAATGGATTGTTTTTGATTCGAGGAAACGCACATATTTTTACCAATATTTTAGATCGACAGCTTTTGGGGGGACAGAAAATTGTAGCGGGGGATCCTGAAATAGCAAAGAAGATTGATCCCATCACAAAGACCGTCATTCTCGCTCAGAAAGATAGTGATATTATTTTTGGTGTTGCAGCGATCAAAGGCAGACTCATACTAACCTATCTTGACTTAAGCTGTACTTATTGTGATATTTAAGCGGAATCGACGGATTCATTTTTTAGACCATAAATGGAGGTTTGTTTACATGGACGAACCTTTATTATATCTCATTTTCGATATTGGGTCAGCGTCATGCCCGTTTGTTTTTTGAAATAACGACCTAAATAAGAGCTGTCTTCAAAATGAAGCCTGTAAGCGATTTCTTTAATAGACAGATTTGTTGTACGTAACAGTGCTTTGATTTCCAAGGTAACTTGCCTATCTATTAAGTCTTTTGGTGAGTCATTCAAAAAATCCTTAATTATTTGTGATAAATAATATGGTGTGATGTTCAGTTTGTTCGCATAGAATGCAACACTACGTTGTTCCTTACTGTATTTACCAACGAAGTCCCAAAATTTCCAGCAGAGCACCTCGGTATGGCTAAATTGACGCAATGTTTTTATTTCAGTAAAGGGGATGACTTCAGCTATACGGAGAAAAATATTCTGTAAGTGATTTCGTAACATTAAATGTTGATGAACAGTAGCTATTTTCTTAATGTATTTAATCTGTTCAATCCACATGTGTAAGAAAGCGGCTTCTTCAGTTAACGGTCGGCATAGTGGTGTTTGATGGAGAAATAGAAACAATTCATTCGGTAAATTATAAGCAACCTCCGATGCCATTGCTTTATCTATCAGACAATAAAATGAGTTGAAATCATTTGATAATCGTTGTATTATTGTAATAGAGTCTTCAGCCAAAACCAATATATCGTTAGCTTTAAGTAGGTAATTTTTGAAATTTACACTCACCACTGCGTTGCCCTCAAGGCAAATGATAAGGGTTGTGTAACTAACTGGTAAAGGATGACTCAGGTTTTCCTTTAAATCGCTTTCTCCAACTGTGACAGCGTCCTTTCCTCTAATCATATTTGAGAGATAATCTGTTGCAGTAATTTTTCATTAGCATCTTAATATTGTCTTTTATGTGCTTATATTTCGTTTTAGTTTTCAAAAGTACCCATTTTACAAAGCTTTTGACTATATAAGGTCGTATACCTCATTTATCTTTGTAATGTATTAATAAAAACTAGATTACTATGATTTTAGAAACAGAAAGATTGATCTTGCGCCCATTTATGGAGACTGATGCGATGGATTTATATAACTATGCCAAAGACGATAGAGTAGGCCCGATAGCTGGATGGCCACCACATAAGAGCATTGCTGAAAGCAGAGAAGTAATCAATACTATATTTTCCCAAGCGGGGGTATTTGCAATTACGCTAAAAGAAGACGACATTGCTATAGGAATGATTGCTTTAATTTTGGGAAAAAAAAGCAATTTCCGAATAACGGAATCCGAGGGTGAGATTTCTTACTGGCTGGGCGTACCATTTTGGGGAAAAGGTATAATGCCTGAAGCGATCCGAATAGTCGTGCGGTATGGTTTTGAAGATTTAAGGCTGATAAATATATGGAGTGGTTATTATGAAGGAAATGCAAAGTCCCAGATTGCTCAGGAAAAATGTGGGTTTAGGCATCATCATATCGAAGAGCAAAGTCACAATACATTCTTAAATGAAGTAAGGAGGGAAAATATAAGTCGCCTGACACGAGATGAATGGACAATGGCTAATTATGGGAAAGTTTCATTTTAAGAGACTTATATTTTCATTAAATGCTGTATTGTGGTGTCTTACCGGGAGCTGTTTCTATATTCAATTGGAGTTTTGTCTGTCCATTTTTTAAAAGCCCGCACAAAAGCACTTGGCTCTGCATAACCCAGAATGGTTGAGATCTCTTTTACAGAAGAAGTACTGTTTTGAATATAATGTATGGCCAATGATTTGCGGACTTCCTCAACAATTTGTACATATGAAACCCCTTCATCTTTGAGTTTACGTTGCAGTGTTCTAACACTTACGTTGAAATTTCCAGCAACGGCCTCAATGGAGAGGGCATATAGGTATGAATTGGTTATAAGAAAGTTAAATATTCTTTTTGAAAGAGATCCACGTAACTCATTTGGATTTTGCAATTGATTCACCTGGTTAACAAGGAGTGTCTGTATTTCATAATTCGCAGTAATGATCGGAAAATCCAGGCATTCCTTTGGAAATTCTACAGTATAATGATCGGTTTCTCTGACGCGACACTTCAATATCTTTTCATAAGCTATACGATGATCTCTTTGAAAGCTGGGCAGGCCTATTTTTGTAGGTTGCAGATTTTGAATTAATAGTCCCTTTAATTCATAAATTGTGAGTGCTATGAGAAAGTCACCCCATTGTCTTTGGGTAATGGGAAAGTGGTCAAGATCCTTATTTTTTTGATATTGGATGACACAACTGTTCTGATCCAGTTTTATTTCCATCATATAGAAATCTGTAACGACATGCATCAGTGACCTTACCATGAGTAATGCATCTTTCACATTGCTACTGGTTTGGACGATTTGTCCAACAATATTTAATGCCGCTAGCTGCATGGTGGCTCCAAAATGTAAACCTATTAATTCATCGCCGGAAAATTGGATGATATTCTTCCACAAATTTTCCACTTGCTGATCGGTGATTTCAAATTTTGAACTGTTCATTAACTGCTGCATTGAAAAGCCCGATAATGTGATGATTTTCGTGCTATCCAACCCCCGATCCGTACAAAAAGCAATTAAAGCTTGTAACATGGTCTGTTTATAATTCATATTGTAAATGTAATGATATGTTTTGCAGCTTGGATGTGTTTGTCGCATAATGTCAATACCTTGTCGTCTATTGATAATCCAATACTGTTCATACGGCGGTACTTTTGAGTAACAAAAAAAAGAAATTATGACACTAAAAAATGTATTACTCATCAATGCGGTTAGCTCAGGAATGACTGGAGTTTTATTAGCGACTATGCCTTCTTTATTTACAACATTGTTTGATACGCCATACGGCAGACCATTTATGCTGCTGGGTATCTTCTTGATTGTATTTGCGTTATTTGTTTTGGTGACAGCCATGAAGGAGGTCACCCCTAAAAGCTGGACCAAATTCATCATCACGCTTGATATCATTTGGGTTATTGCCAGTATTGTTGCTACCATTATTCTATTTTATACTATTAGCGTTGCAGGTTCTGTTATGATCCTCCTTGTTGCTGCATGGGTTGGGATGATGGCTTATTTACAGAACAGAAATCTAAACAGCATTTAAGATGGAAGATATGAACGCATTTACAAATACCTTTTTAGGTTATCTGCAAGAACGGGATCTAAAAAATCTGGTAGCGCTTTTCGCGCATGAATTTTACCTCGATATTCCGGGGGATACTATGCGCATAAAATGGTTGGGAAAGAGAACTTCAAAACCTGAGGTCGAGCAACTGTTCAAATTACTGTGGTCTGCTGTGGAACCAGTGACCGCAGTAATTCACACGATAATGACTCATGAAGATGAGGTAATTATTAAAGGACATTTTTGCTCCAAGATGTTGGAAACGGGAAAACTGGTCAACTCAGTGTTTTTTCTTTATTTCAAGGTGTACAATCATAAAATTGTTGAATATACACTGTTGGAGGACAGCTATGCGGTTTCAGAAGCTATGAAGCGGGAGTAGACTTTATGGTTGAAAAATAAACATCGGATGAATCCGATAAGATTTATTCTTGCATATTTTGCAAAAATTGATATCTTTATTTTCCATAGACCATTTCATATGTTATAAATGTAAGATTTCAATCAAGCCACCTTCTTATGGAGTGAATTGCGTTATGCGATCTCATTCGATCGGAGTCAACTTGTATTTAATATGCTGTTCAAAAGTTTGATCATAAAGTAAAAAAAGCAGGGCGAACTGTAGATACTTAACTTTAGACATTCATGAACGTACTAAAATCTATCAATATGAGGAAAATAGCTCTTGCAGTCTTACTATTTGCAGTTACAGGAACCACATGGGCCCAGAACAAGGACAGACGACCTAACATTGTCTTTATTATGGCAGACGATCTTGGTTATGGCGACCTTGGTGTATATGGTCAACAAAAGATTGAAACCAAGCATATCGATTCATTGGCTCGTCAAGGGATGAAATTTGAAAACTTTTACGCAGGTACCTCCGTCTGTGCGCCATCACGATCCTCCTTGATGACCGGACAACATACGGGCCACACCTATGTCAGGGGAAATAAGGAAATAGAACCAGAGGGGCAACAGCCATTAGAAGATTCGGTGCAGACATTCGCGATGTTACTGCAGAAGTCTGGTTATGTCACCGGTGCTTTTGGAAAATGGGGCCTTGGTATGGTTAACACCACTGGAGCGCCGGACCAGAAGGGGTTCGATGAGTTTTACGGTTACAATTGCCAACGTCAATCCCATCGTTATTATCCAACACACCTTTGGCATAATAAACAACGGATTGAACTTGATGGTAATGGATTATTGGCAAAAGGCCAGTATGCGCCTGCGTTGATCCAAGAGAAAACGCTGGCCTTTATTGATGCAAATAAGAACAAACCTTTCTTTCTTTTTGTACCAACAGTGCTCCCTCATGCCGAACTCTCAGGGCCGGAAGATGAATATTATCAGCAATATGTCAATAAATTTGACGAAAAACCGCATCGGGGAAATGACTACGGTCCAAAGGCAACTGTTCCAGGTTACGCTGGAGTAGACAAGCCCCATGCTATGTATGCTAGTATGGTCAGCCGAATGGATGCCTATGTAGGGCAAATTGTGGAGAAGTTGCGTCAAAATCAGCTACTTGATAATACGATTATCATCTTTACGAGCGATAATGGTTCACACAAAGAAGGTGGGGCAGATCCCAATTTTTTTAATAGTTCTGGAGGTTTGCGCGGAAATAAACGTGATCTGTATGAAGGTGGTATTAAAACACCATTTATTGCCTACTGGCCTGGCAGAATCGCTGGAGGGAAAACATCAAATTATCTAGGTGCTTTCTGGGATATCATGCCGACAATGGTCGAGCTTGCCAAAACAGATAAACCACGCTATACGGACGGAATTTCTTTCGTCCCGACGCTATTAGGTGATAAAAAACAACAAAAACAACATGATTACCTTTATTGGGAATTTCATGAAGACGGTGGACGGCAAGCTGTGCGACAAGGAGATTGGAAGCTTATTTTACAGCAAGTGATGAGCGGTAACCCGACTGCAGAGCTATATAATCTCAAACAAGATCCGACAGAAAAGAACAACGTTGCTAAGAGCAATCCTAAGAAAGTGAAGGAACTGCATCACTTAATTGATAAAGCACATGTTGAAAGCGCTGTTTTTCCGTTGATTAATAACCCTAAATAAAAAATACGCAGTCAATTTGAAGTGATTCGAAGTGGATTCGGCAATAATAACTAAGGCCGCCAGGGATACCCAGGCGGCCTTAATACATGTCACCTATTTTTTGAAAGGGAGATTACTTAGAAATAGTGCCTGTTTCCCGATTCATCTAATTTCTCTGTATATCAATTAATATTTTGACTTCAGTAGGATCATTAACCAATGCTTCAAACCCCTCTGAAACTATGTTATCTAAATTAATTTTGCGGGTAACAAGTTTTTCCACAGGCATTCGACCGCTATCAATAAGTGCGATAACCTGCGGAAAGATGTTGCGATAGGCGATAATACCTTTAATCGTGATTTCTCTGAGTACTTGATCTAGCGCATTTGTGCTGACGGGTTTGCCAAATAATGCGACTAAAACAGCTGTTCCTCCATTTTTTAAGCTGTCAATTCCTGTAGTATAAGAGGCTTGTACACCGGCACAATCCAAAAAAACATCAACTCCAAGGCCAGTGATGGCCTTAATTTTTTGTGGTATAGCTTCTTCTTTTGCATTTATAATGTGTGTAGCACCAATCGCTTTTGCTTTTTCTAGCCGTTTATCTGCGATATCAGTGACAATAATTGTTGTAGCACCTGCAGCAAGTGCTGCCTGAACACATAGTAAGCCAATGGGACCAGCTCCCGAAACCAATACGGTTTCTCCAATCTTAAGTCCACTTTGAAGTACCGCATAGACTGCAACAGCAGCGGGTTCTACTAAAGCACCTTTTTCGAAAGACATGCTGTCCGGTATTTTGTGCACCATATAATCTTCGACCACAACATAGGAAGCAAATCCGCCATTACTGGAAAGGCCTACAAATCCTAGTGGTTCGGAGAGGTTGTATTCACCATTCGAAATAAATGGACTATCAAAGTTTTTGAAAATTGGCTCTACTACAACACGATCACCGACTTTTAAATGATGGACGTCTTGGCCGACGGCATCGACTACTCCAGAAAACTCATGTCCAAGTGTCGTGGTTCCTTGATGCCCATTTAATGGGTAAGGTTGATCTACTGGGATCAATTGAGGACCATGTACATATTCATGTAGGTCAGACCCACAGATTCCGGCAAATTGAACAGCTATTTTAACCTGCCCAGCTTTTGGTTCAGGTATTTCAGTTGATTCTACGCGGATATCTTTTGCTGCATACCACCTAGCAGCTTTCATTGTATTAGCCATGTTTATCTCCTTTTTGTATATTGACTAAGGTACGTAGAAACATTTGTCATCATTGTGATTGATATCTCTATGGTACATGAGATGAATCATTCCGTCAATCTATTTTCTTGATGAAATATCATAAGTAAAAATGACGGTTATGATCAGGATTTCGAGGATTTTGCAGCAAAAAACGCTATAGCATCTGCAGTTTCGTAAACTGTGGTCACAATTTTATCTGGATTCCGTTGTTGAAGAATATCCGGTGAACAATCTATACTAAAATGAGGCATAAGGTAATGTCATCTGCTGATAGGTGTATAACATCTTGATGAGGATATTATTCGCTTTTTTTGTGGAGGGCTGAAGTTTTCGATTTTGGATGTACTGTTCCGTTATTATTTTTTTTTGATTTCTAGAGGGGCAGACAGCTTACTAAGTTGTCTGCTTTCATACGTCCAACGTAGGTGAGCGTATGAAAACAGGTGGGTTATATTCAATGGAAGGTTTGCACTGAACGATTTACTTTGTTTTAATCATTGTGATCTGCAGTTGCCAATGCAAACTTAATTGATTTTTGTGGATAGGTTTCCATACTCATACGGCTTGTGTTTTTGATGATACTTTTTAGACTAACCCGATCACCCAGTTTAAAATAAGCTTCTACGGTTTGATAATCCAATAGATAAGGACCACAAAAATAATTTCCATTTGCATCTTTTTCTATGGCTCCTTGATACAGACCCGTTCTTGTTTCTTTTGGCATATTTATTTAATTTGATGCAAAGGTAGGAAGAGTAATCGGTAATTTTGTGTCAATTGTAATATTCCCTTAATACCTACTTACATCTAATACCAAATAATATTTGTCAAGTACCTGCGATTTTCCACCATCTTTCACTTACTAAGTTTCGCTACCTGAATGGTAATGAATTCAGGTAGATAGTTTGGTGTACAATTTTTGGATACCATTTCGTCTCTATAAAGTCCGGTTCGCTCTCCGATATCCATGCATCTTTTTCGGTATTTTTCCTGAAAAATACCGATCTGAGCGGCTGTGAAGTTCATTGCCCATTGTACCTCGGGTACTTCTTTTTCGATTCGATTTTCAATTTTAGTAAGGAGTTCTTCACTATTGGGCGGAGGAGTCTGTCCTACCCAGCGCAATCGTGCTTGGTGGTACCAAAAGGTGCGTCTTTGGAGTATGGATTTGCTGTTTTCCCAGGTTTCCATTAGAGCAATTGTCTTTCGGTCTTTGGCGAGTTGATTGGCCATAAGCCAATCAATAAGCTGCATCCTCTCCGCTATAGTATGCTCTTGGATATCCTGATCCAACATGTCAATAACCTCTTGTGACAACAGCTTTTTGTCCATAATGAGTATTGCTAATTGCCGTGCAAAATAGTGCGTAGTCGACCAAAGCTCCATTGCTAGTCCGTGGTCTTTTTTTATTTCATTTGCGATTTTGCGCAAGTCGCCAAGTTTGGTTTTCTTGTCGCTGATTTGTCTTGTGATATCTTTTGCCTTCAAGGATAGTTTCATAATGATTTTTGAATAACTAACAGCTGACTGACTTCTTAAAATACATTAAATATGCACTTTCAGTTTCCCCTACAATTTTAAAACCTACATGTAAATATAGATTTTTTGCTCGATTCGTTTTTAAAACGCTTAATGTGATCGATTTTTCTGTTTGATTAGCTTCTTGAATCAAGTCTTCCAATATTTTTTTTCCAAGCCCTTTCCCCTGATGGGAAGGAGATAGCTGAATTTGAATCAAATCTAAGTTCTTTTGTGTAGGTTTTATTTTTAGAAGGCCGATGGGCTGCCTATCTGATTCAATGATTAAAGCATGTTCAAATTCATATTTAATTCTTTGAATATGCGCTTCTTGCGAGATAGGTAGTGCGCTATTGATTAGATGCAGATTCATGGTCTTTACCCTAAGATCTAAAAGAAAATCCAGATCACTTTCTAGTGCCGGCCTATAAGTTGTTTTCAAAATCATGTTTTTTCAATATAAAGAATAGATCAGAAACTGTCGCAACGATTGCATTATCTTTATCAATAGAAAGATACATTATTTTTTTATTTCCATTGTTCCGTAACGGCAAAAATCTGCGATGACTGGAGATTGCTATGAAATCAGTTTTGAGAACTATTTACGCAGGCTTACAGAAATACTTGACCAGCAATAAAAGTATTAGGCTGGAAAGATGATAGGCCAAGATGGTATTTTTGGAAATATTTATTTTTAGGATCACATCAACGAATGGAAAGGTGAATTTTTGAGATTATATTTGGATAATGGAATTAAGAAAAAATATCGAACCTGATTTTGAAACCGTAGAAAGACTCTATCCGGAGGTTTTAAGACGTATTTTAGCCTATACAGATTATTGCGATGCGAACGGCGATGAAGACAATTCCGAATATCAGAAACTTGAAGGTGTACTTCATGAAATGACGGGTAAAGATATGTCAAAATTTAACCTTTGGGAATGGTGGGAAGAAGAAGGAGCTGAGGTTTTAGCATTTAGGATTTCACTTCCCAGTCCACAAGTGATTGAAGATATCACCAAAAGCGAGTTGGAAGAAATTGTTAGAAGACAAAAAACCTTTACAATACCAGACGCGGATGATATGAGTTTAAAAGCTGTGTTTTATTATCATATCAGCGACTATTTTATTGATTTTCTGGAGTTAAATTTTAAAACTTTTGACTATGGACTCTTTCAGAGACAAAAAGATAATCAGGGGAATTATTTTGAATATACACCAGAAGAGATCATTGAAAAATTATGGAAAGGGAAAATTCCAACCTAATTCGAATAGAGGTGCTCACACTCTTTATTTCGTGTTTTGTCTAGCGAAAAGGAAATAATAGGTAATAATCATCAGCTTTTAAGCAAAGCAAGGGTGAATAATTTTGTAATTTAGCAAAAGGCTATAATCTGGCGTTGAAGTGATGACAAAAAATGGCGGAAAAAATACAATAGAAGATAATGTCCATAATTTTAAACCAACAATATGCTCGCACTGAATAATAGAATGCAATGGGAAAAGCTAGACAGTCCTTTCGGAAATTCAGGAGAGCTTCCAGAATTGATCGAGAAATTAGCCAAAACCTTTGATCTTGACCTATTGGTGGAAATCACGACGGAATATATAACGCATCAAATGAGTTTGTATGAGGTTACATTTGCCGTATTTCCCTACCTTATTAAAATTGGGGAAAACACTGAAGATAAAATTTTTCAGTTGGAAACATTATTGAGTACCACAGTTATGCTGTCCGAATATGGTGGTGATAATGAGCTGGACGCCATTTTTTCGAACAGTAAATGCTCGCCCGAACAAATCATTGAGATAAAGTTTTCGTTCAAAGAGGCCTGTAAAAAGCTAAAACACCTAGTGTCTTATTTAGAAGGCGACATATTACAAAGAGATGAAAGTGAACGAAAATATTTTTTGCTTGCGCTGGCTGTGGCAAACGAAATTTATTCGGTTTCGAGTATCTTATGGCGATATCACGAAAACGAAGAATATGGATGTGGTTGTCCCAATTGCGATGAGACATTTATCCTTTGGAATGAAGAGGATAAATTGGTGCTTTATAAAGAGGATCCGGTGTTTACAAAAGACCAGGAACAGTTTGCTGTACATCCATCTTCGTTAATGCCTTCCAGTTTTTCAAAAAAGGTGTCTCCTGATAAAAATTATGCATGGCTCAGTCATTACATTGACAGTCTCGGAATTACCTCTCTAAAAACCACGATTAATTATCTATTTGGAACAGCACAATGTCCTTATTGCGAAGCAGAATTTGAAATTTTCGAGAATATTCAATAAAAAAGCTTTTAATAAAACGATATGGATAGAAACAAACCAATTGACCTTTCATTAACGAGTACAAATAGCCACAGTATCAAAGTTGCAGCTGGACAAGGTAGTTTTTCGATAGGAGAAATCGGCATGGATAAGAAAAAATTCGATGTTCTTGTAGAAAAAGATGTACCTATTTATTGGAATACTTTTGATCCATTCACAACACCAGCAGGGAGCCATTGGCCACGTTTTTTTTACTATTATGGCAATGATATAGGCTTCTTGGAATGGTCAAAAAATAGGGCTATTGAAGAATTCTTTTGGCAACCATCTAAGCCCGTGAATATTGATTTAAATACAACCCAAATTGGGAACTTTTCAGTTAGATCGAATAAAAACCCAATTAAAATAACACTACCTGAAGAGAATGAGCATCACTATGGTTTGAGGTCGCTTAGTTTGTTGGGGGATATTGAGGAGATCGAAATCGTGTCAAAAAATATAAAGCCACACATTAGGCTTTACCCTAATGTCAAAAGCAACAAATCCCTGTCACCATACCAACTGCCTGTTTTTAATGATTTAGCTGAAATCACTTTGCTTGATGTAGCAGTTGACCCTTTAGGACAGGTGTTAGACTGTGCAAGCTTGCTTCAGTTTCCCAATCTGAAAAGCTTGAACTTAACGGGAAATATCAGTAATGTAAATCGTTTGGCGGAACTAAAAAAACTTGAAAGCTTAGCTGTCCGATATACGCCAAATTTAGAAAACTTTCCACCTTTAACTACCTGGGGTGGCTTGAGATCATTTATCGGATGGAATATAGATGCAACTGCGGGTAAAAAGTTAAAAGCCGAACTTAAACTGTTGATGAAGTCTGGGAGAGAACTGGAATATAGTTCGGTATCTAAACTGCGGAGCATGGTTTGGTTTATGACTGAATATGGTATTCCCTTTGCAAATTGGGAAAGTAAAAATGCTAAAATTGCCACAAAAGCTTATAAAGCTGCTGTGCAGGAAATTGCACAGGCTAAAACAGTAGTGGAGGTTGAGCGATCAATTGCTACCTTGATCACGATTATCAATCAGCTTCCCAATATAGAAACTGTAGAACGGGAAGATACAGCAGTAGCCATTCAGCAGTTAATCGGAGCATCATCCGTTAAAATACCAATGGAGACTGCTGATAACTGGTTTGATGAAATGCGGGATTTTTAATGATGCTGTGGTTACATAGGGAAAAAAGACGACAACATGGATCATGAAATTAGAAAATAAAAATCTTATTGAAATCCTTGAGGCTATGGACTATTTTAAAGTCATGGCAGAGTTTCTTATGGATAAGTTAATTGCGGAAACAGATCAACCAGCTAAAGCTGAGATTGACAGGGGAAATTACTATGAGGTAGAGAATGCTGAAGTATTGAGTGGTGGAGATAGTCTGACCGATAACTGGTGGTTTGATGTTCATGGCGAACATTGTATGTTTAAAAATCTAGCAACTGGACAAGTGCTTGAGGTTTCACTCGGCGACAAGGAAAGTATAGCTAATCTTGATCCTTATTTTTTCTATACCTTTTTACAGACAAGTGATCGTTTAAAACACTTGTCAAAAGATTTTGACAATCCTTTTGTTGACATGCTAAATCTTTTTGAGGAACTTGAACAACAAAATAAGATGATACGTATCGGGGGTGTTCAATTTAGAAAACTGTCATATATATAGTGACCGAATACATTAATGTTTCCATGTTTATTTATTTCGCTTCGATTTTAGTAAGGAGTTGAACCTGTGGTCGTTTTGGTTTTATTTCGTATTTTAATTGAAAGAACAACAGAAATATAAGTTAGGAAGGCATTTTTATGATAAAAACGATATTTACAATTGTCGCAATTGTGACAGTCTCATTTGTTTTTGCCCAGCAGCCTCAAGTAAAGGTTGAGGAGGGAATAATGGAAGGGATTACCTTGCCTAGTGGAGTACAATCATTCCGTGGTATTCCTTTTGCAAAACCACCTGTAGGCGATCTACGATGGAAGGAACCACAGCCCGCTGATCATTGGACTGGAATTCGCAAGGCAGATCATTTTGGAAGTTCCCCGATGCAGAAGCCGATCTATGGTGACATGAGATTCCGTTCACCAGGTACAAGTGAAGATTGCCTTTACTTGAATGTATGGCGGCCAAAGGCGGATGTTTCTGGTAAGCTTCCGGTGCTGGTTTATTTTTATGGTGGTGGCTTCAATGCTGGTGACGGATCAGAAAACCGTTATGATGGGGAGAGTTTTGCCAAAGAAGGTGTGATTGTTGTTACCGTAAATTACCGTTTAGGTATTTTTGGTTTCTTTGCACATCCAGCGTTGACAGCGGAATCGCCAGGACATGCCTCGGGAAATTACGGTCTTCTAGATCAGTATGCTGCTCTAAAATGGGTGAGGAGGAATATCTCCGCCTTTGGCGGAGATCCTGATGAAGTTACTATCGGGGGTGAATCGGCGGGGAGTATGTCGGTTTCCGCGCAGATGACAAGCCCCCTCTCAAAGGGACTTTTTAAACGTGCAATCGGTCAAAGTGGGAGTGTGTTTAACTTACGATATGGAGCTATTTCCCTTGCAGAACAAGAGAAGCAGGGAGTTGCATTCGCTACTAAAGTAAATGTCGACAACTTAGCGCATTTACGCGCAATTCCAGCTGCAGAACTCCTCGATAGAGCCAGTGAACCCGGAGCTTTTGCTACTCGAGTGATTATTGATGGCTATTTCCTCCCAAAATCTCCGTTGGCGATATTTGAAGGTGGTGAACAGTCCAAAGTAGCATTATTGGCAGGTTGGACTTCAACCGAAGCCCCTTATGCTGCTTTTATGGGAAAATCCTATCCATCGCCGCACATGTACGAAAAACTAGTACGGGAACAGTATGGCGATAAAGCTGATGAGGTCCTCAAACTTTATCCTGGAAAGACTGAAGCCCAGGTAATCAGATCAGCGACAGCATTAGCCAGTGATAACTTTATTGTTTATAGTACCTGGAAGTGGCTTGATCTACAGCGGAAAAATAGCGGACAATCAGTTTATGTCTATGTGTTTGGGAAAACACGACCAGCTATGCGACCGGCTTATAATAATGTGCAAACGGGACTTGCCGGTGGGATCATTAAAAAATCAGACAATCAAGCGAAGGAGGATCTACCGCCAGCGCTGACAGGAGCCTCACACGCCAGTGACATTGAGTACCTATTGGGAAACCTCAAGACCAATGATGTTTTTGCCTGGACAGACGATGATTACAAAGCCTCTGATCTCGGTCAACGTTACTTTATCAATTTTATCAAAAAAGGCAATCCTAATGGAGCGGGATTGGCCCAATGGCCAGAAACCAAGGCAACTGATAAGCGTATGCATATCCTCTATCTAGATAGTGAAGCAAAAGCAGTTCCCGAAGAGTTCAGAGACAGATATCTTTTTCTTGATCAACTCTTTATTGAGAAAGAACGGCATTAGATTAATATAAATTTTCACTTATAACAAAGGGACATTCATTGGAATGCCCCCTTGTTATAAAGCTTATAGATAAGTTTACAAAATTTCTATCTAATAGCCTGGATTTTGCACCAGATTGGGTTCTACCTGAAAACTGCTTTCATGAAATGGCCACAAGTACTGATGATTTAAGAATTTTCGGTCCTCAATTTTAAGTACCTCAGACTGCCCAGCTGTATTCAAACGCATATGACCGAGTGCAGGTTGATTAAGTACCGTTTCTGCAGTCTTCCAGCGTAAAATATCGCTGTAGCGTAAACCTTCGCCTGCAAATTCGACTCTTCTTTCATTACGGATCAGTTCTATCCATTCCTGTTGTGATTTCGCGACCAAATTGACGTCAGCAACAGTCATATCTAGCCCAGCCCGTTTGCGGATTTGGTTGATACAGCTTTTGGCAAGCTCATCTATATCATTCAACATAATCTTTGCCTCGGCGTAAGTTAATAGGACTTCGGCATAACGTGCTAGAGAAAAATGCATATTCCCACCGGTACGGAATGCATCAGCTTGATCCACAAATTTCTTAAACCAGTATCCCGATCTGCTGCTGCGCAAATTTTGGTAATAAAAGACACTTTTTGAATCATAAATATCTATTTTCTCATTATTGAAAAGATCACCATGACCAAATACACTAGCCTCATATCGGGGGTCGCGATTTAATTTCGGATTAAGCTCATATTCTTGTTTAGTGTGTAAGGGACATTTACCGATGGGTCGACCTTGTAGTGTCCAATAGCTGTCCACCAATGCTTTTAAGGGGACAAGATAAGACTGCCCATTTCCTGTTCGATATTGGGGCGCAAGATGCTGAAAGGATGCTGTAGCGGAATTATTATGGCTTTCCATATCAAACTTAATAATGAATTCTTTATTGGTCTTGTCTGCCTGATAATTGAATAGGTTAGCATATTGGGGGTGAAGTTGGTATTTTCCACTATCCATTATTTCTTTCGCAAGCCTCGCTGCTAGTTCATACCTACCATTATAAAGCGCATATCGCATGACCAAAGTTTTAAAAGAATACCTATTGAACATATAGGCGTTTGTGGTTCCTTCATTTTCCGGAAGTCTATTGGCAACATCTTCACTCATTTCGAAAAGCTTGTCAAGGATTTCAGATTTGGGAGTGACTGGAGGTGTTGCTTCTTCCAGTTTGACTGGCGTCAGTACAAACGGTACATTACCCCAATATTCAGTGATTCTGAAATAATGCCAGATGCGAAGGCCCTCAAGTATTGCCTTGTATCTTTGACGTGTGGATTCATTTTCAACATAGGGTACATCAACATTTGCCAGATAGGTATTGATGCGGCCGATATGCTGATTGTGCAAATTCCAATAATAAACAGCTAACGCAGCGTTACTGGTCATATTGCCATTGGCGATAATCATGTGATGGTCCGTCTCAATACGGGCATAAGCATTATCAGAACGCCCTTCTGTCATATAAAAGAGCAGACGACGTTCCCCCGGATTCATAAAAGCATCTAAATAACTGCTATATACCACACGACGCAGATCTTCCTCTGTATTAAAGAATTCATCAAAGGAGGTGGCTGTAGGGTCTCGTTTATCAAGGAATTTTTCGCAACTACTCAGCGTTGCTAATGCGGTTATTAGTAGAATAATCTTCTTTTTCATTGTCATAATTTTAAAAAATGCTCGCACTTAATCCAAAACTGTATGTTGCCATTCGGGGATAGTTCCCATTACCATTACCGTTGCCGACTCGTTCGGGGTCCAGTCCTTCCCATTTCGTCAGGGTGAATACATCTTGAGCATTCACATATATTCGGAGATTTTTGACACTCTTGCCAATAGATGGAAAGGTATATCCGAGTTGAAGTGATTTAACACGGAAAAAAGCGGCATTACTGAGCCATACATTACTCAGCAGTGTATTGGGAGTAGGGCCAGTCCAGAGACGAGGAAAGCGGCTATTGGGATTTTCAGGTGTCCAATGGTTCGCAACATATTCGACACGTGGGGCACCTAGATCATTGCTATTTCCATCAACATAAACCGGAAATGCTTCCTGACCAACTAATCGACCGGTTCTTTTACCTACACCTTGACCTAATGCCGAAAAATCCCACCGTTTATAGTGAAGGTCCAGATTGATTGCATAGTTATAGTAGGGAAGAGGATCGGCAAGGTAAACGCGGTCGTTGTCATTAATTAAACCATCTTGATTTTGATCCACATAGCGGATATCACCTGGTCTAGTGTTGGGCATCTTGGCTGCGGTCTCATCAATTTCTTGTTGACTTTGAAAGTACCCGTCCGACTGGAAACCATAATAATTATTGATTGGGATTCCTTTATACCATATCTGATCATTATTCCCTTTGAAAATCAAACGGTCGTTTTCATTGTAACCTGCCTTGAGTATGCGATTGCGATTGTTAAAGAGCATACCGCCGACTTTATACGAAAAGTCGTCTTTCTTGTCCGACCAGTTTACCGAAATTTCCCAGCCGTTGTTTTCTACCGCTCCAATATTAACTGCTGATGTTAATGTGTATGAACCAGTTAGTGGTGGTACAGCAAATTGATCATAGATCAGATCATAGGAGTTTTTATGGTATACCTCTGCTGTAAGAGAAAGCCTATTTTTGAAAGCATTCATATCAAGACCGAGGTTCCATTGTTTTTGTTTCTCCCATGAAAAATTGGAATTGGGTACACGCATTGTCCAACCCCATGTATTAACAGATTCCTGCCAAAGGTAGGGTGCTACGTTTTCATTTCCAATGAGGCCATATGAGGCCCTAAGCTTGATGTTGTTGATTGTTTCAGATTCGAGAATAGGCTTAAAAAAACGCTCGTTATGTAGGTTCCATGCAAAGGCTCCAGAGGGAAAGAAGCCCCAACGATGACCGGGAGCAAACTTGCTGCTTCCATCTGAGCGACCTGTTAATTCAAATATATACCGATTGTCAAATGAATAATTCAATTTACCGAAAAAAGATGCCTTACTAATTTCCCTAAAATCAGTGAAGGTATAGCTCATGATTTCTGATCCTGCGGTGAGGTATATTTTGTCTTTATCCTGACGTAGCTCTTTGTTATAATTTATCAATGCCCGTGCGGTCAGCTGACTTTCGCTTACTCCCTGTGACGCGTTGACATCATTTCCCCATATTGTGATCGGTGCTCCTTTTTCATCGTAGAATTTGTAGGTCAATCGTTTCTGTTTGTCGGCAGATTTATTGATCATGTACGATACATTTCCTTCGATATTTAAGTTGCTGTTAATATTGTATTTAGGCCGGAGGTTGATGGTGCTGCGATCATGCATATAATTTTTTGTCCCACCATGTTTAATCGAAGCCATTGGATTAATGTTGTTATGTAGAATGAACGGTTCAGGCCGATCGACATCATAAAAAATCTGCTGGGTCGGATTTAGGCGCCAGGCTTGTTGATAGAGACCATGGCCATCATCATTCGCCAGGAGTCGATTGACTTGCAGACGATGAGCGTAAAAATCAGCCATCAAAACAAATTTATCTGCAATATTGATATTGGTGTTGAATCTTGCGGAAAATTTTTGTGTGCCTTCAATGGCATTGAGGCCATTTTCTTTAATATGACCCAGCATGAGATTAAAGGTTCCCACACCACCACCACCGGAGATGCTGGCATTGTTGTTGATTGCTGTAGATGTACGTTCCATCACTTCATCCAGCCAATTCACGCCTTTTATTTTTCCACTGGCATATTGTTCGATTGTCTCATCAGAATAGATAGCTGGTTGTCCTTGTTGGATCAACGTTTCATTGCGCAATTTCATAAAGTCAACAGCTCCTACAAATTTTGGTAGATCTATCGGTTTGTTGATGGCGTACCAGTTGTTCGTAAAAACTTTAAATTGGCCAGTCTGTCCTCGTTCTGTTTCAATGATAATAACGCCATTGGCACCACGGGATCCATACATAGATGCAGAAGCCGCGTCTTTAAGTACCGTAATACTTTTTACCTGGTTTGGATCGATATCATGGATACTTTGTTCCATTCCATCTACGATGACTAGGGGATCTGCATTTTGTAGTGTACTGATACCACGAATGGAAATGGTGCCGGGTACACTACCCGGAAGACTATTTCCCCGCATCATTGTAACTCCTGGAATTGTTCCTGAAAATGCGTCCTGCATTTTGTATATAGGACGGTTTTTGACCTTTTCCATATCCATTTGGGATACTGAGGAAGCGAGGTGCTTTTTATCAACTTCCGAAAACCCAACGACTACCACTTCTTCGAGACCAACTTCGTCGCTGTCCATGACAATATTGAACTCTGTCTTGTTGTTTATCGGTAATTCAAGCTGCTTAAATCCAATTGCACTGAAGATTAATGTGCCCTTATTTCCGTTCGGAAGATTAAGCTGAAATTCACCTTTGTTGTTTGTCGAAGTCCCTATATTCGTTCCCTTAAGCAAAATGCTTACTGCACCTAATAGATTCCCTTTGGTATCATGTACCTTTCCCTTAATGGATCGTTGCTGATAAGCGATAGCAATGCTTGCCTGATCATCCTGCATGTTTTCCTCTTTCCGTTTTATGACAACGGTACCACGGTGTACCATGTAATAAAACGCGCTATTTTTAAAGAGCTGATCAAGTGTTTTATTCAGGGAGGCGTCTGTTAGTTCAAGATTTGTTTTCTCATTGTGTAGTAGACCTTCCATAAAGATAAAATGCACTCCCGTCTGCTTGGTAATGTTTTTGAGGACGGTTTCAATCTTAGCGTTTTTAGCATGAAGTGTAATCTGAGCAGAGCTTGATGCATAGGCGCCCATCATGGAGGTAGCCAATAATATTCCTGTCAGTTTCATTTTGATTAGATTGTTCAAAATTTTCCCCTTGTCAATTGGACAAAGAATTCCTTTTGAATAAAATAAATTATTCATAATTTGGTAGAGAATTAATAGTTTACGATCAGTTGTTAATTCAAGTTGATGCAGGAGTATTGGAGTACTTCTGCATTTTTTTTTCATACAATACTTAGGTATTTATCTTCTTACATATATAAGTCCTCCTTTTTTATTAGTTTTTTATTTGTTGACGGTTAGTTTTTCTTGGTCAATTGTGAGCTGATAGCCCGTTAAGTCTTTCAGTAAGCTACAGACTTCAGCAAGTGTTGCATCTCTTTTAATACTACCTTCGTAACGTAGTTTGTTTAATGTGACTTTACAGTCGATGTCTACACCATACCAACGACTTAACTCATCGAGAATCTGTTGCATATTTTTATTTTTAAAATAGAAATAGCCGTCCTTCCATGAAGTTGCTTCCTCTATGTCTTCCAAAGGATAGCTCAGCAATTGATTGTTGGTTATTTTCGCAGCATTGCCTGCATTGATGAAAATTTCTTTTTCCTGTCCGTTTATTTTCAAGCGCCCTTCAGTTAACAGGACTTTGGCGTTGGGAGTGTAGGAATTAATATCAAAAGCTGTTCCTATCGCCTGAACAATGAGATCATTGGCATCTACAATGAATGGCCGCTCTGTATCCTTTGCAACCTCAAAAAAAGCTTCACCTTTCAATTTGACTCTACGCTCATTTTTAGCAAAGTTTACATGATAGCTCAATTCTGATTCTGAATTTACCCATACCCGTGTACCATCACTTAACGTAAGTGCTAAAGTAGATCTTTTGGGGACAATCAAAGTGTGTTCAGGATTTGAATCCCCATCTTGGAATAAAGCATAAAGCAATTTTCCCCCTTTTAACTCAATTCCCTGAGAAAGACTTGTGTCCATTTGCGTACTCATTAAGTTAATTTCATCCCGCCCTTTGATCTTCAAAATTGCACCATTCCGCCCTGGTAATACATCATTTTTTTGCCCATAAACCTTATCCGGAATTAGGTAATCAACAGGTTTTAAATAAGATTTCCAAAGCCATGAAAAAATAAAGAGTATGATTATGGAGGCTGCTATTCCAGTGACTGTCTTCCACTTTCTATTCCACATGGTATTTCTCAGGTGTTTTGGCGAAATTTGCCTTTCATTATACTTTGCTATTAAAAGCTGCCACTCAAGCTCCGTATCGGTTGCACGTAAATCAAATGGAAGATGGATATCTGTATTGGCAAGACGATGGCGTAAGCTATCTTTTGCAGTGGGATATTTTTCCAGTAAACGTTTGAGTTCCTCTTCCTGTAGAGTAGACAAGTGTCCATCTTTCAAGAGTAATGAAGCCAATTCAGCCAATACTATTTGATCAGTTTCTATCATAATTCAATAACTAAATAACTTGAGGAATCAAAAAGGGTGACTCCATCTGAAAAAAAAATAAAAAAATAGTAGGATAGGATGATCTTTAAAATAATAGGACGTTTAATATTAAATTTAGAAATTTGGTTTTCAATAAATTTATAGCACGAATACGCTGCGTTTTTACCGTGTTGACAGACACGTCTAATTCCTGTGCGACTTCATCATACTTCATTCCTTCAAGATAGATTAAACGGCAAACACGCTGGCATCCTTCAGGTAATTGGTTAAGTTCACGATGTAATGCACCGATCAATTCAGCATTTATAAGGTCGTCCAAGATCGTATGATCATCGGATTCCTTCAAGGTGATGGTATCGTGTATTTTATCAAGCACGATATCTCGCCGTTTGGCATTCATTGCTATATTTTTTACCGAAGTGTAGAGAAAACTTTTGATCACCCGTTCACCTTTCTCTAGCAGCTCTGGTCTATCCATAAGGACAATAAAGGCATCCTGTACAATATCTTTAGCTATTTCCTCCGAGTTGACCCAAGGAAATGCAAATGTACAGAGCTGTAGAAAATATGTTTTGAAATAATATTCTATCGACAACATTACCGAGCTAATTTTTTAAAAATATAGCGATTATACAGAAATATCGGAAACAATATTCATATTTTGTCTGAAACCATATCAGCTCTGTATTTGTCAATAAGTCGTTGAGACTAGCGTTGTTATATGTTAGTTTGTAGTACTACGTCGGTTAGGAGCATGTATATTGTTTTTTATTTATTTACTTTGCATCTGTAACGAAAAAAAGATGGTATGGTGCTTACCTTGGTTACTATCAATTTTTCCTCAACACAAAAACCACCATTTTCAGGGATATTTTAGTTTTGATCCTTTGGCTAGGTTTGATAGTGTTTTTATTCAAGATACTATTGTGAAACAAGTCATCATTTTAATCTCTTTTTTAACTCTTGTGGCCTGTAACGTCAATACAAAGAAATTACAGATTGCTACAATTTATGCCGAACCCAAACGAGTTTCAGAGAAAAATCTTGAAACGGGGGTATCCCAAATTACAACGCATCAATCAATTTCTGAAAGGTTTAAAACTCAAATTTGCATGATTAGTAAAAATCACCAGTCATTAAAATTTCGAATACAGGGAAATATTCATTCCAGCGGACATCAAAAGAATGAGATAGAAAAAATCCGATCAGGAAAAGCAGAACGATATGGCGATACCATTACGCTGCGCTATTTTGTTGAAGTTAAAAGAAGTCCTGGTAAGGAAAATGCGAATGTGCGAGGCTATAATTATACAACAGATGAGATCTACAAAATACCAAATGCTGTCAAAAGAGTAAAAATAGAATTGTACGAAGATCGGATGAATTTTCCAATTGATACCCGTCGAAAACTTGTGGCTCAACAGACGTTTAATTTTTTGCAAAAATCTGGGGAATCAATTGTAAATGAATTAGACTGATACAGAGCCTAGATTGGATAAAATATCGCTCGGAGTGCTATTGTCGATTTTAATAAAAAACTAACATTTTTTGAAAATATTGATATCGGTATATCAGCTATTTTTGAGTTCACCAATAATGATGGGTAAATTCGTACTTCATAAATAATAGTTCCAGGATTTATATACGCCAATAGCTATATTTGAATGTGAATGAAGAAATATGGATTACAAAAAACATGTATATACAGGAATTAGAGCGGCCGAATCTACCCTTAATAGTAGAATAGAAAGCAACGATTTTAACTATTTTTACGATTGTATTGATGGATTTCTTGATAAGAACGAAGAAAGATTTTTCGAAACTTTTGAAGAATTTGGAATGCAGTTTGAGAATGAATATCACATTTCAGAAATCATCCAAAAAATATTTTACCTCCGATCAGAGCAAGGCATTGTTGCATTCTATAAACAAAGTGATATTGAGAATTTTGCGGCAGTAGTCGACGCTTATTACTGGCTTAATTTGGCTTTTATAAAAGGATATAAAGCCAATCGGGAAATAAAAGGGGAGTTTTTTCAAGATGTAGTTTTTGCCGCTCTGCTGGCCTATTGTTTTTATCCACATGCTGTGGCGGCAACATTAGATTATTTGATTGCAGACTATAACCAATCCTTCAAAGATGAAAAGGAAAGGGTCCCCCCTCAAAAAAGAAAATATGACAAATATTATAGTTTTGCTGATGTATTTCAATTGTTAAAGGTTTTCCTCCGAACTGCTGGTAATGATGCTTTTGACTTTATGATAGATGTCACTATAGAAGAACGATATCAATTTGCTATCAATCACTATCTAAGTGAAGACCCGCATGTTGTAAACGAGGTGCTCGAAAGGTTGGCAGAATTCCGTGTGGATAATATAGGTGAGTCATATCTAGATACTTTCAATCATGATTGTTGGAAAGTTTTTCCTTTAGAAATGCTAAGTATTTTGATCTGTAGAAAAAGGAATGGATTATCAAATCGGGGAATCAGTCATCCATTAATAGCTGCATTCGCTCCATTTATTCATGAACCCGCATTTTTTCCAGTTGATGAACTAACAAAGAAGTTAGCAAGTCACATCTAGCTTATTCTTTTTTTAATAAGAGCGCCATATCCTGTTTTGCAAGGACATGACCTTTATCGACAATATCACTTTTTAGATAGAGAAAGCATTGGTCCTTATGGTCGAGCTTGCCTATGGTTAGCTTGATAGATTTTATATTGAGTGCTCTGGATGCTGAGGGATCTATCTGGTCTGCTTCTGAAATTAGTTGCCCGTCTTTGCTAATTTCTTCCAAATCCCAGGAGTATCCTTTCCATGACCCTGCGACCAGTGTTGTGTTTTTAGCATCCATGATATGTTGCCCTTTGTATTTCAATGGTATATTACCGATCATGATCGTATGGTTCTTTAGGTCAATTGCAAGTTCGTTTAAATAATGTGGAAAGTCTTCGGGCTCAAAATAGATGTTGTTGTCTTGGCGAATAATTTTAAGCGCTACAACCCCGATTTTGTCCATTTTTATCGATTGTGAAAACTGCAAAAACGCAGCGTACTCCTGTTCACTGACGCCTAGGTTTTTGTGATATGGCATTGAATCTCCCGGTTTTAATCCATGCATTGTTTTTAGAAACCAATCTTCATGTTGATTAATGGCAAGTTTCATTTTTTTTAGAATTTCAGACTGGGTAGAGTCGATCGGAGGAGGCCCCAATATCTCAGCAATATAATTGCCTTCTGGAAGTAAACTGTCTACGAATTGGAGAGCCATTGCCGTACTGTCTGCCTTGGATCTCTGTTGGGCAAAACAATTAACAGAAAATATGAAGGTAGCTAAAAGGACGATAAAATAGAGATATCTATGCAGCATATAAAAGTTGTGTAATTCTTATAAACATTCAAGTTACAGCTTAATTTTGATAAATAAGAAATTGGAACAGGGGAGTATCTTGGGAAAAGAAATGAAAATGTTCAAGATCTCATATTTAACAATTTGATAATACCTGATTATTAACTTTGCGGAACAGCTTAATTAAGTTAAGAACGTGAATTATATTATTATTGTAGGGGCGACCCAAGCATTAATGGCTTTGGGTATTTTATTGAAGAACAAAAAAAATAACGGGCAGCATGATAATATTCTTTCTTATTTATTAGCCTCTATTTTTTTACATCTAACAATCAGTTTTGCATTGAACGTCTTTTGGCCCGATTCAAAAATCCATCAGCAATTCAACACATTTATTGCATTGGCCTACCCCGGTTTGCTCTGGTGCTATATGCGTTATCTCGAACATAAGGGAAAACCTATTGATATTCTTTTAGCAATGTTTCCCGCATTATGTGCCTCGGTCGCTTACTTTTGGATCGCTGCCTATGTAATCAACCGTTCAGGCGAATTGCCTCCATTTATCAAAATGTACAATTCAATATCCGGTTATGCATATACGGTATTATATATCGTATACCCAGTAAAAGTTCTGGCTAAAGCAAATAAGATACCTGTATTTTGGAAAATGGAAAAACGAATGCTTAGATTGGCCGCAGCGTTGTTATTATTTATTGGATGCGCATTTTTGGTTATTACTATCTGGACTCGACTATTTGATATATCCATTTATTTTAATGCTATTCATTTATGGCTTCGCGTGATTATCTATTCTATATTGGCGATTATCTGCCTATCGATTATCTATATCAAAATAAGCTCCTTTTTATACATACATGTATATCAACAGGATCAGCCACAACATCATCATGTCCATCTGCAAGAAGATCAGCAATGTCCGGCGGCTAGTAAATATCATTATTCCACTGTTGAGGAGAATGAAAAGAATGCCGGTATAGACTATGTTAACATTTTAGCAAAAGTCGAAAATCTGATGGCCCAGCATAAAGTTTTTTTAGATCCCAGTCTGACATTGGAAATTCTCGCAACAAAGGCAGCTGTATCACGTCACCATCTTTCTGAAACGTTAAATCAGTATCTGGAGAAATCATTCTATCAGTACGTCAATGAATATCGAATTAGAGAAGTCGTGACCTTAATGGACCAGTATAGGAATAGAGGTGAGAATATCAATATTCTTGGACTGGCATTTCGTGCGGGGTTCCACTCAAAATCCTCATTTAATCAATATTTCAAAAAAGTACAAGGCTGCACGCCTTCGGCTTATCTCAAGTCGACACCACACTATAACTTACTTAATACCTAACCTAATATTTCTGTCTATCAAATAGGAATAGCTCTTCTTAGGCTATCAGAAAAAGTGGTATTCCTGCGTCCTGATCTGCGTCCTTATTTATCGGTAATCTAATCTTAATATAAAGTTAATAATCATAAGTTGCAGTTTTTTAGGGTTTTATGTTTTTAATCGTTAACTGTACGTACTCCTTTATCGAGAAAGACGACTTGTATCTCATGAAATATCAATTTCGTTGCAAATAACAAAAATTGATTATAGGATATGAAAAGAACGTTACTCTTTTTGATTTCGTTGATGCCAATCTTTTTACAGGCACAACAAATTACAGGGACTGTCACTTCAGCAACTGATGAACTATTACCTGGAGCAACAGTACAGGTTGGAAAGCTTGCCACACAAACCAATCTCGATGGTAAGTTTACATTAATTTTAAAAGAAAAGGGACCTATTCAAGTTTCTATTTTCTACACGGGTTTTCAGACATTCAAGCTAGATACGCTTATTTCAGATGGGGGCATTCATTTGGAAGCGATTAAACTACAACCAGCAAATAATAGCTTGGGTGAAGTCGTTGTTGTTGGTTCTACTGCAGGTTCGCAGCTTAAGGCCTTAAACATTAAAAAAGGTGCCAATGCTATTATGGAAGTATTGGCAGCTGATGCTATCGGTAAATTGCCCGATCGCAATGCCGCCGAAGCAGTACAGCGTATTCAGGGTGTTTCTATTGAACGTGACCAAGGGGAGGGGCGATATGTTTCTGTACGCGGTACACCCATTCAATGGAGTGCCTCCTTGTTAAATGGGAATCGGCTGCCTTCCGCTAGCCTTGACTATGCAGATAGAAGGATTCAAATGGATATTTTTCCTTCGGAAATGATCCAATATGTGCAATTGTCAAAGGCAATCACTCCGGATATGGAAGGGGATGCCATCGGAGGGTCGATCAACTTTATCACCAAGACAGCACCCCTTAAACGAACCTTGAATATCAATGCAGCTGGCGGATATAACGATCAGTCCCAACGTGGATCATACAATGGTTCCATCCTCTTTGGTGACCGAGTAGCTAAAGGAAAATTAGGTTATATCCTTTCAGCGGTTATTTGGGATCGTACGGCTGCGCAGGATCGTTATAATCTAAACTATGATTTTTCGAACAGTAATGCTACACAGGCTTTTTCCATCACAGATCTACAACTGCGGGATTACATAGCACACAGGCGGACGTTGGGATTTAACGGAGGGCTTGAATATATATTTAATGAAAAGCATAAAATCATGGCAAAAGGACTCTATAGTGAATATATGGATGCCCAGCGTGTACGTGAAAATTATTTTTATTTTAATACGCAATCAGCCACCATAACAACGAGAGCAGCTGATTACCATACCAGCCTTTATTCTGGGGAGTTGAGTGGAGAATCTAATTTTTCGGAACGGTTCGGGTTAGATTGGTCGCTTAGCCTGGATAAATCCGCTTTTAAATTTAAGGATCCTGATTATTATCCAATGGCTACCTTTTCGCAGAAGGTGGATTATGATGGCTTGGCTTCAGACGGAAAAAAATATCTTACAATGGATTCTCCAGATGGTCTAGGAGATCATATTGACAACATCTTACCTCATCTTCGCTCCACGACACCTATTGATGCAGAAACTATGAAGTTGACACAAGTTGTCAATATTAGGAGCAAAAATCAGGAACGTAATAAACGTGTTGGGGTGAATTTAAAATATATAGCAAGTAATTCGTTGATCGTTAAATTGGGTGGAAAGTTTATTCATAAAGACAAGCAGGTAGAAAACCCCTATAGCATTTATTTGGCTGGTATTTCGGGAGCTGCACCGACATTAGCCAGTTTAGGTACCGAACCCTATCCATACCGTGGTGGTTTCTTGACTGAAATAGGATCACCCTATAATAATGTACTTATCGATCAATTATCCATGGCATCGGTAAGGCAACTCGCTTCATCAGAAGGAATTGCCAACAATAAGTTATACCCGTTTCGGATCGATTCAGCGGGCAATGCTTCAGGTGCAGCCAACTATTACAGTGGAAAGGAAAATGTCTATGCGATTTATGGCTCTGCTGAATATAAATTAACTGAACAGCTTACGGTAATAGCGGGTATTCGAAACGAATATAATCATGTTACTTTTTCGGGTAACAAAGTATCTACCCGTGCTGATAAATCAACAGTGGTAGAAGCGATCAATCAGGATAATAGTTACAATGCTTTTCTACCAATGTTGCATCTGAAGATCAATGCAACAAAGAATGATGTTATCCGATTGGCATTTACACGGAGTTTCGCCCGTCCTGATTTTGGTAGCCTCAATCCTGGGACGACACAGGATGATGTTAACCGGATTATTACCCGGGGTAATCCAAATCTGAAACCAACGTTCGCCAGCAATTTTGATCTTATGGGTGAGCATTATTTCGGTGGTATAGGAATGATTTCTGCAGGCGCATTTTACAAAAAACTTTCCAACCTAATCTATTCTAACCAATCTACACAAAATATCGAAGGCATTCCGTTCAACGTAAATGAGCCTGAAAATCTTCAAAATGCCTGGTTGGCAGGTTTTGAAGTGGGAATAGCTAAACGATTTACGGAGCTGAGGGGGATATGGAAAGGATTTGGAGTAGATGCCAACTATACCTACACAGATTCGAAAGCTAAAGTTCCACGCTTTGACAATGGAAAATTGATAGAAGATGAGAGTGTCATTCCTAAGCAGGCCAAACATCTCTTCAATGTCTCCCTAATCTATGAGAATAGCAAGTTTATGGCGCGCATCGCGGGCAACTATAAGGGCAAATATCTTGATGCCATTCGTCAGGTTGCTGGACCTGAACATTACCGTTGGTATTCAAGCAATTTTTCGGTGGACTTTTCTTCTTCTTATGCAATTAATTCCAAGTTTAGGTTATTCGCCGAGTTAAATAATATTACAGGAGCCCCCGTACGCTATTATCATGGTGTATACGATCGTGCAGAACAAGCAGAATGGTATTCTGTCCGTGGTCAGGTGGGTATTAGTGCAAAACTTTTTTAAACATAACAAATATGGAATTCAAACAAATTATGCTAACAACAGTGTTATCCATTGTACTGGGAACTGGAGTTATACATGCTCAAGAAATTGAACAACCACAGTTTAATACGTTGAAGATCAATCAAATTCAAGTTCTTGGGACACACAATAGTTATGCAAGACCTGTGGATCCACGTCTTGCTGCTTATGCTGATCCGATTTTTGAAAAAATGATGGAAAAAATGACAACGTTGTTTCCAGCGGATAAACTTGCGTCATTTAAAGAATTTCATCCGAATAGGATGACAATGAGTGAAGGATTGAAATATGATCATCCACCTTTTGATGTACAGCTTGATAGCGGGATCCGTAGTCTAGAAATGGATGTCTACTATGATCCTACTGGACATCGCTTCAATAAGCCTGCTGGTTATGCGCTGTTAAATAAAATGGGTGTTTCGGATCTGGCTCCCTACCAAAAGGAAGATTTGGAAAAACCAGGGTTCAAGATGCTCCATATTGCAGACTTTGATTTCCGATCACATTATGCTACTTTCCGAGGTGGCTTGACGGCCTTGAGAGATTGGTCCGACAAACACCCTGGACATCTTCCGATCTTCATTATGGTAGAAGCAAAGGATAAAGGTATCCCGATTTTTCCCAATAGTGCTGAAGTTCTTCCCTTTGACGAGAAAGCATTCGATGAGCTGGATGCTGAAGTTGTCGAAATATTGGGAAAAGAAAAGCTCATTACCCCAGATGATGTACGTGGACAGTACAGCACGTTACGAGAAGCGGTGCTTTCGGACAACTGGCCAACAATCAAATCATCTCGAGGAAAATTTATTTTCTTATTACTTCCAGCTACTGCCGGAATGAATTTGGAATCTGCTTATGTTAAAGATAGACCTAATCTCGAAAAGCGTATCATGTTTGTGCAGTCGGAGCCCAATAATAGCTTCGCATCCTTTATTCTTTTGGATAATGCCCTGATTCGTCAACAAGAAATTCAAACCCTAGTGAAACAAGGATATATCGTTCGTAGCAGATCCGATATTGAAACATACGAGGCCAAAATCAATGACTATAGCAGGGCAGAGGCGGCTTTTAATAGTGGAGCTCAGATCATATCAACAGATTTTTTTAGACCTGGAAACGGTTACAATACCTCATATTATATCAAGTTGCCTAGTGGGAATCCTGCCCGCCCAAATCCTATAAACGGTACAGTAAATAAAGCTAAGCATAGGTTATCTGAAAAACGATAGGGATGGAGGAAGATTTCGAGATTAAATAGGTTGGATGGGCAAGCCGCACTCTTGTTGAAAGATAAGAGTTGTAGCTTGCCCATCTCTATAAAAACTTGCCACAGGGCAATATTTAGTTTGATAAAACCAGCTAACTTTATTGTACACAAAAATAAAATAATATGAAACCTAAGATGATATGGGCTAATTTGGCTGTTGCCAATCTGGAACGCACCCAGAAATTCTATGAAACACTCGGATTTAAACCTAATAATCCACATACTTCCAATGATTTAGTAAGCTTCTTTTTTGGAGAAAATAGTTTTGTGATCCATTTTTTTCTTAAACATATCTTAGAATCAAATGTAAAAGATGTATTGTTTGGTGATTCACAACGCAGCAATGAGATTATATTTACACTTTCAGCCGAAAGTATTGAACAGGTAGATGAATGGGCTAAAGAGGTTGAAAATGTAGGCGGAACGATCATTACTAAACCAATCAGTTTTGGAAACAATTATTATGGTTTCGTTTTTGCTGATCCTGATGGGCACAAATTTAATGTATTCAAAATGTAGTGGAAATTTGGACTTATAGAGCATGTTTCTATCTGTATGAGGTTGTCAGCGTTTTTTAGTGAAAGATTTGATCTATAGTTGTACCGATAATAAATATAATTATTGTAAGCGTTAAATAACCTAAAAAATAGGCGGCTAATGCCTTTAGATAGCTTGCTATTTTAGTCGGGTCGAAAAACTGACCTATAGACCAAATGGCATATGCATAAGCTACCATACTAGCATATATCATAATACTTGTATGCGTAATACCTTCAATCAGCGCAAATAAGCTATATATTAGCATAGTCATCCCCAAGGTAAAACATAACATGATGATGATTTCAAATAGATTAAAACCATTTTTTTTAAAAAATAGCTTTAGCCAGTAAGCGATAAATATTCCGATCATTATATTGGCATAACCATAATGACTCTGGATCCAGATATACATTGAACCTGTTGTAGAATGTCTGGATTCATAATAGCTGATATATTCGTCTTCTATATGAAAAAAATGACTTATAATCGAATAGATGAGCGAGGTTATAATAATAAAAATAATCGGTTTGACCAGACGGCTACGGTTTTCAGAGATATAATGCCTTATATTTTTTCCAGGAGTGGTGATTAGCTCACGAATGGTATATAGAATTCCGCGTTCGAAGTGGAGTACATGTTCGATTTCGTGCGCAATATAATGACCATCTATCCTTCTGAGGGCCGCTGGTTGGCCACAATTTGGACAAAAGTTGCTGCTAATGTCAGTCCCACAATTTTTGCAATTTATCATATTCAAGGTATTTTATAGGTAAATAAGGTTTTAATTATAGACTATTGGCAGCTTCCACTAGTTCTTGGCTTTCCATTCGTTTCTATTTTGCTCAAAAATATTACTGTTTGCCATAAAAAAAGCTACACCTGAGTGTAGTTTTTTTTAATTTCGAAATCTAGAATTTGATCATGGACTTTAACGATTTATTTTCACCCAAAAATACGGTTGCCAGCCTCTCAAAAAAGGATTTGGAGCAGGCCAATGATTATATCGAAATTGTCAAAGCTTTTGCGCGTATTACGTATCAGAGCATTTACGTTATCGACTATCAATTGAAAGCTTTTGAATTTGTTTCGGACAACCCCTTATTTCTGGCGGGTTTGACGTCAAAAGAAGTTGTCGAAATGGGATACAGTTTTTATCAAAAATATGTTCCTGCGACGGATTTTCAAATGCTTATTCAAATCAACAACGCCGGTTTTAATTTTTATGAGAAAATTCCCGTCGCAGAGCGTAAGTTATATGTTATTTCATATGATTTTCAAATACAAGATGCGAATGGAAAGTATATTTTGATAAATCACAAGTTGACCCCATTTTTTCTAACCGAAAAAGGAAAGATCTGGAAAGCGATGTGTATCGTGTCTTTGTCTTCCAATGTATCTTCTGGAAACATAACCATTGAAAAACTCCATTCAGATCAGTCGTGGGAACTGGAGCTTTTGACCGACAAGTGGATTGCTCGAACAAAAATTAATCTCACAGAGCGAGAAATTGAAATATTACGTTATTATCACCGTGGGCTTACGATTCACGAAACCTCCGAAAAGATATTTATTTCGATAGATACGGTTAAATTTCATCGACGGAAGTTGTTTGAAAAATTAGGTGTAGCAAATATGAACGAAGCGTTGACTTTTGCTTTGAATAATAGATTGTTGTAATATAGGTTGTTTGATCAAGAATAAGAAACCGGCGGTATGCTCGCCGTGAATTCTGTAGGTAAAGGCACGTTTATCAACCTAATCGGTTTCTTAGTATGATGTTGTATAGGGAGAATCTTCGAAGAATGTTTTATATTTATCCGATGGAGTTTGTATTATCAATTGTAATTGCTGTTATTTTTATCTTTTTGGCCCTGCTTCATTTCTTCTGGGCATTTGGAGGTGAGTGGGGAATAAGTGCTACCATACCTACAGATTTGAATGGAAGAAGAATATTTAATCCAGGTTGGCTAGGCACAATACTGGTCGCCATTGGATTATTATTTTTTGCATTGATAGATCTTTGTGCGATCGGTATATTGGCTGTTCCCTTTGACAGTAACTATGTACTTTATGGCATGTACCTGATCAGCGGTATTTTCTTTCTCCGCTTTATTGGAGATCTGAAGTATGTTGGTCTATTTAAGAAGTATAAGCAATCTGCATTTGCCTCGCGGGATACCTACATCTACAGTCCATTGGCGTTGTTTTTATCTCTTTCTAATGGACTGCTCGCTGTTTTATTTTAATTATTGTTAGCGAATGATGCCGATGGCTGCAGATCTCTCTTGTGGCTAAACTGTGCTTGTAATTTTAAGGCGAAGTCTTAATATTTCAATAGCGTCACTTTGTTGGATAGATCATCCCGATATCGCATGTTTCTGAATCGAAGATCAAAGTTAGTCACGACGGTGTCCTATTTATACCGTGGAATAAGGATCTATATTGTTGTTCGGTACATTATAGCTAGTTTTTAAGTTTTAAACGGACATATTGCTCTTTATAAGGATTATTATTTCGTAAATTCATCCTATGAAGCTATTCTGATTTAACTAGGTGGATAGCCTCTTCATCCTAATAAAATGAATGCATGAAAAGCACGAAACAAAATAGGGGATTTTTATTCACACAGTATGATGAACCGTTTCAAACACCTTTTGATAAATTATTTGAAATTTTCAAAGAACTGATTACGCATACAGCTGGTGATTTTGATGAAGCTATTGATTGGTTGCGTCAATTGGATCGAGAGTTCAAACTGACCACACCAGATTATACTATAGACGACTTCATCGCAGATCTGAAGAATAAAGGATATATCAGAGAAAAACTGGAGTTTGGTGGTGATGGAAGTGTAGATATTACTTCAAAGCTGGAGAAGGCCTTACGGCAGCATGC
Source organism: Sphingobacterium sp. (assembly GCA_031277685.1). GTDB lineage: Bacteria > Bacteroidota > Bacteroidia > Sphingobacteriales > Sphingobacteriaceae > Sphingobacterium. Next base: position 59,041 of record JAITLV010000126.1, on the reverse strand, counting down.
CTTGGATCAGATTTTTGGAAAGATGCGAAAAGGAAAATCTGGTAATCATAAGACCAGTCAACAGGGGCGGAGCGATGAGAATATGGGCGATTTTAGAAGTTATCAGTATGGTGATAGTCTAGAGAAAATAGCATTGACAGAGAGCCTTAAAAACGCACAGGTTAATCATGGAATAGGAGATTTTGTCTTATCTGAAAATGATCTGGTGGTGGAGGATACACAATTTAAATCACAAATGAGCACCGTCTTGATGATCGATATCAGCCACAGTATGATTTTATACGGCGAAGACCGAATTACGCCAGCAAAAAAGGTTGCTATGGCCTTATCAGAACTCATTTTGACAAGATATCCTAAAGACTCACTGGATGTAATTGTCTTTGGTAATGACGCTTGGGCTATATCGATAAAAGACCTACCATATCTGCAAGTTGGACCATTTCACACCAATACGGTTGCTGGTTTACAGTTGGCAATGGATATACTCAGACGGAAGCGGCATGCAAACAAACAAATATTTATGATTACCGACGGAAAGCCGAGCTGTTTGAATATGCCGGATGGTACTTACTACAAGAATCCGATGGGTTTGGATCCTTTTATCACCAGTAAGTGTTATAGTATGGCAGCGCAAGCTCGAAAGTTGGGCATACCGATAACCACCTTTATGATCACCTCAGATCCATATTTACAGGAGTTCGTTGATGAATTTACGACTTCCAATCAGGGAAAAGCTTACTACACGGGGCTTGGAGATTTGGGTGAAATGATCTTTGAGGATTACGAGGAAAATCGCAGAAAAAGAATACGATAAACAATTAGATAATACAATATAAGCTTGCGCAGTATTTGCGTTTCATGATAAGAAGATATGGATTATACGAAGATTACAACATTTGGTGCGTTGAAAACCTCAGGTTACAAAGCTAAGTCAATCAAGGAAGAATTGCGTCAGAATCTGATTTTAAAAATAAGTAAAGGTGAGACTGTGTTTACTGGGGTATATGGCTACGAGGATACTGTTATCCCGGAACTTGAAAGAGCCATTCTCTCTAAACACAACATTAATTTTCTTGGTCTTCGTGGTCAGGCGAAGACACGCTTAGCACGTCTTATGGTTAATCTACTGGATGAATACGTTCCTGTGGTGCTGGGATCTGAGATCAACGACGATCCTTTTAAGCCGATATCACGCTATTCGTTGGAACTATTAAAGGAAAAAGGGGATGATACGCCCATTAGCTGGCTTCATAGAAGTGACCGTTTTGCCGAAAAACTTGCCACTCCAGATGTGACAGTAGCTGACCTCATTGGAGATGTCGACCCGATCAAAGCCGCCAACTTGAGATTGAGCTATGCAGACGATCGTGTGATTCATTTTGGTATGATTCCACGTGCAAATCGCTCAATATTTGTCATTAATGAATTGCCTGATCTTCAGGCTAGGATCCAGGTGGCTCTATTCAATATATTACAGGAAGGGGATATTCAGATTCGTGGATTTAAATTACGCTTACCTTTGGATGTACAGTTTGTATTTACTGCCAACCCGGAGGATTATACCAATAGAGGAAGTATTGTGACACCGCTAAAGGATCGTATAGGATCACAGATATTGACACATTATCCCACATCTGTTGAGATCGCGAAAACAATTACCGCCCAGGAAGCTAATTTGGAATCAGCACAGAAAGATCATATATACGTTCCTGAGTTGGCACGTGAATTAATTGAACAGATCAGTTTTGAAGCGCGAAATAGCGTGTATGTTGATGAAAAAAGTGGTGTCAGCGCACGTATGAGCATCACTGCATTTCAAAATCTATTGAGCACGGCCGAATTGCGCATGCTCAAAAATGGAGCCAGTTCAACCTCAGTACGTCTGAGCGATTTTACCGGTATCGTACCAGCTATAACAGGTAAGGTCGAATTGGTTTACGAGGGTGAACAGGAAGGTGCAGCAACGGTCGCTATGCAATTGATCGAAGAAGCCGTAAAAAGTCTATTTCCGCTCTTATTTCCTAAAATCGAAAAACTCGAAAAAGAAAATGAACGTTATCCCTATGATGATATCATGCGTTGGTTTTCAGAATCCGAAGGGATTGAGCTGTCTGAAGAACTCGTTGATTCCGAATACGAAGACCTGTTGGATCAAGTGACACCTCTCCAAACATTGATACAGCATTATCAGCCACAAATAAAGGCTGAAGATCGGTATTTTTTGGCCGAATTTGTTTTGTGGGGGCTGTCTTTAAATAGCAAATTAAGTAAATATAGACTTGGTAATGGCCTACAGTTTCAAGATAACTTTCAAGGATATTTAAGAAACAATCTTTAACTGAATAATGCTATGATTGGAAAGTCAAAGGTGTGGTCTTTATACTAGAATGGCTATTGGCCACATCTGTGAATTAATTGTAAGTGATTTATAATGAATATTTTAATTGTTTATAGCCATCCTAGTAACATATCCTATACTTTTCAAATACGTAAGCAGTTGGAAAATATGTTTTTAGCGAAAAATTGGCATGTCGAGGTTTCGGATCTCTATGCGAATAACTTTCAGAGTAATATGACAGCCGAAGAATACCTGCGGGAAGGATTTGCTAACACGATATTACCTATTCCAAACGAGATACTTGAAGAGCATCGAAAAATAGAAAATGCCGACTGCATTATTTTTCTTTATCCGGTCTGGTGGAGTGATTGTCCGGCCATGATGAAAGGTTGGTTCGACAGAGTCTATTCCGTCGGTTATGCTTATGGACAAAAAGCGGGACTGCCAAAAATGAAAATGGTTCCATATGGAGCGGTTATTTGCACAGCGGGACATCCGAATGAATTTTTAAGTGAAATTGGCATTGCGCAAAGTATGGAAACCACGATGTTAGCTGACAGACTTGGAAAACGTTTTGAAAAGAAAGAAATGATCATCCTTGGAGGGACATTAGACATTGAAAAGGTAAAAGAAAAACATCAGGAGCAACTGAAAGAATTATTGACCAAGATAGCGGCTCATAAAGGCCAGGTCACACAAGATAGAACAACTTAAATTTTACAGTTAATACCGTCTACTATAAAAGGTTGTCAGGCTAGGGGACAAATGGTCTCGTGTCATTCTATTCAATAAAAGTTTAAAAAAAAGTAAGATATTTAAGTTTACACAATATATTGAAATTGTTGTAAATTTATTGGACAGCAAACAAAATATTGGCTATTTAAACTAGAATATGAAAAGAGCATTTATTCTATAATCACCTACGAAAATAATACACAGTAACTCTCGCAAATCCCTCCCCATAAATTTAACTGAACATCTTGCTCCAGCTCCTCTTCTACAAAGTTACGAACAATAGTTTTAGAAGAATCCAGCGCATTAAATATGTTCACTAAGGTGAAGTAAAACTACTCCTAGGTGTAGCTTATCTTAGAAAAAACTGTGATATTTTTGGACAACATAAGAACAAACTAACAAATGAAAAGCCCAAAAAACACAAAACCATTAATTCAACTAGTTAAAGGAATAAATACAATGAACTTAAAAATCATCCTTTTGCTTTTTTTAGGGGTCTCTTGCGGAAAAGTCTATGCACAAAAAGTAGAAGTCTTAAATTTTGCAACCTTTCATATGGCATATACGCCTGATGCACTTAAAGTAAAATTTAACGAAAATGATGACAAGAATAAAAAAGAGACTTATAAAATTGCCAAGATGTTGGCAGAGTTCAAACCTACAATAATCTGTGTTGAAGTACTACCGACCAAAAATGATGAATTGAATGCTGACTATGGAAATTTCATAAAAAATAAAGATTATATAACAAAATTTGGTGGTGAGATAGCCTTGATCGCTTATGAGCTTGGTAAAATGGCTGGTGTAAACAAGATTTACGGTATTGATGAACAAGCAACCGCAGCTTATAATTATAATATAGGAAGTGAATTAGAAAACCAGGTAGACAGTATCACTTCAAAGAATTACAATGCCAGTATTTATAAGGAGTTTATTGAAGCAGAAAAGCTTTCTTTGTTGGAAAAATTGAAACTATTTAACCGCAAAGAGACTTTGCAAAAGTTTATCAATATAAATGCTGATATATTAACATATAACAGTACAAAAGGCAACTTTGAGGGAGCAGATGAAGCAAGTAAATTCTATAGACGAAATCTGAGAATATTCTCCAATTTAAATCAGATACCAGTGAACAGTGATGATCGAATTTTTATTGTCATGGGAGCTACCCATTCAGCTTTTCTGGATGAACTCATGCAGAGAAGTCCCAAATACCAGCTCGTTGATGTTGAAAAATACCTCAAATAGGAATAAGCAAAATCAATAGCAATTTCATGCGTGAAAAATTATAGGAAAAGTTGACAGAACAACATGTTTCCAATTGCTTCCATCTACTAGTTAGATGGAAGCAATTGGTTTTTAAGAGTTTTTTATTAGTTATTACAGACGTAATATCGGAGAACTTCGCACTAAAATTGTATTTCCAAAGAGCGCAATTGTTGCTCATATTCATCTTGAGAAAGCTGTTCTAAGGCATATCTAATTTCCAGTACCGCTTTTTTTTCCGAAACCGTCAATGAGCGCTGTTCTAGCCGTTGGACAGTTTCTGTTTCCTTATCCAATACATCAAGTATATTGGTCTGACGATGAAATGCCTGAAAATATCTCAGCCCAAATCTTCGTAGCGATGGTGCATCAAAATGTAAACCGTCAGGATTGGAATTTAATAAGGTTGCACTCACGAAATAATAGTTATCATTATTTTCCGAAAAACTTAACAAGGCCTCGTTAACCTCGCGTGATTCTGGGAAATACTGGCCATAGCGACCTAATGGTAAAAAGTCGCCAAGCCCGCCAGAGATAAAAGGAATATCTGCTATAGCTAAGGCATTTCGGAATGCATTGACTATATTTCCCAATTTTTTGGCATATTGCTTTGAACGCCCCATTAAGCTGTCATTTTCTCCCTGATGCCAAAGTATACCATCCAACGAACTATTTTCCATCGCTAGTTTAGCTTGAAAAACAGCATTTTTAAATAATGGCCCGTCGGTACGCCAATCGTCAAGACTACTTCCGCCATCTGCGCATGGAATAAGCCCGATTTCACTATCCGGATTTCCCTCAAGCCAGGCAGCGGCGAAACTAGATGCAAGACTGATTCCTGACGTTGGACGGTCACAGTTAATCGGTTCCCACATTGTTTGCCAACATCCGTTGCGTAGCATCTTAATTCTTTGATCAAATAGCAGGGGAGCTTGATTTAAAAATCCTCTTCCAGCCATATTGGACTGACCAACCATTAAAAAAGAATGTAACATATATGCAGTTTAATAATTATTAATCATTTAACCAAATTGTTTCGCACTTAGATATTCGACCACTATAGGTATGTCCGCTGCTGCCCAGTCGTAGTTAGGTAACTGCATGGCATCTACCCATATCGCTTGTGTATGTTCTAGCACATTTACTTCGCCGGATTGCAGGCTGCATACAAAAGGGTAGAGCTGTACTGAAAATTCGGCGTAATGATACTCCACCATAGTGAGTGCGCTATGCACGATAATATCAATATTGAGTTCCTCCTTGACCTCCCGATGGAGACACTCTTCTTTGGATTCTCCAGTTTCAATCTTTCCCCCTGGAAATTCCCATTTCAGTGCGAGCTTCATGGATGCTGAACGTTGACAGATCAGTATTTTATCAGCGTGTTGTATAATTGCACAGGTGACTTGTAGCATAGTGTCTCAAAGGTAATGATTTTCATCGTTAACCTTTTTGGGCGAAGGATACGTTTTCACAATCTAGCTAATCTTTACTAACTTTAATCCCGATGGATTCAGATCTGAGAGTCTATAAAAATGCTCATGTCCGTGTGTAGAAAATCGATTGTTAAAAAAATAGCAAAAAAAATGCTTATCATCATTGTATTAGCTGTAGTCGCAATTGGCGCAGGCGCGGCCTACTATTTATTGTCCAACGGTAACGTCAAGGTGGATGATGCCTTGAAATCAAACTCCATACACAGTTTTAGTGTAAAGGGATTGGATGGTGATATGATAGACTTCGCTGAATTTAAAGATAAAAAAATACTTGTTGTAAATACCGCTTCTAAATGCGGGCTGACACCACAATACGAGGGACTTGAACGATTATACAAAAGATTCCGTGATAAATTGGTCATTATAGGTTTTCCATCGAATGATTTTTTACATCAAGAACCAGGAAAAAATGAAGAAATAGCAGCATTCTGTCAACGAAACTATGGGGTCACTTTTCCAATGGGGGCAAAGGTTGACGTAAAGGGAAAGCAGCAGGCTCCAATCTATCAATGGCTGACAAATAGAAGTTTAAACGGAGTTGAAAGTTCATCCGTATTATGGAATTTTCAGAAATATCTACTAGATGAAAACGGAAAGCTTTTAAGACATTTTTCGCCCAAAACCGATCCAGAGGATATGGAAATTTTAAAGCTGCTCAACTAATAAAATATAGCTTGATAAGACTGTACAAATAGATTTGAATTGCAAATGTAGGCTAGAAAAATGAAATACATAGATAAATAGTCTTTAGGAATGTATAAATTTAGAAAAGGCACGGAAATTATCCACGCCTTTTATTTTACTGCTCATTTGAATGCAGTAGATAGCTTCGATTGTTCTATTTTTTCTATGTCGTAATTTCCGAATGATTTTTTTGCGAGTATAGAACAAAGTAGATCTTAATCCAATGCGTTACAATTCCTTTGAAGAATTTGTGAAATTTTAATATTCAAAGACTTGATAGCATTTCCAAAAATAATTTTATAGCCAATTTACGCTACCTGTTTCAACATCATAATTAGCACCAATAATCTTAATCTTACCTTCTTCTTCAAGTTTCCGAAGTGTTGAACTTTGTTTGCGAATATCTCTAATAGCGTGTTTAATATTCTGTTGATTTAGCTTCTCCAGCAATACGCTATTTTTTGATGAACGTTGTTCGTTCTCATCTATCAATTCATTGATAATGGGATCAAAATGGTTAATTAAATGATTCAAGTTGTCCATTCCCATTCCTTCGATTTGTGCAGCATCCAATCCCCCTTTTAAAGCACCACATTTGGTGTGGCCCAATACGACAACGAGTTTTGAACCGGCTACATTACAACCAAATTCCATAGAGCCGAGAATATCCTGATTGACAAAATTTCCGGCAATCCTGATACTAAAAATATCACCCAAACCTTGGTCAAATATAAGCTCAGCAGAAGTGCGACTATCTATACAGCTTAACACCACAGCAAATGGCCATTGCCCCTCACGAGTAGCATTGACCTGTTCGAGGAGATCCCGGTTTGCTTTTAAATTATTGACAAAGCGTTGATTACCTTCTTTTAAGAAGTCTAATGCTTTCTCAGGAGTAATTGTTGATTGCGTTTCGTATGTATGTGCCTTCATAAAATTTAAAATATTTCCAGTATTAAAGGTATGATTAATTCGCTAAACTTTAATAACCAACAGAACTTCTATTTTTTGCGTATCGAATTTGCCCACCTTTGCCAGCCGATACAAAAAAAGACTAGGATGATCTTTTTAGGCTTTGTTAGACAATAGGGCGATCAACAATGGATCTGATAGATTCAATTGATTATCATAGTGTATATCTTATCCATATTGATACAGCTTTAAAGGTTACCAAATGGTATAATAAGTATCAATAGTAAACATAAACTCCAAAATATGCACGAGCGCCGCTTAAAGAATCTTGTTTCACCACTTTTTGTTTTGTTTCTCGTCCTATTAATTGTCAATGACTTTTTCCTGAAAGCCACATTTCACAATACATTTACCGGAAAACTTTCAGATTTCAGTGGACTTTTTATTTTTCCTATTTTCTGGTCTGTTATTTTTCCTAAACAAAAATTATTGGTTTTTATAGCTACTGCAGTCTTATTTGTCTTTTGGAAAAGTGAATACTCCGTGGTTATTATTCAATTCCTGAAACCATATTTTAATATTGGTAGAACTGTCGATCTGTCCGATTTGATCGCCTTACCCATGATTTTGTTTGCATGGTTTTATACAAAAGATACTGCACAACAATCCATTGGTCCAATGTTAATGAGACGATTGGGGAGCTACTTTGTCGGGGCTGTCGCCATTTTCTCCTTTTGTGCGACCAGCCAGCCAAGATATATTGAATCTTTCGATCAGCCGCAGTATGTATTGCTCAAAAATCCGACAATCCGGGATCTTCATTCCTATGATGAATTCGAATTTTACAAGAAAGATTCCTTACTTGTTGTCAAAATAAATTATTTAAATACCCATAGGCCCGCCAGGAATGATGATTACAATAAGAACAATTTAATCAAAACTCTTGATCTTACTATTTTACATCTTATCGCGGATAGTGCCAGTCTGATTCCTCCTGGAGAGATAACCTTGCTCACGGTCAATACAGGGCAGGGGCTTGATTCTTTAAGATTTAATGGTGGGCGACTTGATGGACGGTTCGTAAGAACAAAAGGAGGTCAGCCAATTATAGTGGGATTTTATAAGATGGGACTGGAAGACTCCACGTGGACTATCAGGGATAGTGTCGGTACCGATAAGGTCATACAGACATTTGTTCATGGCGAAACAACCAATATCAAACACTTTAGCCATGATCAACTTAAGTCTTCTTCAGACATCAATACCCGTTCTGATACCATTTTCAATACCTATATACAATTGGCCGTACTGACCATTTGTATGGCGGGTATATGTTTTTTATTATATACAAATTATCGCAGGACTACCCCCGCACATTTTAAGCTCAAGCTACTGTGGAAGTTGCTGCTGTGCTTTGCCGCGCCACTTATCGTCTGGCTGTTTTATGTTGGCATCATGTTGTTGCTAATGAATTTTAATCAGGATATTTTTGAGACTTTGGCAGCGATTATATTTATTTTTATTGCAGTTTGTCCGTTAATGTTTGTTATTGTTTTTTGGATTAAACTAAGAAAGGAAATAGATATTTTTTTGTACTTCCTCTTGTTTGCTCTTGCTTGCAGTATCTGGACAACCTACCTCACACTTGAATCGCTTTCAAACTGAAATGATCACAATAGGATGGAAGCTGCATTCCCAATTCTTTCCCAAGTTGATATATAGCTTTAGGTTATAATAATATTTCACATTTTAAAACTTAAGTTATATGGCCAATTGGAATTTAATAAGAGGAATAGAAGGAAAATTTTCTTCCCAGGACGTCAGAAAAAATATGCTGTCTTACATCATAAAAAACTATCCTGCAAAGCTCGTTGAATTTATTGAAAAAGATTTTAATAGGTACAGAATAGCTATTCGAGGCGGTGAAAGCCTTATTTTCGATTTGAAAGGGCAATTTGTAGAAGCACGTAATTAGGCGATAAATCGGAGCGTTATATGGGAGCATGTATTACAGTATAGCGAACAATAGAATAAAGATTGTCTTAAGACAACGTAGAAATTTTCCACGTTGTCTTTTTGTTTTTATAGGCATTGGTTCTGTAGCTTTCTCGTTTCCGTTCTAATAACTTATTCTCTTAGAACCCATATAATTTCTCTTTATCAAAGCAGATAGATGTGGTTAAAAAAATAACAAATCAGGCATATATTCACACGAATATAAAGTCAACAAAAACGAATTATAAATCATATGGATACAACCCGATGTAATGTTATATTTTTACTGTCAATATGTTTGTTCCAATGATCTGCCCAGTATCGCCGAACAGTTAGTCGAAAGCTTGTGCAGACAAGATCCCGATTGTATAATGAAGATTTATGAGGAAGCCTTTCACTTTATTTCAAAAAATACTGCTTAGTCTAATCATAGCCATGTTGCTCGTGGTATTGAGTGACTTATTACTGCAATATTTTTTTGATATCAGACTATCGTGTGGTGAACTCATTATGCCGTTAGGCATTGTGGGGATTGTCAGTTTATATGTTTTTTTCCCGAGAAAAAAACTATTTGTGTTTGTACTCTTATCCGTTGTCAGTAGCTTGATGCTTATTTTTTATAGTTTTGCAAAAGACGATATTGGTCACCGAAGTGCCATCTCCGGCAGTGCTTACAGCATAAAAATTTGTCCACATAGTTATTCTATAATTAAACATTATAGCTTCGCTGAAAAAGTAATAGCGACGAAAAATTCTGATGCATTTTTTGACCCAGACTCAAAAACAGCAACAGCTATTGGTTATCAAATGAAAGTGCTCAGAGAGACAGCAGACAGCCTTGTTATTGAGATTCAACGCCCACATTACAGTCTAGATAGTTTGAAGAAAAAAAGCCTTTGGTCTCCGAAGTTTCGAAAATATTTACGGGATTAGCTATCTATGCGATTGAAGATTTTCCATTTGTCTACTCAATTCAGTATCAGGTAATGACTAGGAAATGAGATTACATCGGAATAAGAGGTTTATACAACATGATCAACACTTGTGGGGTACGTGTGAGAAAATGAATTTTGCATATTCTCACACGTTTATAAATTCATTAAAAGCGAATAATAAATGATCTGAGCGTATCTGGATATAATCGTATACTTTTATTGTCGAAGTACTTTTTACAAAACAATACGGTTTCAAAAAAGCAGATAAAAATTAATAGAATTAAATTTTAATCCTGGCATGGATCGACAAAGGAACTTGCTTCTCAAAAAAGTAAAATAATGAAAAAAATGATAATTTATATAGCAATAATCTTATTGGCTTATGTAGTAATACAAAACTGTTCTGTTATCAATTTATCACCAAGATTATTATGGAATAAAGCCAAGTATAAAAAGTTTGCCGAGTTGCAAGAAAAATTGCACTGGGATAATTTTTTGATGTATCGCGTAACTCAAAATAGTAATGATGGCATTCGATATTTTCCAGAAAAGAACTTTTTCATAATATCTAGCTCATCTTATTTTATAAAAATAGATCAGGCTGGAAATAAGGTGTTTGAGTTGGGTAATAATCAGAACGTGAAGTTTTTAGATGCCATAAATTGCTATGTAATTACAGCGGATGGGATTTACGATTTTTCGAAGGAAAACCCCAGTGTAGAACATTTTGCGGAGATTTTAAATAAAGACAATACTATTTCCGACAAAGTATGGGCTGAAGATTTTTTTGGAAAATTTTATGACAGGGCTGATGCTGTATTGTTTAGTTTCCATACCGAATCGGCCGATAGAGAGGTGGTATATTTTCGTCACAACGGCAAATGGATAAAGCTTTATACCCCTAAATCCTCGTCATTTATTTATGCAGAAGGGTCAGAAATACGGTGTAAAATAAACCGGGAACAAATTTTGCCGAAATGGCAGGATGAGCACTTTCTGAAAGATATACAAAACGCAACCTACTCGAATCAGCTGAGGTATACAGATGCTTACATCACACCCTTTAATTCGGACAATACGTTTTTCCCCGACCAAAAATTGGAATATACCCAAAAGGGAAAAATAAAAGCTTTGGCTTTTGAAAAAGAAACATACACCACTGAAGGATACATTAATCCAGGTATTCCCAACCAATTTTATGGAACTGCCTATTATGATTTAGAAATTGAAAATACGGTTTTGAATTTTAAAACCGTAGCCGATAAGGCATCTTTTGGAGGGAATATAGAAACTTATCTGCATGTATTCGAATTGCCGGCTAAATATGCCCCCAAAAGCAACGTGCGTTTTTTGACTTACGATTATAGCACCAATTTTCACGAAAACAAGACAACGGGCGTCTACGTAATTAAAAATATAGGAAACAAATAACATTTTTTATGAAAAAATATCAGCTTCTTCTTGTTTTGTTATTGGTATCTCATTATCTATTTGCAGGCGGTTTGTCTGCTTGGGAAGAAGATACCCCTTATGGTCACAAAATAAATCATGATGGGTCCGCTGGTGGTTGGGTTTGCCTATCTATGGATACCGCATCTGTATGTTTTCAACAGTTCTACTTTTATAAAGGACATACCGTTGCACAAAGTGATAGCCTTTATTTCATTATTGATGAGCAAAAAGAAACTGTTCAAGAGTTTCAGAATAAGGACCAATGGCAGCACGCTATCAATGAACAGAACTTGAACCCAATTTTTAAGAGAACATACAACGCTAACTATAGCTCTATTTTTGGTGATGGCATTTTCTTTTTCATCGTATTTTTTCCGGTTCCCTTACTTCTGCCCATACTTTGGCTCTTTTGTCTCGTCAGCCTTGCCTTCTCCTGCAAATGGGGCAGAGGTTTCCGCAAGCATTACGCCTGGATTTACCCCAGTATCATATTTGTTATGATGATGTACAGTCTTTTCCCACAGAGTATTTAACTATGAAAACACTCCTTTATAGCCTATTTTCGATCGCTTCTACGGCTTTTGCTCAGTCAAAACAGGTCAATGATTGTCCTTGTACAATCCCGTCGGATATTAACATCTGGACACCCGAACTTGAAAAAGGTTACGATACAAAAGCAGATTTCGACAACTTCGCCTACAGTGTAAATGGCATGTATGTTGCCGAAGACCGCGACTCCCTCTATCAGATCAAAATCATAGTCGATCCAAAGTCTTATGGAACTTTTGTTTACTATCAACACCTGAGTTTTAGCAAAGCAGGGCTGATCACTAAACAGGTTACAGATTGCGAAAGCTTGCCCAATGTACACGATGGCGGTTGGATTGGTACCAATATTTTCGCACCAATAAAAGCTGTTAACAAACAATATTTAGCTTCTGAGTTTTTTGTAGGAGAGAGTTATTTTAGGGTAGATAGATCACATTTTTACCGTTTATACAAATGCGAAAAAGAACGTAAATTTGGTATTCACGATGCAGATAGAGAACGATTCTACAGGAAAGTTTATTGGAAACCAGAAGGAAATTTTACTGAAATTTCACTCCATAGTTTTACACAGGAAGATGTGAAAAAATACAACAAACATCAGCTGGCAGAAATGCGTAATGAAGTTTATGCTCGCTACAATTACGCTTTTAGAGAAGATGGCAGATGGTATAAGCATTTCAATAAAAAACCAAGTTATCGCTGGAACCATTTTAAAGATGTAACACCTTTTATTACTATTGTAGAAAAAGAAAATATCAAATATATCACTGGTTTTGAGAGACCAGATTCTTGAGCCTTGTGAAAAAACGAAAAGCAGTTTTGCTGAAACAGTAAAGGAAACCGATGATTATAAATCATTGTAAAACCAAGCTAATGAAAAAGATTAAAAAGTTCGTTTTACCGCTTATCATCCTATGTCTAATCGCGCTAGTTGTTGTGGTAGTAAGCAATAGTAACGTAACGGGCAAAACAGAAAAGGTGATTTTTACCGAACTTAAAGATGTGCCAAAAACTAAGGTAGCCATCATTTTCGGTGCCGGTATAAACGGTGACCAGCCAAGCAGATATTTAAAAGATAGACTGGATGCTGGTATTTCGTTGTACAAGAACAATATAGTGGATAAAATATTGCTGTCGGGAGATAACGGAAGAGATGAATACGATGAGCTTACCGTAATGAAGCTGTATTGTCAGAAAAATGGTGTCGACACTACGCAAATTTACATCGACTATGCTGGTTTTGATAGTTACTCGACCATGTACCGTGCAAAACAAATCTTTCATGTGGATACAGCAATCTTGGTATCTCAGAAATACCACTTGAATAGATGTGTTTACCTGGGCGATAAATTGGGTATAAAATCATTCGGTTATAGTGCTGATAGGGGCGTTTATCCAGGGTATAAATATTATGCATTTAGAGAAAAACTATCGGTTACTAAAGCTGTTTTGGATATAATAAGAGGTAGGAAACCAAAGTATTTAGGTAAATCGGTTGATATAAATGGAAAATCAAATTATACGAAAGAATAGCTTAATGAAATATCTTCTTTTCTTTGTTTTACTCACGTGTATAGGCTGTAATCCTATCCCTAAAAAAGATAAGTACCCAGATGTGCCGCAATTGATCGACTTGCTAAAGGACGAAAGCAAGTTCAGAAAAGTTACTGATATGACTGGTCTAAGTAGTCTTGTTTTTTTAAATGACAATAGAATACTTTTAAAGCCCGATAACAGCAACTCGCCCATAAAGGTTATGGATGTAGACAAAAATATTGTGTTTGAAAAGATTTATGACTGGAGCCAACCCTTTTACATTGATAAACAGGGGAATTTGTATTTCAACAGAAAGAAGTTTTTCTACCCAGATTATAAAAAACAGGAAGATTTTAGAACGGTGGTTATTGCAGATAGTTTGAGCAAAAAGTCGGAAGAATTGAAAGATCTGAACGATAGTTTGCGGATGAAAGCTTTAGCTGCATACGAGCTAGAAATACTGAAACCTTATGGGCTCAAACCTTGTCCCTACACCATCGTCAACACAGCGCGCTGTGATGTATTTACAGTGATCGATCAAACCTTGGTCGTTAGACAGACAGACCTTTTCAAAAGCGAACTTGATATTCCAAAAACTGAAATACCTAAATTCGATGATGATGTTTTGATAGGCTGGCGTAATGGCAAACTTCCTAGCCCAGACTATTTGGCTTACTACGAACTGAAAAAACAACGTTTTAAGTGTGATGATATGATTATGCCGAAAACCGTCACATTAAAAGGCCGGCAATACTTTTTTGCTCCTGGTTTGGGTTTGTACCAAATCTTATTTTAATGTGATCGGTTAAAATCGAATACTATTGAAAGATCTTTGCTGCTGGACTAGAATTCATTACCTGTTGCTATGAGCTGCATGAAAGTGTAGAGCATCCTGCGGTGTCGTCATAACTTGACGGACGTTTGGCAGAAAATTCCGGAAATAATTCTTGGTATGGATTTTCCAAAGCTTGAGTTAGTTTAGTTAACATTTCAGTTTTTCCATTACTTATTTCTTCAATACATTGGTAAAGCAGGTAGTTTCTCAGTATAAATTTTGGATTTGTTTCCTTCATTAATTCTAGGGATTCTGCCTTCGAAATAGCGTTTGAATGGAGTCGGGATTGGTACTTTTCAATGAAGTCTTTAAGTTTTACGTACTTTTCTTCATTTAAAACAGTATAAGCCACCGGGTTGAAATGTTTCCTTAAATCAGTATCTGGAGTGACTTTTTCTAATTGATTGAAGAATAAAGTATGATCCAATTCCAACTCTTGCATTAAGCCCTGCCAGTTGTTGAAAAATTCTTCATCCTCTTCTTTAAATCCATCAAATCCGAATTTTTTGGAGAGCATTTTGTCATGGGCTTCCCAAAAATAAATTCCAAAGTTATTTAACGTGTTTTCCAAAAATTTTTCATCTTTAATTACCGGCTGGAGAGCATTCGCAAGTTGCCAAAGATTCCATTGTGAAATCTGCCCCTGCTTTCCAAATGCATATCTTCTTCCTGGAAGGTCCGTTGTATTTGGCGTAAAATTTAAATTATATCCATCCATCATGGAATAGGGACCATAGTCAATCGTTAAACCTAAGATGGACATATTGTCTGTGTTCATTACCCCATGAACAAAACCTACTCTGAACCATTCTACCATTAAGTCTGCTGTACGGATACATACTTTTTCAAAAAAATCTTTATATCGCTGATGATCGGATGAAATAATTTCAGGATAATAATTTTCAATCGTAAAATCAAGTAGATCCTGTAACATCGTGTATTCCCCCTGAGCAGACATCAATTCAAAATGTCCAAAACGAAGGAAACTTTCGGCCGTTCTTATTACTACAGCTCCTTTTTCGTATTGTGGATTTCCGTTATACATGATATCCCGAATAACATCTTCTCCTGAAAAAGCCAAACTTAAAGCCCTGGTAGTAGGTACGCCTAAGTGATACATCGCTTCACTCATCAGATATTCGCGTACAGAAGAACGCAATACGGCTCTTCCGTCTGCACGTCTTGAATAAGGAGTTGCACCGGCACCTTTCCATTGAATTTCTGTTTTCTTACCATTTGCATTGGTAATTTCCCCTGCAAGAATAGCTCTTCCGTCTCCTAGCTGTCCTGCCCAGTTACCAAATTGATGGCCTGCGTATGCGGTAGCGTAACTCTGAATATTGTCAGGAAGCTGAGTTCCTACCAGAAAATTAAGATCTTTTTCTTCAAATTCGCCCAATCCTATTTCCTCTGAAAGAGCCTCGTTAAAAGCAATTAATTGCGGCTTTTCAAAGCCGGCGGGTTTAATCGTAGCAAATAAAACTTTTGGTGTGTTTCTCTGCATGGGATTATTGGAAAAATCTCCAGAGAATTTTTTAAGGAAAGGTTGTTCGATGTGTTCGATATTCATATCTCAAAGATATTAATTATAAAAGATAAGACCTCCCAAATTATTGAAAGGTCTTGTATACTCAGCTTTTTATCGCTATTGCCCTAAATAGATTGTATTTGCCGAATCATTTGGTTGGTAAATCCCCATTCATTATCATACCAAGCCATCACTTTCACAAGGTCGCCATCGACAACTCGTGTCATTTCCATATCAACTGTCGCTGCAAATGGACTTTTGATGATATCTGTAGACACTAAGGGTTCGTCCGTTACTGTTAGAACCTTGTTATATCTATCAGTTTTTGATTCTTCGATCAAAATTTGGTTTATCTCTTCGATCGTTGTGGTCTTTTCGGCAACAAATGTGATATCCGATATGGATCCTACCGGAACAGGTACCCGAACAGCTATGCCATCAAACTTTCCGGCATATTGCGGAAGTGCTTTTGTAGTCGCTATTGCAGCACCGGTGGCGGCGGGAGCAAGATTAATTCCTGCAGCCCTTCCCATACGCGGTTCTTTTTTTGAAGGAGCATCTACAAGTGCCTGTGAAGCGGTATAACCGTGTGTCGTATTCAGAATTGCCTTTTTGATTCCGAGCCTTCTGCCTAATATTTCGATTACTGGACTTATGTTGTTCGTGGTACAGCTTGCGCATGAAAATACCGATACCTTTCCGTCTTCGGTATTTACCCCATGAACAACGGTAGGTGTATCTTTGGTCGGACCCGAGATCACTACAAATTTTGCTCCAGCAGTCAAATGTTTTTCAGCATCGGCTTTGTTTGTGAAAATACCTGTACTTTCGATGACAATGTCGGCTTGAATATCTTTCCAGGGTAATTTTTCAATTTCCCTTATGCTTGTATAGTTAACAGCTCTTCCATCTACTACAAGCGTATCGCCCTCGATATGTACATCTCGCTCATATTTCCCATAATTGCTGTCATATTTGAGCAGATAGGCAGCGTTTTCGATACTCATTAGATCGTTGATTCCGACAACCTCCAGATCGGCAGTTTCAAAAATAATTTTCAAGGCGGCACGTCCGATGCGGCCAAATCCATTAATAGCTATCTTTTTCATAACGTTCCTTTTAATGCTGTTTATATTTTTTTTCTGTTTGATGTATGAGCTAAGTTATTCTATTTTCGGATAAAAATGATTGACATTGGTCAAGAAATTACCTTGGATTAAGTCACTTAACTCGCTATTGCCGATTACTGCACAGGCACTGTTTTATAGATTTGGTAGTGGTCCATGATAATCGTAGCTTTTGAAAAGTGGATAAACATACTTCAAAGACTAATGATCGGCATTGGCGATGACAATCTTTCTATCTTTGTTTTCTTTAAAAAAAAAGAGAAGGATAGGGGCGACCAATAAAAATATGATGCCTACCAATAAATAGGCATCTAGGTAACTACTGAATAAAGATTGTTTTGCGACGACTTTTTCAACTAATCCCATGGCTCTCCTTTCCGCATCTGGACCTGTCAGACCCTGTGTCAAAAAAAGAGCTTTATATTTTTCAAGCCGTTGTGTCAAATGCATATTATCTGCGGTGACATGCGAAATTAAATCTATGCGATGCTGTGCTGAGCTTCTGGCGATAAATGCGTTGATTATGGCAATACCAAATGAACCACCGAGCTGTCTCATCATATTATTAATGGCTGTTCCTTGTGCCATATCTTGAGGTTCGAGTTGCGAAATTGCAAGTGTGGATAGGGGGACGGTGAGCAAAGCCATTCCCACAGCGCGAATAATCAAGTTGTGCGATATCATGTTTGCAGAGACATTGAGATTGATTTGAGACATTGCCCAATTAAAGTAAATAAAGCAGACAAAGCCTATCAGTACAATTAAAGAGGGCGCCACTCCACGTTGTAGTGCCCGTCCGGTAACAATCAGTGCAAACACAGCAAGAATAGATCCTGGCAAAAGCACCAGTCCAGCCTGGGTAGGAGAAAAACCGAGAAAGCGCTGTACGAGCACCGGGGTAAGGAAGATTGAAGTAAACATTCCTAAACCTGTGACAAAGGTTAAGATTGCTGAAATACTCAATGAAGGATAGCTGAGAATTCTTAATTTGACCACAGGAGTTGCTGTAGTAAGCTCACGATAAATAAATAAGACCAGCGCAATGACTGCCGTTATTGAAAGGATAACAATTGTTTTTGATTCAAACCAATCCTCAGTTTCACCACGTTCCAGCACTGTCTGCAGGGCGCCGACGCCTAGGATAAGGAAAAGAATTCCCGCCCAATCGATCTGTTTGATCTTTTCCCTAACAGGGGATTCGGGCAGTAGGCGGAGACATATCAGCGCGGTAACAATACCTATAGGGAGGTTGATATAGAATATCCACGGCCAGGAAAAATTATCCGTGATATAACCTCCTAGTGTAGGGCCAATCGTGGGCCCGATAAATACACCTATACCAAATAAGGCACTCGCAATATTTTGTTTTTCCCTAGGAAAACACTCGTACACAACAACAGCTGAAACGGATAGAAGAGCTCCTCCTCCAATACCCTGTAAAAAACGGAAGGCCACCAATTCCCAGATATTAGTAGAGTTCCCACACATAAAAGAACAAAAGGTGAACAGGATAATGGATCCGATGTAATAGTTTCGGCGTCCTAAGTTATTGACCAGAAAACTCGTCATCGGTATGATGATTACATTCGCGATAGCATACGCCGTTACCACCCACGATATGTCTTCTATCGAAGCGCCAAGATTACCACTCATATGGTTCAATGCCACGTTGACGATAGAAGTATCAATCAATTCCATAATTGCGGCTGTAATCACAGTGCCAATTAATATTAATCTTTTCATTTTTTATAAACTATATTCATTCTATTTCTCTAACTGTTCTTATCATGTGTAATTTGTTTTAATATACCGTTTGGTATATTGTTTTGTATGAAAATTTTGTTAAAATATTTTCAATTATATACGTATTTGGTGTTTATTTATGTAAATATACTGATCGGTACAAAATTTAATAAATAATATTGGATTAAAAAATATAAAAACAAATAACTTTTTGTTGGTAAAAAGAACCGGTGTTTTAGGACTTAAATACTGATCAATAATTTTTAGATTTATATATACTTTTCCATTTTAAGTCATTCATAAAATCTATTACTGGGCTTTGAAAACTTTTCGGTATCTCTCACAATCACATTATATACACCTTGTTTTCCTCAGGTGAGGTATGCAACAGCCCTGGCTTTATTTGTTAAATATGAAAATACTCTTTCGTATTTAATGAAATAAACGTTAAATTGACATTAATTATTCTTTGTTCGATTATCATTGAAACTTGATTTTGCAAGGTAACGTCAAATACAATTATAAACCAAATTAAATTAGAATGGGAAAGTCCTATTTCATTGAGGTGGATTATACCGGCGATTCTGTATTCGCTGGAACAATTTATGCCGACGAGGATTTGTGTTTTCTTGTATCTAATGATAGAATCTTTACAGAAGAATTTTCGAGAATAGCTTATCGCTTTAATGTGAAATAATAACCAATTTATAATGAAACTAAATTTAAAACTTGGAATTGTTTTTATGCTGATCAGTGGTGTAACCTTGGGACAGAGTAGTATGAAACTAGCACCTTCGGCACAGGAATTCATGA
This sequence comes from Sphingobacterium sp., assembly GCA_031277685.1. Lineage (GTDB taxonomy): Bacteria > Bacteroidota > Bacteroidia > Sphingobacteriales > Sphingobacteriaceae > Sphingobacterium. Next base: position 39,097 of record JAITLV010000126.1, on the reverse strand, counting down.
TCAGCCGGCATATTTACGGCCATTTTGCCGAACATCTTGGGCGCTGTATTTACGATGGTTTTTATGTTGGGGAAAAGAATGACTCCATTCCAAATGCCAATGGCGTGCGGACCGATGTTATCGAAGCCCTCAAGAACCTGAATATCCCCAATCTGCGTTGGCCCGGTGGCTGTTTTGCGGATACTTACCATTGGAAGGATGGAATCGGTCCTAAGACGCAACGTCCCAGCATGGTTAACAATTGGTGGGGTGGCGTGACCGAGGATAATTCATTTGGCACACATGATTTTCTGAATATGTGCGAACTGCTCGGGGCTGAACCGTATTTAGCCGGAAATGTTGGCAGCGGCGAAGTGCAGGAACTTGCAGATTGGGTCCAGTATGTAAATTTTGCTGGTAAAAGCCCAATGTCGGATTTGAGGCGGAACAATGGACGCCAGGAACCTTGGCAAGTGAAATTTTGGGGTGTAGGAAATGAATCATGGGGCTGTGGTGGAAATATGACCGTGGATTACTATACAGATATCTACCGCAAGTACGCCACTTTTATGTCAGATTGGACCAATGGAACTGGATTGTACAGAATTGCCTCAGGTGCTAACAGTGCCGATTATAATTGGACGGAAACACTCCTTAAAAATATTCCCAGTGGCTTGATGAAGGGGATGGGGCTGCATCACTATGCGGTGATCAATTGGGACAAAAAGGGTTCTGCAACAGATTTCTCGGAAGCGGAATATTTTAAAACCATGAAGTCCGCCTGGTTTATGAATGAACTGGTGGAAAAGAATATTACACTCATGGACAAATATGATCCGAAAGGAAATATTGATCTAATCGTAGACGAATGGGGTGGCTGGTATGAAGTGGAACCGGGTACAAACCCAGGTTTTCTGTATCAACAAAATACTATGCGCGATGCCATGATTGCGGGAATGACCCTGAATATCTTCAATAATCACGCCCGCCGTGTGAAAATGGCCAATCTTGCTCAGGCGGTAAATGTACTGCAGGCGGTGATCCTGACAGCAGGTAAAAGTATGATTCTGACGCCGACTTATCATGTCATGGAGATGTACAAGGTACACCAGGATGCAAAATTGATCCCGATCACATTACAGTCTGCGGATTTTGAATTTAACGGTGAGAAAATTCCAGCGGTATCTGCTTCGGCATCACAGGATGCAAAGGGGCGCGTGCATATTTCTCTCGTGAATATTGATCCTAGAAAAGCAAACAAGATCAGTATTGATCTGGGGGGACTGAAAACTTCTAAAGTCACAGGAAGAATGCTGCTTGCTGACAATCTGAGGGATTACAACTCATTCCAAACACCAACGAAAATAGTACCCACAGCCTATAGCAATGCTAAGGTTCAAAATGGGCTTGTAAATATAGAGATCCCGGCATATTCCGTCATCGTGTTGGAGCTTAATTGAAATTGTGATAAACCAAATTGGACGGATGAAAAAAAGATTTCAATGTTGTTGCTGTTAACGGACCTGACGGCTTAGGCAATAGCACAGTTGCCTGTTGAATTGAATATACAACTGGATAAGCCCAAAGGCAAGATATCACCACATATGTGGGGCGTGTTTTTTGAAGATATCAACCTGGGGCAGATCGTGGTATCTATGCAGAACTATTCAAAAATAGAACGATCTTGATTTATTCCTTTCCCAAAATCAGCCTTATCGAACTCAGGTAGGTTTTGTTTTTTGAAAAATCATTGTGGCCTTCATCCTGCAATGTGATAAATTGATCAGTAGACTTTAATAATTTGGAGAGCTTGAGAGAGGAGCCATAATAGACCGCTGTATCCTTGTTGCCATGAAAAATAATCACGGGACATGTTACTTTTTTTAAGAAAGAGGCATTATCAAAACCATAAGGAATATTAGAGGTCTCCAATTCTGGAGCGATGTTATTTGTCCAGTCTTTTAGATTATAATAAGGAGCTTGCAGGATCAAAAGGTTTGGATGGTTCCTTGCCGCTATGTACGATGCGAGGGCTGTGCCCATAGATTGGCCTAGAACAATGATCTGATTTTCCGGATAAGTTTCCTTTAGTTTTTCATAAACAATTTGAACATCTTGATAGAGTGAATCCTCGTCCGTTACCTTACCTTGGCTCTTACCATAACCACGATAGTCGAGCATAAATACATTGTATTCATTTGCCGTGTATATTGGAGCAATTTTACCCCAAGTATCCAATGCGTTGTTACTTCCATGTAAATAGAATATAACACCTTTAGGCTTCTTAGCTTTAAATAAAAGACCATGTAAAACTGTACTTTCATCTACATGGATAAACTTATCTTCGAAGGGAATGTCAAATTGAAAAGTTAAGCTTTCAACTTTTTTGCCTGGGAATAGTTGATCGGTTAACAGACTCTTCCAATCTTCACTTGAAAAGACTGTTTTGTTTTGTGCATTACTGAAACAGGGGAACAGAATCAAACAGATCAAAAGACGTAGATTTCCAAAAGGTAGTTTTACCATATTTATTTTTTTTTCCATGTCTGTTTCTTTGAGTCCATCGTATGCTTTCTCTATGCTGACATAAAGCCGTAGATCATATGCATTAACGATAAATTTTTTATACTACAATTTAAAAATAATATATCATATTTCTGATAATCATTTTATACTGTATTTCTGCCGTGGTCTTTTTGTCTTTTGTCGGTGATTTTGTACCACGGTTTGCTTTGGTATCTTCAGCTACTTCAATAAAAGTGTCGAAATAATTGGTTGTATGTACATGTAGAATGGTATTGCATTGCAGCCTGTGGTTGGTTGCTGTAGATTGATAGCTGCTGATTAAACCGCAGATTCCTACGAATGATAATTTATCTCCAGCGAATTATAAATCGTTCAATTTCCTATAAGGTTTACTACTAAATTTAAGTGTAAAATAATGCCGAAATTTTCAGCTATCAGATTAGTGTTTTAGAACAACTTTAGAAAAAGAAATAAGGAGTAAACTTTAAAATCATGAGAACAATTATTACTATATTTTTCTTTTTAGCTCAGGTGAGCGTTTGTTTTTCACAAACCTGGATTAATATCGACCTTAAGCAAACCGAATATGTTTATGCTACTGGCAAAACCTGTTTAAAGAAAACTGGCCAGCCTTTGAACGGAGATTATGCTATAAAATTTAATCCTTACCAAACGAATTACGAGCGATTTATTGATGGTTTGAAAAATGGTGAGAGCAAAGTTTTTAGAAATAATAAGTTGGCAGAAAAAGGTCTTTATCAAAATAATCTTAAGGAAAAGGAATGGCTTTATTTTAATGAAGATGGATCAATTCGAGAACGAAAGGTTTTCGAAAATGGTTTGCAGGAAGGGACAGAAATTTCATATTACAACGGGCAAGTGGTAAAGACTTCTAATTATAGTAAAAATCACCTCAATGGTTGGGTAAGTAATTTTGCATACACTGCTCCGTACGAACTTTGTAAGAAAGTGTTTTATGAAAGTGATAGAAAAATTAATGTTATTCAATATAAGAAAATTGATAGTTTAAGTTTCGTGATCAGCGATAGTTTGTTTTATGATGATAAAGGAAAATTGATCTTGAAAAAATCATTTGTTAACGATACACTTCTGTTGCAGTTTAAAATCAGTTACAATATCATCATCAATGATCCTTATCAAATGAAAACCACAAAAATTGAGGTTTATGATGGCAATAAATTAAACATTGCTTATCTATTTCCAGAGCACGACAAGCATGACACGGAAATGAGAATCCGTGAATTGCTAAACTATGAGTTCGTCTATTATACTGATGTTAATAAACCGGAATTATTGGTAAGTGAGCTCACCAGATATAACATCAATACCACTACTTTTTATAGGATCTATCCAGCTGACAACCTACAATCGGTAATTTATGATGAAGGAGAAGATGATATTTTGCCAGGCTGGTATTATAGGGATGTAAAATAGATAAAATGTTATTAAATATTCGTTGCTGTCAGCCTCTTTCATTGTAGCAATACTGGAACGTTTCAAAGGAATTCATCTAGGTTTTATCTTGGAAAGAAAACTTAAGAGGCGTGTGACTAAGCCTAGTCCATTCGCACGATTTACAGATACGCAAATACAATATTGGATTATGCATTCATACTAAATTTAATGCAACTATTTTGTATCTTGATACCATGTAATTGCTGCTGTATAGGGAGAAATATACCAGAGTAGATGGAGGCCAAGCATGGGTTACTTTCAGGAACTATATTTTATGAAGTTGAAAGATGTGTTAAAGAATATTTTTGTGAACGTATTCGCAATGATTTTGGAGCTATTGATCAGCATATAGATGCTTTGTTTAGTGGGGTGCTATTACTTGACCATTTAAAATGATATTAATTAAAAGACTATTTATACTTTTGCTGATTTTCTGGTCGCAGATTGTACTAGCGCAGGAGCCGTTGACCTATCAACAGCTAAAGACTATTAAAGCTACCACAGCAAGCATTGATGAAAACCTCGCTACGATCTACGCACTGGCCAATACAGATTCTATTGACCGTCAGCTCACCTTTAAGCCAGAGATGCTACATCTGTTGACATTTAAACTTGAGGGAGCGAAAAATGAAAAAAAGCACCTAAGTGATATTGTAGATTATATTAAAGAGTCAAAGAAGACGGCACAATACTTACAGACACGCCATTTTCTGATCCTCACTTCGGTCTATAAAGACAGGCTCATTGATCCAGGGTTGGAGAATGATTCTACATTTGTCCAGGGTTTGCGAGCAATGGCACAATTATTACACTACGACCTTAGCGAACTACGCTCATATTTATACAACGAGCAAAATCAGGGGAAAACATACGGTCAAGCCATTTACGACTATAGTCGGAGTCAGACTGTTCTTAATATGGGGAATGTCGAGGGCCGTAATCCGCAAAATGATCTGGAAAAGGAAACAGCGGCATGGCTGGCGGCCAATAAGATTAGTTTCGATAATCCGCAATGCCCCGAAGGTTTTGAATATTTTCAGAATTGTCCCGAAAAACACGCCTACCGTATGATCAAAGGAGACACGATCATCATCTATTCCTCCGGTGGAGGGATGCAATACAATCTCCGCAGGCTGAAGGAAGCCTTTGCCCAAAAGGATTTCAACATATTCGAATACCCGATCTATAATCAGGGGGATGGAAATGTTTACGTTCAGTTTATGCGAAAACGAACTTTTTTATTGCGCAATGACAGCCTGTATCTGTATGACGATTATGACAAAAAGAAAGAGGCGGCAATTATGAAATACTTAAATTCAAATCCTAGAGAAAAATTCTCAGATGCGGAAATTCAGACAGAATTGAAGAAAATAGAAGCGCAGGACTATGGTTATACGCCACAGTTTAAATTGATCTATTTTAAAGGCATTTTTAATAATGGAAGCACCTATCAATTTTCTAAATCACAAAACTTTCGGGAAGAGTCCGTCTCACTTAAATCAGAATGGACAGATGGACATAAGAGATACTATAAAATCAATTTGAAAACATATACCGCCGGAACTTTTATTATTGCAGACGATTTCTCTTTTATCAATACAGACAAATGTGGCATATCATAAAATCAATAGCGTTAATTTGACCAGGTATCACTTATGTTAAAATCTCCCCCTTCCAATGGTTGTGCAGCAATTTCTGTTTTATCGGTTGCCATCGTTTTTTTTATAGGAATTATCCTTTTTCTAACGCAAAAATCATATTTAATTAATTATTTTGGAGAATCGTCAAATGGCGAAATTGTAACAATAGATAGCATTGACCAAGGATATTACAAATACGAATTTCAATACGGCATAAGACAATCAAATGGAAAATTTGCAATTGTTACGGAAGGGAACTATAAAAAGAAAAACCATCAATTAGGAGAAAAGGTAAAAATAAAAACGTACAAAAATGAATCAGATTTTGATACCCAATCTCCAAACTTTTATTTGTTAATACCTTTACTTTTGGTGTTTGCTCTTTTTGTAAGGATGTATTTTGTTTTCAGATAAATTCTAAATAATTAAAATAGATATGGGGTCAATATATCTTACTTAATGAGGATTTTTAGGTAGCTTAATATTATTCCACTGTGTTCAGCTTCGTGAAAGTTAGCAGCTTGAAGTGCTTGCATGTGATTATTGATAACGAAGCCTATCGGTAAGCTAAAGGGTTGGTATGTAACAAATATACCCGATTCTAGATCTTTACCAAGTTGATTGACTGTATAAAGTAATACATGTTTTATTTCATCAAGGTCTGGGATATTTTTCCAAGTATGTGGGGAAGTTCCAATTTTGAACATTTCCATAAATTCCTGTGATATATGCATTGGTAATCCACTACGCATATACATATGTCTCTGTTGAGAAGTGATACAATGACCAATTTGCCAAACTATATTATTGTTAAAGTTGTCCGGAATTTTAAATAATATTTTTTCATCAACTCTTTCTATTAACTCTAATAACCTAGTTCTGCTAGCTTTTAAAATTTCAAATTCAAATAATTCATTGGTCATATTATTGATTAATTAAGAGTGATTAATTAATGGACTAATCCTCAATATGGTCTTTCAATTCGTCTTTCAAACGATAGAATAATTCTAACTCATACTGTAGCTGATCTTCTTCCGAAATCACTGGAGACCAAACGCATCATTGCGGCCTCGTCTACGAGCGAAAATAGCCATCGCATGCAATACGTAATGGGCTTTGTTAAATCCTGCCCTTGTCATCTGTTTCCCGTTTATTTTGATACCTATATTGTCCACTTATTTTATGTGGTCTTTAAGTTTTTCTGTTTCTTGTCCATAAATCTTTATAAAACTTCCGCTTCACCAATAGGTTTAGGCCCTTCATGTAGCCACCATTTGCGTCCTTTTGTTAAGTATGTCTCCAGTTCTTTTACTAGAAGAAAACGAACCGTGGTGACTCTTTCCTCTCCGGGGCTTAAATTTTCGCTCTCAAAATGTATGTCACCTATATAGGTTCGCTGTAATTTGCCTTCTGGCGTATATTCAAACACGTGATTGGGTCGATAACCTGAGCTGATACCGGTCTTTCGGCCGCCGTTTTCAATGGACGTTAACTTTATCTTTGCCTTGACTATCAACAATCCATATTGGTTGTTAACCTCTTCAATGTTTGCGAGGGTATATTTGTCATATGCTTTTACATCAAATACCTTTGACTCGCCAGTATCTAGCCAACGCTTGTAGATAAGTTTCCCATTCATGAACATGCAAAGCTCATTTTCTGAAAAATCTTTAAATATCATTGTACAGCAATTCTTTGTTTTTTATAAAGGATATTAATGATTTACAACAAATATAACTAAAGCATTCTGCTTTCTTTATTAAAGATCAGACTCTTAACAATTATATTTATTTCGTCATCGCTTAAAATTGAACAAGAGAAAATACAATGTCTTGTTACACATAAGATTACGCAATCGATTTCGTTTAAATGAAATTTTATAATCCCAAATTTTGTAAATAATTTGTTTTAATGACGCTTTTTTAACAGCAGTCAAACTAGTTAACTAATTTATACTAAAACTTGTAATTATGATGAATGCCACACGATGTGCGACCTTATTGACTGCTCTATTAAGCAGTTCCTGTTCTAAAAGTACCGTTTCGGATTTAAAATTTAAGGAATCCAGTATACAGGTACAGAGCGACAAGGATTTGCCCAATCTGAGCCTGTCAGGAAGTAATGCTGCGCCGTCTCAACATTTAGTTTATGCATTTAAGAATGACGCTGTCTTGAAGATGCATAAGATTAAAATTACCAATACCGCAAAGACCGAATACTTTTCCGTACATAATTACCACGGCGGGTATGCCGGATTGCAAGATACGCCCAATCAGAATACACCCACACCATATACCTTGATCGCCTCGTTATGGGACCTCAATACCAGTGCTGCCAACTATGCTTTTTATTCTTACAAAGCAGCTACAACGGTGGCAAGTCGGTTTGGAGGTGAGGGAGATGGACAGAAAACCGTCAATCCTTACGGATGGGAATTAAATACCTGGTATAATGTAGTTCTACGATCATGGAAGGAGGGTGGAAAGATTTACATTGCTAACTTCATCCATAATGAAACGACAGGGAAGTGGTTTCACACTTCTACGATCGGCCGACAAGCGGAATCCGGATTTTTGGGTGCTGGCAATGGTGCATTTCTCGAAAACTGGGTAGGAGACAATCCTTCATGGGATGGTAGATTTCATCGCAAAGCATTCTTTAAAGATTGTTGGAACTTAAGTATAGACAACGTTTGGGAGAAATCTACGAGTCGATATTTTTCAGCGAATGACAATGATGCTGGTCGTAATGGTTATTTCGACCGTGCCTTTAACGCCGGATATGATGCTACAGAAAATGCACATTTTATGGAGCATGGTGGTTCTGTAACACCAGATGCAGCCTTTGGAACAGGCCGTACGTTAGATTTGCCGGAGCAAGCCAATCAAGGGACTACTCCAACGCTAACGGCACTAAGCAGTAGCAATGAATCAGCAAAATACCAAAGTAACAAAGTCATTGTCTCCTGGGCGGTTAGTGATACCGGTTCGCCACAGTTAAGCTATAAAATTGAATTACTCGATCCTAATGGGGCGGTCCTTGCAAATAAAGAATTAATTAGGCCAGAGAAACGTGCGGATACGTTGAACAACAGCTTAGCCACAGGTAACTACAATGTTCGTTTGAGTATTACAGACATTTTCAATAAGCAATCCACTGCGAAAACAATTCGAGTAGTGAGATAGTCCAATTTGCTAAAAGTAGAAAGGCTGTAGAATTCTATAGCTTTTTTTATGCTTAATAATTCGAAAATACTAACATTGACACGGTTAACGTTACAGTTTCTTAAAGTTTTCATCTGACTTTTTATAAATAAAATCTGCGAAAGACAAAATTTAGAATAGTTAATAACTATTTTAAAAAATATCTCATGTTCTTATACCGTACTATTCTTATTTTTCACTATTCAATATACGTTTTGAATTTCAGTAGGTTAGTATTGGAAGTATATGGTGTTTTAAGTGTGTTATTTTTTTATTTAACTATCTAATTTGTGTTTTTTTTTGTTTTTCTGATCGGCGACCACTTTTGAATATGGCGTGCCGATCATGCTTCATGGCACCGAATTTGCTGAAATAAAGGCTCTGAAATTGAGGGATAATTAGCTAAGAAGCTATAGCGCACTTCGGTACATGCCGGATCGCTGGCTGTAAAAATTATCATCTGAATTAAAATCGGCAGCATAACTATTGCACCGGTTTAAGGGAATTGTTATTGAAGTCATCAAAATTGTAATGGTCATAAAAGCCGAAAAATACAGCGCAGAGGAAATATCTAAATTCGATCCAGCAAGTATCGCTGTGATCTCTATCGAAACTACAATTGACAAAGTAAAGGTAGGTGCCATAAAAGATCTCCTAGAGGAAAATAAAGATATAAGGATCGTATTGGTAGTCGATCCAGCCGAAACCGGCAACAATGAGAAGTACAGCAACCTTGCCATAGTGGAAGCATTAGGTGATCTAAAGCACTTAGCTGTGCTGGCCTTCGGTTCTGAGCAATTGCAGGATCTCCGTTTGCTAGACGGATTAAAGAGCCTGATTTCATTTCGTTTGGATGGCAATTACAAAAAAGATATCGACTTGGGGCCGTTGTCAAATGCTACCGGCATTGAAAAGCTAGAACTGGAATTCGGACCGTCAGGGCCAAAGCAGATGTCTTTTGTAAGCAGACTTACCCGCCTTCGGTATTTGAAAGCTTCAGTACTTGATCTAAAGAAAGTCGCTTTAAATGATGGGCTGGAAAGCCTGATCATTACCAATACGATTAAAAGCCCAGAGCTGCTTGCCACCGCTTGTCCTCAGCTAATTAAACTTGCTATTAACAAAGCAGTAGGCTTAGAGACGTTCGATTTTATTGCGGCCCTCCATAAACTGCAAAGTCTGCAAATAGGACATAGCAATAAGCTCATAAACATGCCTAAAATGGAAAGTCCGCAGGAATTAAAATCGCTCCACCTGGTCAATACCAAGCAATTTGAGGATATGGAAAGTTTGCTTCAGTTCAGTAATCTAGAAGAGCTAAAAATTACTTAACCTACGAAAATGGTAGTCTCAGCGTTCGCCAGGTTGAAAGAACTCAAATCGTTAAGAAGGGTCTATGCCGTCTTTCCAACAGAATCAGGAGAGGAAAGGTTCAGTCAAATGACAGAAGAAAACCACTGGCAGTTTAAATTTTAGTAGGAATGTTAGGTCAATCATTCAGCAGCAGAAAGATTATATTAAGTTCAATAGTCTTAGGAGAATTTCATTGAAATAATCTTTTTTATAATGTTAACATATAACTTTCGGATACCTTTTCAAAACCATACTTACTGAAAAAATGATGCGCTCCGTGATTATTCACACCACTTTCCAACATAATAAAACTAACATTCCAGTTTTTGGATTCCTGTATAACGCCTTCCAACAGTTTGCTTCCAAGAGACTGGCCTCTGACAGATCCGTCCAAAAGCATGTCTTCTAACACCGCATATTTTTTAAAAGGGCTGCTGATTACAGTGAGAATAAGCATTCCTACGATTTTTCTGAGGTTGTTTTCTACAATCAGAATCTTAAGTTGGGAAGTCCCGTTATAATCATAATCGTTCATAAGCTGTTCTGTAAATACAGCTCTGAGATCGGGGTTCCAATGTTGGGAATCGATAGCTCGGCCATACATGATTTCACTGTGTGAGATATAAGAATCTGTTTTGTGGGTGATAAAAAAATCTACAAGTTCTTCGACACGGGTTTTATCCGTCAGCCATTTGGTTGTATAAGTCATGCGTGTATTATTTTAAATTTTTTAATTCTTCCAGCAGTCTGTTCTGTTTATTAATGAAATGATCCAAGCTATCTTTTTGTAAAGGATGTACATTTTGGTATTTTTCAATCTCAGGGAGCGTTTTTCTGATTTTAAAAGCAGTATAGAGGCTTGTCAAGGTCTCCTTATTTTTGTTGATCAGATCCATTCGTTCCTCTATATTTTTTACTTTAAGATCGTACTGGTCAGAACTGGCCATAATTTCCTTTTCTACCTGTTGCCTGACTAATGAATCTGTGATCGATTTTGCCTGCTGATGAGCATCTTGATAATAAGAGGTGGAGGTGTTAAGTATATTTCTATAGACGGCTAATGTTTTTTCTGTTTCCTCGAAGGAGTTTACTATTTTGCTATTGAGCGCCGTCAGACTTTTATCATTTTTAATCAATTCAAAGTAGATACGATTTACGGTCATCTCGTCGCCCCGATAACTTTTAAGGGAACCGGAAACTAACGAGCCTGTATTATCTATTACGTTGTCTACAGGCGAATTGTCAGATTTATTTTCTCTGCAGGAGAGAAGAGATAATACTATGACAGAAGCAAAAAACAATTTTTTCATACTATATTTTTAGTGGTTTACATTTAATTATATCCCATTGACTAAAATTAATCATTTCAATTCTATCACTGGTGATTAAAGCATATAATTAAAAGGTTTATACTAATCATTTACTATAAGCCGCTACAATTGCCATTCCGGAATGAAGATTTCTAATAATTCCTGGAGGATTATATTTTTGATTAAACAATGAGCAAGAGAATGCTGTTATAACACTATCGGTTATTAAAATAAATGTTTGGAGATAAAATTTTATGCTATGAAATTACTAATGTGGAGGGGAGTTGTTTATAAGTCATGGGAGCAGTGTAAAATTCAAACACAACCAGACGGTTATCATGTTGAATCTTTAATCACTGGAAATTATCGCGGTAAAATTTTTACTGTCAATTACGTGTTACGTCTGGACAAACATTGGTGTATCCAAAATTTTGAGATACATCCGGAAATTGATAGCACAGGAGATTTAATAAAAGGCATTAAAGTCGGCGATGAGTGGGAAATAAACGGTACTGTCAGACCCGAATTTAAGGGCCTTCTTTATATTGATATTTCTTTAACGCCATTTACTAATAGTCTTCCAATTAATAATTTAATGCTAATGGTTGACCAGTCGTTTAAAATTGGCGTTATTTATATCGATATTTTTCATAAAGACATCCGACGTGTCAATCAGCGCTATACTAGAAAATCAAAAGACGAATATTTTTATGAGAACTACGATTCCAATTTTATTTCTCCTATTTCCGTTGATCGGAATGGTATTGTAAGATCCTACCCAAATTTGTTCGAATTAGTTCGTGAAGGTATAGGTAAAAATAACGAGTAACTTCTCTTTGCTTACTATTCCGATGTCGAATGTTTTTTGCAGATAATCGTCTACCCTGCCTCTTTTGCTAGCCTTTCCATATCCTAACGAATCTTTCTATTTATTATACCCCACCTACCGCTTTACCCAATTTCAGAAGTGAGCAGGATGGGACCGTGTTTTGAGCTGATCATTACGTTATAGACATGCATAGGATTATTCTATATATTTGAATATTAAAAAGTTTTAAGATGATAAAATCAATGAGACGACAAATTATTACCATAGGCGTTATGATAGTGATTTTAAATTTGTATGGCTGTTCTCGAGCTATTAAGCAAAGCAATAGTATGCCATCAATCGAGAACTCATTAACCGACCAAACTATTGATACAACTTCAGATGACATGTTATTACAAGTCGTTTATGATAATCTCTTTCATAAGCTATTGGCTGCACATGGTAAAGAATATGAAATTGTCATGTCTTGGAATAAATCAAGACAAGCAATTTATATGATCAGCCAATTAGAAGCAGAAGTAAATAATGGTGGGTATAATCAATTTTATTTCAATTCAAGCGGTCAATTTGCTAAACCATTGCCAGATGCGTTGAAATTAGTCGGCGCAACTAAATTTGCTGATCTGACTGAGCGTGCAAACAAGACGTTCGAAAAAGAGAATTCGAAAATAACTGAACATCAGGATGGGACGATAGAAGGTTTTAGTAAATCCTATGAGAATAATCCGTTGAACAAATTTGATGATGAATTCTACAAGCTTAATGAAACCAAAAAATTGCAAAAAATTCAGGCTGACTACATCCGAAAGAACAAGAAGCACTTTACTGATTAAATCCTATACCAAATTTCCGCCATAAGTAAGTGAGCCCCTCACTCTTCAAATAGTTGAACATCTTTTCGTTCATAGGTCCTGTTTTGTAATAAACAGAACAACATTCCTCTTGTTTAAGCCAATTCCTGACTGTAAATTATGTCGTTGACTATGAGTGTGATAAAAATTAAACCATAATACATTGTTGATTGTTCGCTGATAATATTAGTGATTTTAGATATGACAACTACCAAACAATCAAAAGTCGCCATAGACGGCTTTTAATAGAACTGAAAAACATGGAGAGGAGTATAGTACATTGTGATTTCGATACACACTTTGTATCGGTGGAGCTTTTGCAGAACAGCAAGCTCATCGAGGTACCTGCGCTCATAGGAGGAGGTTGTGACCCTGGGATAGTTGCATTCTATTCCTATGAAATGCATCAGTTTGGTGTGCATTCTGCCATGCTCATGCGACTGGCAACTGGTCTTCCATAAGAAACACAAATCTGTTTCTTATGGATGCGTATCGTGGCTACCATCATCCGAATAGGCATGGTAAGTTGATATATTCATTGATAGTTTTGCAATAATCCTTAATTTAGATTGTAGGTTTGAGGCTTTTTTACTGGATGTGCCATAGTGAATTTTACAGGAAAAGCTATTGTACAAACTGACAGAAACAATGGAAAATGCATTAAAATATCAAGTAATAAAACCTGACAAGTCGTTAGCAGACTTTGTTGAAAGTTTTTGGCTTTTACAAAACCAATCGGACTGCAACAAAGAGGTTGTTGTATTACCAGACGGAAGAGTCGATCTATTTTTTACCCAGTCTGCGACAGATCCTTTCCACACTACGCTTTTGGGAATCGAAACGCAACCGGGACAAGCGACCATTGCACCTTTGCGACAAACTTATGCCATAAGTTTTAAACCGCTTGCAATAAAATATATTTTTCAGATCAGTATTGCCAGTTTGGTGGACAAGGGAACAATATTGCCACCTAATTTTTGGAACTTTAGTGCAGACGATCTGAATGACTTTGATTTATTTTGCAAGAAAGCGACAAAAAAAATCCAGTCACTTCTGCCAAGTGAGATAGACATTAGGAAACGAAAACTGTTTGACCTCATTTATTCATCAAATGGAGCGATTACAAGCAAAGAACTTTCAGAAAAATCGTTTTGGAGTAGGCAACAGATCAATCGTTATTTCAATCAGCAATTCGGACTTACAGCAAAAGTATATTGCAATATTATCCGCTTCCGTGCTTCCTTTCAACACATCAAAGAAGGCAAATTGTTTCCACAACAAAACTTTGCCGACCAATCCCATTTTATAAAAGAAGTCAAAAAACTTGCTGGTGTTTCACCAAAAGATCTGTTGAAGAACAAAAATGAGCGTTTTATACAATTTTCAACGCTCGAGTCAACGTAATTTTGTTCAGTTAAAAAATTAAAATGTACTGGATATGAAATTACAAGGCAAGAAAATCGCCGTTGTTGGCGGCGGTCCTGGCGGACTCACGTTAGCCAAACTCTTACAATTAAAAGGGGCACATGTAACCGTGTATGAACGTGATATAAACAAAGAAGTTCGCCAACAGGGAGCAACACTAGATCTACACGAAGAAAGTGGTTTGGAAGCTCTTCGCAGAGCAAATTTGATGAACGAATTTAAGGCCAGTTTTCGACCTGAGGCCGGACGCTTAAGAGTGTTAGACGACCAAGCCATGATCAAAATGGATGACCACGAGATTCAACACGATTATCAAGAAGATCGACCTGAAATTGACCGTGCCCCTTTACGCGAGATTTTAATAAACTCATTGAATGAAGATACCATTGTTTGGGACAGTCAGTTCATTTCAATGGAAAAACAGGATAATGGTTGGCTTTTGCATTTCAAAAACGAAAAATCTTTTTACGCTGACCTTGTCGTTGCAGCGGATGGTGCAAACTCAAAAATCCGTGTTCACATGACCGACATTAAGCCCATTTATTCCGGTGTTACAATTGTTGAAGGTAATATTTACAACGCCGAAAAAAACGCCCCGAAACTTTGGGAAATCACAAAAGGCGGAAAAGTTTTTGCTCTTGGAAACGAGCAATCAATTATCTTAAGCGCAAAGGGAGAAGGCAGTTTATCGTTTTATACCGGTTGTAAAGTTTCCGAAAATTGGGTGCAGGAAAGCGGTATTGACTTCAGCAATAAACAACAGGTTTTTGATTGGTTTAAAGTAGCGTTCTCATCATGGAGTGAACAATGGCAGGAGCTCTTTGCAAGTAATGAAATTTGGTTTATGCCACGTCCGCAATATCATTTTCCATTAGACCAAACTTGGCCAACATTGTCAAACTTGACAATGCTTGGCGATGCGGCTCATCGTATGCCGCCATACGCAGGTGAGGGGGTAAATCAAGCCATGCAAGACGCTTTTGAATTGGCAGAAGCTTTGACAGGTGACAATTTTCCAGACATTCAGACTGCAATTTCACATTACGAAAAACAAATGCAGGCAAGAGCAGCTGCGGTGACAAAAGATACCTTAGAAAACACGGAAATATTACACACAGCAAGCGGACTTAACGCATTGTTGGCTATGTTCCTGTAAAGTTTAAGAGGCCCAACTATTATCGTTCAATTTACTGTTCCTGGTAATGACGATCAGAATGTGGTCTTGCAACATCGATTTATTTTAGAATGATGTCCTCTTTCGATTTTTTGGATCGTTAAGTCATAAAAATCTGAAATGAAAACTGTTTTACACATCACATCGAGTGCTAGAGAGGATAGTTCCTTTAGTACCAATTTGGGCAAAGAAATCATTAATCTTCTAAAAGAGAAAAATGATTCGATTTCCGTCCTCACATGGGATTTGGTCAAATCACCTCCGCCCTTATATACAAATGAAATGGTTCAGGGATTTTATACCCCGGTCGATACCTCTGGCTATAGTTCTATTGAATCATTAACCTATGCGAATAATCTAATCCGGAAAATTAGTGCCGCAGATATTATAGTCATGAGTACTCCTATGCACAATTTTGCTATTTCCGCGCATCTTAAAGCTTGGATTGACCAATTAGTCCGTTTTGGTATTACTTATACATATGATGAAATAGGCAATCGTGTCGGGCTTATAACGGATAAAAAGATCTATCTCGCTATAGCCTCTGGAGGAAAACAGATTGCCTCTTTATCCAAGGACTATATCGCGGATTATTTAACTGATGTCTTCCGTACCTATGTCGGTATAACCGATGTTACTACCTACCGGGTTGAGGGTACGGCCTTCCCCGATTTTTCACCTAATTACTGTGAGATACTTGCCAATTTTCAATATTAATTTCAAAAACACAAAAACAGGATAGAATTTCTATTCTTTTAGGTTTTTAAATTAGCCAGATCTAAGATTTTTGTCTTTAGGATCTGGCTAATTTAGGTTAGAGAATACACTATTTTTCTGCGTGGAGCCCTATTTTATTACCTTCACTATCTAAGATCATTGCGATAAATCCTACAGGGCCAAATAACTGTTTGGGTTCGATAATTTTTCCTCCGGCTAGTTCAACTTTGTCAAGAACAGCTTGAATATTGGGGCTGGCATTAATATAGACCACTGTACCCGTTGCTGAAGGTTTGTTTTGGGTAGATTTAGCGAGCACGCCAGTTACTCTTCCCGACGTAGCTTGGACAATATTGGGATTAAAAGGAAAAAAGACTCCTTCATCATTGCCATCTCCGCGCTTAATCATTTCGATCGTCAGGATTGTTTCGTAGAAATTTTTCGCTCTGTCGATATCCGACACTGGTATTTCGAACCAGGTAAGCACATTTGACTGTTCATCAATTTTTTTTAATTTTTGCATATTGAATTACTTTTTACAAAGTAAAGCTATATGGAAGAGTTCCGCCTGTGACTAAAATCACATAATCAACATTTGTCTCTTATAAGAATCGGCGTTTCCTTATCCGGCTCAATGTTTCTCTTTTAACCCCTAAAAATGAAGCTAATTGAGATAAAGAGACACGCTGCAACAATTGCGGATTAGTTTTTTCCATATATAACAATCGCTCGTCTGCAGTATAGCGTTGGAAAATGGAAGATAGTTCCTCCTGTTTCATTGCATATAAGCGAATACAACATCTACCCAATGTCTCAATCTCTACTGACTGTTTCGAGGCCTCAATCAGTTTCTCTTTATTAAATACAAATGCAGTCAGTGGTTCACAGGAAATAATATTAAATGCGGATTCTTTCCCTGAACTAAAACTATTGACGTTTGTGACGATTTCATTTTCGAAAAAAAAGCCAGTGTTTTTAATTTCGCTATCAAGATCATAAAAGGTTTTACAAAATCCACTGTCAATATAGAACAAAGAAGTGCATATTTCTCCTTGTTTAAGTATAAACTCATTCTTCTTGAATGTTCTGCTACTTAAAGCTGGTTGAAGGGATTCCCAGCTCTCGTTTGAAAATGAGGTTAATGAGCGTATAAAACTTAAAAGGTTGTCCATGAGTTTTGTTTATATCAAACAATTTTAACAAATTTTTTATGATCCTTCTGAATAATTTTGGCTCCTGTGTGATAAATAGAGGTGGGTCGGCTATTGTAGAAGTTCATGGATTCTTTTCTTGAAAGCCTCCCTTTCAGCGGTTGAGCAAGCCAGGTCCAGTGCTCGATTATAGTTATTGATAGCTTTCGCGGTATCAGTCTCCGAATATAGATAGCCTAGTAATCCAAAGTAAGAGGACATTTTATGCAGGTTAAGTTTCTCTGCTTCATTGATACCTTTCTCCGTACCATGTACTTTTGCGTAGGCAAAGGCTCTGTTCAATGCGACCACTGGAGAATACTCAACGAAAATCAATTGATCATAGAGCTGTAAAATATAAGTCCATTTTGAGAGTTGGTCCACTGTAGTGTGCCAATAAGCAATCGCTGCTTCAATATGGTATTTGGAAGTTTCCTGTACATTTGTAGCTTGTACCATATAATAATTACCTCGATCGATCATATCTCTATTCCAGAGCGTTTTATCCTGTTGATCAAAAAGTACTATTTCCCCCTCATTATCCACACGAGCTTCAAGACGGGAGCTTTGATAACACATTAAGGCGATCAGGGCATTTACCTGTGCCATGTTGGTTGTATTATTTCCGGTCAGCAGCTCAGCTAGTCGAATTGCTTCATAGCATAGTTCTTTTCGAATGAATTGATTTTCATGTTTTGCATAATACCCTTCATTAAAAAGTAGATAGAGGGTCTTTAATACCACAGGGAGACGGGCAATGATCTGTCTATCTGATAATTCCTTTATTTCAAATTTACTTTCTCTTAAATAGTTTTTTGCTCTAAATACCCGCTTTTTTATTGTCTCTCTATTTGTCAGTAGCGCTTGTGCGACTTCATTGATACTAAATCCACACAAGATCTGCAACGCCAGACTAATCTGTCCTTCAATAGCTATTAAGGGTTCGCAAATAGCAAATAACATCGCCAATTGGCTATCATTAATCGTATTTTGGTCCAACCCAGTCGGCAGCATTATTTCGTCCAATTCTTTTAAGATATTAACACTGATTTTTTGGTCAAAAACTTTTTGGCGTTTAAAATAATCCTTTGTTTTATTTTTGGCTACTGTATAAAGCCAAGCTTGCGGATTAGGGGGGATACCCTTAATAGCCCAAACTTCTGAGGCTTTTAAAAATGTGTCGCTAACAATATCCTCTGCAATCTGAATATTAGATAAACCAAAATGACGGCATAATACAGCTGTCATTTTGGAATACATATCGCGAAACAGGCCTGGAATAAGATCCTTCATTGTTTTGGATTTTCGCAAAAGATTAAGACCTTAGCAATTCACGGACCTCAATACTTCCCCCGATTTTAAATATTGGATTCTGTTTGGCAATTTCTACAGCTTCATCAATAGTTTCAGTTCGAATCACGATATATCCACTTACAAATTCCTTAAGTTCGGTAAAAGGGCCATCGGTAACTACTTGATCAGCGGAAATATGACGTCCACCATCTATTGTTGGTAGCAATGTTTTTCCTTTATCCACCAGTTTTTCCTGGGCAATGATACTTGCTAGCCAGTTCATGCGTTCTTGCATCTGTGCGGGCGAGGGTTTGAAATCAGAAATGTCCTTTAATCTGAAGATTAGCATAAATTCTTTCATGGTCTTTATATTATATTATTTAGATCTAATACGATCAAGCAATCCAAAAGGGGACAGGTGTCACCCCATTTTAAACAAAAATTATAATTTCACGTGATCCCAGAACATATTACGATCCCAGCTCTATGAAGTACACGCTATAGGCAATTATGATTTAAGCCTCGCTCTGTTACACAAATGTCTCTTTTATTTTTATAACTTGAAAAAATATAAACTTATGTGACCTAAATAAGGTTATTACTCATACATGAATCATTTAAATTTTATTTATGGCAAATAACATTAAAGCTGAAAACGATCCACAGATACTTTCAGGGATCAGGGGATTTTTGAAAGGTCTGAATAATAGCGGTGGTAAGCCACTGGAAACACTTACTCCGGAGGAAGCCAGACAGGTGCTTGTGGATGCACAAAATTCTGTTGAAGTAGATTATTCCGGTATAACTGAAGATGAAAGAGAAATTACCCAAGATGGAATCACGGTAAACATCCATATTGTAAAGCCAGCCAATGCATCCTCTGAAAACCTTCCTGTCTTTATGTTTACGCATGGCGGCGGATGGGTATTGGGTGATTATCCAACACATAGACGGTTAGTAAGAGATTTAGTTGTCCATAGCGGAGCAGCAGCTGTTTTCACTGATTATACACCTTCTCCTGAAGCACAGTATCCTGTTGCGATCAACGAGATATATGCGGCGACAAAGTGGGTGTCAGAAAATGGTGCTGAAATTGGTATTGACGGTAAAAATATGGCCGCTGCGGGCAACAGTGTTGGCGGAAATATGACTGCTGTACTTTGTCTGATGGCAAAAGATAAAGGTGGCCCGGAAATAAAATTCCAATTACTGTTATGGCCTGTAACTGACGCAGATTTTTCGCGTGAATCCTGGCAGAAATATGCCGAGGAAAGATTCCTTACCGCTCCTTTGATGAAATGGATGTGGGATAACTATCTCCCTGATGTCGAAAAACGAAAAGAATATTATGCTACCCCATTCAATGCTCCATTAGAAAAGCTAAAAGGTCTTCCACCAGCATTGGTTCAGCTTGCCGAAAATGATATTCTCTTCGATGAAGGTTTGGCCTACGCAAGAAAATTAGATCAGGCGGGGGTTCCGACAACAATTGAAACGTATAATGGATTTATTCACGATTATGGTCTCTTAAATCCGCTAGATCATATTGAAGCGGTAAAGTTTTCCTCACAACAAGGAGCACTAGCACTTAAAAAAGCTTTGTTTGCAAAATAGTTAGCGTAAGCTTCTAAAAAAGAAAATAATGGTCTTAAAGGTGGATGATTTTAGTACATTCACCTTTTTCCAGGCTGCCCAAGATATTTCCTGGAAAGCTGTTCAGGCGCGTAGATTTTAGCCTGTATTTCAGTGAGGCCGAAGACAAAAAATTCCTGTCTGGAAACAAAGAATATTGAAATTTGTAATCATAAAGTCCAATATAGCAGATAATGAGAACTACATTTAAAAATCCAGCGTATTTTGAAAAATTTATTGCATTAAATAATGAGGATATAGAATTTTTTGAGGCTGGATTGAAATCCGGTGATACCAGAGAAGACAGAATCCCGGCCGTACAACGGCAGATCTTTACAACCAGCATGCATACCGTAATTGCAAAGTACTCGGCAGGGTACCCTATTCCGGAAATTCAGAATGACTTTCTGAAAGCTATAGATAATTTGGAATATGGATGGCAGTGCAGCAAGATCAATATCCAATTTGATGACTATGTACTGATGCTTTGGATGCTCTCGTTGGGCAATTTATTAGACATCAATGAGGATGATTACAAAAAAATCACTGCTGTTTTGGATGATAGTAATCATAAAGATTATATCTATGATATAATAATCTCGTCTAAATTATCGGGCAGAAATACAGGTTTTCCAATATCTTATCCTGATAAGTTTGGTTTTTTGAAAGACCTCTATGAAATGAAAGATATTGGAACATTAAAAAAATATTTGGATAATTACTGGTATAGAAAAATGAAGCTGGCTTATTGGTATGATAATGATAAAAATAAAAATGAGGTTTTCTTCGGATACTGGAGTTTTGAGAGCGCAGCCCTTGTGAAAATCCTGGCCCTGGATGATGAGCTTTTAAAAGAACAGCAATATTATCCATACGATCTAGCTCATTGAAAAATCATTATGATCTACTTAGTTAGTTCGATCTACTTCTCTTATAAAGAAAGTTTGGCTGATAAATATTCATTGGTACAGTATAAATTCACTGCTCAAATATAGAACATATTTTTTTGTCTTCATCCATATTCCAATAGCACCATTATAGTTTAAAGTGATACACTTTAGTTCAATAATCGATGAGTTCGTGGCAATTTCTCGGGAGGATTCCTATCCTACCTTGACAATTTACCACTTATAGAACACCCTCCAAAGAAGAGGCCGTGTTGTTGAAATCAGAACACCAGACTACCAAGGACTTTATGCCGCTTGGATACTGTTCAAGCGTCCTTTTTCAATGCTGACCCCCCATTTGACAAGTCACCATAAGTTCATTTCGCGAGCTCGTAATATCAGGCTATGCCCAATTTGTGTTGCAGCGCTTTGAAGTGACCAAATGGCAAGGAGCAGATAGGCAAATTACCTTGTTCTAAGGGGGACAAAATGTGTGTTGTAATCCAATCTCAGCAAATTGTAAATGGAAGTATACAGAAGAGATGTCCTTATTTGAAAGCAAAAGGAACCAATTGAAATTAATAACAAGCTGAAAGCTTGCGCCAAGGAATGCGTCTAGCGAATTATAAATAATCAAGGCGGATATTAAAACAGTTCTTTTTGCAGTTTTCAATATTTCTATCTTTATGATAACAGATCGTATACAGCAACTAACAATGAAAGGAAAACAACGAAAATTGCTGAATATTCCGCTATGTTTTTATTGCATCATGACTGGAATAGTTATCTCATGTCATAATGGTTCTCAGCATGTCGCTGTGTCAAAGGTGGTGAATGAATATGCACAAAACACCAAAGAGCTTGGCCCGGTGCTGGAAGGTGAATGCTCAGAAGGAGACTCATCGCAGTTGAATATGACAGAATATAAAGGCATTACTTTCTTTACAGAAAATACCATGCGTCGAAGTGGAGTGGTCCATTTATCCATCAATCAGAAGGTGGACATCTTGAATCTGGATAAAACGCTTTATGGTAGTATAGTTCCCAAGGTGGACGGAGAGTTTATGGGCTATGAAATTAATCTTCCAAAAACTGTGATCGCCCGGCAGGTCATACCTTATGCCGAGCTGCAGATTTTTGAATTTGATTCGGAATCTCCTGATCAGGACGGCACCTATTTAACGGTCTATATCAATAGGGAAAGAAAACTTATTCTGAAAAAAGACCTTCAATATAGTTTTTTGAGCTGGGATGACTACATCAAATCCGCATTTGTACGAGTAACAGCACCTGCTCAGAACGTCAGTTTGGCAGAACGAAAATACCTGTACCAGGTGCTGGAGATAAAGGATGATTCTATGTTAATCAGATCAGTGCCAAAATCAGCTTGTGATTATGTCGAAGATTATAAACCTATTTCCAAATGGGTAAAATGGCGGACAGACCATTGTAAATTGATCGAATTCAACTTCTGTTATTAAAGTCGGGTAAATAATAATCTATTTAATAATTGAAAAACAAGAGCATATGAAAAACGTATTTAAGGTAAGAAGATGAATGCTACACAGTACCCCATACGTTACTCGAATCAATTTATGAATCTTACCCTTACTATTTACTTACCCTTGCTATTTAGACTTCGTATTTTTTCCCTGATGTTCGGGGGAATAATGTATTTGTTGTTTCCTAATGAATGGGCGGTGAATGTTTCTTTGACGTCTTTGTTCTAATAGTTTGTTTATTTGTATACTTTTTTAATTAAACCTTTTCTTTCGGGCATATTTTCTATATTTTTATCTGTCCGGTTAGAATTAAATCCAAATGATGAAAAAACTAAAAACAACATTTTTTTTCGCAGTATTTACATTTGTCGCATTATCTATGTCTGCGCAGGAGAAATATATTCTACGGGCTAACCCTGATGTAACAAAGAAAATCACACAAAATTTAGTCAGCCTGATCGAACTGGATTTCAATGGAAAAAAAGTGGTTACTGATTTTACTATTAAATTTGATATGACAAACACAGCTAAAAAAGATAGCTTATTTTTGTGTGATGTGATATGTACGGAAATCAAATTGAACGTAAATACTAATGGAACGAATATGAGTTATGACTCCAAAAAGCCAATGTCAAATGAGACATCAAAACAAATGCATACAATTTTCGGTAAACTAATCAATAAATCCATCAATTTCTCCCTTAATCAATTAGGTTCGGTCTCTAATATTACTCTGCCTGAAGAGATAGATTTTCCATTTGAAAAAAGTATATATATTGCTACGGAATTGCCAGAGCATGAAATTAGTATAGGAGATTCTTGGATTGCAAAAGGGATAGAAGAACAATCGGGTGCTGTAACTGAGAGCAAAATGACGCTACTTGAAGTGAACGATCAAGGTTATAAAATTAATGTGGAAGGTAAAAAATTATCTAAAGACTCAAGTCAGATCGGACATACCCGTGGATTCTGTGTTTTGGATAAGAAAACTTGTCTGACCAAAATCATAGATCTAACCAGTGAAGTGACGGTACTAGATTCAAAAATGAAAACGGTTATAAAGTATTTCTAGAAGGTACTCTAAAGTTTAGCTGGTCTTCATTACATTTTTGATACAGCCTTTGAAGGTATCCAGTTGTGAAGAAAGACATAGTCCTGATACATTGTTATCGCTTTTATTCTTGAATAAGAAGATTTTTTTTAGCTTTGCTTTACATTCTGCCTAAATGCTTAATTATAAAAAATATAGCGACTATGATCTCCTAACTCTCTTCAATACCAATGATGAGCGCGTGTTAATAGAAATTTATGACCGATACTGGGATAAGATGTTGGCTGTTGCATTTAATCGTTTGGGCAATTTGGAGGAAGCTGAAGAATGTGTGCAGGATGTGCTTTGTAAACTTTGGAAACTTCGCTCAACTTTCAGCTTGCAAAATGAAAAACTATCCAGTTACCTAGCACGGGCAGTCCGCAACCAGACCTTCAACGTCATCTATCAGAATAGGCAGAAACGCCAAAAATTAGCAGGGTATAGCCAGCAAGAGGATGTCATCGATTTGATTTCGCCAGAGCGGAAACTTATCATTCAGGAGCTCCAACAACAGATTGATGTTGCCATTAAAAATCTACCGCCACAATGTCAGCTCGTTTTTGTTATGAACAAAAATGAAGGTCTCACAACAAAAGAGATCGCTGATAAGCTTAATTTGTCAGAAAATACGGTCAAATCACATCTTAAAAAAGCGAAAAAAGACCTAGGAAACAATACTGAATTCCTTACGATCATTGTTTTTTTCTCAATTTACCTTCGCTAATAAAAAAAATTGTTGGGCAGACTCACCCTACCCGTCTTTTTTACTGTCTATTTAGATAGGAAACACCCTTACTACCAATTTTTAATTCATGCATAACGATCTTAGAGATATAGAAGATTTAATAGTCAAATTTCAGACTGGTATAATTTCTCCACAGGAATTGGCCGAACTGACGAAATGGTACAACAGTCATTCGGACGAGGAGGTGACCATCGTTATTGATGAGCCTTTGCAAAAAGAACAGATTCGTGAGCGTATGCTCAACGGTCTGCTCACCAAGATCAGGATCGAGCAGCCAGTAGATAAAAACAATGTTTATTGGATGCAGGCGAAATTTTGGGCCGCTTCTGTAGCCGTGTTATTGATACTTTCATCATTGGCATGGTTTGGAATTAACAGGAATAAGCAAGTTAAATCTCCGGATTTTGCAGTGCGGTCTTCCTCAGATGCTATTTTGCCCGGTGGGCCTCGGGCAGTTCTCCTCTTAGAAGACGGGCGAAAGGTTATGCTAGATACTGCACAAGACGGGATTGTTATGGATGGTGCGATTCATTATGCAGACGGAAGAAGCTTAGCTAGTAATGTCGATCTGGATAAGATGAGCGATTTGCAATTATATGTTCCCAAGGGTGGGGTCTATCACATTACCTTATCAGACGGAACACAGGTCTGGTTAAATTCCGAATCACGATTACGTTATCCCGCAAAGTTCGCATCTACTGAGAGAGAAGTGGAGCTAGATGGAGAAGCATTTTTTATGGTAAAAGGACAGTTCAGCACTACAGGACAGCGTATTCCTTTTTTCGTAAAGACCGAACAACAGACGGTGGAGGTCCTCGGTACACAATTCAATGTAAACGGATACTCCACGCAGTCATTTGTGAAAACAACCTTGTTGGAAGGCAAAGTCAATATCCATGTAGCTGACCAAAAAATTATTCTGAACCCGGGGCAACAGGCTAGCACCCGTGGAAATCTGACAAAAATAAAAACTGTGGATGCGCAGATGGAAATTGCCTGGAAGGAAGGCAAATTTAATTTCGACGGCAAATCCTTTGAAGAGACAATGGCTGAAATAGGTCGTTGGTATGATTTAACGATTAAATATAACGGCAAGATACCAGACGTCGAATTAGTGGGGGATGCCTATCGCAATGAAAAAATTAACCTTGTACTCCGGTTGCTAGATGCCGCAGATGTTCGTTATCAACTGGATATCCGCAAGCGAGAGCTTATTATTTATTAAAAAACAAACTATTTACCTAAACAACGATCATGATGAAACAGACCTATTGACCATGAAGAGAGCCGTATAAAAGAAGGAAAGGACGGCCATCCTTTCCTTTGATTATCGGTTGCAACAAAACCAAACTAACTCAATTAGCAGATTTTGCACTAACCAAACCCACGTAAATTTAATGAATAAAAATTACTTATTAAAAGTGATGAGAATTACACTATTCTTACTATTGACTGGAATATGCGCTGTGAGTGCTAAAAGTTATTCACAACAAATTACCTTCAAAGGCCGTAATGTTTCCCTGGAGGCAGTGATTCAAGCCATTCGCCAGCAAACAGGCTACAGTATTTTCAGTACCAAGCATACCCTAAGCAGTACTGTGCCACTTACTATAGACGTCAAAAATATGGAACTGGATCAGTTTCTCAGTGTAGTGACGCGCAATCAGCCTGTAACGTATCAGGTAGAAGATCGGACGATTTCTTTTTATAATTCAGAAAAAAACAGTTCGAAAATCCAGTCCGGTACAATTTCTACTCAACAGCAACGCATTACCGGAAGAGTCATCCATGCCGAGTCAGGTGAGATTATTGAGAGTGTCACCGTACAGATAAAGGGAACAAATAGGGTAACTACCACCGATGCAAAAGGGCAGTTTCAGTTGCTTGCTACAGGCATGCAACACGAAGAACTTATCATACTGTTTCGTCACATCGGTATGAAACCTAAAGAAGTTGCTTACAGTGGTCAAAAGTTTATTGAAGTAAAACTTGAGCCCGCCGCTGCTACAGAAATCAAAGATGTCGTTGTTACAGGAATTTACCAGCGTGACAAAGAAAGTTTTACGGGCTCTTCATCCACTTATACAGCCAAAGAACTGAAGATGGTCGGCAATCAGAATGTTTTACAGAGTCTAAAGACCTTGGATCCCTCTTTCGCTATTGTGGATAATAACCAGTTTGGATCTGATCCGAATCGTTTACCCGATATCGAGATTAGGGGCAAAAGCAGTGTGATTGGCCTCACCGACGAATACAGTTCCAACCCAAATCAGCCACTTTTTATTTTAGACGGTTTCGAGAGTACCTTGGCCGTGATAGCGGATCTGAGTATGGACCGTGTTGAAAGCATCACTTTACTCAAGGATGCCGCCGCGTCGGCCATTTACGGCTCTAAAGCCGCCAATGGGGTGGTGGTGGTTGAGACAAAACGCCCTAAACCCGGACAGCTACGGATCAACTATACACTCAATGGTAGCGTTAGCTTTGCAGACCTCACCGACTATAACCTTATGAATGCTGAAGAAAAATTACAATTTGAGTTGTTGTCTGGCTTCTATGGTATGCTCGATGACAAAGGGCAGATTATATTAGGGGCTAATCCCGTCAGTGAAGCTAATTATTTAGAGCGCTTAAAAGAAGTGCGTCGCGGTGTCAATACCTATTGGGCAAACGAACCCTTGCGCACTGCGATCAATCAACGGCATACACTTTTTGCAGAAGGTGGCGATCAAAGCTTACGGTATAGCGTTTCTGTTAACCATGGTATCACCAATGGCGTCATGAAAGCTTCAGACCGAAAGACAACTAACGGCAATATTCGTCTCTTATACCGAAAAGGAGATTTATCATTTACCAATTCATTGAGTATTGACCATGTAGTGGCGAATAAAGAAGTTTCTCCTTTTTCCACATTTTCGAGGGCCAATCCATATCACCGCAAATACGATGAAAATGGAAATATCAAAATGGTATTGGAAGACTTTAGCGCGACCCGCTCCGGTTATGATCCAATTTATAGCCCTTTTTACGACCTCAACAATTTGAATATAAATACACAAGGATCCGAGGGCTTTACCAATAATTTTGAGATCGAGTGGCGTATGTTGCCCGAGTTGCGGGCAAGGGGGCGTTTTGGCCTGCGCAGTTTAAATTTACACGATGAAATATTCCGCTCGCCCTTTAATGTGGAGTTTGTGGGTACAGACCAGTTACAAAAAGGATCCTATCAGGAAAACAATGGTAAGAATGTGAATTATGACGGCGATTTTAGTCTCACCTATGGGAAACTCTTCGCAGACAAACATATGCTCAATGCGGTACTGGGAGCACGTATGGAGCAGGCCACTACCAAACGTAGTAGCTATCAGGTCCGAGGGTTTATTGATGATGAGTTCTCAAACCCAAATTTCGCTTTAGGCTATCCCGAAGGACAGCGTGCAGACTACATGCAATCCAAGCGGCGTGGCGCCAGCTTCTTTATGAATATGGGCTATTCTTACGACAAACGCTACCTGTTGGATGCGACCTTGAGATCTGACGGTTCTTCGGTATTTGGATCCGAACGTCAGTTTTCGACAATATGGTCTTTGGGCTTAGCCTGGAACGCACATAACGAAAGCTTTTTCAAACAGTTTCATTGGATTGATCAATTGCGTTTGAGAGCTACGATTGGTAATCCCGGTAATCAGAATTTCGACGATTATATTTCAATGCGTGTTTACCGTTATAATAATGACAACCGTAATCCCTTTGGGGCGAGTACAATTATCAGTAATATGGGCAATAGCGGACTCCGCTGGCAGACAACATTGGACCGCAATTTAGGCCTGGATTTTACAACATTTAAAAGCCGGCTTCGCCTCAATCTGGATTATTTCGTAAAGAGTACAGATCCCTTATTGGTGCTTGTTTCATTACCCACATCTACAGGTGTAAATACTGTGGCTAAAAATATGGGCGCACAGGTTACCCATGGTTTTACGATAGCTGGTGATTACACTTTGCTTCGAAGAGAGCAATTCAACTGGCGTGTCAACCTAAATATGCGACAGCTAAAAGCAGAATATCAAAATATTGGCAATCAGCTGAACAATTTTAACGAGGCCAATAAAAGCCGTAATCTCATCCGCTATTATGACGGAGGCAGCCCATCCGACCTTTGGGCCGTGCGGTCTTTGGGTATCGATCCCGCGACCGGACGGGAGATCTTCCTGAATAAGAATGACCAACAGACTTTTGTGCATGATTACAGAGATGAAGTTGTTGTGGGAAACAGCGATCCCGACCTCGAAGGAATATTAGGTACCAACTTCTACTACAAGGGTTTTTCGGCTTCGGTTAACTTGCGCTACAGATGGGGGGGACAATCATTTATGCAGACACTTTTTGAAAAGGTAGAAAATATTTCGGCAAGGGATGTCGCACTTAATCAGGATAAACGGGCATTGTACGACCGGTGGAAGCAACCGGGGGATCAGGCAAAATTCAAAGCCATTTCCAATACAGACCAGACACCCATTTCATCTCGGTTTGTCGCGGATAACAATATGCTCGTCGGTGAGGCATTTTCGGTTGGATACGAGACTACTACAGCTGGCTGGTTAAGATCGATCCGCGCCTCTTCGGTAACTTTTAGGGCTTATATGAATGATATCTTTCATCTTTCGACTATAACAAATGAACGCGGAATAGATTACCCCTTTGCACGGTCAGTCTCATTTTCGGCTGGAATTCGGTTTTAATAATTAAAGATCTAAAAAATGAAAATACTAAAGTACATTATCCTGATTTCATGTCTCACCCTTGTAGCAAGCTCGTGCAGCAAATGGATTGATGTCAAGCCTGCCGACAGGCTGGGAGAGGAACAGCTGTTTGTCAATCGGGCTGGCTTTATGAAAGCGATCAACGGCGTCTACGTCGAAATGGCTAGTACGGATCTTTACGGACAGCATATGAGTACGGGAATTATAGATGTCCTAGCGCAACATTACTACATCAATGGCTCCACACATGTATTTGACAAATATAACAACTTTGTATATACAGAAGCGAGTGTCAAATCTGGCTTCGAGCAGATTTGGAAAAAAGCCTATGAGCTTATAGCCAATTGCAACGTCATTCTGGACAAATGTGGGAATGCTCCGAGTGAGATCCTTCCGCAGCCCTATTATGGAATCATCAAAGGCGAGACACTGGCGTTGCGGGCGATGATCCACCTTGATATGCTCCGGTTGTTTGGGCCGATCTATTCCGAAGACAACAAGGACAAGCCAGCATTACCCTACATCGACAAAATCAGTTATGACATCTCACCATTACTTGGATCCGAAGAATTTACCGAGCATGTTGTTGAGGATCTTGAAGCAGCTCTTTTATTGCTGCAAGACAGTGATCCGATACGGACAGAAGGTGTGCGTAATCAAGGTAGCCCGACAGGGGAGAATGATCTTTATTATCGGCAGTATAGGCTCAATTACTATGCTGTAAAGGCTTTATTGGCAAGAACATACCTTTGGATGGGCAATCGGACAGCAGCATTAAAATATGCAGAAGAGCTGTTGACCGAAGTACAATCGGCTGATAAGATGACTTTCCCCTTTGTCACCTTTGCAAGTGCTGTAAGTGTTGACAAGCCAGACCGGATGTTTTCGACCGAAGTGATGTTCTCCTTATACAATATTAACAGAAAGGAGATGTACAATAGATTATTTGATGTCAGCCTGCAATCAAATAACAAACTTTCTTTTTCCAACGGCGATGTTAACGATACACGCGTAAGGGCCATTTATGATGATAACAATGATTTCCGTCGTCGGATTTGGCAAAGTGCTTCCAATGGTACGACCACCGCGACGACCAATATGAAATATGCCGATGTGATAGATGGGCCCGGGCGCTATATGATCCCGCTTATCAGACTGTCCGAGGTGCTGCTGATTGCGGCAGAATGCTCCCCCGAACTGGCCAAGGCGACGGCCTATTTCAATAGCCTGCGCACCGCGCGCAACTGCGTCTCGCTTGCACCCGTCGATCAGATGGCACTGAAAACCGAAATCACCAAAGAATTCAGACGTGAAATGTTGGGTGAAGGACAGCAGTTTTTTTATTATAAAAGGAATGCCATGCAGGCTTTACCCAATTCTTCAACACTAAATATCAGTCCAGAGAAGACCATGGTACTTACGAATTACACTGTTCCGCTACCGGACAGTGAAACCTCCCAACGTTATTAATTAGGTATACAATTATGAAAAGAACAACTTTTTATATCATGTTTTTTCAGCTGTTTGTACTATTTACGGCCTGCAAAAAAGAAATCATGTCCTATGAAGGTGAGGAAGGCGTCTATTTCGCGATGCGTCATGGTACAAATGAGTATCTTCCAAATCTATGGCCTTATCAGCCCTTTACCGATATAGACTTTGTACGCATGAGTACCGATGAAATTGATTTTCCGGTTCAGGTCATGATCACAGGTCCTAGCAAGACTTATGACCGGATTTATCGGGTTGAGGTCAATCCAGACTCCACTAACGCGATTTTGGGACAGCATTACGAGGCTTTGAAGGATCAATATATTCTGCCCGCCGGTGCTGTTTCGGCGCAAGTCAATGTGCGGCTTAAGCGCACAGCCGATCTCGAAGAAAAACCCGTAACCCTGGGCTTAAAACTTGTAGCCACCAAAGACTTTGCGCTTTCCTTTCCCGAATGGCATTCTATCCCTTCATTAAATTCAGGTACTGTGGTGCCACAATTTGATGCTACCCTGCATTCTTTGCATATCAATGATGTGATGGTACAGCCCGCTGTCTGGTCCGGTTCATTGCAGCCCGGAAATAGGGAGTCAGGATTGTTCGGCGTTTTCTCCAGGCGTAAAATGGAGTTTTTAGCGGAATATTTAGGACTCAAATATGAAGACTTTGGCGCCGCGGAGACTATGCCAATGGCCAGGATGATGCTTATCGCTAGCGATGCGACAAAAATTCTGGTTAACCGCTATAATGAAGGAAAACCTGTCCTCGAAGATGATGGCCGGTTGATGTGGATGGGCACAGTACCCTGGACCTCATATCTGGGCGTTCCGTGGGTTCCGGGCGGATAAGATAAAATCAAAAGAAGAGCGAAATCAGTAGGAATAAACAAGTTATATTGAAATGAAAACCTATCAGTTAATCATAGGCGCAGTCTTCCTATTTATCCTAGGAGCCTGCAGCAAAGACCTTGGTAATTACGATTATCAGGAAATAAACGAATTGACAATCAAAGATATAAACGAAGAATATACTTTACGGACGGGACTTGATACCTTAAGTATAAACCCTAACATTGCCGCTTCTATGGACGGCAATGATCTCACCCGTTATAATTATAATTGGATTCTCAGAATTGACAATAAAGTTTTTGATACCCTCAGCAGAGCAAAAGATATCAGTTATCCAGTTCGCTTAGCTCCAGGGGAATATGCTATTTTTTATCGGGTTCTTGACAAAAAGACCGGTGTCTCCTGGGCCAGCAATGTCAAGCTCAAGGTCGTATCGCCTTATTCCAGGGGACTTTTAATCATGGGGGAGGATCCTGAAGGCTATGCTGAGGCAGAAATGCTATCTATGCAGAGCGATACCGTTCATGTCAGGCACATGCTATCCGGATCAGGTTTACCTCGTCTTCGTGGACCATTGGGGATGGTACATACCGGGGGGTCGAGTGCATATGCCAGATTGTGGGCGATGACCCGTGAAGGGACATACTTTTTAGACCGAGCTTCCATGACTGCGACGTTAGACAATCATCTGGGACGTTACGTGTTTATGTCAGATATTATCGATCCCAAAACGCTAAATCCCGTCGTTATTGCACCGCAGATACGCACCGCTACCGGTGATATAGGTAGTACACTCTATCGTGCTTTGGTAACCCAGCGCGGCGATATTTTTGCAAACGTACCCCTGTTGATGGCGGGTGACTTTTACAACAATCCTGTGAATAGGTTAGCGGCGGACCCGGACGAACTGATTCCCGCTGCCCCCTATTTACTATACCCTATCAATGGCATGAACAATGTCATGTGGTATGACACCCGTTATCAGCGTTTCCTGAATTATACCGGTATCGGATTGTCTACGACCTCAACGGTACTTGCAGATAAAGATGGCGAAGCATTCCCCTGGAATCAGCCCGTGGGCCGTACACTGGTCTATGCTGAAAATACCCGGAACACTGATGGAGGCTCCAATAATGGTAATTCATTTGCCTTGATGAAAGACAAAGATAATAGTTACCATATTTACAAGTTTTATGCAAATGGAACTAATCCGGCAAAACGGGATGCTTATACCATCAAATCCATTGCTACGGATTTTGATAAAGCAGAAGGATATGCCTTTTCATCAAATCGCAGTATCATATGCTATTTTGTGGGGAGCAAACTCTATGCTTATGATTATAATCCCGGTTTTGAAAAGATTTATACTTTTCCAGAACTGGGAACAGATGCGATTACCATGATCAAGTTTGATACCCAGATCGACCATTTGACCAATAGTCTCTATATCGCCAGCTATAAGGATCAAAAGGGCCTTCTTCGTCGATTTAAAGTGGGCAATAATCCAAATATCGTTGAATTGCAGTTGCAGGACAATAGCACTTGGACGGACCTCATCAAAATACAATCGATTAACTGGCGTGCAGTCAATTAAAAACTATTTATATATCAAGAAAAATGAAAATAAGAAAAATCATTACAACAGTTGCCCTGCTATTAGGAGCCTATTCCGCATTCTCACAAAGTAGTCAGTTTATAGTTAAAGGAAAAATAGGGAAAGCCAACAATGGAAAGTATGTCAAACTATATTATCAACGCGACACGACAAAAGTCGTCGATAGTGTGCTTGTAACAGGTGCTACCTTTGTCCTACGTGGCCAATTGACCGATCCCACCCTAGGTCATTTATCCATGGACAATATCGAATCCGGTGATCGTATCGATCTTTTTCTTGCGGCGGGGACAGTCCATGTCGAAACAAAAGATTCGTTGAGTTATGCGCGAATATATGGTACAGCATTAACTGAAGCACACGAAAAGCTGGCCCAGAAATTAAGGCCTGCCGACCGGAAAGTGATTGATGGATTTGTGCGTTTTAAAAATATGCCTGAGGGCGATGAAAAAAAAGCTTATGTTACCGAGCTTCTCGCGGGCTTGGACCAATACACGCGGTTTAAGCGGGAAACAATTCATCAGTTTGTTGAAGAAAATCCTGGATCCTATGTTTCCTTATACCATTTGGATCGAGTAGCAGGTGGCAATGTTAATTATGAGACAACCTATCCTTATTACGACAAACTTAGCACTGAAGTGAAAAATAGTGCCTTGGGCAAGCAACTTGGCGACCGTCTGTCGGCGGCCAAAGGTGTCCTGACAGGGCAGCTTTATAAAGATTTTGTATCTACCACACCAGAAGGCCAGGAGCTGAGTCTGAAAGAGGTGATCGTTAAAAACAAGTATACATTGCTTGACTTTTGGGCCAGCTGGTGTGGACCTTGTCGAAAGGAAAATCCGCATGTTGTGGATACCTATGAGGCCTTTAAAAAGCAAGGATTTACAGTGCTGAGTGTTTCGCTCGACGATGACAAGACACGATGGACGGAGGCGATTAGCAAGGATGGGATGCCCTGGTACCATGTCTCAAGCCTCAAAGGCTGGAAAGAGCCTGCGGCGGCACTCTATGGTGTTCGGGCTATTCCCCAAAATGTGCTGATTGACAGCCAAGGGAAGATTGTAGCAACAAACCTGCGTGGCGAAACACTTTTCAATAAAGTACAAAGTCTTTTGAAATAACCTGTCAATAGCCAGTTTCTGGCTTATATCCATCTGACAGAAAATTAAATAAAGAGCTTCCTTTCGGTTAAACAGAAGGAAGCTCTTTACAGATATCTCCATTTTAAACGACTGAATAGATGATAATAATTATTTTTTGCGAATTGTGAAGGAGTAAAGATTCCATGCATCGGAATTAGCTTCGATAATATCTAACAGGCCATCATTGTTTAAATCACCAAGTTCAACATGATAAGTATCGTCCTTTAAATCTTCTCGAAGATTTTTTATTTCGAATGTGCCATTTACCTTACCCATGAAAACTCGATTTACAGATTCAACATTCCCTTCAATGATATCCATAATACCATCTTGGTTCACATCGCCCACTGCAATTGAACTTGTTGATGTCGAATCTCCAAACTCTTTAAAATTTTCATATTTCAAATTTTTATGTCCATAATAGATTCGATTTGCAGTATCTAAATAGCCTACTATTATATCCAAAAAACCATCTTTGTTAATATCTGTAATGGCTATGGAACGGCATTCGATTTCATCATCACCAAAGTCTTTCACTTTATTAAAAAAATGCCGACCATTATTTATAAATATTTTATTCTTGCTCCCTCGTTCAGCGGTAACCAAATCTACAAATCCATCCTTATTAAAGTCTACGGCCACAGTCTGTATCGTTTCTGATTCGTCATCTCCAAAATAAAAACATTCGGTAAATGAAGCCTTTCCATCATTGATCCATATTTCATTTCGAGCTTTCCTATTCGATACAACTAAATCAAGATGACCATCTTGATTAATATCAATTATTTCCACATGCCTCGATGGAGATGCTTTTCCAAATTCCTGATACTTTCTAAATGACATTGTCGAATCTCCGAAATAAATTCTGTTTGGAATTTTATCGTTTATCAAGACAATATCTAAATATCCGTCACCGTTTAGATCACCTGCTTTGATGCAATACGAAGCTTGAAGCAATTGATCTAACGGTCGGCCAGATTTAAAATTGCCGCTTCCGTCGTTGAAAAAGATGTAGCTCTGTTCTGCCCAGTGCCTCCCATTTGCAATCAATGCATCAAGGTCTCCGTCATTGTCAATGTCTGCTAATGTGATCCACGCTGTTCTGTTTGATTGCGTACCAATAGATAGTGATCCGTCTCCATTTACGAAACTGATCGTTTGACAAATACCATAATAACATGTAAGGATTAATATATTCAGTACGAGTAGCTTTTTCATATGTATACGAATTGGTTTCCAAACTTACTGAAAA
Organism: Sphingobacterium sp.; assembly: GCA_031277685.1. Lineage (GTDB taxonomy): Bacteria > Bacteroidota > Bacteroidia > Sphingobacteriales > Sphingobacteriaceae > Sphingobacterium. Next base: position 3,164 of record JAITLV010000126.1, on the reverse strand, counting down.
AAATATTCTTACATCTATTCATTTATATACTGCCTGATAAGGTAAAAGCTCGAATTATCAAATCAAAAATCTCTCTTGGTATATTTTGTTATCATACTTAAGATGTTTACGCTCCCGTTTCAATCTCCGAAATATAGAAATGATTTAGATAAATGTTTTTATCCGCTGAATATAAAGTCTGCGCTTTCCCATTTTTCCAGAGTGTGGGCGTTGATCTGCCTTTATCCAAGATATTGCTCAGCACATAGACATTACCTTGGAAGACCTGAATGCCCACCGGTTTACAGATTTTATCAGGTGCCAGTTGATACAATAGTGTCCTGTTTTTATATACCTTTGCGTTGAAATTGCCTGCTTTCGTCGCTGAAGTTGTTACAAAATAGTAATCTTTGCCTTCCATATAAGCAAATACATGCTGTATTCTTTCCTGCAAAGGATATGAAAATATAATTTTGCTGTTCTTCCAAACGATCAATTCGTCCACAGAGGAATTTTTAGGACCATATCCCAATACGATGGTATCGGCTTCCGTAGCATGGATATAAGCTGCATTGGATGCCGCCTTGCGAATTGTGCGTGTTGTATTATTGTGCCAAATTGAGGCAGCCTGCGCAAATTTACCTGCTAAAAAATAATTTCCCTTATACGTAGTTATTGCATTTATACTTGAAAAATCCAACATACCCTGCCTGACCCTACGTTCACCATCCACCCACAGGGATTGAAAAGGTCCAACTCTATTGAGAAGAGTTTCATACGAAGTACCCGCGACATATACTTTTCCTTGATCTTCATAGATGGCGGTGGCATTGTTGTAAGCTTGAGCATCTGACAAATGACGGATAGAACCGTTTTTCCAGGAGACTATACGCCTGTTTTCTGCACCGTAAAGCCGACAGCCCGCTACAAAAACATCTTTTCCTTTACCATATACGGCCTGCGCCTCTGCGCGAATATTGGGTGATAGTTTTATGATGGAATCATTAACAATAACGATAGCACGTCGGTTGTTTGTTTTAAAATCATTACTACCATAGCTGTACCCAGCATATAAAAACTGAGGTGTAAAATTGGGCTCTGACAACTTCTTATCATCATCTTTTTTGCAGCTTTGTAAGAGCATCAAACTCATGATAATATAAAGGAACGAACCAAGAAGGGGATGTTTAAAAAATAGTCTCCTATTGTTTTTATCTAATGCAAAAAACATAATATAATGGTTTTAATAAATAATGTACTTTGTTCTGACCTACTGATTTGATTATATGATTCCACCTCCGAATAAAAAATACTCCCTTTGATCAGCAGCCTAGGGAACGACAGGGCCAATAAAATATCGCTTCCCCACAAGAAGCAGGATGTCATGTATACTGGTTGCCATTTTCATTTATTTTATTGCGTCATTTCAAACAATAGCGTATTGCCTTCTATGTTAATCATTTCATTTTCTTCATTTTCATCGAGTGGTATTAGATACAGCTTGCGTTTTTCCATGTTAAAAATATAGCGATAGTAATAATTGCCTTCTATTGGATAAATAGCGAATGCAGGAATATGCTCTGTGCCCAAATTCAATGTTAAGATCTGTTTGTTACTATCTTTTTTAAATGTCCCGGCAACTTTACCATCCATCAGAAGATTATTTCCTTCAAAAGCCATCATCGGGTTTTCTTCGGTATCGATATCGCTTTTTTCATGCGCGTTAAATTCCTGCCTGAGTACCCACCGATATGCATTGAATTGTTTTGAACCTGCTGTTGCCGTCTTCTGTAACATTTCATCTTCTATTTGGTCCAGTATGGGCCAGACATCATGGGAAATGAATTTTTCCGCAGAATGCCACCAGTATACGCTTTCATCCCGCATGCTCTTATGTTTTAAACGATCACCTTGGACTCCTCTATCAAAATAGACAAATTGGTATTGGCCCCCTTTATAGTCTCGGATAATCATTTCATAATAATCCTTTTCCCCATTTGCGTTAGAGACGAAGGCATTTTTCTTTGCGGGACCCAAAAAGATATCCGCAAGCGCGAATCTATAGGATAGAAAACTTCCAACGGTATCACGGAGAGATTTGGAATCGCCGTTTGACTGTACAAATTCCCTGATTTTTTTAAACATATCGGGGCTAAAGATGGAAGATACATTTTCAAAATCCAGTTCGCGCATCGCTTTTTCCACCGCCCTGATTACAGATTTGACCCCGTTGCTCGTTCCTTCAAAATAATTTCCCTGTTTGAATTGCGGAATGAAGTCTTCTTCAATCAGTTTTTTTGCCAGATCATGACTCAACACGTAGCCGGGACCATATCCGTTCTGGATTCTCATTTTGCGCAGGGATTTAGATATAACGATGACAATACCATTGTTTTTATCGGGCATACCTGGAGCATAAGCGAGAAGTTTATCCCGCACATATTGATCAAAATTATCTCTGTTGGTTTCTTTATCGTTGACGGTTATGATGGCAATATCAACAATGCCCTTCGTCCAGCCATCGGCTATGGTCTTTTCAAATGTTCGGATTTCATGTTCTTTAAATATTTTTTCGTTGTCAAAAACACGTTGGCGCTCAACTATATACTTTCTTTTTTCGGACGATTGTTGAGCCTGAAGATCCAATGAACCCCAAAAGAATAGAAATAGTATAGTTAGATATCTCATTGGAAGAGTTATTTGTCAATAAAATCAAATTTATCCTCAATTATTTCATCGACTAGGAGCAAAGGTTTTTTCACTTCATTGGCCGTGTTAATAATGCCAATGATCATAATGATAAAAACCAAGAGACTCAACTTTCCGACAGGGATATCCAGTGTGAGGATTAGGTAAATGACCAAACCTCCGGCTAGATTTAAAAGGGTGGCGGCGATCCATAGACCAAGTCCTTGTTTGAGATTATAACGACTAAAATCATCTCCCTGTTCTTTACCTGCGAAAAAAGCCAGCAGCCATAAAATGCCGATATAACTTAAAATAGATTGAACTTTAGATATCATGATACTACTGTTTTGATAAATACGATCTTGCTTGGTTCAAATTTCCAATCTATTGTTCAAAATGCCTACCAAAGTGTGTAGATAAACCATCTACAGTCTTAAATTCGATATATACAAAGTATCCACATATTTCTATCTTTTGTTGCTGGAGGAGTGAATAAT
>JAITLV010000095.1 GCA_031277685.1 Sphingobacterium sp. | reverse complement strand
GGAACCCCTCCAGACCTGTAACTTTCGTTACATTTAGAGCCTCTTATCGGAATCGAACCAATGACCTACTGATTACAAGTCAGTTGCTCTACCAGCTGAGCTAAAGAGGCTTCTAATATTTTTATTAAACTTACGTTCTATCAACACTAATTAGATATCTTCATCTTTTCAGCGAGTGCAAATATCTAATTTACTTTTGATTTTTGCAAGTTTATTTTTTACTTTTTTTTTCATTTAAAGAACTATGCAAACTTCGTTGTTTAGAACCGTTGTTCCCTTGTTTGCTGATGCAAAGATAGACACAAAACTCACTTTACAAAAATATTTATCAAAAAAAATAACAGTTTTTGCCAATTATACTGATATGCAGCACAATAATTTTTAATTGTCAATTTACCTATTTTGGTTATTTGCCTAATGTACTATCTTTGGGCATGCAAATTTTACCGCAATCACTTTCAAAACTCACGCAATATACAGCAATCTTAGCGCTGTTAATAGCAGGAAAAAGCGATTTGAAAGCTCAAAATATTATTCAAAAATTGAGTAAAAAATTCCTTTCAGCTGAAAAGGACTCTACCCGTTCGGGCAGTTTTATGGTTTTACCTGCCGTAGGCTACGCGCAGGAAACAGGAGTCGAATACGGGTTGGCCAGCTCCTATAACTTCTACTTAGACAAGTCAGACCCCCATATTCGTACTTCTACCATGATGCTCATGGGAACCTTTACCTCCAAACACCAGTCTAATTTTAAATTTCAGACTGACCTTTGGACAAAAAATAACGATTACCATTTCGTCAGTGAAATCCGGTACCGCAATTGGCCATTTAATTATTATGGGATAGGTATGGATACTTGGAAAACAGATGAAGAACGAGTTGACCAAAAGCTATTTCGGGTAAAATTGGAGGTGGAAAAAAAGATCAGTAAAAACCTATATTCTGGAATCAATATACAGTACGATAATTTTTCAATCCACAGCGATAGCACTGATCACATCTTCAACCAATCCAATCTTATCGGAAAAGATGGTGGACAACAATTGCTGTTTGGTGTATCCCAACTATTCGACAACAGAGATAATGTTTCTTATAGCACTCGTGGATATTATGCAAAATTACGACTGGCTTATGCGCCTAAATTATGGACCAGCACAGACTTTAATGGCGCAAATCTGGATCTGGATCTCCGCGGATTTATTCCATTGCATAAAACAGTCACACTTGCACTTCAAGGGATCTTTCGTTCAACATTCGGAAAAACAATCCCTTTTTACAATTATCGTGAACTAGGTGGTGACATGATGATGCGTGGGTATTATCTAGGACGTTATCGGGACAAAAATTACCTCGCTTCACAGGCTGAATTACGTTATCGTTTTCATCCCCGATTCGGTATTGTTGGTTTTTCTGGACTTGGATCAACCTTTTCAAAGGAAAATAGCAGTAGATATGTCCCTAGTTATGGTGGAGGCTTACGCTACTTCTTTAGCTTGGAACATAATAGCAGTATTCGCTTCGATTATTCCTATGGTGAACAAAGAGCTGGAGAAAAACGTCAGTCGGGTTTCTACCTGTCTTTAAGCGAAGCTTTTTAAAAAAGAATATCCACAAATAACCTGAGAATATTCTTCCATCGTAGCAGTCAAGGAGGGACTATATTTACTTTATTCCCTCCTTGACCACAATAAGTCCGAATTTAGCTCTCAACCGAAATAACAATATTGACAAGGTTTTTACTTTGGTTGTGGTACACTGTTGCGGAGCCTAAAAACTAAGTGAGGCTTAATAAAGCGGTTTATACTCGTTAAAACCTGATCAGAAAATTTTCCTTCCGCTGTCCTGTTCTAAAATACACTAATCCAACTCGATACAGATCTATAGTGACCACCACCCGCTTATCATCTCTTAATTTGTTCCAAGAATCTTCTCGTTCTCTTGTCAAATGTGGCTCGTTCACGATTAGCATGTCGCGTTCGTTAATCAAAGTCAAAAAATCTAGTTCAAGATTTGTTTGATCTAGATAGTAGACCTTGCGAAAAGAAGAACTTCCAAGGCTATCCTTCAAAAGTCTTTCATAACTTACAATAGGATTATCCGCCAAAAACACGAACTGATCATAGGCAAAAGTCTTTAATAAACGGCCGATCAATAGATATTTTTTCTGTTCCCCCTTCCCCTTCGCCCGAATATCAAGAGGTAGATTTAAGCTTGTAACTGGATCATTTTTCTGATAAATTACCTCATCTACCAACTTATAAACAAACGGAGAATGCGTCCCATGCCGACTATGGGATATGAAATAATGGCGCCAATACTTCAGGTAATAGTTCATTTCGCTGCAAACATCGAAAAATTTACCCTGATATGCAATTAAATTCTTTTGTAGTCCTACATGCTGTTTTCAGTAATTATTTCACATGGAACATTCGATCATTCCCAGCAAGGGACAACTGATTTAAACGTTATGCGACCAATACTATAAAAGCATTGATAATGCGTATTCTTATCTGGGGTAATGTGTTAAAACTGGAGTACAAAAGCACTCCCTTCCCCCTCTACACTGTTAAGAAAGATGGTTCCCTTGTGTAATAACATAATCTGCTTGCTAAGCGTTAACCCCACCCCAGTCCCCGTTTTCTTTGTTGTAAAAAATGGAGTGAATATCTGCTCCTGAAGATCGGCAGGAATTCCCGCACCATTGTCTTCGATGCGAACCTGTACCCGCCCATCTATCTCTAATGCTGACAAACTAATATATGCATCTGTCCTTGTCTTTACTGCATCAATAGCATTTAGCATCAGATTGATAATAACTTGTTCAATCAGGTTAACATCAGCATACAATATCAAACGCGTATTCTTTAAGATAATATCAACATCAATATTTCTTTGAATAAGTGTCGGTTCAAGTAACTGATAGATATGCTCAAACAACTGGGAAATTTGGATAGGCGCCACCTGCGGCTGATCCACCTTATTGATCATCCGATAGCTTTTCGCAAAATGTAAAAGCCCCTCGCTTCGTCGTTTAATAGTGGATATACCTGTTTTGAGATCATCAATATCCTCATGGCCTCTAAAATGATCCAAGCGCCCATTGAGCGTTTCAGCCAATGAACTGATCGGCGCAATAGAATTCATGATTTCATGCGTAAGTACACGCAATAGTTTATGCCAAGCTTTTGTCTCTGTCTCGTCTATAGCTTCGTTGATATTTTGATAAACGACAATACGGAATACAGCATCCTGAGTTTCAAAACTAGAACTCTGGATCAACAACTTAATTTTCCCTTTACTGGATTGAATGGACTCCATTTGCTGTTGACCATTATCCAACAGCATGGTCTTTTCATAAAGGTCAGGATTTTTCTTTTTTAAACCTGCGATATTCCCAAGATGAGGCAAATGGAAAAGTTGTTTAAAGGCATCATTCACCCACATCACTTTTCCAGTATCCATCTCATAGAAAATAATTGCCGAATTAAGCATATTGATGACACGATCCAGGTATTGATGCTGTATCTCCTGTTTAATGCTGATTTCCTTATACGTTTCGTTAATCTGATTAAAAGCGCGAAAAAGCTGCCCTTCGACCGATTTCGGATTTTTCACCAAAAAACGTCGTGTGAAATCGCGGTATTTAACTGCCTCGGCAAATTCCACAAGCTGTCTTTCCAAAAAATTATATTGGGCATATAGATTAAAGCCAAGATAGAGCATTATACAAAAGATCAAAGACGCTTGTACATACTCACGCTTCATCAAGAGGTAGGCACCCACAACGGCAGCTACCAACAGCAAAATAATCTTAATTACATTTAAAATCTTTCCATGTCTCATAGACTAGATATCGTATTTCTCCAAACGCCGATAGAGTGCCGCACGGGTAAGCCCCAATTCCTTTGCTGCCTTACTGATATTTCCATTATAACGATCGATGGCCGACTTAATAGCTTTTCGCTCCAACTCTTCCAGATTTTGACTGCTAGGAACGGATTCAACAACGACCTGTTCGGCTTGCTGCTCAATAGGAGAGAAAAACAGATCATTTCCAGCAATACTGACTTGATCGGCCATAATGACCGCCCGTTCGATACTGTATTGTAACTCACGCACATTTCCAGGAAAATGGTAAGCAAAGAGTTTTTTTATGGCATCTGGTTCAAATCCTTCTATCCTTTTGTTGTACTTCTTCGCATAGATATCCAGAAAATGCGCCGCCAATAGTTTAATATCTTCTCCCCTATCCCGTAAAGGAGGAACTTGAATTTCCACGGTATTGATCCGATAAATCAGATCCTTCCGAAAACGGCTTTCATCGGCCAGGTGTTTAAGGGATACATTGGTTGCGGAGATTAGGCGTATATCCACAGGGATCGGTTCGTAAGAACCCAGCGGTGTAACCTGTCGATTTTGCAGTACAGACAATAGTTTGGCCTGTTGTTGTAAGGAGATATTTCCGATTTCATCCAAAAACAACGTTCCGCCATTTGCCGCTTCAAAACGTCCCTGACGGTCTTCCCGTGCATCGGTGAATGCCCCTTTTTTATAGCCGAAAAGTTCACTTTCAAACAATGTCTCCGTCAATGCACCTACATCAACTTTCACATAGACCTGATCCGAGCGCAACGAGCGTCGTTGAATAGCCTGTGCAATCAAATCCTTACCTGTACCATTTTCACCCAAGATCAAGATATTGGCATCGGTTGGTGCTATTTTCTCAAGCTTATATTGCAGTTCGTCCATGACCACAGAGTTACCGATCAGATCCGGGCTATTGCTGGAGCGTAACAGTGAATTCTTATTTTTTTTCTCTTTATTTTTTGATTCCGCAAGTGTGCTTTCAATTGTTGCCAGCAACTGCTCGTTTTCCCAAGGCTTGACCACGAAATCAGCGGCACCCTGTTTCAGCGACTTTACAGCCAGATCTACCGCACCATAGGCAGTGATCATAATCACATGAACATGCGGAAATTTTTCCTTGATCCGCGACAGCCAATATAATCCTTCGTTGCCTGTATTGATTGTACTTTTGAAATTCATATCCAGAAGCACAAGGTCATAAGGCATTTTCTCTAAATGCCCAATCAGGTTCTCTGGATTAGATTCGACTTGCACATGGCTGACTTTAGGTTTTAGCAAAATCCTTGCTGCTGTAAGTAAATCTTGGTCATCGTCGACTACTAAAATAGATGCTTTTTTCATATTCCCTGGCTTCATTCAGACACTAAGATAACTATAAATTTAACGAGCCTGCGTAATAATCATTGATATATTTTTGTAGCAACCACTCATACTGCTTGACAACCAACTGGATCTGGCTATTATCATATTTTGTCTTTGCAGTTAAAAATATAACTGAATTACTGTTTCCCAGTTCGAAGACTACCTTGGCAATACGAAATGATTCAGCGTAATTTGTATTTTGCTCATGTAATTGAGTGATTGTATTGCTGGCATTTTTTAGATTAAAAACCGCATTTGCAGTCTCGGCCCTCAAATTATTCAGTGCAATCTCGCGTTGAAATTTATTCGATTCCAAATCCAATTTAGCCAGTTTAACATCATTCTTAACCTTAAATCTATTAAAAACAGGTATTGAAAGATTTAGTGATACATACTTCCCAACATTATTTCGCATCTGATACCAATAATCCCCGTCCATTCCATTTTTGGAATAATTTGAGTTCAATCCACCGTTTAACGATAAAGAAGGCCAATAAGATGATCGTGCTATTTTAATATTCTTTTCGGCTGCCTTAATTTTCCATTCCAGTGCAGGAATATCCGGAAGGCTCTCCGTCGCTAATTTATAAAGTGCTATAGCGTCCAATTTTTGTGCATCAGCTTTTAATTCCAATGCCTGCAAATCGCCCAATTGCACCTCCTCAACATTTAAAAAACTGGCTAGCTTTACACGATTGGTATAAAGGATCTGTTTATTGCTTTCGATCGTATTAATATCGTTAGCAAGTTGCCCTTTTAGATCAAAATAATCACCGGGATTAATTGCTCCTTCTTTTTGCATCGCTTCAGCACGACGTACCTGCTCACGCGTGACCTCTGTTTGCATCTCCGATTGCTTCAACACATCTTGTGCTGTTAACACCTGAATATAAGCCGTAATAACATCCAGTTTCAACGTGTTGACCTGCGAATCAAACTCAAGTTTTCCAGCAGTCTTCGCATCTGCACGCATCCGAATATCATTCAATATGCGAAATCCATTAAAAACGGGTACACTAGCGTCCAAAGAAAAATTTCCAGAGGAATTATTTCTCGTAATATACTGATTTGTGGAGTTATCAACTGAACGCCCCGAAGTAAGGCTATGACCTAAACGTCCATTTAAATCAGGCAATCGATTTGATTTGGCTTGTGAAAGATTCACCTCTGCACGTTTAACAGCTAATTCATTTTGTAATAAGGTAGGATTGGCTTTTATCGCCAATTGGATACACTCGGCCAAGCTGCGTTTTGCATCCTGCTTATCTCCGTTAGCGGCAGCTTCTATTTTTAAAACATCCTTCTCCCCTGTTCCTTGCTCAGTCTGCTGTGCATCAACTTTCATATAAGTCAGCAAAAAACACAATGTACTATATATATAGATTCTCTTCATATCCACTTTTTGTTTTGCAAGCAGACCATCCCCATGCCAAACAATAAAATTTCTGATTATCAACAAGATGTACAAAACCACAAACGATCAATGTCCAAGTTCGTACAATCAACTGTCCGATATTGAACACCTCTGTAATCTTATTAAAATACAATAAAAATAAACCGTAAAAATCGCAGATGAGACCAGGGTTGTACGCCATCGTACATGAAGTGTCCGCTATCGAACACCGACCAGCAGCACAAACAAAATAAACAACTAAAAATCAATACATTAAATTATTGGCACAGCTTTCATAGTTACATAGCAAATTGATATTAAATTATGGACAGACCTTTAGAAAAGAAGAAGTGGAATAGCAAACGCATCATGACCGTTGTAGGGATTGCTGGCATCGTTGGATTAATCAGCGCCAGTTTTTACTTTACCTCGGGCAAAAGCAAGCTAAATGTAGAAGCGGACCGTATCTCTATTGTCGAAATAAAAAATGGTAACTTTCAGGAATTCATTCCAATCAATGGTACAGTGCTTCCAATCAGTAGCATCTATCTCGATGCTTCTGTAGGTGGTCGTGTGGAGGAAAAATTTGTTGAAGATGGTACTGTCTTAAAAAAAGGTGATCCGATCATGCGTCTATCCAATACAGATCAGGAGCTCACGCTAGTTCAACAAGAAACACAAGTACTGAACCTTTTGACACAGTCGCAGATTGCGCAGACCAATGCCCAACAGGCATCTATCAACAACCGTAACCAGATGGCAGATGTCGAACAGGCTTTTAGGGAAGCCGAACGGATCTATCGCTTAAATCAAAAACTACTGACTGAAAAAGCTATCGGATCCCAGGAATTTGAAAAATCAAAAAATGAATATAATTACCAAAAGGAACGGGTCAATCTAACGAAACAGATTCTAAAACAGGACGAAATATCCAATGCTCAAAAAACCAATCAAGATAAGCAGACCTACCAACGTACACAAAGTGCATTGGAGTTGATGAAACGGAAAATCGGGGACCTTATTGTACGCGCACCTGTAGATGGTCAGTTAACCGCTTTTGATGCCGAAATCGGACAGAATAAAAATGCAGGCGAACGTTTGGGGCAGATTGACGTACTGACTGGATTTAAAGTGCGTGCTGATATTGACGAGCATTATATCAACCGTATTTTCCCGGATCTACAGGGCGAGTTTTCCATTGGTGACAAAACATATAAACTTCGTATTAAAAAGGTATATACACAAGTAACCAACGGTCGCTTCCAGGTCGATATGGAATTTATCAGTGAAGTACCCAAAGGAATACGCCGCGGCCAGACTTTACAGATACGTCTCGCATTAAGTGATGAAACAAAAGCATTATTATTGGCTAAAGGTGGGTTTTATCAACAGACTGGAGGTAACTGGATTTTCAAACTCGATAAGAATGGAAATACAGCCTATCGTGTCGATATCCAATTGGGCAGACAAAATCCCGAATATTATGAAGTGATCAAAGGATTACAACCAGGGGACAAGGTTGTGGTATCAAGCTACGAGACCTATGACAAGGTTCAGGAATTAAGTATCAAGAGGTAAATTTAAAAAAATAAGCCAGTGGTAATCCACTGGCTTATTTAGCCAAAATCTGTAAAAACAACACCAATTACGCAATACTACGATGATAAAGAACTTTATAAAAACAGCCTTTCGTAACCTCTGGAAAACCAAAGGCTACAGCTTTCTCAATATTTTTGGGTTAGCAATAGGCATTGCAGCAGCTTCGTTGATCTTTTTATGGGTAGAAAACCAATTAAGCTACAACGATAACTTCCCAAACAAAAAAGACATCTACGTTGTCAAGTCAAAACAGACCTATGAAGGTGCAACCTTTGTTTTCGAATCAACCCCCGGTCCGCTGGCACAAAATATAGCGAAAGAGATTCCGGGTATCAAGCATGCCGTACGCATGACCTGGAATAGCCCAATGTTGTTCTCTGTTGGTGACAACAATTTATTTCAAAATGGGCTTTATGCTGACCCGACCCTCGCAGATGTACTTTCCCTTGAATTTATGGAGGGAGACCGTAAAACTGCTTTTGACAAAGTAGATAATATTATTTTATCAGAATCTGCTGCGAAAAAATTATTTGGTAATCAACCAGCTCTAGGCAAAACAGTGAAGACCAATAACAAGGACCTTTACATCGTTTCAGCCATTACAAAAGACCTCCCTAAAAATAGTAGTTATGCATTTCAATGGTTAATTCCTTTCAAAAAATATGAGGCTACCCAAGAGCAGTTAGTTACCTGGGGCAACAATAGCATCCAGACATTGATCCAAGTTGAAAACAATGCCAATGTTGATCACATGAACAAACAGTTGATGGACTATGTCAAAAACAAGACCAATGGTGAAGTAACTTTCTCAAAAAACTTTCTCTATCCAATGGACAGGTGGGTTACGCATAACCGTTTTGATAACAGTGGAAATGAGATAGAGGGAAGCTTAAAAAATATTCGCCTGTTCAGTATTATTGCGTGGATCGTTTTGCTGATTGCCTGTATCAATTTTATGAATCTTGCCACCGCCAGATCCGAAAAAAGAGCAAAAGAAGTCGGTATGCGAAAAGTTGTTGGTGCAAGTCGTCAATCGTTGATCGGTCAATTTCTCGCAGAATCATTGGTGCTAGCCGCTATTTCCTCCTTAGTTGCTATTTTATTGATCTATATTTGTATTCGGCCGTTTAATACCATGATTGGTCAAGATCTCCAGGTCGACTTATTGAAACCAATGCATCTTGCCTTTGTCATCACAATTACTTTAATCTGCGGACTATTTGCAGGAAGCTATCCCGCATTCTTTCTTTCGGCTTTTAAACCGCTATCGACCATCAAAGGAGCAAAGCAGAAAACCGGAACCGGAGGTCTGGTTCGCAAAGGATTGGTTGTGCTACAGTATACCGCATCAGTTGTACTGATTATTTGTACGATCATCATTTATCAACAGATACAACATAATAAAAATAGAGACCTGGGCTTTGACAAGAGCCAGGTATTGACTACAGCACTACAAGGTGACATGGCCAAACATCTTCCCCTGATCAAAAACCAGCTCCTCGCAACGGGACTTGTAGAACAGGTGGGTGTCAGTGATGTGAGTATCCTCAACATTTACAATAACACTTCTGGTTTTAATTGGGAAGGAAAAGATCCTAACGCCAGCATTTTGATCGGAATGCTGCGTGCAGATGAAGGATTAGTCCCTGCGTTAGATCTTAAAATGTTTGATGGAAGAAATTTCCACCCCGACTTATTGGGTGATAGCACCTCCGTTCTTATAAATGAAGCCCTCGCCAAATTAATCCGTAAAGATGGTCATGTAGCGGGTAGTGTTCTGAATTACGGCGAAGAAAATTATACCATTGCCGGAGTGGTCAAAAACTTTGTTTACAACAATGTGTATGCCGACCCAGATCCGATGTTATTTATTCCCCTGGTCAGAGAGAGCGGTCTGTTGAATATCCGTACAAAAGCAGGAATTGACCTTCCACAAGCTATTCAGCAGATTGAAAAGATTATTGTAAAAAATAACCCCGGATTTCCTTTCGACTACAAATTTTTGGATGAAACCTTCAACAGTAAATTTCAAGCTGAGCTATTTATACAAAAGTTATCCAGTGTATTTGCGGTTATATCCATTATTATTTCATGCTTGGGTCTATTTGGTTTAGCCGCCTTTGCAACAGAACAACGTGCCAAAGAGATCAGTATACGTAAAGTCCTCGGAGCCTCTGTTTCCGGTCTTATTCAGATGCTCAATCGCGAATTTATTATCCTTATTGGTATCTCTTGCATCATTGCATTCCCGATTGCCTGGATTTTCATGCACAAATGGCTCGCAGATTATGCACATCATATCACTATTTCTTGGACAGTCTTTCTACTGAGTGGCCTATCTGCAATAATAATTGCCTTGTTGACGATTAGCTCACAAGCCTTTAAAGCAGCGATAGCCAATCCGACCAAAACACTCAGAGACGAATAAACAGACAGATAAACAATTTAAAAGAATTTAATTAAACAGAATAATAACCGCCTAAAGCGATTGCCAAGGGCCCAAAACATAAAACCATGAGCGCAAAAAATATGATTAAAATAACCAATCTTCAAAAGTATTACCGCACGGAAGAAGTAGAGACTGTCGCATTGAACAATTTGAATATTCACGTCAAAGAAGGTGAATTCGTTGCCGTGATGGGCCCTTCCGGTTGTGGCAAATCCACTTTACTGAATATAATCGGACTATTGGATGACCTAGATGAAGGAAGCTATTTATTCAACGAGATCGAAGTGGCCAAATTTAAGGAACGCGGCCGTTCAGATCTACGTAAGCACAATATCGGTTTCGTATTCCAAAGTTTTAATCTGATTGACGAACTGACAGTATTTGAAAACGTTGAACTTCCTCTTGTCTATACCAATGTCCCTGCAGCCGAACGTAAGAAACGTGTCGAGGAAGTACTGGAGAAGGTACAGATCATGCACCGCCGCAATCACTTTCCGCAACAGCTCTCCGGTGGACAACAACAACGTGTGGCCGTTGCCCGTGCGGTCGTCAATAATCCCAAATTAATTCTTGCCGATGAGCCTACTGGTAACCTCGATTCTAACAATGGTAATGAAGTAATGCAACTGTTAACCGAATTGAATGAGGCCGGTACAACGATCGTGATGGTAACGCACAGTGAGCATGATGCTAAATTTTCCGATCGTGTCATCCGTATGCTGGATGGTCAGGTCATTATGGAAACAACCGCATTGGGATCCTAGCAATTGCTATCAGTCACTGTTAAGAACAAGAAGTGTCGATAAAAATCTAAAGCGCTTTTCAACAAAGGGTCAAGAGTTATAAAACGAGTTTAACGTATAAAACGATGAAAGGTTTAAAATTAATTTTAAGACAATGGGGGCGTAACCGTCTGTTTACCTTCCTTAATATCATCGGTCTAGCGATCGGGATCAGCGCAAGCTGGATTGTATTTCGAATTGTCAACTACGAATTTAGTTTTGACCAGAATCACCCCGACAAGGAACGGATTTATAAACTTTACTCGGCATTTAAAGAAGGCGAAAATATCCACCGTTTTGATGGAACCCCCTATCCTCTTGGCGCTTATCTCGAGGCTAATTTAAAGAACGATCTCACCGGATTGGAATTGGTTGCACCAATAGCCAACCAATCATTTGAAAGCATTAAGGTAAAGCGTTCCAACAATGAAATATTGGAATTCAATGCGCAGGACAAAATTGTTTCGGCCACCACGGACTATTTTAAACTTGTTCCTTACAAATGGATTGTTGGTAATCCGAATACTGCACTCAAAAACAACAATGAAATTATCCTAACGGCCTCCCGCGCTAAACAATATTTCCCCGATGCAGATTTAAAATCTCTGCTTGGCAAAACAATACAATACGATGATCAGCTTCTTATGGTAACCGGAGTTGTTGCGGACTTAGACTATCCAAGCAGTTTTGTCAATAAAGAATTTATCCGTGTAACCCCCAATCCTCAGGAAGCAGAAAATTGGCAGAACTCAAGTTCAAATTTCCATGTTTATATCAAATTAACTGAAAATGGACAACCTACGCAAGTAATTACGCTAGCTACCAAGAAATTTCAGGAGATGGCTGGTGAAGAATTTAAGCAGTACAATATCACGCCCGGTTATGAATTAGCACCGCTTACGGGTTTGCATTTCAATAAATTCATCTTGGACGGAAGTGACAAAAAGGTGTTATTCGGGCTTATAGGTATAGCCGTATTTCTCCTTATACTGGCTAGTATCAATTATATCAACCTAACTACTGCCCGTGTTCCTGCCCGAGCCCGAGAAATTGGTATTCGGAAAACATTAGGAGAACAGCCCGGACATTTGACACTGTCCTTTATCAAAGAAACCTTTTTTACCTGTTTATTTGGGTTGGTATTCTCCTGGCCCTTGGTCAAAATATTTGAACTTACCTTTAGTTCCTATCTTCCGGAAAATATAAACGCCTATTCAGATAGTCTACCTGTCTTTATCTTTCTATTGGGACTTATTATCCTATTAACGTTAATTTCCAGTCTCTATCCAGCTTATCTGATCAATAAAGTCCATGTCGTAGAGGCCATCAAAATCCATGCAACAGACAAAATCTCGTTTGGTGGGATTTCGCTCAGAAAGATTCTCATTGTCTTTCAATTTGTCATCGCTCAGGCTTTTGTCGTATTGACAGTGATCATGGGTTTACAGCTGCAACATGCTTTAAACAGCGATGTTGGTTTTCAGGATGATGCTGTTATTACACTCAAACTACCCTACAGAAAAGCGGAAGATTCTGGTAAAAGTCCATTTCTATTGAAAGAACTTCTCCAAAAATATCCTGAAATTGATCAGGTTTCCCTGGGTCATCTCCCCATGAATAATGACCAATATGGGAATAATATCGTTATGCAGAGCGATACCGGTCAGATCTTGGTCAATATGCCTTTTAAATATATCGAAGAAAATTACCTGGATGTATTTAAAATGAAACTACTGGCCGGCCGAGCACTCAAGCTTTCGGATACAACTTCAGGCATACTGGTCAATCAAAAAGCCATTGGTAAGTTTGGATTTAAATCCCCTGCTGAAGCTGTCGGAACAGTTGTTACAGTAAACGATCGTCCTACAAAAATTGTTGGCGTACTGGCAAATTTCCACAACTTTAATCTCCACGCCGCACTGGATCCCGTTGCGATGCAGATATCAACAGACAAGGGCACGCTGCAGAATATTAATATCAAATTAAATGGAGATCCTAAAAAATGGCATCAAGCGATTGCATCTATAAAGACTGAATGGGAAAACGTATATCCTAATGCACCATTTGCCTACAAATTTTATGACGAGCGGATCAAGGAACTCTATGAGAAAGACTATCGTTTTTACAAAATAATCAACTTGTCTACCTCAATTACCATTTTATTGAGCTGCTTGGGATTGATCGGATTAGTGACATTAACCACACATCAGCGGACAAAAGAGATCGGCATCCGGAAAATTTTGGGAAGCACGGTCAGTGGAATTGTCCTACTGCTATCAAAAGATTATATCAAACTAATTGTTATCTCTATCCTAATTGCTACACCGATTGCCTGGCTAGCGATTGATAAATGGCTAACAGACTTTGCTTTTAAAATAGAGCTCAGCTGGTGGATGTTTGTCATTCCTGCGATAGTAACTATTGGCGTTGCATTTTTAGCCATGGGCTATCAATCGGTCAGTGCTGCCCGTGCAAACCCAGTAGATAGTTTGAGAGATGAATAAAAGCATTTTGTAAAGAATTAAAAACTGAATTGTAATGAGTAATATGAAATTGATTTTTAGACAACTCTGGCGGCATCGTCTTTTTACTTTTCTAAATGTATTGGGACTTGCCATTGGCATAAGCGCTTGTTGGTTTATCTTTCGTATTGTTAATTATGAATTTAGTTTTGATCGACAACATCCACACAAAGAACAGATATACAAGGTATATTTCCATACACAGGATAAAAATACAGATGGGGATTTTGACGCAGTACCATTTCCCCTTCCCTATTACTTGAAAGAGAACTCGCAAGATGTCGAATTGGTCGTCCCATATTATAATCGTTATTTTGAAATCGTAACACCGGCTTCCAAAAGTGAAACGCCCACAGAATTTGCCGGACAGGAAAAGATTTTTGCAACGACTGCAGATTATTTTGAAATGGTGCCCTATAAATGGCTTGCTGGAAGTCCACATCAGCTTTTCAAGCTCCAAAATGAAGTCGTTCTTACTGCATCGCGTGCGAAAGCCTATTTCCCAAAACTGCAAAATCAGGATATTATCGGCAAGACCATTTCTTATGATACGACACAGTTTACCGTATCTGGCATTGTAGAAGACCTCCGTTATCCAAGTACTTTTATTGGTAAGGAATTTATCAAAATACCTGATCAGGATGCGAACCTAAACAATTGGATGATGCTGATGAACTATTATCAGTTATTCGTCAAAGTCAAATCTGCCGATCATCTTAAAAACCTCGCGAATACCATTGATCAAAAATTAGTGCAGATGAATGGCAAAGAATATAAAAAAGAGAACTACAAGCAAACCGTTCGTTTTTCACCATTATCTGAGCTGCATTTTAATCCTATTATACAAAATCACAGCAACATCAAGGTGCTTTATGGACTGATCGGAATAGCTGCTTTTCTACTTGTATTAGCTGCGATCAATTATATCAATCTAAGTACCGCGATGGTGCCTATGCGCGCGCGATCCATTGGTATACGGAAAACATTGGGGGAACGGAAAGTCTATTTAACCCGAAGCTTTTTAACAGAGACTTTCTTGGTTGCACTATTTGCGCTATTGCTTTCCTGGCCTTTTACAAAAATGCTGGAGTCGCTGTTCAGTGATTTTATCCCTTCGGACATCAACAACTACAACGATCAGTTCAATTTGCTGTTATTCATCATGGGGTTACTTATCTTAATCACATGCTTCGCTGGAGTATATCCATCGATATTGATCAACAAAGTAAAATTGATCGAAGTCATGAAAATAAAAAGTCTATCCAATAATTCAAATAAGGGAGCATATCTCCGCAAGGGACTGATTATCTTTCAGTTTATTATCGCTCAGGTTTTTCTTATTGGTACTTTCGTGATCACCATTCAGATCAAACATATGCTCAAGAGCGATTTGGGATTTACTAAAGACGCTATTGTGACCATATCAATTCCCAATCGGGCTGCTGATAAAGCAACAACAGATCCATTTGTATTTAAGCAGGCATTATCCAAATATCCGGAAATCGCCCGTGTTTCCCTGGGCCATTTTCCTATGGATGATAGTTATTGGGGAAATAGAATCCGGAAATATGGTGAAGAGGAAATCAAAAATAGAATCATGCAATACAAGTATGTTGATCAGGATTACATTGATCTCTACGATATAAAACTTCTTGCGGGCCGCAAATTAATGATGTCTGATACGAGTTCGGGGGTAATAATCAACGAAAAAGCAATGACCGAACTGGGATATAAAAGTGTTGATGAAGCAATCGGACAATCTGTTATCTCCAGGGACAAAAATGTAAAAATTGTAGGTATTATAGCCAATTTCCATAGCAAAGATCTTCACCAACAGTTTAATCCTATTGTGATGGAAGTTTCAACCAATAGGGGCCCACTCGGACACATCAATGTCCGTTTAGACCATGATCCTAAAAAATGGTCGAATGCCTTGGCAAACCTCGAAAAGGAATGGAAAAGCATTTACCCACATGCCAAATTCAGTTATCGCTTTTATGACCAGGAGATTAAATCTCTTTACGAAACAGATATGCGACTCTCCAAGATTATCAATCTGGCAACTACAATCACCTTGTTGCTGAGCTGCCTTGGCCTCGTCGGTTTAGTCACGATAACAACTGTACAACGCACTAAAGAAATTGGAATCCGCAAGGTATTGGGAAGTTCCGTTACGGGCATCATTGGTCTACTCTCTAAAGATTACATCAAACTGATCATTATTTCAATTTTGGTATCAACACCAATTTCATGGTGGGCCATACACGAATGGTTGCAGGACATCACATTTAAAATTGAGATACAATGGTGGTTATTTTTTATACCTGCGGTACTCACAATAGGAATAGCATTTTTGACTTTAAGTTTTCAATCATTGCGGGCCGCACGTGCAAATCCAGTCAACAGTTTAAGAGATGAATAAAAGAAGCTCAATAGTGATCCCATTACTTTCTCTGCATACAGCATCTCAATTAGAAGTAAGAGTAATATTTATCACAATAAATGTTTAAAAGACGAATAAATAAAATAATGATATGTCGGGAGGTTATAATATCTCGGAAAAAGATATAAAGGATGACCCAGATAAACTTTCATAAAAAACAGCAACCATGATACAAAACTATATCAAAATAGCCTGGCGCAATATCCTAAAGAATAGAGGTTATGCCACCATAAATATTGTAGGCCTCGCCATTGGCTTGGCTTGCTGTTTATTAATTGTTATTTATGTACAGAATGAACTTTCCTACGATAAATATCATGTCAACAAAGACCGCATTTTTCGCGTCGTACATGATTATAAAGAAGTCGGTAGTACAGAACAGCATCAGATCTGGGGAAATGCCCCAATTGGTGACGCCCTGAAAGCCGACTTCCCGGAGATAGAAAAGATCGTTCAGTTCTCCGGACAAACGTCCATTCTACTCAAACAAGGAGATAATAGATTCCAGGAAGAAAAGGTGTTTTTCATGGATTCAACAGCATTCGATGTGTTCAGTTGGAAAATTTTGGCTGGAAATCCACATACAGCGTTAAAAAATGTATATTCTGTTGTATTAACAGAAAGCACAGCCAAAAAATATTTCGGTGACCAGAACCCTATTGGCAAAACCATTGAAGGCGGACTAGCCGCCGGCCGTGCTGATGCAGGTCTGTATACGGTAACAGCTGTAATGGCAGATGTACCCGCAAACTCACATTTTACCTTCGATGCCCTGCTATCTATGAGTACCTTTCGGAAAGCAAGAACTGATGTCTTCAACAAAGAAGGATGGGACTATGTCGATTTTTATACCTACTTTCTGACATCGAAAGAATTTGATCCTACAAAATTCGATCAGAAGATACCTGACTTTCTCAAACGGCATATCCCGGTACACGAAAACGCCAGTTCAAAATACAGTTTCCATCTCGAGCCTATGCTTCAGGCATATATGCACTCCACTGCGGATCGCCAACCTGGAACTACGGGTAGCTTTCAAAATTTGTACATTTTCGCGATTATCGGCGGATTTATCCTGCTGATTGCCTGTGTTAACTTTATGAATCTTGCTACGTCCAGATCCATGGAGCGTGCCAAGGAAGTCGGTGTTCGAAAAGCTATTGGTGCAAATAAAAGCAATCTGATCCTACAGTTTATGTCTGAGTCGCTGGCACTTGTATTTATCAGCGGTATATTAGCTATCGGTTTGGTCATCGCATTTCTCCCTTTTATGGAAGCTTTTTCCGGTAAACAGTTTGGTTATTCAACCCTCCTTAACGGCAAGACCTGGACGATTTTCCTTTTAGTAACACTTATAACCGGGGTATTAGCCGCCAGCTACCCCGCATTGATATTGGCAAATTTTAAACCTATTAAAGTTCTCAAGGGAACATTTAGCAACAGTAAAGGCGGAACATTGTTACGTCGGGGTCTTGTCGTCTTTCAATTCTGTCTTTCTATCGCATTGATTGCAGGAACTGTGATCGTGTTTTCACAATTGAATCAGTTGCAGCAGCAAGACCTTGGATTTCAAAAAGCACAACGGTTAATCATCGACTATAATTTTGATGAAAAAGTCAACAATAATTTAGAGGCAATCAAAAATACACTCGCAAAAGATAAAGATATACAGTCTGTAGCAGCTTCACGCACGGTTCCAGGAGCATTTTTTCCAAATGCCGGAACAGAGATTATGTCTACCGATGGCAAAATGACCAATTTTGCGCCCTCACTATATGAAGTAGATATTGACTTTATCCCCAATATGGGCATTAAGATGGCTGCGGGAAGAGCTTACTCACGCGATTTTCCGGCAGATAGCGCCCATTCACTTGTCATTAATGAATCAGCAGCCAAATTATGGGGCTATTCAAACCCACAGGATATCATCGGAAAACAATTTAGACAGTGGGGTAAAGAAGGTACGGTCATCGGCGTTGTAAAAGATTTCAATTACCTGTCCCTGCATCGTAAAATTGAACCGCTAGCGCTACGGCTTGAACCAAGTAGCAGCCGTTATCTTGTCGTTAATTTACAAAATATCAATCAACAAACAGTCGCCCGAATTGGCAAATTGTGGACTGAACTCGCGCCTCACCGTCCCTTTCTATACAGTTTCCTAGACGATAATTTCAACCGTCAATACGAAGCCGATTATAACTTCAGAAGACTTTTTACCGCATTTTCTAGCCTTGCTCTTTTCATTGCTTGCCTAGGTTTACTGGGTCTGGTGACCTATACGGCTCAACAACGTACCAAAGAAATCGGGGTGCGCAAAGTACTTGGAGCATCCATATATAATTTAGTGCTATTGCTTTCTTCCGATTTTATCAGGTTATTGGTCATCGCACTCTGTATCGCTACACCATTATCATGGATAGCAATGAACAAGTGGCTGGACAATTTCGCCTACCATATTGAACCAAAATGGTGGATGTTTGCTTTTGCCGGATTTTCAGCTGTTCTCATTGCCCTGGTTACCGTTAGCTTCCAAACGTTTAAAGCCGCTAAAGCCAATCCAGTCGATAGTCTGAGAGATGAATAAATAGGAACAAAAGGTTATGATCATCATAAAATAATTAACAATGAATACGCTTATATTGAAATCTGCTGTTCGCCAGCTTTTGAAAAATAAATTGTTCACACTACTGAATATTGTTGGATTGTCTATCGGCATTACCTCCTGTTGGATGATATTCAAGATTGTTAATTATGAATACAGTTTCGAGGGGGGTATTCCCCAATTGGAACGCAATTATCGTTTAATATCCAAATTTGGTAATGCGGGAAAAGCGACTTATAATTCAGGCGTTGCGAAGCCATTTCATCAGGCCATAAAGAAAGAAATTCCTGGAGTCGAACTGGTGGCGCCGGTATTTCGAGATTATGCCATATCCGCTGTTACCATCAACAAAGGTACTACTGATCAGAAATTGATCGAAGATTTTGCCGATGCCAAGGGAAATGTTACTGAAACGACTCCAGACTATTTTAAACTCGTTGGCTATAAGTGGCTCGCAGGTTCGCAGGAAAAAGCATTCGCTACACCTGATAAGCTGGTATTGACCCAAAAACGGGCAGCACTCTATTTCCCTAATCAGCCAGTAGACCAGTTGATCGGCAAAACCATATTCTATAACGATACGATTCCAAAAACCATTTCCGGAGTGATCGCCGACCTACCGTTTAACAGCGAGTTTGATGGCACCGAGTTTATTCTGGTTAAAGATGAAACATACCCGCTCTATGTTTGGACAAATGTCAGTGGCACAAATCGTCTCTACATCCGTTTGGAAGATGGTGTAAAAAATACCGATATCCAAGCAGCCATAGCAAAAATAGGTAAGAAAAATTGGATTGCGTTTCAAGAAGCGCAGAAAGCTGAGGACGAATATCAGTGTCAAATAGAGGTGATGCCGCTCAAAGAATCTCATTTTGCGGCACACATACAGGATTGGAACGGCGAAAAGACAAGCAAAACGCTTATTTATGGTCTAATAGCAGTAGCTATGTTCTTAATGGCCCTTGCCTGCATCAATTACGTCAATCTCAGTACCGCACAACTCCCCGCACGCAGCAAGGATATTGGTGTCCGCAAGACATTAGGCAGCAGTCAGGGGATATTGGTTCTTCAAATTATTTTCGAATCTCTGATAACCATTTTTATTGCGCTCCTATTTTCGGTCTTATTGACAAAACTGGCTTTCCACTATTTTCAGGAAATGATACCTGATAAAGTGCAGAATTTTACTGGTTCAGGCTCGTCCAGCTTGTTTATCGCTACCCTGCTTGCAGTAACAACGTGTATAGCCGCGGCTTATCCAGCTTGGTTAATCAAAAAGGTGCAGCCTGTCAATCTATTTCGGGCTGGTAAACAATTCCAGATCGGAAAGACTCAGATCAACTTGCGTAAAACCCTCATTGTCTTTCAGTTTTTTATTGCACAGTTCTTTACCGTATCGGCACTGATCATCGGTCAACAGCTATCTTATGCATTGAATAAAGAAATGGGCTTCAATAAAAACGCTGTTGTTACGTTGGATATGCCTCACAAATTGGTTGATAAGTTTTGGAACAAAAATATCGACCAACAAAAGAAACAGACTTTTCTCAGTGAAATCAAAAAAATTAAAGGAGTTTCCGTTGCTTCGATGGGCACTTTACCATTAACCGATAATTATTCCTCCTCATGGCTTCATTTTCAAGATCCTTCGGGGAAAGAAAAAGTGTCATCCGACGTATACTTTAAAAATGCCGACCCCAGTTATATTGAGGTCTATGACATGAAACTAATTGCAGGAAATAATCTTAGCCAGTCAGATACCACCAATGCTTATGTCGTTAATGAGTCCGCTGTCAAAGCTTTTGGGTTTAAATCTCCACAAGAGGCAATAGGCAAATACATTGGTCAAGGACAGAGCACCTACCCTATTGTCGGTGTAATTAAAGATTTCCATGCGCAAAACTTCTATACAGAAATCAAACCTTTAGCATTGCGTAGTTTTAGCTTCGGATCCTATACTTTCAATATGAAATTATCAGGTAATAGTAGCGAGTGGAAATCTGCCATTGAAGATATTAAAAAAGCATATGCCCAGTTTTTCCCGGAATATCCCACAGAAATCAAATTCTACAATGAGACCATTGCCTCCCTCTATCAAAAGGAACAAAATATGGCCAAACTGATCAATTGCAGTACAATCGTTGCCATCCTCATTGGTTGTTTGGGGCTATTTGGACTTATCACGCTTGCAGCCTTTCAGCGTAGCAAAGAAATTGGGATCCGAAAAGTTCTGGGCGCTAGCATCCTCAACATTTTTCATTTGCTGGCGAAAAATTTTGTACAGCTGATTTTGATCAGTATTCTCATAGCGGCACCCCTGACCTGGTGGCTAGGCAATAAATGGCTGGAGGACTTTTACTACCGCATCGATATTTCAGTTACTCCATTTTTGCTTGGAGCGGGCCTATCGCTATTCGCGGCAGTTTTTACGGTTAGTTTTCAGGCTATAAAAGCAGCAATCCAAAATCCGGTCGATAGCCTGAGAGACGAATAAATAATAGACAACCAAGAACAAATTGAATATATCAGCACGAAACAAACAGATACAATTATGATCAAGAACTACATAAAGACAGCCTGGCGGAGTATTCGGGCCAACCGATTTTTTAGCATCCTTAATATTAGCGGATTAGCGATCGGCATCTGTGTATCCCTTCTGCTATTTGCTTTTATCCGTCAGGAACTGAGCTTTGATGCCATGTATTCAAAAACCGATAATATCTATCGTTTGCACATGCAGCTGTCAGCAGAATACAATCGGGAAAAGATGATCAATCTACCAAATGCAGTGGGTCCCGCACTGAAATCAGATATTGCCCAGGTCGACAATATGGTGCGACTGGTAAAAGATGGCTTTGGAGCAACATCTTCCATTCGCGCCGGAGAGGAGAATTTTAATGAGAAACAATTGTATCTGGCCGATTCAACGCTGTTCTCCATCTTTGATTTCAAATTTATAGAAGGCAATGTTCACACTGCGTTTCTAAACAAAAAAAGCATTGTACTTTCCCAATCAACAAAGGAAAAATTCTTTGGAAGCAATGAAGCACTTGGAAAACTTATTTCCATCAACCAAAGAGATACCGTCCAGGTCACCGGCGTATTCAAGGATCTTCCCGCAAATAGTACCCTAGACTGTAATATGGTCATGAATATTATGGATTCCTGGATGGGCCAAAATGTTTATTGGAGCAATGCCAGTTATGAAACCTATATATTACTAAAAAAAGGATCCGATCCAGCTGTTGTTGCGCAAGAAGCGACGAAATTAATTGACAAATACGTCGAAAAAGACCAGCGATATTTTACCGAATTTTTCCTACAACCACTATTGAAGGTCCACCTTTACTCCTCAAATCTAGGTAAGGGAGTTACCAAACGTGTTGGGAACATTGACACCATCCGGACATTATCTGTACTCGCTTTTATTGTCATCATAATTGCCTGTATCAATTACATGAACCTAGCAACAGCAAAATCACAAAAAAATGCCAAAGAAGTAGGCGTAAACAAGGTGCTTGGAGCTACTCGAGGCCAGCTCATTATCCGATTTTTTGTGGAAACCGCAACGATTAGTCTATTTGCGATGACAATCGGTGTGGTTCTGGCCATTATTTTGATCCCGATATTTAATACCATCGGCAGTACAAACATCACCATCCGACAATTGCTGAACTGGGATATGCTAGGAATATTGGCGCTATCCTGGTGTATAATTACGTGCGTTGCAGGCAGCTATCCAGCCTTATTCTTATCAAAAATTAAATCGATCGCATTGATGAATAAAGGTTATAACAAACAAGGGAAAACAGTTCTGATCAGACAAATATTGGTGATATGCCAATTTACCATTTCGATTATATTGATCATCGGCATTAGTGTGATGCTCACCCAGATGAATTTTATCCGACATAAAGACCTGGGTTATCAACCTGAACACGTTGTCTCTATTCCTATCCGTTCTTTCCGTAGCCAGGAAAAACTCAACACGCTCAATCAGCAGGTCCAAAGCTTATCGAATACACTGTCTACCACATTTGCACAGTCCGTACCGGGAAGCAATGAAAGTGGAAAAATGGTCTATAAACTAGCCACAGATAAAGAAGGACTACCGACCCTGAGTTGTGTTACCTATGGAAAGACCGTAAATACACTTGGGTTAAAGTTACTTGCGGGGACAGATTTACCCGACATCTGGGGACGTCCAGATTCCACCTGTTATGTATTGATCAACGAGAAAGTGCTGAAATACTTAGGGTATAAATCTCCACAGGAAGCGATTGGAAAACATATCGTCACTGAGATGAGTCCGACCAACTCGATCATCACCGGTGTCGTTCAGGATTTTAATTATACAAACCTCAAATCCGAAATCGGAGGTTACAGTTATTACACCATGAATGATCCCTCGGAATCACCACGCAACTTATTGATCCGGTATAAAACAGCAGATGTTCAAGGATATATTGAACAAATCAAAAAAATATATACAACAGTTGCCCCTGAAGCTGCATTCGATTTTTCTTTCTTAGATCAACACGTACAGGACCAATATGAAAATGAAATCCGGTCATCCAATATCATGAGCATGTTTTCTTTTCTTACTCTTTTTATAGCCTGTCTTGGTCTGTTGGGATTAGCAGCTTATACCACCGAAGCCCGAAGCAAAGAAATCGGCATCCGCAAAGTTTTGGGAGCCAGTGTCCCGAGTATTATTCATTTATTATCATCAAATTATATCAAACTGATTCTTCTCGCTTTTCTTATTGCGGGACCGATCGCTTATTATCTTTTCAGTAATTGGTTAAATGACTTTGTGTATCATATTGACATGCCTTGGTGGGCTTACCTGATTGCGATAATATCAGTCACACTGGTGGCATTTATCACCATAGGATTCCAGACATTTAAAGCCGCATTACTAAATCCAGTAAATAGTTTAAGAGACGAATAG
>JAITLV010000002.1 GCA_031277685.1 Sphingobacterium sp. | reverse complement strand
AGCAGCTGCTATGGAGAAGCAGACGATGAAGGACAATATTAAAACAAGTATAAATTTGGTTTTCATTAGTCAAGGGTTAATATATTGCATTTAATATACATGATTATTTAATAAATAAAGAATAATTAATTTATAGCGTCAATACATTTCAGCAACAAAGAACCTATTTCACAACTCTGGAGTGACAACGTTTTCCACAATGTTATTAACAAGCTGTGGAAAACTACGAACGCATCAAATTTTACGCAGAAAATAGGACTAAAACCTTTAATTATGATAACTAAATCAATAGATTCATTACATGGAAAAAAGCATTTGCAAAAAAGCCCCTCCAAAAAATATTCTGAAGGGGCCACTAAATAAACATATGAAACTTTCTCCCTGATTTCGCAGGGAGAAAATTGCTTTTAACTTTGTGGAACTAACTTGATCGTTCCTGCATCGTTGGTAAAATAACCTTTGGTATATGCACCTGTTGGCTCTACATACTTCAATTCTCTAAACTTCACTCCATTTACGTCATATTCCGTATAAAATTCAAGTCCAGTAGGCGTATAACGATAGGCATATGGTTTCGCATTACCTGCGATCAACAGCGCTCTCTTCGTTGTCGAATTTGCAAATGTTGCTGCTAAGGATTCTGTCCCAACTTCAAATTTGTAATTTGAAAAAGAATTAAACTTTGTAACAGCCGCACGGTATGCAGCCACAATTGTAGTAGCCTCAGTGGATTTAATTGGCACCATCACTAGCTTATTGTATGACTTTCTACCTTCCATAACAATCGAATCCGCGGATACTTTGGTTACCAAGAAATCATTCTCACCTTTCATTCCTTCATTAACTGCACCTACTCCCGAAGATGAAGTAATAAATCCAGGTAATTGATAAGTACTAAGTTTATTGAAATATTGAGGTAATGCAAAAAAGTGAAAGATCTTATTATAGGTATCAAAAGTTAAAATCGGACCAGCACCAGGAACTACAGTATAAGTACTAGTCTGTGCTGCCAAGGTCGTCATATCTCCTTCAAAGGTTACGTCAACATTATTCGTAAATTTGGCAAACAACGTGTAACCACCAAATTCCAGCGCACTACTTGGGAAATATTTAAACACCCAACCATCTTTATTTGATTGCAATGTTGAATATACATTAGAAACAGTCGCATTCAAACGATCCGTAGGGTTCTCTTCAAAGATCTTATCCATTTTCTTCTCACAACTTACGCTCAAAGACAAAATGGATATTGCTAATATAAATAGATTGAATTTCATTTTTCTTAATTTAAAGTTGTTTGATCGAAAGTAGTGAGCTGCGGATAACGAGCAATAATATTTGACCGCAAAATATCCATATCAATCCCCCATTCAGATTTCATATAAGATTTTACGATTGCCAATTTTGATAGAATCAATGCCCTTCCTGCTGCTGTCGAATTTTCCACATTCAACATGGCATCAAAATCAGCTTGACTCCGCGTAACATAGAACGAATACAGCTCAGCAAAATCTTCAGTATCGGCCTTAGAAGCATAAGGCGATATGAAACCGGCTGCTATAGCGGTCCCAATTCCAACTGGGTTATTTGGATACTTCGTATTCCATTCATCTTCAATATAGTTACTACCCGAAATTTCTCTAAAATTGCTCGGATAGGGTTTATTTTGATTTAAGATATGCTGAAATTCATGGTGTACCGTCTTAAAGAATCCGTTGGTCAAGAATTGGGGATTTTTACCATTGGCTTCATTGAGCTCAAGTAAATTGTATAAAGAAACCTTTGTTCCGGATTCAGCTGTACCAAGAATAATAACCCCGTTTGTCTGTACTGGTACAGAGCCTGTGTAAGTAATGATCTTCGGAAAATTATTTCTTAAAAACTGTGTGCTTCCAGTGACCTCACTATAGGGATCCATCACCAAAAATAACATCAGCTTCGACAAACGAATAGAAGCGTCATACGGAGCTGGTACCAATCGATAGGTCATATTGGATTCCTTGTCAACATATTTATAAAGTATTTCTACGTTATATGGTTTTGTATAGTTGTTGTATAAATAGTTATCTAATGCATTTTTGGGGACTTCTGAATCCACAAAAACACTTTTAGAATCCAGCTTATCCTCCTTATTACAGGCGGAGAATATCACTCCACAGGATACTAATATTGATATTAATAGATTATTGTTGTTCATACTATCTAGGATTAGGGGTTAAACCTGCATTAATAACATCTTGCGGCAACTGGATCGCGCGTCTTTTGTCACGTTTGACAAGCGTATTATCTGTGACAGTATATGTCAAGTTACCATTATACACCGCTGGTGCCTCCCTTCTCGTAATTTCTATTCCATAGCGCTTTACATCAAACCATCGCATGCCGGTTTGCAAAAATTTAAGTCGCTTTAAAGACAATATAGCGTGAAGCATGTTTTCCTGTGTGCCAGCCTCAAATGAAAACTCTGGATTCAACTTTTTCTTTGGTGTAGGTGCTGTAGGCGTAAAATAATCGAACGAATTGGCCCAAGTATTAATTGATGCTTCACTTATCTTGAGAGGATTATTAATCGTATTATTGTCGATATGAATTTGCATATCGCTAATTGCTGCGCTATAATTCTTTAAATGAATATTCGCTTCCGCCCGATTAAGAAGGGCTTCTTCTGATACAATTGGTGCAAATACACCTTTTGTATAACCAATTCCAGCAACTTGATCGGTATATTCAAACATACGCGCTACGTGTGGAAAAATAACCTTATTTGTCGTTGTACTTGAGTAAATTGTTGCCTTAATTCTGTAATCTGTACTCACCTTGGCCTGCCCAAAAGGTTGTTTGGCAAAAACAGTTTCTGTCATTGCAATACTTCCTCCGTGTGCAAGTCTATTATTTGTTGAATAATTACCAAACGTCTGCCCCATAGAAGATGATGCTGTCGCAATCAAAAAATTTGCTTTAACAGAACTTGCATTGTACTCGCGCGTAAAGTTTGCATAAGTAGCCGAAAAAGGAGCTATAGTCTTATAATCTCTCAACGTGCTACTCGGATTTTCACCAAGTGCTAATGTAGCATATTCTACAACCTTCGTCCAATCTTCCATAAATAATGCAACACGTGATGCAAAGGTATAGGCTGCTGCACGATTAAAATGATACTTTGCAACACTCGAATTTGCATAAGAGGCATCATTAATTAATGGTAATCCCTCTTCAACATCTTTCTTAATGTAATCATAAACCTCAGCAACAGTATTGCGCTCATATTTTGGGTTTAGGGTGGTCTCTCCCTTTGTCATGTAGGTTATACCAAGATCGGTTGTGCTATGTATTTTTGAATAATTCTGAGCAAAAACATTGACAAGTATCCAATGATTATAGGCTCTCGCCAACAATGCCTCTCCTTTTTGAGCATTAAGGCTCGCGGGACTTCCTTGTTCTTCGATTGCCTGTAATGCAGCATTGGCACTGGCTATTGAACTATAGCATGCCCCCCATATGCGTTCAATACCGTCGTTATTCGTCTCCGATATATCTTGCCATTTATAGATTTCTTCTATAAATCTAGGATAGTTTAAATATACCGGACCTACATCATCTACATTGTCTGAAGACAATTCTGTAACAACGACATATGCGCTGCTAGGATATGCTCCTACGAGCATTTTGGCTATTTTGTCTGTCGTATTTAGTTCAGCCCTATTATCAGGCAATTCATCCAAGTATTTCTTACAGGAAGAAAAGCTTGTTGCTATTATTCCCGCTGCAATTAATATATATGATAATCTCTTTTTCATATGCTAGAATCCCATTTTTAAGGTTAAAGTATATTGTTTAGCAATTGGCAATGCCACACCGCCTGAGTTCACAAATTCCGGATCCTGTCCATTAAGACGCTTATCGGCATAGATCAACCAAGGATTGACCACGTTAAATCGCACTCCCAGATTGTTCATCTTAATGGATTGCACAAAGTGTTTCGGTAGTTCATAGGATAAGGAAATATCTTTTAAGCGAATAAAATCACCTTTAGCAACAGTCTCCGTAGAGTAATTATATGCATTATAGGCATAACCATATTGAGTGTTGTTACGAATAAACCGAGAGTCCAAAATAACTGGAATATTCGTGAAAGCCTCATCCCCCGGAATTGTCCACGCATCAGAAAACTCCCTCGGGGTCGCGTCAAGGTCAGTATAACCGACTTTATAAGCTGGATCTAATCGAACTACATTTCCAAAAGAGTAGGTAATAAATACATTAAGTTTAAAATTCTTGTATGAAAATACGTTCCCAAAACTTCCCATATCGGTCGGTTCGGTCGGTCCTTCATATTTTAAGAATTCAATTCTCTTGCGTTCCTGAAAATAAACCCCCGTTGTTGTCTCTGCTCCATCGATGTAATTGTAGACAGGCAGACCATTTGAAAGAAGTCTATTGAATGGAATAGAAAATAGCGGTCTTACAGGATAACCAACAACTCCATAACCTCCAGCGGCAATTAGATCCGAAACTCGACTATTATTTTCTAAAGCGGTGATCTTGTTTTTCGCTCTGGTGTAAATAAAACTAGAAACCCACGAGAAGTCTTGTTTTTTCAATATTGTCGCCGAAAGACTAAATTCCAATCCATGTGATTCCATATTGGCAACATTCCCGTACTTTGAAATCTCGCCACCAAGTCCCTGTGTATTGACAATACCGATTAAGTCAAAGTTCTTGCGTTTATAATAATCCACGTCTAATGCAATCCGATTTCGGAACAAACCGATTGAGGTACCAATATTTAGTTCGTGTTTTTTCTCATAGGTCAGCTCAGAATTTTCAAGATCCGAAATCGAAAGACCAGTTTCTTTATCAGCTGTACTTGGTCTCCATGGATTGTAACTTTGAATGATAATCTTTGAGTTGGTAACGAAGTCGGGACCTCTATCAGCAGTCAAACTATACGACCCCTTAAAACTCAAATTTGAAAATGGTGTATTTAAGTTTTTGAAGAAATCTTCTTCCATGACATTCCACATTCCTGAAACGTTCCAAGTCGGCATCCAACGTGCAGAGGTTGTACGTCCTAAACGGTTGGTTCCTTCGTAACGTAATGTACCATTAATGGTGTATCGGTTATCGAAAGTATAATTGGCCGTTCCATAAAACGCAACTTGTCTATTGCGCGCAGGGGCAACATCACCGTTCTTTTTGCGATCTATAGAATAGTAATCAGCATTTTCCTCCTGATTTTTTTTAAATAAGGTGTAGTCAATATATGGGATCTCTCCCAGATCGTATTGTAAGCCCCAACCTCTAAACCAGTTTTGATTACGATTCACGGAATTGGATTCGGCTCCAGCAAATACATATAATTTATGGATGTCATTGAATGTCTTATCAAAAGCTGCAGTAAAACGCAAATCTCGCGTAAACATCTTGTTATCGGTACGATTGTATATACCGCCAGCAGGTAAGACAGAAACAGGAACAGCGTAAGGATCACTCGGATCAGTATATAAAAAAGGATTCGCATCACGAATAAACGTCGTAGGCATCCAACGATAAGCTAATGCCTGATTCGACTGATCTTTGATATAATGCTGTTGCGAAGTTTGCTGATAGCGTGTAGCAGCTAATACACCCAATTCAAGGGCTTTAATAGGTTTCCACTTTAGTTCACCCTGGAATTTTATATCAGCAGCATTGATATCCATGTAATTGTTATCCAACTCATGTAGGATATTAAAAGGAGCATAATTTCGGGTATAGAACTCGTTAGGATCGAGTGTCCGAGAGTTTCTTAACGCATATGTATATGGATTGATATCAAAGTCTCGCTTAATTTCCATGGAGACCCGATCCACAGATGAACCTATCGTACCAGGAGCCCGCTGATCACGATAGGATCCATTGGTTCTTAAATCCAATTTCAGATTGTCAAACAAGTCATACGAGGCATTAAACATCCCTGTATAGCGCTTTACGTCCGATTTACGCGTCCAGCCATTATCAAAAACACCACTAATGGATGTATAATATTGTGCCCTCTCCGTACCTGATGAAAGACTGACCGAATGATTCTGCATAATCGTTCGGCTGAACAATTGTTTAAACCAATCTGTATTACGGTATTCAGCTTGTCTTAGATAAGCATTTCGTGCTTCCTGCGTGTTTTCTAATTGACCTGCCTTGATTAACTGATACATTTTCCCATAAACCCCAGATTCGGATCTATTTGCAACATCTGCCATTGTTAACCATCCTCTTTGCTCAAGAGTCTGATAAAATGCCATTTGTTCTTGGGAATTCATGATATTGAAATTATTATAAGAAGGAATCGCTCTTGAAGTAAATTCGCCCACATAATTGGCGGAGTTCCGACCAGCTTTTCCTTTCTTTGTTGTAATAACAATAACACCTCCCATAGCCCTAGCTCCATATATGGAGGTTGCAGAACCATCTTTAAGTACAGTAAATGACTCAATATCATTGGCATTTAAGCCGGCGACAGCAGAACTGATTAAAGTCAGTGCATCTCCAGAGGAAAGATCATCGGAAGAAACATTCGCAACATCTTCTATGATAATTCCATCAATTACCCAAAGCGGTTTTGAGCTACCATAAATTGACGTTGCACCACGAACTCGGATTTTTGGAGCTGTACCAAAAGTACCTGTCGTATTTTGAACCGAAACCCCAGCAACACGGCCTTCCAAGGCTCTTGATGGATCAGGAAGTCCACCTAGTTCGATATCTTTCATATCGACTTTAGATGTAGCTCCTGTAAATGTTCTTTTGTC
>JAITLV010000334.1 GCA_031277685.1 Sphingobacterium sp. | reverse complement strand
CTCCAGCCTCTCTGTCGGTATATTTCAACGGCATTTGGGATACGCTTAGCGATGATATGGGAAGGGTTAGATTTTAGTTCAATTAAATCCTCAATTTCAAAAGGCGAACCGCTAGAAACATTAAAAATCTGAAACGACGTAAAGTTGGTCTCAACACCTAGTCGAAGAGCCTCAGCTCCATCTCTTTCATCTAATCCCCGATACAAACGATGATTTAGCATAAGGTTATCGGGTTCTGGAAGAAATCGGCCAACGCGATAGACGCTGGTCATTAGCTGTTCTTTTTCGAAAAAGTCTCTACAGAGCTCTTCACAAGCCTGTTTGGTAATATCATAAATATCACGGGGTTGGGCTATAAGTTCCTCTGTAACCCACACCGCTTTTTCCGCATCAATAAGTGCATTGCCATATATGGAGGTCGTAGAGGTAAAAAGAAAACGCTTTATTCCGTTCTTTACACAGGCATTTAACAGATTTAACGTGCCTGTTATATTGGTATCTATAAAACTTTGCCGGCTATAATTCAAATCCATATGTCTACCATGCAGCGCTGCAGTATGGATAATGGCCTCATAACCACTTGTGAATTCAATAACTGCCTCAGTTCGCTGCACATCTAAAAAATAATCAGTGGTATCGCTTTCTAATAAATCAACTCCCGTAACATCGTGTCCAGCCCGACGTAGATTCCGAACTGTTACACTTCCTAATTTTCCCGAAGATCCTGTTATCAATATGCGCATGTATACAAAATAAAGGAAAATTTAAGACATCGGTATTTATATGCAATTTTTTTCTGCGGTATTGGTATGTCCTTTTGTTTATGGCCTTCCAAGGATAAGGTATCTTTATGAAATAAAATTCGCTTTCCCACAGCTTATTCCCCGCTCCGACTTTCTTTGACTTTATGAGTTTCTGTAGGTTATGTATGTACAAAGTGTGTTATTTGTTTGGATATATTAAAGTTTATGTATACATTTATTAAAACTTAAATAAAACACGACTATTTCTTAATTTATTTGGACTGTGATGAGGCTTTTAAAGCAAGATAATACAGTGTAAACTCTTACCTGGTAATGGGTAGAGCACCTCATTTATTTTTAGCTTTGGAATCATGGTTCTTTCTAAAAACATTGTTGATACAAACTAATGATGTATCTAACAGCTTAGACAATTTTAAGGAACTGTGTCGGCGGTTTATTTTAGTGCTTCCTGCCAAGCCGCGAAAGAAAGAAGAATATAAATTAGGATCATGGAACATGCTTTATTTTATGGTATTCCATTACCTATCATAACCATTATAAGAAAATAGCAAATAGTAAACTGGATTCGATTTAACTGTTTGTTCGATGTTTTAAGATTTAAACTATAGTATGATGACTAGAAGATCTTTTCTCTTTAAAAGTAATTCATGGTTGATAATTTCGGTTTTAGGGAGTATCGCGATTTTGATTTCGCTGTTGACGATGTGCAGGCCCAATGCTGAATCTGCATCCGCGGGATCGGGAACCTATGTTTTACCTAAATTTGTGGATTATAATTACCATATTAAACCCATTCTTTCAGATAAGTGTTTTGCATGCCATGGTCCCGATAATAATACGAGGGAGGGCGGTTTGCGTTTAGATACCAAAGAAGGGGCTTATAAGGCCCTATCTGAAAGCCCAGACAAACACGCTATAGTGCCTGGTAACCCCCAGATTAGCGAAGCCTTCCTTAGGATTACAGCAAAGGACGAGTCTATTCGGATGCCTCCAATCGCATCCAATCTTCCTTTAACTAATTTCGAAATAGAACTTATTGAGCAATGGATTAAGCAGGGAGCTGTATACAAACCGCATTGGGCATTTACAGCGCCAATAAAGCCGGAAATTCCAAAACAGAATAAAATCCAGTGGGGCAACAGTGAAATAGATCAATTCGTATTGGACAAGATGATTAAAGTGGGTTTTAATCCGAATACTGAAGCAGATAAAAATCGTTTACTGCGTCGCTTGAGTCTCGATTTGACCGGTTTACCTCCTGATGAGAAAGTGATGGAACGGTTTCTCAACGATACATCCGACAAAGCATATGATCGGCTGATAGACGATTTAATGGCATCTGATGCTTATGGCGAGCAAATGGCTCTTCACTGGATGGATGTTGCGAGATACGCAGATTCGTATGGCTATCAAGATGACGATATCCGAACGCAGTGGCCTTGGCGAGATTGGGTTATTCATGCTTTTAATAAAAATATGCCGTATGACCAGTTTGTGACCTGGCAATTGGCAGGAGATCTTTTACCTAACCCATCCAAAGAACAAATATTGGCAACAGCATTTAACCGGAATCATAAGATTACAGAGGAGGGGGGAGTTGTTGAAGAGGAATATCGGGTTGCCTATGGATTGGATAAAACAAATACCTATGCGAAAGGAATATTAGGTATAACAATGGAATGCGCACAATGTCATGATCATAAATATGATCCTTTTACGCAGAAAAATTATTACGGCATGTATGCCTTCTTTAACAATTCATTGGAAAAAGGACTAGAGGGACTGGTAAACTCAGGCCCTTCAAAAACACCAAGATTAACTGTTACCAAAGAAGACGTGAAAGGTATATTAAATTTTATTAACAAATTGGACGATGACAATGAGGTGTCTGTTTCAGTAATGGGCGAACGTGATAGTATCAGACCCACATTTGTCCTAAATAGAGGGGTTTATGATGCACCGGGGGAGCGGGTATACCCGCAGACACCGCAGGCTATTTTGCCATTTGACAATAAAAAATATGTTTCAAATCGATTAGGGTTGGCCCAATGGACATTTAGCGATAAAAATCCACTTACTTCACGGGTATTTGTCAATCAGATGTGGGCTATGATTTTTGGACGTGGGTTAGTTGCTTCAGTTGCTGATTTTGGTAATCAGGGCGATCTGCCCAGCCATCCTGAGCTATTGGATTGGCTCGCATTGGATTTCCAGAAAAATGGATGGAATGTGAAAAGATTGATCAAGCAATTGGTCAGTACTGCTACCTATAAACAGTCATCTCAAATTACGTCCAAGCATTTGGAAAAGGATCCCGATAACATTTATCTGGCAAGATCAAAACGTCTGCGATTACCGGCTCAAATGATTAGAGATCAGGTCCTCGCTACGAGTGGGCTGTTGAACAGGACAATCGGTGGACCAAGTATTAAACCTTATCAGCCTGATGGAATCTGGGAAGTTAGCAGTTCAGGTCGAGGAACTTTAGCTCAATACGTACAGGACCATGGTAAAGATTTGTATAGAAGAGGTCTGTATGTGTTTTTTAAATTGACATTGCCGCCTCCGAATATGCTGATTTTTGATGCAAGTAACCGCGATGCATGTCAGGTACAGCGTACCCGGACCAATACCCCCTTGCAAGCGCTGGTCATGATGAATGATCCGGCTATATTGGAAGCCGCAAGAGTGTACTCAACAAACCTAATTCATAATGCACCAAATAGAAAACAATCTGATTATATAAAAACAGCTTTTAAACGTGTGTTATGTCGAGATGCAACAGATAAGGAACTGGGGCTACTCAATGCGTATTACCTGGAGGAGTTGGATCGTTTCAATAAGAAAAAAGAAGCTGCAACAGCATTTCTTCACGTTGGAGAAGCACCGATTGATCAAAAGATACCAAAAGAAAGACTTGCAGCATTAATGTCCGTGGTACATGCAATATATAATTTGGAAGAAACACTGACTAAAGGATAAAGCAACTTATAAAAGACGTTTTAAATTGATGGTTATGAAAAAGAAAATAGATTCCAGTTTCGAAAAGGAAGTAAAAGAAGCACAATTGTTTCAAAATCGACGACAATTTCTTTCTAGCCTAAGTATAGGTATTGGCAGTGTTGCGTTGGGCGCCTTGTTAATTCCAGATCTTTTTTCTGGGAAAGCTGGAAGCCAGGAAGCATTTGAAAAAGCGCTGCCACATTTTGCGCCAAAAGCAAAGCGTGTGATTTATCTTTTTCAGTCTGGCGGTGTTTCTCAATTAGAGTCGTTTGATTATAAACCAAGATTGAGAGAAATGATGGGCCAGGATTTGCCGGCTTCTATTCGGGGTAATCAAAGGCTTACAGGGATGACAGCCGGACAGGCAAAGTTTCCCCTCGTTGGCTCATATTTTGATTTTGCGCAACATGGCCAAAGTAGAGCTTGGGTGAGTAGCTTATTTCCACATATGGCCCAAGTGGTAGACGATTTATGTATTATCAGATCCATGCATACAGATGCTATTAACCACGATCCGGCAATTACTTTTTTTCAGACTGGTTCCCAGCAAGGAAGTAGAGCAAGTATGGGAGCATGGTTGAGCTATGGCTTAGGAAGCGAAAACCAAAATTTACCGGGATTCTGTGTCCTCGTTTCTAAAGGGAGAGGAAATGGTCAGGGAGTATATTCTAAGCTATGGACAAATGGATTTCTGGATTCCGTTCACCAAGGGGTTCAGTTTATGGGAGGTCCCGATCCTGTTCTCTATTTGAATAATCCAGAGGGAACAGATAAAATAAGTAGGAGAAAATTACTTGATAAACTCGCAGAACTTAATAGCATGCAATATGAAACCTTCGGGGATCCCGAAATCACAGCTAAAGTACAGCAATATGAAATGGCCTATCGCATGCAGACGTCTGTACCTGAAGTGACTGATCTTTCAAAGGAACCAGATCATATTATCAAGATGTATGGTCCCGAATGCTTAGTTCCCGGAACCTATGCGGCAAACTGTTTGTTGGCTAGGAAATTATCTGAAAATGGAGTTCGGTTTGTACAGTTATATCATCAGGGTTGGGATCAACACGGTGGGCTGCCAAGTGAAATGGCACTGCAGGCAAAGGATGTGGATCAAGCCTCCGCAGCCTTAATTTCCGATTTGAAACAACGTGGTTTGTTGGATGAGACACTCGTCATTTGGGGCGGTGAATTTGGACGGACAAATTATTGTCAAGGCGGACTTACAGTTGATAATTATGGGCGCGACCATCACCCGCGCTGTTTCAGTATCTGGATGGCCGGTGGGGGAATTAAACCCGGGATAGTACATGGGGAGACCGATGAGTTAGGCTATAATATTGTGAAGAACCCTGTTCATGTTCATGATTTTCACGCTACTATTTTGCATACACTCGGCATTGATCACGAAAAATTAACCTATAAACACCTCGGTAGACGGTATCGGCTTACTGACGTCGCAGGAAACGTTGTTAAAGATATTCTCGCCTAAATAGAACTGCTAGATGGCCATTAAAAATTTGCACTTCAATATCCTATTGGGCCTAAACAGCTTTATTGTTTTCTTCCTAATTTTTGAAGAAAGAATAGAAATTCCGGTTTTTCTTCAGGTGATCGGAAGGATGCATCCTTTGTTGTTGCATTTTCCTATAGTCCTATTAATTATTTCCTGGATATTATTTTTAATTAGAGCTAGGTTAGAAAAAGAGCTCCCGACGATTAAATCTATTATTAATTTCTTATTCTTTATCAGTTCGTTCCTACTAGCTATCACTGCCATTATGGGATTGATACTTTCAAAAGAAGGGGGATTTGAGGGAAATAGCTTTGTTTGGCATAAATATGGGGGGGTGATTCTCTCATTTCTGTCACTCGGTCTTCTGGGATACTTAAGGTTTCGGAAAAATAAACAATACCA
Source organism: Sphingobacterium sp. (assembly GCA_031277685.1). GTDB lineage: Bacteria > Bacteroidota > Bacteroidia > Sphingobacteriales > Sphingobacteriaceae > Sphingobacterium. The sequence goes on along the minus strand of JAITLV010000334.1, from coordinate 2,995 downwards.
TCCAGCCTTTACGGTTGGAATTAATATAACAATAGTCTTGTTGTTGATGGTGGGACATTTTGGGGCAGCCTTGACACATGGAGAGGATTTTATCACCAATCCACTGATAGGTAAGGAGTCTAAAGCACTTGATATCGAAAATGCAGGTGTTTTTGAAGACGCTGTTAAGCCAATACTTCAGGCAAAATGCATGGGTTGTCATAATTCCAATAAACCCAAAGGTGGTCTAGTTTTGTCAGATTCCACCGGAATATTAAAAGGAGGAAAGAACGGTAAATTATTTATCGCCGGAGATCCAGTGAATAGCTTGATGATTGAGAGACTTTTGTTGGATATCGAAAATCAGCATCGCATGCCCCCTAAAGGCAAACCACAACTGAGTATTGACGAAATATCGCTCTTGCGGGCATGGGTCAAAAGCGGAGGAAAATTCAATGTACCCCTGTCTGTATTTAGTGAACAAGATACCTTATTCCAATCGGCGAAAGCCATTTATGGATTCCAAGGTGCTGAAATTTATGAATTTGCTGCGGCAAATGAAAATGAAGTTAAAAGTTTGACAACACCTTATCGGATCATCCGTCCTTTGGATGCTGGTTCACCAGCATTAGACGTTAATTTTTATGGTAAGGATTTTTATACAAGTCAATCCCTATCTGATATTCTAACGATAGCAGAACAGGTCGTATCCCTTAATCTAAGTGGAATGCCTGTCAAGAAAGAAGATCTGCAAACTCTAAAGAAATTTACAAACTTGAGGGTTTTGAATCTTAATAATACGAGATTATCCAATGAAGATGTTCAATTATTGACTGCTGTTGTAAGCCTAAAGAACGTTAGTTTAATTGGTACCCAGGTGAATAAAAAAGGCTTGGACAATTTAGCTAAAATGCCCAATCTTCGAAAGGTTTATGTATGGAATACATTGGTGAAATTGGATGATCTGGTAGCAATCAGAAAAGCCTTTCCAAAATTGAAAGTTGATGCTGGAGTTAAATATGACGATAGTCAGAAGTTAGCATTAACTACTCCCAAAATTAGTCCAGCAAGAAGCTTCTTCCAAAAAGAAACGCTGGTATCACTAAGTCATCCTGTGAGTGGTGTATTGATTCGTTACACCTTGGACGGAAGCAATCCCGATAGTTCTTCGGCATTAATTTACAAATCGCCAATTCGCATTCAGAAAGACGCTACATTGCGTGTCAAAGCTGTTAAAGACGGCTGGTTGGCCAGCAATGAAGTTAGTCAGGATTTTTACGCTGCATTTATCATTCCCCAAAAAGTGACCCTAGAGAGCACACCAAACCGGCTATATAAAGCTAGAAAGGAGCAAAGTTTTTTTGATCTTGAAAGTGGGGGAAATAATCATGCTGATGGTAAATGGTTGGGATTCCAAGGAAATGATCTCTGTGCAAGCATGTTCTTTGATGCCCCAACAAAATTGGGCTTGCTCTCTCTAAGTATCAAACAAGAGTACAATCAACATATATATCCACCACAGTATATTGAAATATGGGGTGGCGCGGATACTTTAAATATGAAGTTGTTGAATAAGGTCGCTATAGATTTAGATAAAGCAGAAAAAATGCGAAAGAGAAGAATTGTTACCTGTGATTTGCCTGACCGGAAAGTAAGTGTGATCCGATTAAAAACCAAGCACTATACAAAAATTCCGGAAGGATTCACAGGAACAGGAAATCCACCTTGGCTTTTTGTTGACGAGATAATCTTAAAGTGAATTTTTAGTGTAAATTAAACATGAATAGAAAAACATTTATCCAAAAATCTAGCGTTATGGCTGGTAGCTTAGTGATCATGAAAGACTTGTTCGCGAAGTCCAAGGAAGTGCGATATGGCCACAGTAATATGAAGTATACCCTTGATAAAAACTGGGCAACAAAACATGCTCCGAATCTAACTGTAAAAGACTGTCATGAAATGGTTCAGGATAAAAAAGGACGCTTGTTTTTATTGACCAATGAAACGAAGAATAATATCATCATTTTTAATAAAGATGGGCGGGTTCTTGAAAGCTGGGGACACGAATTTCCTGGCGGTCACGGTTTATCAATTCACGATGAAAATGGAGAGCAATTTCTATATATTACCGATAACGAAAAACATCAGGTGTATAAGGTTGACTTGAATGGGAACATATTATTGACTATCGATGCACCTTTGGGTATTGGTTTGTATAATAAAAAAGAAGAATTTATACCGACAGAAACCGCGATAGACAGTAATGGAGATATTTTTATCGCAGATGGATATGGAGCCCAGCATATTTTGCACTATGATAGAGAAGGAAAGTTAAAAAATCATTTTGGAGGCAGGGGGGAAGGTGATTCTTTTTTGGATAATGCACATGGAATTTGTTTTGATCAAAGGAATGGTAAGAAATCACTTTTGGTGACAGATAGGACAAGAAATTGTTTTAAGCGATTTGATATAGCGGGAAAGTTGATGGAGATAATTAGCTTGCCGGGGGCAGGAGTTTGTCGACCAGTGATCAAAGGTGATAATCTTTATGCAGCTGTTTTGCGTTCTCCAAATATGAATATAGAAAACTCAGGTTTCGTAACTATTCTGGATAAGAGGAATAAAGTTATTAGTAATGTTGGAGGAAATGAACCTGTTTACAAGGAAGGTAAACTTCAGCAGATTCAACAACAAGACAAAATATTCGCCCACCCACACGATGTATGTGTGGATGACGATGATAATTTGTATGTTGCTCAGTGGGCCTCTGGTAAAGTTTTCCCTTATAAGCTGAAAAGGGTGTAAGGACTTTTTCCCAATTTCTTATATAGTGTACACAGCAATTTACTATTGCTGTGTACACTGTACCACGGTGATTTGATTTGTTGTGCCACGTTTTTCTAAAAGCTGCCGTAAGGCGATCATCAAAAAGGCTAGAAAACCAAAGCCCATCGTTAGCCAGGGCGAAAACTCCACACCTCTTGAAACGATAATCCAGCCACCTACGGTAGTTCCC
>JAITLV010000253.1 GCA_031277685.1 Sphingobacterium sp. | reverse complement strand
AACGTTTAAAATTATCTTTCTTATCGAAAGAACGTTCAGATTTATCGAATTTATTGAATGAATCTCTTTTGTCAAAAGACCTTGGTGAATCACTTTTATCAAATGAACGACCACCTCTGTTGAAAGGCTTGTCTGCATTATCTTTTGAACGGAAGGAGTTGTTTTCTCCTCTAAAGGATGGTTTGTCTGCGTATTTATTAGATCCAAATGATCTATTCTCGCGGTTATCATCTTTTCTGAAAGAACCTCTTTCAGATTGATCCTTTGAACCAAAGGATGATTTTTTACCGAAACTATTGTTCTTGTCGCCTCTGGATTTGAAGCTATCTGAGTTGCCTCGTGACTTTCTGGAGTTGTCATCACGACTGTTCCTTTTATTGCTGAATGGCATTGTGTTTTGCTAAAATGTGAACTGCAAAGTTAGGTATAATTTTGGGTTTTGCGAAAAAATCCTTATCTTTTTGTCTTTTCTTGCATTTTGGCGATTTGAGCGCTAAAAAACATAGTTTAAAGTAGCTAGAATGTAACTATTTGTTTTTTAAATAAATACTCTATATCTTTGTACCCTTGAATTTGAACCAAGCTATTTTTTGATCGATTTGACTCGTGGATAGGATAGCATTAAGGGAGTGAATGATAAGAAAGAAAGTATTATGTAGTAGTTTGATTTTGTTTGCATTATTGCTGTCAAAATTATACTCGACCCCACACAACAACACTTCTGGCAGCGATAAGATCGTTGCAGCGAAGTTAGTCGGAACTCCAGTTCATCATGGAGACGATGAGGAGAAAAAAGAAAAAAGAAATTCTTTTGAATCTTACCTGAGCTCATTGACATTTGCCGAAGATTCATTACCGATGGATCGTCCCTTAGTGGAAAGTAAATTGAGCAAGTTTTTCAGTAGATTCTCATTTAAAAAAACAGGATCTTATGATATGCATAAAAAGGCAGAGACCTATTTGCCTATGATTGCCAAGATTCTGAAAACACATGGTATTCCAGAAGATTTTAAGTACATACCTTTAGTGGAAAGTGGTTTAAGTAAGGCCGTTGTTTCCTCAAAAGGGGCTGGTGGTTATTGGCAATTTATGCCTGCCACGGCTCGCTTGTATGGTTTGCGAGTTAATGGCTCTGTGGACGATCGGAAGGATCTCGTGAAATCCACCCATGCAGCAGCTCGTTATTTAAAATATCTGTATGCACAATTTGGTAATTGGACCTTAGTGGCCGCGGCTTATAATGTTGGAGACGGCAGTTTAAAAGGTTCGATGAGAAGACAAAAAAAGGATGATTATTTTGCTTTGAAATTGAATAATGAAACCGGATCTTATGTGTATAAATTGGTTTCGATGAAGGAAATTATCGAACATCCGCAGAAACACGGTTATTCTCGTTACGCGGATAAAGAGACTGAGGCGCTAGATAGAGAACCAAATATGCTTTAGCTAGTAAAGAAACAATAATAAAAAAAGGATTTCCCCATGGAAATCCTTTTTTTATAGTATTTTATCCCGTCCTCCAGTTGACCCATCCGATGGCAGACCTTATCTTAGATCAACAATGTCGAATCCGGTGTAGTTGCTTTTATTGAAAGTAAAGAAGCTAGATGCAAGTGTCTTGTTCCCTTCCTGTGAATTCAGCGTGTAAGTGTAACGATTGCCGCTCTTGTCAAAGATCGTTGTATCGTAGATCAGATTATTCGCTTTATTGATTCGCAATTTAATTTTGGAATAGTTTTTTTTGCTGTCAACAGGTGTCAATTCAACGACACTTAGGCTGATTCCCTTTATTTTCTCCGAGTTCGCTAAGGCATACTTGAAGCCCGAAGTATAGAATGTGAAAATATTTGTGGGGTTGATCTCATCTGTCGCGTTGCTAGCCTCCGATATCTCGACTTCTTTCTCTGCCTTCATAATATTCCATTGTGTTTTGGAATCTGATATTAGAATTTGATTTTTGGTGTTGATATGGTATTTGTTATTTGCTTTGTCTAGATATAAGGTACCAGCATCACCATGTGAACTTCCATTTGCTTGTCTGATGTCCAATGTAAAACCAGCCTGTATGGTCTTATACCCATTATATTTTTGACTTACTTTGTTGAGTAACGCTTTTGCTGCGTCATTTTGTGCATAGCTGTATTGACTCACTATAAGTAGCAAGAAGCTGAGCACTAATCCGATTTGTTTTTTCATGTTAATTGTTTCTTAGCGTCTCCAAATACTGTTCTAATGAATACTCATCTGGATAAAGTACTTCACGTGCTTTACTTCCTTCAAATGGACCGACAATTCCAGCGGCTTCCAGTTGATCGATGATTCGTCCAGCTCTATTATAACCCAGTTTCAATTTACGTTGGATTAAAGATGTAGAACCTTGTTGATGCATGACAATCAAACGGGCAGCGTCTTCAAACAATTGATCGCGATCTTTTGGATCAAAATCTACACTACCTGAGCCCTCTCCGTTTTCGTCCACATATTCTGGAAGCATAAATGCCGATGGATAACCTCGTTGTGCTCCGATGTAATCGGAAATCTGTTCAACTTCTGGTGTATCGACAAATGCACACTGAATACGTATCAAATCACTTCCTGTAGCCAGAAGCATATCCCCGCGACCAATTAGCTGATCTGCTCCGCCCGTATCTAAAATAGTTCGCGAATCTACTTTCGATAACACACGGAAAGCAAGACGTGCCGGGAAGTTGGCTTTGATTGTACCTGTAATGATATTGACTGAAGGACGCTGGGTCGCAATGACCAGGTGAATTCCTACGGCACGGGCCAATTGGGCTAATCGCGCAATAGGCGTTTCTACTTCTTTTCCAGCAGTCATCATCAAATCGGCAAACTCATCAACAATAAGAACGATATATGGTAAGAATCGATGACCCTCCTCAGGGTTTAATCTGCGATTGATAAATTTTGCATTATATTCCTTTAAATTACGAACCTGTGCATTTTTCAAGAGGTCATAACGCTGGTCCATTTCGATACAAAGCGAGTTTAGGGTATTGATAACCTTTTTTGTATCCGTAATGATCGCTTCTTCTTCATCGGGTAATTTGGCCAAGAAATGACGTTCAACCTTTTTGAATAGGGAAAGCTCAACTTTCTTAGGATCGACAAGAACAAACTTTAGTTCAGCAGGATGCTTTTTGTACAGTAGGGAGGTCAAAATAGCATTGATACCAACGGATTTACCCTGACCTGTAGCACCGGCCACCAAAAGGTGGGGCATTTTGGCCAAATCGGCAATGTAAACCTCATTGGATATGGTTTTCCCTAATGCAATCGGTAAATCCATATCCGTTTTCTGAAATTTTTCAGTAGCCAAAACAGATCGCATAGATACCATCTCCGGACTAGAATTTGGTACTTCAATACCAATGGTTCCTTTACCAGGCATTGGTGCTATAATCCGGATCCCCAGTGCAGCAAGACTTAATGCAATATCGTCTTCCAGATTTTTGATTTTTGAAATCCGTACACCAGGTTTCGGTATAATTTCGTATAAAGTAACTGTGGGGCCAATCGTTGCTTTGATACTTTCAATCTCAATGCTATAATTCCGAAGGGTATCAACAATTTTATTTTTGTTTGCTTCAAGTTCATGCTGATTGATGGTAATTTTACCACTTCCATAATCTCGTAATAGGTCGAGCGTGGGATGTTGGTAGCCAGATAAGTCCAATTTAGGGTCATATTGACCAAATTGGGCAACGAGATCACTAGCTGTTATTTCTTTTTCTTCTTTGATATCTTCTACAACTAAACCAGGGATTGCCGCAACTTCAATGGGGAGCTCTGGAGCGGGTTGAGGTGCAAGTGTGATCTCCGGACTTTGATTTTCCTGGATTTCTAGAGTATCTTGTTCGTCAATATCTTCTTCTGGTTGGTCAATGGTGAAACTAATAGAAGGCGTATTTTCTGTGCGTTCTAAAGGGCTGTCATCGAAGGAGAGAACAACCTTGTCCTTTGGATCTATTTGGACTTCTGGTATGGGGTGATGTGCAAATGCCGGACGCTCAGATTCTTCTTGCAGGTCTTTCTCTCGGCTGGATTGAAATCTTTCATTGATCGAAGTTGGTCGCTGAAAAGATTCTCTAACAGATTGAATAGAATCATCTTCCACATGAATCTTTGTTCTTAGACTGTTTGCTGAGTAAGATTCCTCGTCATTTTCATCTTCTAAATCCTCTGCTTGTGATTTGGATTTTCTACCGCTAAATAATACAAATTTAAAATCTAAGTTGTACAGTAATATCAATGTTGTCAGGTACGCAAAGGCTAAAATGCAACCCACGCCAACAACCCCTACCTGTGCTTCGAGTAATTTATTGGTCCAAAAACCAAATTTACCTTCCAACATGTGTGGTGTATTGGCCATAAACCCATGTAGGAAACCCAATGTAACTGAAATAAAGACAATTGCTACAAACGAGTAAACTACAGTGCGGTATAATGGAAGTAATGATTTTTTGAATAATAATCGATAGCCTAGAATAAACAATACTGGAATAAAGAGGAAAGAGGCAACGCCAAACCATTCATACATAAACTGGTTGGCAAGGAGTGCACCGAATTTTCCCAATTTATTATCTACAACGGGTAGTTCGACTGTCTCATCGTGGATTTCTTCGGAAGAACTAAAAAGGGTTCCCCAGCCGCCATTGGTTTTGGCGATATAGCTTTGGTCATCTTCCCATGTGAAAAGATAGGAAACAAAAGCAGTGGCGAAAGCCAACGAAAGTACAATCAATAAAATCCCTAGAATTTTGACCGTCTTCTGCTGTGCATCGGAATAATCTCTGGGGACGCTGTTTTTTTGACTTTTTTCTTTTTTAAATGTTGCCGATTCTTTTGATGGGGCACGCTTGCCAGAAACTGAATTTCCTGCCTGCCTAAATGTATTTCCTTTATTTGACATTGAAAAGCTCACAATTATACTGCTTACAAACTTAGTTATTTTGATAGTATTTTGAAG
>JAITLV010000230.1 GCA_031277685.1 Sphingobacterium sp. | reverse complement strand
TCGTTCATATAAATTTTATAAATTTGCGCCATGAATAATTTAAATGAGGTTGAACAAAAAGTTGCTGAATCCTTATTGCAAATTAAAGCAATAAAATTGCAACCTAAAAGTCCTTTTACTTGGGCGTCGGGTTGGAAGTCTCCAATTTACTGTGATAACCGTATCACTTTATCTCATCCAGCGATACGTACGTATATTCGTCAGAAGCTTTCGAAGCTTATTCAAGAAGAGTTTGGATCAGTAGATATGATTTCTGGAGTTGCTACGGCAGGTATTCCACAAGGCGTGTTGGTAGCACAGGATTTAGGTCTACCATTTTCTTATGTTAGAAGCTCCGCGAAAGATCATGGCCGTCAAAATATGATCGAAGGCGAGGTCGTTAGTGGACAACGTGTAGTTGTGGTTGAGGATTTAATTTCAACTGGCAAAAGCAGTTTGATCGCAGTCAAAGCATTGCGTGAGGCAGGTTGTAATGTTGTCGGATTGGTTTCCATATTTACGTATGGATTGCAACAAGCGACAGATAATTTTGCAGATGCGAAATGTCCTTATTTTAGTTTATGTAACTATGACGCATTGATTCAGGTTGCTGCTGAGAATAGTTATGTTTTGGAAGAGGATGTTGAAATTTTGAAAAAGTGGCGATTGAACCCAGCGGGATGGGGTGAAAACTTTCAATAAAGATCAATAATTTACCGTTATGACTACTATTCAGAACACAACAGAAATCAACAGAAATGTCAGCGAAGTTTTTGCTTTTTTAACTGATCTTAATCATCATGAGCAGTTAATGCCTGAAAATATCTATAATTGGTCTTCAACTGCGGATGAAGCTCGATTTACCATCCAAAATATGGCAAAATTGGCGCTAAAAGTTGAAGAACGTATAGACAATAAATTGATCAAACTGATCCCTTCTGAAAAGGCTCCCTTTGAGGTTATATTGCGTTGGGAACTGCAGGCAGTATCGGATACTGTCACAAAAGCCACTTTTGTTATCGATGCAGATCTGAATATGATGATGAAAATGATCGCTAGTGGTCCGCTTCAGAAATTAATAGATTTTCAGGTGAACAAACTGAAAGCTGTACTGGGATAGTAAATCGTATCACGGATAAGCATAATAAAAAAGCTCGATCGTTAGATCGAGCTTTTTTATTATGCTATTCGCTCGTTTACTTTTTTCCAATTCACGACATTCCACCAATTTTTGATATAGTCTGCTCTTTTGTTTTGATAATGCAAGTAGTATGCATGTTCCCAAACGTCGAGGCCCAAAACTGGGATACCTTTTACTTCGGCAACGTCCATCAGTGGGTTGTCCTGATTTGGTGTAGAGGTAATTTTCAAATTTCCAGAATCGTCAAGAATCAGCCAGGCCCAGCCAGAACCGAAACGGGTAGTTGCAGCAGCTGCGAACTGTTCTTTGAATTTGTCCAGCGAGCCAAAACTCTTATTGATCATCGTTAACAATTTTTCAGATGGTTGACTTGCTTTATCAGACAGGCTTTCCCAAAAGAAATTATGGTTCCATGCGCCACCGGCATTATTTCTGGCCTTTGCGGAATATTTGGATATATTAGCTAGAAGCTGCTCCTCGGAAGTTTCCTTGATTGCTTCAGCAACAATAGCTTCGTTTACTGCATTGATATAGGCCATGTGGTGCTTTGTATAATGGATTTCCATCGTCAAGGCATCAATATTTGGCTCCAATGCGGCATAACTGAAAGGTAACTTGACTTGAGAAAACTTTAACGTAGCGGCATTCAATTCAGTTGTTTTCGCGGAAGCAATATCTTGTAATATTGACCCAGATACAGCAATACCCAATGTGGCCTTTGCTGCATTTTGAAGGAAGTTTCTGCGTGTTTGCATATAATCTTATTATGATTAAGTTTTGATATAAATATAACGTGAAATTTTACAAATATTGTACGAGAAATGTCTGTCTATTGTAATACAACAAAATTGTTATAAATTGGATGGGTAGAAGAGGATTTCGATTCCTGTGTTTACATTTGTGTAAGCCAAAATCCTACAGTATATTTGAGCTATGTATGCATTAAGAATAGCAAAGATAATTCCTCAGCCTAATAATAATATTACTTTTCAGCTGGACTCTCCTAACGGAGACTATCCTAGTTATAAAGCTGGGCAATTTATCACACTTTCCTTTCTATTCGGGGATCGGGAGGTTCGTCGTTCCTATTCTTTTAATAGTTCGCCAGATCATAATGAACCACTGAGTATCACTGTGAAACGCGTTGAAAATGGCGAAATTTCCAGGTTGCTTCATCATACTATTGTGGAAGGAGATGTTGTTCAGGCTATGGAGCCACAAGGATTATTTACCTATGAACCTGATCCGCATAACGTAAGAACTTTGTTTCTGTTTGCTGCGGGGATTGGTATCACACCGCTGTATTCAATTCTTAAAACGGCGCTCCTTGTTGAGGAAAAGTCTAAAGTTGTGTTGGTATACAGTAACAGTTCCACCGATAAAACACCGTTTCGGGAGGAGCTGGAGGAATGGGCTAGGCAATATCCGGATCGTTTAACTATTGTTTGGATTTATTCCAATAGCAAATATCTTATGACAGCTCGGTTGAATCGGGATTATATCCTTTCCATTGTCAGGGATCATCTTGTTGGCGACAGTGATGATGCATTATTTTATACCTGCGGCCCTGTAATTTATATGGATTTATGCCGTTTTACTCTTCTGGGGATGGGCTTTGATGCCAGCCAGATAAAAAGAGAAACTTTCTTATTACCCGAAAATGAAGAGGATGATGATGATGAATCTGAAAAAGAAATCGATACAACCTCTTATACTATAAAATTACATTTTCAGGGGCATACCTATGACCTGGAGATTCCTTATAACAAATCTATTTTGGATGTTGGACTTGAGCATAAGATCAAATTGCCTTATTCTTGCAAATCTGGTATGTGCAGCACCTGTATCTCCCAATGTTCCAAAGGAAAAGTAAGGATGGATTATAACGAAGTATTAACCGATCGTGAAATGGAAAATGGGCGTATCTTACTCTGTACAGGACATCCTGTTGTCGAAGGGACTGAGGTTGAAGTGCTCTAAAAGCATGAATCTACTTTGTTTATTTGATGAAATGTCTTTATTCCCGAATAATATTTTAATAATACACTAGATATAGTTTATTTGTTCTGTAATAGGTTGTAATTTTTATTGTATATAAAAGCAAATTTAGCTAAGTTTGGGTGTAACCATTTTTATATTCAACTATTATGGGGAAATTACTCTGGAGCCCAATAGAAGAGCAAAAATCTCAATCAGAGATTAATAAAATCAAGCAGTATATCGAACGGCGATATCAATTAGTCTTTTCATCTTGTCATGATCTCTGGCGATGGTCAACTTCCAATGTACGTGATTTTTGGAAGATCCTCACAACGTATTTTAACATAAAATTTTATTCAGATTTTACCAGTATGTTAAATGATCCAGCAGACAATGGTAGTTCTATAGGAGCGGAGTGGTTTAGTGGTGCGACATTAAATTATGCTGAGCATGCATTTCGCTGTAAAAAGGTTACAGATAACAGCTCATTTGCACATTCCAATGGGTTCCTTCAGTATTAATTTCATTGCCGTTATGTTACATGCATATTACGATGGAAATGATAAGCAAAGCGGATGTAGTGAACGTTATTCAGCTAATTTATGAAACCCTATTAATGATAAAATCAAACATGAGTTTGAATTACTTTTAACCCAATAAAGCTAATAATGATAGATAAAACAGTAAAAAATGTACAAGAAGCCTGCAACGGCATCGAAAACGGGATGACCATAATGTTAGGAGGTTTCGGACTTTGTGGCATTCCGGAAAATTCTATTGCCGAGCTGGTAAAAAAAGAAGTGAAAGATTTAACCTGTATTTCTAATAATGCGGGTGTTGATGATTTTGGTTTAGGTTTACTTTTACAAAAAAAGCAAATCAAAAAAATGATTTCATCTTACGTTGGCGAAAATGCCGAATTCGAAAGACAGCTTCTAAGTGGAGAATTGGAAGTAGAGCTAATCCCGCAAGGGACTCTGGCGACACGTTGTATGGCTGCAGGATATGGAATGCCAGCCATTTATACACCAGCAGGCGTTGGAACCGAAATAGGTGAAGGCAAAGAAGTGAGAAACTTTAAAGGCAAAGATTATCTTTTGGAATATGCTTTTGATGCCGATTTTGCTATTGTTAAAGCGTGGAAAGGTGATAAAGCAGGTAACCTGATCTTTCGCTCTACAGCTAGAAACTTTAACCCTATAATGGCTATGGCTGGTAAGATAACCATTGCCGAAGTTGAAGAACTGGTAGAAATTGGCGAACTAAATCCAGACGAAATTCATACTCCAGGAATTTATGTTCACAGAATTTTCCAGGGAGAACATTACGAAAAGAGAATCGAGCAAAGAACCTTAAGACCCAAAAACTAAATTATGGCACTATCTAAAGAACAAATTGCGCAACGTATTGCAAAAGAAATTAAAAATAATAGTTACGTTAACCTGGGGATCGGAATTCCAACTTTGGTTGCCAATTACATTCCAGAAGGCATTAATGTGGTTTTGCAATCCGAGAATGGGCTTCTGGGAATGGGACCTTTTCCTATAGAAGGCAGCGAAGATCCAGATTTGATTAATGCAGGCAAGCAAACCATTACCACATTGCCAGGTTCTGCAATTTTCGATTCAGCGCTAAGCTTTGGGATGATCAGAGCTCAAAAAGTCGATTTAACTATTTTGGGTGCCATGGAAGTTTCCGAAAACGGCGATATTGCTAACTGGAAAATCCCGGGAAAAATGGTAAAAGGAATGGGGGGGGCTATGGATCTCGTCGCCTCTGCCAAAAATATTATTGTTGCGATGCAGCAAGTTAATAAAAATGGTGAAAGCAAGCTTCTCCCAGCATGTACGCTTCCTTTAACGGGCGTAAAGTGCATAAAAAAAATTGTCACTGAATTAGGTGTTTACGAAATTCTACCAGAGGGAGGTTTCCAGCTTTTAGAAAGAGCTCCGGGTGTAAGTGTTGATGAAATAAGAACTGCAACCGCTGGAAAATTAATTGCCGATGAAAATATACCCGAAATGGTTTTTTAATTGAAAAAATGCTACAAATAAATAGAATTGTAGCACAGCAACTAAAGTGGGGCTGACTGAATGTGAAATAATAGGCAAAACATGGAATAGGTGTCAAACAATAAGCGGCATTACTATCTTTTGAATACAGCCCTCCTGTATCTGACAAGAGGGCTGTGTATTTGCTGAGCAAATACAATATTTAAGTCTTTATCGTATATTTTATACTTGAATTACACCAACATTGTACCGGTCGACTATGGGCTTTTCGTTGGCTGCTTCTACACCCATGCTGATGACTTTTCGGGTTTCCTCAGGAGCGATTATGCCATCTACCCAGAGTCGGGCAGCTGCATAATAAGGACTTAGCTGCTTGTTATAGCGATCTTCGATAGATTTCAGAAGAATATTCTTTTCCTCTTCATTGATTTCTTGCCCTTTAGCTTTTAATGCAGATTCCTGAATTTGAAATAGCGTTTTTCCAGCAGCGGCACCACTCATGACAGCCATCTGGGCACTTGGCCAGGCGTAAATTAAGCGTGGGTCATAAGCCTTTCCACACATGGCGTAATTTCCTGCGCCGTAGCTATTTCCGACAATAAATGTGAATTTAGGGACGACGGAATTTGCCATTGCATTGACCATTTTGGCTCCATCTTTTATAATTCCGCCTTGTTCAGAACGGCTACCGACCATAAATCCGGTTACATCCTGAAAGAAAACAAGTGGAATATTTTGCTGGTTACAGTTCATGATAAAACGTGCGGCTTTGTCTGCTGAGTCACTGTAAATAACACCACCCATCTGCATTTCCATTGCATTTCCGGTTTTTTTGGCTTTGATAATTTCTCGTTGGTTGGCAACGATCCCCACAGCCCATCCATCTACACGAGCAAGTGCACATACAATCGTTTTGCCATAATCGGGTTTATATTCTTCCAGTGTATCCGCATCAACTATTGCGTCAAGGATATCTTGCATCCGATAAGGTTTGGTTCGATCTTTAGGAAGTATTTCAATAATTTTTTCAGGATCTGTTTTGGGCGGTCGACTTTCTTTTCGATTGAAGTTTGCCTTTGTATGCCCCCCAATTTTATCAATAACATTTTTAATTGCGGTGAGGCAACTTTGGTCGTCAGGGAATTTATTGTCCGTAACTCCGGATATTTCGGAATGTGTAGAAGCTCCGCCAAGTGTTTCTGCATCTACGGTCTCGCCAATAGCGGATTTAACCAGATAGGGGCCTGCTAAGAATACAGATCCTGTGCCTTCGACGATAAAAGCATAATCAGACATAATCGGTAAATAAGCTCCTCCCGCTACACAGCTGCCCATAATTGCGGCAATCTGTGGGATACCCATCGATGACATGCGAGCATTGTTGCGAAATATGCGCCCAAAATGTTCTTTATCGGGAAAAATTTCATCTTGCATTGGGAGGAAAACGCCCGCGGAATCTACCAGATAAATAATCGGAAGATTGTTTTCCATCGCGATCTCTTGAGCGCGGAGGTTTTTTTTCGCTGAGATAGGGAACCAAGCTCCAGCTTTCACCGTAGCATCATTTGAGATAATAACGCAAAGTTTAGATTTAACATAACCTATTACAGCGGCACATCCTGCATTGGTACACCCCCCATGTTCCACATACATGCCCTCTCCGGCGAACATACCAATCTCAAGGTAGTCTTGGTCAGGATCTAGTAAATAGGTAATTCTTTCCCAAGCTGATAGTTTGCCTTTTTCTTTTAATTTTTTGATTTTATCGATGCCACCACCGAGCTTTAGATTTTCTCTTTTTTGGTGAAGTAATGCGAGCAGCTCCTTCATAGTTTATAATTCTGGTTTAAAAAGCGATATAATTAAGAATTTCTTATTTTTAGATAAATTTAAAATAAAATTTTAAAATGTTTGCAATTTTATTCCTAAATATTTTGATATATTTGAATTGTATTACCGATTGTAAATTTAATATTCATGCTTATGTTTATTGAAAATAAACAACAAATGGATATGATCAGACAGAGTGCACGTGATTTTGCACAGCATCATATCAAACCTTATGTGATGGAATGGGACGAAGCCCAATTATTTCCAGTAGAAATTTTTAAAAAATTAGGTGAACATGGTTTCATGGGCGTTATCGTTCCCGAGGAATATGGCGGATCGGGTTTAGGCTATCAAGAGTACATTACCGTGCTGGATGAAATCTCTAAAGTTTGTGGATCGATCGGTCTTTCGGTAGCGGCACATAATTCTTTATGTACCAATCATATTTTGAGTTTTGCCAATGAGGAACAGAAGAGACGTTATCTTCCAAAACTGGCTACTGCAGAATGGATTGGTGCTTGGGGGCTAACAGAGACAGGTTCAGGTTCAGATGCGGGTGGTATGACCACCTTTGCCGAAAGGGACGGTGATTATTATGTGTTGAATGGTTCGAAGAACTTTATTACACATGCGATCAGTTCGAGTGTTGCTGTTGTGATCGCACGAACGGGTGTGAAGGGCGATAAAAAAGGCATGTCCGCTTTTATTGTGGAAAAAGATACTCCAGGTTTTACTGCAGGAAAAAAAGAGAATAAATTAGGAATGCGCGCTTCAGAAACCGCATGTTTATTTTTTGATAACTGTAGAATCCATAAGGATCAGCTTATTGGAGAGGAGGGACAGGGATTTGTGCAAGCTTTAAAACTGTTGGATGGAGGGAGAATCTCTATTGCAGCTCTTTCTTTGGGGATTGCACGCGGTGCTTATGAATGTGCGTTGAAATATGCACATGAAAGAGAGCAGTTTGGGAAGAAAATTTACGATTTTCAGGCTGTTTCATTCGCCTTGGCAGATATGGCTACCCAAGTAGAGGCTAGTGAGCTGTTGACCCGTCAGGCGGGCTATCTCAAAGATCATGGTGAGCGTGTATCCAAAATTGGAGCAATGGCAAAATTGTATGCATCGGAAGCAGCAGTGAGCGTTTCAAATGAATCTGTACAGATCTTTGGTGGCTATGGCTTTACAAAAGACTATCCTGCAGAAAAATTCTTCCGTGATGCCAAGCTGTGCACGATAGGAGAGGGGACTTCCAGTATTCAAAAAATGGTGATTGCCCGCGAAATTGAGAAAGATATTTTATAGTATATTATGAGAGATCAGGTTGTATTGGTTGATTGCCCACGAGATGCCATCCAGGGTTTGCATAATTTTATTGCAACAGATAAGAAAATCCAACATATTAACAGGTTAATTGCAAGTGATTTATTTGATGTGATTGATTTTGGTTCCTTTGTTTCTCCAAAGGCAGTTCCGCAATTGGCTGACACAAAAGAGGTGTTGAAGGGGATTGTAAAGGGTGATCGAGTAAAATTATTGGCAATAGTGGCCAATTTGAGGGGTGTCCAGGATGCTGTTCAAGAGGAAAAAATAGATTTTATAGGTTATCCTTTTTCGATATCAGAAACTTTTCAGTTGCGAAATACCAATAAAGGCCAGGAGGATTCATATCAGCAATTAAAGGGAATGAAAGCTATGGCTGATGCCGCTGGTAAGACCTTGGTGCTGTATATCAGCATGGCTTTTGGTAATCCCTATCATGATCCCTGGTCGGCTACTCTGGTTGAAACATGGATTGATCGACTCATGCAACTTGGTATAATGGAGTTTTCCTTGGCAGATACGACGTCGGAGGCAAATGCCGCACAGATTACGGATCTCTATAGTCTGATCCGAATGCGTTATCCACAGCTTGCGGTAGGAGCACATTTTCACGCAAAACGGGAAGATAGCCTAGCCAAGGTGCAGGCGGCCTACGATGCGGGTTGTCGTAAGTTTGAAGGAGCAATATTGGGCTATGGTGGGTGTCCCTTTGCAAAAGATGATTTGGTGGGGAATATTCCATCCGAGATTTTGCTGGATCTTTTCAATAGGGGGAGTTTGGCTGAACGGATGGTTTTGGAAGAAAGTTTTAGGCAGATGATCTTGTAAATGGAATTGATGGAAAAATTAAACTTCATAAAGGTGCGGTGCGAACAGCATCTATTTGTATTGACTCTTGCTCGGTCGGAGAAAAGAAATGCATTCAGTCCAACAATGGTCAGTGAGATCGCCTATGCGCTAGAAATGGCTAATAATGATCCGGCGATTCGCTTGATACAGGTAGAAGCTGAAGGACCTGTGTTTTGCGCTGGAATGGATCTAAAAGCATTTGCCGATCCAATGGTCGATGTGGAGAATCCACATATCCCTAAAGTGGAGAAGTCATTGGCCGAATTATTTGCAGGTCTGGAAAAACCCTCTATTTGTGTGGTTCGGGGGGATGTCATAGCAGGAGGTTTTTTAATTGCTCTTTCCTGCACCTACCTATTTGCTATGCCTCAGGTACGATTCTCCCTACCAGAGGTGAAGATTGGACTTTTTCCATTTCAGGTCTTGGCTTTGCTCCTAGAATATATGCCAGAACGGAAAGCGATGGATCTCTGTATTCGGGGACGATCTTTTTCTGCGGATGAAGCACTGGAGAAAGGGTTGCTTTATGGAATTTTGGATTCATCAGAAGATGAATTACAGGCATTGAAAAAAGATGTTCTGGAGAATGCTCCTTTAGCTATCTCCAGAGGTTTTCGGGCGCTTCGCAAGCTAAAAGAAAGCCTGGAGCAAGATAGGTATGTGTTTCTTTTGGATGAGCTTGCTAAGCTCCGCGAGACGGGCGATTTCAAAGAAGGAATGGCAGCTATGCGTGACAAACGAAAAGGAGAGTGGAAAAATAGCTGATCAAAAAGAACGGAAACTTGGTCTACTGGTCAAGGGTGAAAATTCCCAAGGAATGGAACTAAGCATAATCAGTAATGCGAGTCCGAACCAAATAAGTAAAATATTAAAACGTCGATCATCTGTATCGGCGTTTTTGCTTTTTAGGCTGCCGGTGAGCAAAAAGACGGCAGCAAGAATCATCATGCTGCTATGTTCCATTCCAAAAAAACGGATCTGCCGTAGGTGTACAACGGTGTTGAAATGAGCCAGAAAATACTGTGTGATCGGACTCAGTATATAGAGCATAATTCCCAACAATGCTTGTGTATAAAATGTAATAACGATCGTGTTTTTT
Source organism: Sphingobacterium sp. (assembly GCA_031277685.1). Taxonomy (GTDB): domain Bacteria; phylum Bacteroidota; class Bacteroidia; order Sphingobacteriales; family Sphingobacteriaceae; genus Sphingobacterium. The sequence continues at coordinate 8,557 of JAITLV010000230.1, read as the reverse complement.
AAGAAATTATCGATAGGAGTGAAGGCTCCGTGCTTCTTTTTCTGATAAGCAAAACGCAGTAAACCGCCAATAAAAATGATTAAAACAATCCATCGCCAGGTGGAATGCAAAGCTAAAATGAAGGGGTACATAGAAGTCATATTGCTACAAAGATGGCTATAAAATGAATTAAATGCTATTCAATAGGACGAATTGGTCCATCTATTTATATCGTTTTTTTGGAAAAAGAATAGCTAACCCTAGTTTGGGACAAAAGTATTGATGGTATTGATCTTGAATTTTATATTATTTTATTGTTTATATGGTGTTTGTAGTGTTCTGATTTATATATTATTGTATTTTTTTTAATATTGTTTTTAACTTATGGTTAATGATGATATATGGTATTATAGACGGTTTTTTTACCAAATAAGGAGAATGGTTAGAATTTTTGTTTTTAGTGACCCGATTTTATTTCGTTAATGTAACCTAGGAGTTGTTTGTGCGATTTTTGATGTGTTTTAGGTGTTCTGAGTGATTTTATTACTTAAAGTGAGGTTTGTGTTCTTGAGATGAGATCAAGCTTTCTAGCGGCTTATTTTCATTGATATGAGTGGCTTGTATTTAAAGAGCAAATCAATAGAAATGACTTTTAACCCTATTTTTTATATTGCGAATTTCATAATTTATTTATTTAAATATCTTATATTCTTTGTTTTAATATTTATTATATAAATATATTGTTTATATTTTTTTACAAATTTGACTTTATTATAGTATATAGGCCCATGCTAAACGTGGGAAGAGTAAAAGGAGGAAAAGCTTACATTTTTTTATTAATTTTTGGAAACTTGAGAAATTAGTATCTATATTAGTGTATTAATTAAATAATACAGTAGTATGATTACTATCCAAAATCTAAATTTCAGTTATAGTAAATCCAGACCGCTCTTTCTCCATATGGATCTTGTATTGAAGCGGGGGCACATCTATGGATTACTTGGAAAGAATGGGGCCGGCAAGTCTACCTTGCTTAAAAATATGGCAGGTCTAGTCTATCCTGTTTCAGGGCAGGTCGAGGTTCTGGGGCATAACCCAACCCGACGGGAACCTTCTTTGTTAAGAGAGATCAGTTTTATTCCAGAGGAGTTTTATTTGCCTGCCGTGAAGTCAGAGCAATTTTTAAAAGCCAATGCTGGCTTTTATCCAAATTTTGATCGGGAATACTTTTATCGCTTGATTAGCGAATTTGAAATTCCCGTAGAACAAAAGTTGGCAGACATGAGTTATGGTCAGAAGAAGAAATATATTATTTCCTTTGGCTTAGCTTCCAATACCAAAATTATCATCATGGATGAGCCTACCAATGGGTTGGATATCCCTTCGAAAGCGCAGTTCCGTAAAATTATGGCCTCCGCGATTACGGACGACCGTTGCGTCATTATCTCGACTCACCAGGTGCGTGACCTCGATAATCTGATTGATGCAGTCATTCTGCTGGACGAACATAAAGTTGCCCTAAATGCTTCCGTTAATTTGATTACCGATAGCCTTTGTTTCAAGAAAATAAAGGAGCTATCTCCGGATGTACTCTATGGTGAAGAGGCCCTCGGTGGTTTCAATGTGATTCTTCCGAATACGCTCGCTGAGGATTCCAAACTTGATCTAGAGTTGTTGTTCAATGCCGTATTGCAGCAGAAGGAAAAAATTACAAATCTTATTAAAGTCGATGAATATGTCAAACCTATTTAATACAACTCGTTTTTTTGCACTGATCCGTAGGCAATGGATCGGTTTTGGGCGAATATATCTCATGTCAATCGGGGTGATAGCAGGTGTAATATTTTGTTTTTATGCTTTCAATATTGGAACAGATTATAATGAAATTAAAAATGAATCTGCTCATGTTTATTCGGTTTTGAACTTTAGGTCACCGTTGTTCTGTGTATTGGGTTTGTTTTTTGTCACTGTAATTTCGAGCAGTTATTTTGCTGATCTCGGACGTAAGACTAAAGCAATTTTTGAACTGATGATACCCGCTTCTCAGCTGGAAAAATTTCTGGTCGGGATTTTTTATACCGTGATCATTAGTATCAGTTCTTACTTACTGCTCTATTACCTGATAGATTTGGCCTTTGTCTCCTATTTACGGGGTTTTGGTCCTGCTGTTAGAACAGAGGTAAATTCGCTTGGTGAACAGGTTACAGTTGACTTTTGGCAATACTATTTTGATGTGGATTATCCTAAAGGAATCGGTAATATACTCTTTTTACCCATCTTATTGAACGCGATATTTTTGTTGGGCGGCATTATCTTTAAAAGCTATCAATACATTAAAACGGCGGTCTCACTTGTGCTATACTGTGTGGTCTGGATGTCTCTTTTTGTTTACTTCATGAAAACACAAACGGAGAATACCGTACAGCAGATCAATGGTAATTATTGGTCCGATATAGATCATATCTTCGGTTTAATTACAGTGACTGGTGTAGTGCTCACATTTATATTCTGGGGGATTGCCTTTTTAAGGTTAAAAGAAAAGGAGATTTAGTATGGAATTTAATGCTAACAAAGCGATTTATCTGCAGATTGCGGAATATGTCTGCGATCATATCTTAATGGAAACCTGGAAAACGAATGATAAGCTTCCTTCCGTGCGGGAGTTAGCCGTTCAGCTGGAGGTTAATCCTAATACGGTAATGCGGACGTACGATCTATTGCAACAGCGGGAAATCATTGCGAATAAACGCGGAATCGGTTTTTTTCTGACCGGAGATTCTGTGCGTCATGTCAAATCTTATCGGAAGACCGTTTTTTTGGAAGAAGACCTTCCACTTTTCTTTCGCAATATTTATTTATTGGAAATTGATCTCGGTGAACTGGGACAACGTTACAGACAGTTTGTTGAACAGAATTTTAATCAAAATGAATCATGAAATTAAGTGCTAAATTACTAATAGGACTCGCTATAATCCTTTTTGTTGTTCCGACGTTAGTCGCCTCTTATATTGTCCGAACAAATCGGATCGATGCAAATGTCTATCATGCAGACGTGGATAAAGAAGTGTCAAATGCAGATGCAAAGGATGTTTATTTTCGATCCTTTCCGATGGAAAAATTCGATAAGCTTCAGATTCTCGGTTCCGATGCAAGGGGGATAAATCTATATGTAGTAAAAAGTGATAAGTTTTTAGTGAAAGTCAATAAGAGTCAGGCCGATTTTGTAAAGGCGAAGGTGGACGGAGATGGCTTTCTTACGCTGGATTTTTTAGAGGGCGGTGATAAATATTACAAATCGGTTTATATTTTTACACCCGATCTGAATATGTTAAAATTAAAAAATGCTGGCGTGAATGAATTTTCTGCCAAACTTGATGATTTTACCATTGTAGGTGATAGTGTTGAGAATCTTTCGTTAAGTGGGGAAGCAGCGATAAATACGCTTCATCTTATTTTGACGAATTCGCATATTGATGATTTTGGATATCGTGACGAAAAAAGTATCGCTCCTGTGGGGAATTTGTTCGTTGAGGCTACCAATACTAATCTTGGATTGCCAGGGGTAGATTATAAGACGGCGGATATTTTTGCCAAGGATTCGGAGATTTATTTCAATAGAAAGGGAGAAAAATCGAAAGTTGATGTTTTGGCTATTAAAACGGAAGGAGTTTCTTCTGTTCGGCTTGATAGCTTACAATGGAATACATTGAAAGGGAATTTATCGAACGATACCAAGATAGATCTGCCTGTGCATGCACTGCGCAATCTCATTAAATAATTGGTCATCCATCGTTTCGGTTGTTCAGGCACTGTGGCGGTGTCTGGGATGCAAGAAAGGTCAAAATTCCATTCAATGGAATTTTGACCTTCTGTGTTGTTATGGGGCGATAAGTGCTGCGGTCTGCTGCTCGCTAGTGACACCAGGATCCAGTGCGATCAGCTTAAAATTGCGAAAATGTATTTCTGATCCTTCAGATTCGAGACAGAGATAGCCTTTTTTTACAGCTGAATTCCGGATGCCATTAACGAACTTACCGTTGACAGCTAGTTTGATCGTGCCGTCGATACATATAATTGTGTATTTGTTCCATTGACCTTTGCCCTTAGCTCTGTTCTCTATGGATTTGCTACGGGTACCCCGCGGATTATCCGGAACTGCTGTTACACCACCCACGCCAAAAAGTTCACCGTGTACGTAGGCAATCGGAGCCTGTTTTCCATCAACAAGATTTTGATTCACCCAGTCCAGTTCAAGCATCTGTACTTCCACACCTCCAGGTAATCTACCTGCTGGATCAGGTTTGGCATCCGACCAAACAAAAATTCCTGAATTACCACCAGCAAATTGATGGTTCCATTCGACTTGGATGATAAAGTTTTCGTACTGTTTTGCAGATCGTACTACACCAATTGGGGTACCCTTACAAATGAGATTTTCCTTCTCGATGCGCCAGGTATCGGTATCTGTGTTGACGTTGACCCAATGTATTTTTTCAGATTTTTTGTTGCAGGAGATCCAATTGTCCCATTGGATCTCCTGACCAAAATCGAATAAAATATTGTTTTGTGCGCTGAGGTTGCTACTGTGGAGGAATAAAAGGTAAAAAACAACGTAAATAAATCTTTTCATAAATTTTTGGAGGCTAGTTAAATTTTGTCTTTCCAGGTATTGCAATTGGTGGGCCGTCTACGTTGAGTTCCCAATTATAGGAAGATAACTCAGGTCCAAGATGCTCTTTCGAATTCATGACCTGGTCATAGGTTAGATTTTGACCTGTGTAACCAGCCATACGTGCCCAAATCGCCAGTAAGGTACTATTCGCCATCCACTGGCCATCATTTATTGGTTTGTTGTTTCTGATTGCGGCAAACAATTCATCATGCTGTGTTTGGTACATATTGTTTTTTTCGCCTGAATAATTCCAGTCAACTTTACCAGATATTGTATGTTTTCCACCGATAACAACTTCTGCGAGGCCTTCTGTTCCTAGCATGCTAACTGAATTTCTTGGGGTGGTTCCGGCTTGTTGTCTGCAGAAATGAGTTCCGATTGCTCCATTACCATATTTAAATTCTATAGCGAAATGGTCATAGATATTTCCATATTTTGGATCAACACGGACTTGTCTACCTCCTGTGCCCATTGCCGATATAGGCATGATATCACCCATGGCCCAAGACATCATATCTAGGCTGTGAACCGCCTGTTCCACGATAAAGTCACCAGAAAGCCAGTTGTAATAAAACCAATTTCGCATCTGTTGGGTCATTTTGTTCCATTCTGGGTGTGGTTCAATATACGTTGCCTCACCACCATAACGGAATGTACTGACTGATTTTACCTGGCCTATAGCTCCTTCCAAAACTTTAGTAAATGTAGCTCTGTTTGGAAGGTCATAACGGAAGCAAAATCCGGAAACAAGTGATAAGTTCAATTCCTTCGCTTTTTTTACCGATTGTAGGACACTATGCAATCCAGGCACGTCAACAGCCATTGGTTTTTCACAAAAGATATGTTTTTGTGCATTCACAGCAGCTTTTAAGTGTAGTGGTCTAAATGCTGGTGGAGAAGTTAGAAGTACAACATCTACATCACTATTTATTACTTTTTCAAAGGCGTCGAAACCTAAGAATTTGTTTCCTTTATCTACTTTTACCTGTTTCGGACGGACTTCCATTAAAGCAGCATAAGATTCATCCATACGGTCTTGGAAGATGTCTGCCATGGCGGTAATTTGACAATTTTGATCGGCTTGTAAAGCTTGGATCGCTGCCCCGGTACCTCTCCCGCCACAACCTATTAGTCCTACTTTAATAATTTGATCTTTTGATCGATTTGTAAAGGATAAGAGGGATGAGGTCGGTAAAGTGCTGCCAAGCGCAATAATACTGGTTTTTCTCAAAAATGATCTTCTTGAGCTGGGTTCTAGGTGGTTATTGGGAAACAGTGACATAGTGTATTTTGTGTTTATAATGAATATAGTCAAGTTAAATGGTTGTGTGGATATGGGTCAAAGAAGAATTCTAGTTATTCGATAAATACAGAAGTTGATTTTCTATGTTCAATTTTACAGTCCAAAAAATAAGTTTCAAACTCAAAATAATTCTTTTTGTTTCTCTTTTTTATCATTTCCAGCAAGAGTTCCACAGATTTATCAGCCATGAGCCGTGTAGGTTGCATAATAGTTGTCAAAGACGGATTTAGGCTATTCGCAAACGGTGTGTTGCTGAAGCCTATTAAATTCATGTTTTCTGGAATTTTTACCTTTAACTTGTTTAATATATGTAGAACTTTTAGTGATAAGGTGTCAGTTGTTGATAATAGCGCGTCAGGAGGTGAAGCGCTGTTTAATAAGACATTTATTTTCTTTTCAAGCTCCTCGTCAATATCATCTTTTGGACTTGAATAAGATATTTCTACTATATTATTTTCGTTATATGGAATAGAACAGTTGAAGAGTGCATCTTTATAGCCTTTGATTCTGCTTGGGTTGCCGCCAATATCCTTACACAGTAGCAAGATGATATTTTCGCGCCCGTTTTTAATCATTTCTTCTGTAGCTTGATAGATAACTTTACTATTTTGTATACCGATTTTAAAGGTGTTAAGTTGGTGATTTATTCGGTCAAAAATAATAATCGGACATATTTGTTCCATAATATACATGAGAAGTGATAGGCTAGAGTCGTTTTTTACTGGTGAAATAATTACGCCGTCAATATTACTCTGTATGCAGAGTTCCAATGCCTCTTTTTCTTTTTTTTCATCGTTGAAAGTCTGAAGTAAGATCAGTTGGTAATTTGTTTGAGATAAAATAAGCGAAATCTCTTCGTAGAAATCAAAGAAGAATGAGCTGGAAATAAAAGGAAGAATAATTGCAAGTGTGTTAGAACGTCCTGTTTTGAGGCTTTTAGCAGAAAAATTTGGTATATAATTAATTTTCTGGGTATAAGCTAAAATCATTTTTTTTGTTTCCGCACTGATTTCATGACTATCGTTAAGCGCCTTGGAAATGGTTCCAGGTGAAAGGTTTAATTGTCTTCCAATCTCTTTTAAGGTGACTCTTTTCATGTTCTCTTTCTTCTCCATTTCTTATAATTATTCAAGCACTATTCGCGGTTGAACAGGTGTTGAATTATTTCTATGAATGCTGCTTTGCAGGTCTAATTGTATTTCAATAATGAATTTATTAAATTATAAAGATAAGATAAAAAACAGGTTTTCAAATGGAGTTTACAAAAACCATAAACAATTCCATAGATAGAGATCTAGTATAAGGGATTTGATATTATTGAAAATAACGCTCTTGTTGCACTAAAAGCAAATATTAGAGATAGGCTCTTCTGCCGGAGGTAAGCTAAGATGTTCGGATGCAGTTCATAGCTAAACAGAATGTTGTCAGATACGTTAATTCAGCTGATCAGTATAGCGTAATTCGTTTTTTTGTCCATGAAATAGAATTGTTCAGTTGAAAGGTTGAGGTGGTTTCGTTCGATAAACAACAAGATATGGAGCAGCGCGTGAAAAAAGCATTGTTTTACAGAAGGAATGGACTATTTTATGATTTAATAATGAATTTATTCCGATATTCTTTTGGTGACATGCCCATTACCTTTGCGAAAAGACGGGAGAAATAATAAGGGTCCTCAATACCTAGCTGATAAGCAATTTCTTTTATCCGCATGGAGGTGAACTGTAAGTACTGACAGGCTTTTTGAATCTTGAGATGATTGAAATACTCTATCGGTGAAAAACCTGTTTTCTTTTTGAACAAAAACGCGTAGTGAGACATGGAAATATGTACATGTGTAGAAATATCCTGGAGAGAAAGTATGGATGACATTTTCTGCTGCATGTATAAGATGGACTGATGGATAATGTCAGTATCATTATCTTCTGAAGAAGCTTCGTTAAAAATAGGGTCAAATAGAAATGAAGATAGAAAATGTAGCAGCAGCATATTGACATAGCTAAGATTGTCATGACCGTAGCCACGTTCTAGGTGTTTATATAATTCATTAAAAAGATGAATGCGGTGTTCGTTATAAGGAAGTCGACCAAAATAAGTTCCAGTTCTTTGGAAATATGTTCGTATAAATGCGTCAGCAGTCTGTCCCTTGAAGTGAATCCAATAAATTGACCATGGATTATTTTCATCTGCGGCATAGCAGTTAGACTCTCCGGCAGGAATGATGAAAAAATCACCTGGACTGATCAAATATTTTTTATCCCCTATCTTCGTCCAGCCTGAGCCTTCTATATTATAGATCAGTATATGTTGGTCTATGCCCTGGGTGCGCTGCCGAAAATGAAATTTGGCTTTTGGATAATAGCCAATATCAGTCAGGTAGGCACCGGCAATGAGTGGGTTGCGACTACAGTACTTAGAAAGGATCGTTCGTGGCAATACGATCGCGCGTTGGCCATCGAACCCATCTTTTTTCTTTTCTATCATAGGTATTGGGTTATCGTAAAATAATCCATCTTTATAAAATATCCGTCCATGTTTTACGCAAACGTTTGTTTATAGCTTTACGGTGAACCTAAGTTCAACTTTAACCAAACTTTGTAAACGTA
>JAITLV010000096.1 GCA_031277685.1 Sphingobacterium sp. | reverse complement strand
CATTTACCATTAGGCTTCAGGTCCTTGCCCCAGTAATACAAGTCGTCGTTTGCATCTTTACGTCCTCTAGCCGCATATTCCCATTCCGCTTCCGTAGGCAATCGCTTGCCGGCCCATTTCGCATAAGCTGCAGCATCTTCATAGGCAACCTGAACAACAGGATAATTCATTTTGTCCTTTATCGAGCTATTCGGACCCTCGGGATGTTGCCAGTTTGCACCAGGGACATACTCCCACCACATTAGATAATTGTTTAACGAATTGAGTTCTTTAGGTTTGGAAAATACGGCAGAGCCCGGAACAAGCATATCTGGGTCAACACCAGGAAAATCTTTCGGATCCAACTTTCGTTCGGCTACGGTCACATAGTTTGTTTCCTTTACGAACTGTGCAAATTGTGCATTGGTAACTTCATGTTCATCCATATAAAATGAACTGAGTTCCACCGTATGTAAAGGTTTACTGTCTTCGAAATTCGAACTTCCCATCAAAAATTTACCACCTTCAATTAAAACCATCTTTCCAGTGGCATTATTGCTTTGTTTGGATAACTGAGATTTTATCATCCCGGCCCGTGTAGGTATATTTTCACCAACACAGCATGAAAGGGTATCATTTGTGGAAAATATAGATAGACAGGTAACTAGCGTCAGATTGATTAACATACCTAAAGATAAACATAAAAGGGGAACAATAAAATGCTCCCCTTTCAATTATTGACTTAGATGCACAATTTATACATCCAATTGCACATTTTCCTTTTTCGCATTTTTTGAGCGAATAGGTGTATTACCACCACCTTTTAAGGTGATATCCACCGGATTATTATTTTTCCATGCGCCTTTTGTAAAATCTGGTACAGCCACTGTTTTACAGTTCCTTTCAACGGACTCAAAACTTAATGGCACTATGCAACTCCATGAAGCAGCGTCATAGACATCTTGGTCCAATGGCAATCCGTTACGCAGACAGTCGATGAGACGCCAGTCCATCATAAAATCCATCCCACCGTGTCCACCTACTTGTTTTGCCTGCTCACCAATATATTTTACCAATTCTGGTGTGTATTTATCATACAGTTCTTTTAATTTCTGTTCCGTAATGAATTCATGACCGAAAGCAATATTCTCCGTAGGATACTTTTGTGCAAACCCTTTGGTGCCACTCAATGTATGTAGTCTGGAATAAGGTCTAGGAGAAGTGACATCATGCTGCAACATAATCGTTTTTCCTTTGGCGGTACGGATAAGCGTTGTATTCATATTACCACGGTATTTCTTTCCTACAAATTCCTGAAAGAAAGAATCCTTAGCCGCTAACTCTTTTGCTTTTTCTCCCATCATAAAATCATTGGAAGACATTGCTACAAGATGATCCATCTTGTCCCCTCTATTGATATTTAAGCACTGCGCCACAGGCCCAAGTCCGTGAGTTGGGTATAGATTACCGTTATATTTAATATTTTCCCTTAGACGCCACATATTATCGTAACCATTCTTGGAAAAATTCAAATCCAATAAATCATGAATATAAGCCCCTTCACCGTGGATTAGTTCACCAAATAAACCTTGACGGGCCATATTCAACGTCAGCATCTCGAAAAAATCATAGCAACAGTTTTCTAACATCATACAATGTTTTTTTGTCGCTTCCGACGTCTTTACCACCTCCCAACAGTCTTTTATTGTTAGTGCAATTGGCACCTCACAAGCCACGTGATTACCCGCTTTCATTGCTGCGATGCTCATCAGTGCATGGTAGTCCCAAGGCGTACAGATATAGACCAAATCCAATTTTTCCTCTTTCAATAATGACTTCCAGCCATCTTCTCCAGAATAAGATTTTGCAGCTTTTAAACCTTTTGAGGTCAGAATCTTTTGCGCCTTCTCCACCCGCTCTGGATGTTTATCACAGAGTGCAACGATTTCACAACCTTCAATAAAAGAAAGTCGTTCTACTGCACCTGGACCACGCATTCCTAATCCAATTACAGCAACTCTCACTTTATCAATTTTGGGAGCGGCGTAGCCACACATATTAAATGCTCCTGCTGCCGCATTTGCATTAACCAAAGTAGGAAGTGAAACGGCCAGCGATGACAAAATTCCAGCCTTTTTTAAAAAATCTCTTCTAGAGTCCATAATTTAAAGTTCATGTAAATTTAAAGGGACCAATTGGTCCCTCTAAAAAATCACCTATTTTAAAACAAACTAAACAGTCAATAAGAAAAATCCTTTTGGATTCGGATTTATACTTGGTTCTAACTAAAGAACTTAATCTCTATAACAATAATATAACACTTTTATCAAAATAAAAAATCAAACTTGAAAGCAATCGTTTGTTTAATCTACACAAACGATTGCTTAATTTATTATAATCACATTTTTTCCTACGAAAAGTATTGCACTTAGACAAACAGCTGACTCTCTTTCTCTCAAAAAATATTAAATGACATGTAATTATACAAGATAGCGATGCTGTTTTTCTATATTTTTTCTATATACACCCTCATATTCCCTTTGAGTCCATAAAAATATAGCCTACGGGCAAAAGCCTCATATTTTCATGTCCTGCAGCACAGGTTGTAATGACGAAGAACGTTGGGATCACTATTAACGCTATGCCCATAATACAATAGAGTACTTAAATATTATTGTAAAAGGTAGCTTGTAATGGCAAAAAGTCAAAGTCAATCTATACCGTATCATAATATGGATCGTTTTGCATTATTTTGAAGCAATAAAATCAACGCA
>JAITLV010000048.1 GCA_031277685.1 Sphingobacterium sp. | reverse complement strand
CATTCGCCCTAAAAATGAACGCTTAACCTTTATGGATCCTTGGTAATATTGTTCACATAATATACAATGCCTGACCATTTGCGTTACTGTCATTTTTCCCCAAAGCGCATCGCTGTCCTCGTTTAATAAATTAATTCTTTCGATGACCGCTTCTCTTGTGTTTTTCTCAAATATTGATTTCATATTAAGAACATTTATCTATTCTATCTGGATTTTGATCATTTGCAGTCTTACAAATCTAACAGATTTGTTCTTCGATCGACTTTGCATAGGATAAGAAATAGAATTGCTTATCTAACGCATTGATGATAAGATTTATTTAAAACTCGTCATATTTCCAGTTAGAGGGATGGATAAATAAGAAACCTTTCTATTTCAATTTATTAACAGCCTTATTTTCTACGAGTGACTTCATTTGGGTTACCGCTACTTTGTTCAGTTGTATAAGTCTTTCATTTTGTGGTAGGCCTTGTTGGATCAGCAACGCATTTATACTTTCCATGTTGCTTAGCACGACCAACTGTTCTATAATCGCGTAGTCTCGAATATTGCCCTTTTTGTCGGGATTAGTATCTCTCCATTGTTTGGCTGTCATTCCAAATAGTGCGACATTCAGTATATCAGCTTCGCTTGCATAAACGGAATTCGCTTGCTGCTTGGTAATTTCTGAAGGAATGAGGTTTTCCTTTATAGCATCAGTGTGAATGTGATAATTTACTTTGGCTAGTGTCCTTTGTAAGTCCCAGTTCAATTTCAAACGATCATTTTCTTCATCTTTTAGACGCTGAAATTCTTTGATTAAGTAAATTTTAAAATGGGGGCTAATCCACATACCGAATTCAAAAGCTATATCAGGATGCGCATATGTCCCCCCATATCTTCCTGCGGTTGCTTTTAAGCCGATAGCATTTGTCTTCTCAACCCAATCTTTAACACTGATTTTATAACTGTTAAGTCCGGCCTGACTTTTAATTATGGCGAATTCGCCATAATTAAAAAGAGGGTTATAAATGCTTTCCCAAATACCCAGATATTCAACTGTGTTTCTATTTCGAAGCCAATCAGAAATGAAAAAGTCTCCATCTTTAGCTTTTAGCATATCAGTAAGTGAAATAAACTCGTTACCATTGTCGAGGATGATTGTTATTTCCTTTCCCTGTACATTAATTTTTTTATTCTTTGCCATACATTTAGATTTGATAAATTATTCTTTGTCAGTTTGAGAAAACTAGACGGAATAACTGGCTATTACAGTTTTTATTTTACGTGGGTAAATATACTAAAAAAAATAGCATTTTATAAACCGGCGTATATAAAGATTTAGAATAAAAACTTTAAGAAAACCTTAAAATCTCTGACTTTTCGGCTGTTTATTACAGGATGTTGAATACATCAAAACGGCACATGTTTGTTTATTGGTTACCTGATATCGAATAATTGGTGTTGAATAATGAACATTCGTTATATTTATCAAATACAGAAGCTAGTTCACAAATGAGAGCCTTACTAATCATAGATATGCAACTGGGGAGTTTTAGACCCTATGAGCTGAGGCATGATACCTTTGCTGTAATTGATCGGATAAACATACTTTCCGAGGTGTTTAGAAAGAACGAAGAGCCGGTCATTTTTATACAGCATGATGGGACAAAGGAAAACTGTTTTCTGCCGGGGACAGAAGATTGGTCGTTATTACCAGAGCTGATCAGAGGGCCCGCAGACATGTTTGTCTCTAAGACAGCGAATGATTCATTTTATAAAACTGATCTGCAGACGATATTGAGGAGTAGGGGAGTGAAGGAACTGATCGTGACCGGATGTGCTACAGATTTCTGTGTGGATGCCACTATAAAATCAGCCTTGACGAGAGACTATTCTATTACCGTGGTTGCTGATGGACACACCACCGCCGATCGTCCCATGATCCCAGCTCGGCAAGTGATTCAGTATTTTAACTGGCTATGGTCAGAGATGACACCGACAGAAGGGGGGATTAAAGTCGAAACGTGTGATGTAATTTTATAATTTATATCAAAATAAGATAACACGTCTAACAAATAGAGAAGACAACAACCCTTCAGTTATGGATTATATAGCAACAGGAATTGATACCAGTATATTTTATTCAATTGTGAAATTTCTACAACAAAATAAGTGGAGATTAGATTTTGAATATGATGAAAAGATGTTTGATAAAGGAATAGATTTTGATCTTTATCAATTTAGTAAAGATGGCGAAATAATCCTACTGGCCTGGGACAACTGTTTTGAAGGAGAAGTTAAAGCCAGCAGAAAAAGATTAGAAGAATTATCTGCTGATTTTAATTTTGAACTTTTTGATAAAGGAACAGCTTACCTTCATCAAACTGACTTAATTCAGAACATGGGCAAGCTAATTAAATTCTATAGCTAAGTATTGTTACTAGAGATTTATAAAACCTGATTATTCAAGCTTTTTATAGCGTTATTGTTTCGTCGAGAGAGTGCACGCTACATTTCTAATCTGCCGTCAACTAACCGAGAGGTTCAATCCATTGGGGTATACCGATAAACATATCATTTACAAATTTTTCTGTATATCGCTGCATTCCAGTTTCCTCCTTATCAAAGTAGGTCTTTATTTTTGAACAGACTTTAGGATTGTAGCATAACTTGAGCCGGAAGTTTTCGACCCATTCAGCCCGTATAACAATGGTAATTAATTTTTTCGTATCTCTGGACAAGCCGATTACGGTAATAGCTTGGCACATCCCAGCATACCAATCGACAATATACACTTTGGTGCCCGGGCTAAACTGTTTCGTGCCATAACGGGTTTGCAGTTTCCCTTGACCATAGCTAATTTCCTGTTTGATGTTAGCTACCAATGTTCATAATGGTATAGGTTCTAAATGATCCATCTCGATTCAGTTCTATTTTAATTAGTTTATTTCCATTGACAAAATCTATCCGATAGTTAAGAGGCGACAGTTATCTGTCGTTTAGTAATATTCATAATAATTGCTTTGAAAATATTGCGCCCTCCTGAGAGAGAAATTATCCGTAATGAGCTGATGTATGCTATCTATTACTTTGTTAAGCCGTTTGATTTGACTTAATTTCCACTGAGGTTCAATCCCGTTATTATTCGCTGTATCATCAGCTACAAGTTGTCTTAGCCCCTGAATATACAGCTGCTTTTGTTTATCGATAGCATATGTTTTTCGTAGCTCGTTCTCGTCTTTTGGCATTAGATAGATCGCATATTCTACTTCCGCCAGGAGCCGTTTATGCTGATGTCCAAAGTACGTACCTCCTTGTTCAATTAATGCAAATAATTCATTTATTTTTGAAAATAGCTGAAATAACCTTTTACGCTGTGCGGCATATTTTTGCTCACCATTTACCTTCATTAAGAAGTAGGAATAGAGCATACAATAATTATCCTGTCCAGCCTCACTACTAAACTCCATATCGCGTTGGAGGTGATAGCACAATGTGGGGGCAAATGTCTCTTCAAATAGAAATTCGGGATGATTACTTAAGATCGTGTCAAAATCCTCCCGAATGTATACCAGCGAGTCATTTGTCTGAAAATGCAATACGATTAATGAATCTGTTGCCAATGGTGTTGCAATAGCTTTTGCGAATGCCCCGTTTTGATATCCCAACAAAATAACAATACAGATCTGAAATATTTTCACAACTAGCTTCATGATATGGCTTTACTGGTTTTTGAATTTACAAAACAGGATGTGAAAAGGCAAAATAAATAGCTCATTAATTATAATTTCCATCTCCATTTTTTATCTTGGCAATAAAATTATTGTCATCCTCAATATCTAAATCTTGGTGTAGAGTACAAATTGCATTGGTGTTTCCTATTTCTAAACCCTTCGAATTCGAGCGGTTTAAAATTAGGGGTAGTGTGGTTGCTGATGGACACACCACCGCCGATAGGACCATGATCCCAGCTCGGCAAGTAATTCAGTATTTTAACTGGCTGTGGTCAGAGATGACGCCAACAGAAGGGGGGATTAAAGTCGAAACGTGTGATGCAATTTTATAATTTATATCAAAACAAATTAGACTTCTAACATATAGAGAAGACAATCTTTAAATTATGGATTATATAGTAACAAGAATAAGACGCATTCCCAGAATCTCAAACTCAACGGTAAGCACCTTTCAAATCTCCAGTTTATTAAAGGAATTAAATTCCCCCTCTAATGTCAGGAGTTAGGTATATTTTAAAGTTTATGAGGTTCTTTTTATATTTCCCGGGACGTAGCAAAAAAGGCATTTTTTTAGGCTTAGTAACAAATATGCCTTTGGGCACTTCATCTTTATCAAAAACGAGCAGCTTGGAATTACTGCTACTATCAATCGCCTTACCCGGCAGATCTTTAACATTATCTATAGACATTTCTTTGCCATTTTCGATGTCAAAAAGTTGAATATTTATACCAACTTTATTTTTAGCAATCCGTTCATCATCGACCTCATGTCTCTCATATTTTCCGATGTTGTCAACTGTTTTCATTGTACTACACGAAAACAGTAATAATGTGCCCAAAAGGATGTTGTATTTTAAAAACTGCATTTTCTTAAATTTTGATAGTAAACACTATTTACACTTTACTCCTTTAGTTCCAGTTCTATATGCCTGTGCAATAGCTGCTCTTTGCGCTGATGGGTAATTCGTGCTATTTTTCAGATTTAGATAAACTGCATCTTCTATTTTACTTTGAAAAGTGTTTTGTAATCCCTCAGTAGCCAATACTTTAGCTTCATTGATATTCATACCATAGTAGGTGTTGAGATATCCCGCCATAACATTAATGTAACTGGACCACATCATGTCATGCTGTGCGACAGTTTGTTGTCCATATTGGTTAAAGAAACCTTTAGTATAGAGATAAGCATGAATTGCTTCGTGTACAGTTACCAAAGCTACATATTCCTGTGAAGCATTTGGTAATGTATTGAGATTTAAATCTATTCTAACATCCATATTAGCAAATGTTCCATCTGGCCTCTTATCATATCTTGTTAATGTAGCAGTTCCCCCTGTTAAATTTGATAATTGAGTAGATTCATAAAAATCTAAATTGAAATCTTGATTCAATTTGAAGGCGTCCATTAAAGATTCTTTAGCCATCGATTGTATATTACTCATTATAATGGCGTCTACAATATTTTTTAAACATGGATTTTCACAATGGTTAGTCACAAAAAATTGTTCGACAGCCTCGGGTGATCCGTCTTCAATAACCGGCATTTGATCTTCATTACTTGGGTTACCTTCAGGAAAATGATATCCACCATCACTTCCCCCTGCACCGCCATTATTGTTGTCACAAATTATTGTGTTTAGTATACCATTAACATAACCGTACTTACATGACGATCGAAGTGCTTGACTGGAAGTTGCGAGGTTTTTATCCAGTGTATTTGAGAGTCTTTTTTGGATTATAGATTGGTTCGTTATAATTGAACCATTACTGTAATAACGAATCTTTTCCATATTATATGGTAATCCTCTCGATAGAATTAAGCCTGAATAACCATTAGTATGGCTTGTTGGGATAAAGGTAACGGTTGAATAGTACCATTTTGAGTCACTACTTCTAGCGGCTTTCAAAATAACACGATTTTTTAAATTTACTTGTTTTCCGTTTATTGGAAATTGAACTGAATCTAAAACAGTCACTGCAATCAAAATAGTGTCTTTGTGTATTTGAACTGTTCTTTTCCAATTTATTTTAGTTCTAAAGGCAGGTGTCAAAAGATGTTCTTTTGATTGATCATAGCCTGTTTGTCTCTCAAAATCTGCACGTAAAGAACTAATAATATCTTGTTTTTCGCTTTCGATAAGATTATCATGCTGTTGTCTACAGGCGAACACGATAAAAGCGAATGTAATAATTAGTATAATCTTTTTCATAAAATAATTAGTATCATTTAGGGGCTTTTATATTATCCCGAATATAATAGTTGGTACGTGTAAAAATACAAATATATTCTAGTTATTTTCACATTGAATTAAAGTATTCTTTTATTAATGTTGTTTTTTTATCTTTTAAGGAGTATTTGTGTCGGTGATATTCTTATTAAGAATATCATCTCCCTTATTCTTCCATTTCGTATCTCCAAGTTTGTACGTTTAAATTTTAAAAAGTAGTGACTACCGATGCTGCCAGCATCTTCCTCCACCTACAACGACGCGTTTGCAGTAGCCGCCCGATTTGTTTTTAGCGCCGCATACGGAGGATGTAGGTTTGGTGCTACCACCAGTATTTCCCCCGTTGCCGCTGTCTGTATTTTTGTAGGAACCGTAGACTCCAGATCCTCTTGCATTTTGGGTGTCATAGGTTATTGTTGTTTGGTTGTAGCCGACATCTCCGAAGACTGTCTCTTTATTTTTTAAGATATAGGCATTAATAGTCTGTTGCGAACTTAAAGATGTCTTGATTGATAGCTTTAGTTCAAAACTAATCTTCTGGTCGAATTTGTATTCCCATTTTCCTGTTGTATGCTTAACTGTTTTTGTGACGTTGGATTTATCGGTATAAGTGATTTCACAGCTTGTACATTCGACTTCGTAGCTGAATTCATCGGTAGGTTGTTCTACAATTGGTTCTCGACTTTTACTGCATCCATTTAGCAACAGGAGTGAGATGGATAACAATAAATACTTGGCTAGTATTTTTCTTTTCAATAGATTCCTAAACATATTACAGATTTTAAATTTTGTGTTTGATAAATGTTTTCGCAAATCTAATCTAGACAACATCGATAATTTTACGGTTTCCCTTATGAAATTGCAAAAACCACCCCAACTTTTCGGTATCTCCGCACTACCGCTTACATACATCTTCTTTTTCTCCAATAGCGAGAATAAGCCACCGACTTTAGCTATGTCTATTTTGAAAAAAGAAATAGGACAAATCATAATTTAATTAAGAACATCAAGCAGCGGTCGTCTGCACCCATCATTTACTAATTCTCTCCTACCGATCCAGGACAAGAGGTTAGCGGCAGTGTTGTCGACGCCGGAGGAATTAAATTGATACATACTTTTGTTGGTAATGTGAATGCCTATATTTGGGGATTAAAGGCGTCGGATCAGATAGCCAGCTACCACATCCAGGTGGTACTTTTTATAACGAATAGGAAAAACCGATAAAGCAGCTGAAAAAAAAGGTTTTAACGAATTTGTCTTTCTTTTCCTTCCATTTAGCTGAAGTACGTTGGAATAGCATTCCTCAATACTTAAACGGATTTTGTTAATTTTTTGAGATCGTTTGCGTAGAAAATATAAAGTAATATGTGAATAAAAAGCTAATTTTATGTAGTAACCAGATTTTCAAAAAGCGGGGGACAAGCCTAATCTTCATTATGATAAAATTCAGTAGTCCGTGGATATATTTATTAGCGTTAGTTTTCGCTTATATACCCACTGTTCTAGGTCAAGAGAACTTTAGATTGGATCATTATGGCGGAGAAAAAGGTCTTTCTCATGGTAATCTGACAGGTCTACTGAAGGATAAGGACGGTTTTATCTGGATTGGGACATGGAATGGAATCAACCGTTACGATGGACAACGTTTCAAAACCTTCAATTCGACTGAACTCAATAAATCTGATATTGCAAGCCGTCGAGTCATCCAGATGATTGACGGTATCGAAAACGATATCTGGTTTCTTACCTATGATATGAAACTTTATCGTTTTGACAAGACTTCTGAGGAGTTTTTTTCGATTTCGGAGAAGGTAGAAGCTACACAAAAAAAATCAATACAATTTAATAAAATTTTCGCAATTGATGCACAATCATTATGGGTAGGCAGTACTGATGATGGTTTATTTTGTATCGATGCGAAAAGTGAAAATTTTGACTATTCGATCTTTAGCTCAGACAGTAAGGCTGTAGTTAATCATTTATCGTCAAATAAATTGACTTTCTTCCATAGGAATGCTGAAGGACAGGTATGGATAGGGACAAAAGAAGGTCTTCATTTGCTTCAATTGACCTCAAACCAGAATAAGCCCCATGTTATTCAATCTTTTGAGTTGACGTCAAATGGAATCGATAAGATTGCAGAATCTTCAGGTTTCATGTACTTTTCTACCCTAAGAAATAACCTGTTGGTATATGATAAAAAAAACAAAAAGTTGCAGGTATTAGCTGTAACTAAAGGACGAATCAATGAAATGCTTATGTCACGCGATAAAAAGCAGCTGTTTTTGTCAACTTCTCAAGGAGAACTTATTGCGTTTGATGTCGTGAGACATACAGTACGGACAATATATCAATTTCGAACTAGCCTTACTGGTATTTATGAAGATAGTAAGCGACGTTTGTGGCTTGAGCCAGAGGGGAACGGCGTAGTGATGCTGAATTTGAATAATTTTAAAAGCAACTATTTTGGCTCCCCGTTCTATAAGAAGAGTTCAACGATGAGTTTTAAATGTTTTGAGGATGTTTCGCAAAGAGTCTGGATCAGTATGCGTGGGGGGGGATTTGGTTTTTTTGATGAACAGAATGGTCAGATCAGCTTTTCTTTTAGGTCAATCAATGGTCAACAGATTGACTTTCCACGTTTTGTCCATGATATTCTATATGACCCTGCTGGTGTAATTTGGTTTGCCGTAGAGGGGGTGGGAATGGCACGGATAGTCTTTTACAACAAGGGGGTATCATTCCAACCCTTTGGAAATGAACAGGGACAAGCAGGGGACCCCGAAGTGCGTAGCCTTTTATTTGACCAGTTGGGAAGACTTTGGGTTGGTAAAAAATTTAGACGCATATCAGTTTTTGATCAAGGAAGAATTTCGCCAGTTTCTTTTAGCGGCGTGGATGCCGAGGCGCTTTCGTCTGTCTATAGCTTATTGGAAGACCAAAAAGGAACAATGTGGATGGGTACTAAAAAACACGGCTTATTAAAGGCTTTACCACAGAATAAGGCGCGAACCTCCTATAGAATCGAACAATTTAGTACAACAAACAAAAAATTAAGCAGCAATCAAGTTTATTCTTTGTTGGAGGATAAACAGGGGGCTATTTGGATAGGAACTTATGGATCGGGTTTATTGCGTGCCACTGAAATCAATGGGAGTACACAATTTGAACGGATAACATTGCAAAAGCCTGGATTGCGGAAGGATGCATTTAGCAGAGTTCGGCAATTAACCCTTGATGATAAGGGTATGGTTTGGGTAGCAACAACGTATGGTGTTCTGGTTGTCAATCCAATCAAAAAGGGGGATAATTTCTACTATGTTTACTATAAGGGAGACCAAATTGGCGATAATGATGTACAATATCTATACAAAGATCATGATGGATGCATGTGGATATGTACCTCAGGAGGTGGATTGACAAAATGCACTGGCAACTCTTTTCGTACGCTACAATTTGAACATTATACTACCAAAGAAGGACTTTTCAATGATTATATTTTAAGCTGTATCTCGGATGAAGAACATAACCTTTGGATAGCAACAGAAGGTGGTCTGTCCAAGTTTGATCGTTTAAAAAAGAGATTCGTAAATTTTAATGCAAGCGACGGCTTTGGCAATATGCGATTTTCAGAAAAGTCAGTGGTTCAAAGTAAGCAAGGAATGATTTATTGGGGCACAACGAAGGGTATGCTTTGTCTGGACACCAAATCCTTTCAGCAGAAAAATAGCAAACCTCAGGTTCTGCTAACGGGGCTTTTGATTAATAATAAAGAGTTTGTAATTAACCCTCAAAAAAAGGGACAGCAAGTTGGTGTACAATATACCGATCGCCTTATTTTAAATTATAATCAAAATAACCTATCCTTTGATGTAACAGTTTCGGATCCACGCCACATGCATCCAAACTTTCAATATCGTATAAAACAGATTGATACCAACTGGCATCTTAATAATCAGATTACTCGTATTACCTATACCAATTTAAATCCGGGCAATTACACACTCGAGATAAAGGGTGAAGATGATTTTTATAAGGGAGTACCTTACAGAAAGATTGAATTGATGATTAATCCACCATGGTGGAAGACCAATTGGGCATATATAGTCTACGGTCTTTTGATTCTGGGAATCTCCTATGCAGTCTTTAAGATAAGTTTGCAAATGATACATTTAAAGCAGAAAGTACTCCTCGAACAGCATCTTGGAGCACTTAAAATGGAGTTTTTTACCAATATCTCCCATGAATTGCGAACACCATTGACACTTATTATAAGCCCGGTAAAGAAATTGATACGTGAAGAGACGGATACAAAAAAGCAGGTGTATATGGATATTATTCATCGGAATGCTACGCGAATGGAGCTTTTTGTCAATCAGTTGTTAGACTTGAGAAAAGTACAGGAAAACAAGCATCAATTGCATCTTACACAATTCGACATCGTGGTATTGATCTCTGATGTGTTGTTCGCCTTTACTGCATCTGCAGAGGCAAAACAGGTGAACCTTAAATTTGTCACAGCATTTAAAAAATTGTTTGTTCAGTTGGATCAGGGGAAAATAGAGATAATCCTTTTTAACTTGTTGTCAAATGCGCTAAATTATGCACCTGACGGAAGTACCGTGGAAATCCAGTTAAACCTGCAACAAGATAAAATGTGCATTCATATCATTGACGAAGGACCTGGAGTTCCAAATGTATCACTGCCTTATATTTTTGAATTATTTTATACTGAAGATAAAAGTAAGGTGCATAAACGAAAAAGTACAGGAGTAGGCTTAGCGCTTTCAAAAGAATTTACCTTATTACATGACGGAAATATTTATGCAAAAAACAGGGAAAATCATGGACTCCATGTGAGCATTGAAATTCCAATTCGCAATAATTCAAATGCTCCGCAAAGTGTTCAAGAATTCCTTAGCATTAATTCTTTTGACCTTCCCCCCTCCAATACCGATAAGAATAGCAACGTGTCTTTTGAAATAGATAAAAATGAAACTCTATTGTTAGTTGAAGACAATGCGGATTTACGTATATTTTTAACGGGACAGTTGGTTGCTCATTACCGCGTTGAAATAGCTACAAACGGTAAAGAAGGGCTTGAAAAGATTCGCTCCGTGATGCCTGATTTTATATTGAGTGATCTAATGATGCCCGAAATGGACGGGATTGAACTGTTAAAAGAAGTTCGACGGGATGCGCGTACTTGCCATATCCCTTTTGTGTTGTTGAGTGCTAAACATGCTGTTGAAACGCAAATTGAGGGATTGAGTTATGGCGCTGACTATTATATCACAAAGCCATTCGAACCCGCTTTTCTTTTGGCGGCTATACATAGTTTACTTCAGAAAAGAAGATCCTATTTTGAACAGGTTACTGAACGGAATACGGCAGTAGTTCAAGTATCAGAAGTTCAAATTGATGACAAGGATAAAAAATTCTTGGAAACAGTAGTCGAGGTGGTGGAACAGCATATGAACCAATCTGACTTTAATATTGATTTGATTGCCGAACAGCTAAATTTGGCTCGCAATACCTTTTACAAAAAATTTAAGAGCCTGACAAACATGGCTCCAGTTGAATTCGTCCGCGAGGTGCGCTTGAAAAAGGCAAAATTATATTTTGATGCCGGTCTGGAAAACGTATCCGATGTGGCTTATCGCGTAGGCTTTAATAACCCTAAATATTTCAGTACAAGTTTCAAGGAAATGTTTGGAATCTCCCCAAAAGAATATGCCATGCGAAATAAAAATATGTGATTTTTAATACCACTTATATTGAATTTAAAATACTGATAATTAGTTTTTTATAAAAATTAAACCTTTTTTGTCAATTATTGGACCTTTAATTTGTTGTGCTCCATTAGCTTTGATTATTGCTGACGACAGTCGTGCAAGCTTTATGTTAAACGAACCAATTATAGACTTCTGATGATAAGACAAATTCTTGTATCTATCCTATTGACCTATGTTCAATTTTGCAATCCTTTTTTTTGCCAAGCAATTACAATTAATACTGTCGCGCTAGGTCACAGTTATAATGTAATCGTATCAGCCGATGGAACCGGCGATTATAAGACCATACAAGAGGCGATTGACGATGCGCCAAAATATTGCAGTGAACCTTACCGTATTTATGTAAAAAATGGAGACTATAATGAAGTCGTCACGGTATCCACAGAAAAAAGGTTCATCCATTTAATTGGTCAAGACAAGAAGAACACACGTGTTCATTTTAAATTAAATGTTCAGTCTTTACCCAAGCCGGATTCGAAGTGGTATCAGACAGACACTGCAGCTTGGAAATTTTCTGTTCACAATCCGAATGCAGCGGTTTATCGCTATCCCGGGGCGGTGGTATCAATCAATGGAGATGATTTTTATGCCGAAAATATCAGTTTTATAAATGATTGGGGACTTGAGCAGCAAAGCGGCCCACAGGCTTTGGCAATTCGTATCCAAGCGGATAGGGTAGCATTTAGTGATTGCATTTTCCGGTCATTTCAGGATACCTGGATGACCAGCACACGCCAGCCTAATGATCGGCTCTATGTGTACAATTGCTGGATAGAAGGGGCTGTGGATTATTTTTATGGAGGCGGCAATGCGTATGTTGAGCATAGTACATTGTATAATGTGCGTAGCGGCTCGGTCATTGTAGCTCCGAGCCATAAAGAGGAAACTAAATGGGGCTACGTGTTTAAGTATTGTACGATCGATGGAAATACTGCTGCTGCAGATGGTAAAGTAAAACTTGGACGTCCATGGCACGATCGGCCTAAAGCTGTCTTTCTTTATACACGAATGAATATCCCGGTGGCTTCAGAAGGATGGACAGATATGGGGGGAATTCCCCAAATATTTGCTGATTACAAGAGTATCGATGCCTCAGGAAATGCGGTCGGTACCGAGAATCGTAAGACACAATTTAAAAACAGAAATAATGAGGTGGGCGTGTCTAAAGCAGTAATAACCGATGTGGAAGCCTCCAGCTATACCTATGATACGGTAATTTTAGGTATTGATCAGTGGAATCCTCGCAAATTTATTTCCACTAAACCCCAAGTATGGAAGTGATTTCGCAGAAATTAAACGATGTAGCCGAAAAATTATAAATCAAATCTTATGAGAAATAACAAATTGAAACCATTTGACGGAATAAAATCTTCTTTGTTTCGTTCTACGCAGCATCGAATAAAATTGTTGCATTCAGATGGAGTCAGGGATGTACCATATTACAATTGGCGGAATTGTACGAATATTGGCTTCTTGCTGGTTTTTCTTTCAACTACCCTTCAGGCAAACGAAAGTTATGCGACCACAACAGTACTCTTGGAAAGTCCCGACAAGCAAGTTCGATGGATATCTCAAAGGTCTATTGCTGTCATAGGCAAGGTGTTGGATGAAAAAGGAGTCCCGATAACAGGGGTAACTGTGCGAATAAAATCAAGCAGTATGGTAACATCAACTGATCAGTCGGGAAGTTATGCATTTAAGGATGTTCCCGAAAATGCTGTTCTTGTATTTGTTTTTGTTGGAAAAAAGAGTCAAGAAGTTCAGGTCAATGGACGCACGAAAATAGATGTCGTTCTTGCAGATAATACGCTAATGATGGATGAAGTGGTAGCCATCGGCTATGGTACCACAAAACGGAAAGACCTGACAGGTTCAGTAGCCTCTATCAATGCCAAACAATTGAAAGATCTACCCACAGTATCTGTCCTTCAAGCCATATCCGGCCGTTTACCGGGGGTCAATGTCACCATAACGGAAGGTTCGCCGGATGCCCAGATAAAAGTTCGCGTCCGTGGTGGAAGTTCCATTACCCAGGACAATTCGCCCTTGTATATCGTCGATGGATTTCGTGTAGCCAATATCAACGATATTCCGATGGCAGATATTGAAAATATAGATGTACTGAAAGATGCGGCTTCCACGGCGATTTATGGTTCGGAAGGTGCCAATGGGGTCATTTTGATTGCGACAAAGTCTGGAAAAGGAGGAAGTCCAAAAATTACATTCAACTCCTATCTGGCAGCAAGTAAAGTGTACAACCTTACTGAGGTACTGTCGCCCTATGAGTATGTATACTGGCAGCGTGAGCTCGATCCTTCTGTGGCTTCGAATAACAGTTTTAATTCCATGTATGGACTCTGGGAAGATGTGGATATCTATAAGTCCAAAGGTGGACTTAATTGGCAGGATAAATTATATGGTAATACGGGGCTGCAGCAAAACTATAGCTTGGGAATGACAGGAGGTGACAAAGATGGAAGTCTGACCTATAACTTAAACTATACACGCGACGATGAGGATTATATTATGTTAAACTCGGCTTACCAGCGTGATTATGTGAGCGCAAAGCTCAATAAAAAGATTAGTCCTAAGCTTTCATTTGAGTTTAACTCGCGGATGTCAAACACAAAGATCACAGGCCCCAGTATCTCTGACGGGCGCAAGTTACGGGAAGCTGTAAAATATGCGCCCGTTCGCAGTCTTGCATCGCTGACCGAAGGAGCTCTTGGCGGAGCGGAAGATATTACTTCAGCTGAAGCACTGAGCTCACTCAACGACCCCGTTGTAAATGTTGTGAATGAGTATAAAGATCAAAATCGCTTTAATTTAATTTTTAATGCCGGGCTGAATTGGAAAATCGCCAGAGGATTGAGTTTCAATGCCAAGGGTTCTTATGGTTTCAATAAAAATTTTACGGATAATATCTGGATAAAAGGTACGGGGCAGTCCAGCGCCAACGGTGGTCAGCCCGTAGCGCGGCGAGAAGATCAAAAAGGTGCATTGTGGTCATTCCAAAATGTGCTGACTTACGATTTCAAATTGCAAGAAAATAAACATCGTTTTACAATCGTCGGGGGACAGGAGATGACAAATAGCGAGCAAAATGATATGCTGTTGGAATCTAAATTTTATCCCAAAGATTTCTCAACCGATGATGTGTTAGCGATGTGGAATTATGGTACCCCATCGCCTACCTACACGACCATTAGAGAACCATCACGGACGACCTCTTTCTTCTCCAGGATTAACTATACTTTCAGCGATCGCTATATCCTGACGTTGACGGGCAGGGCTGATGGTAAAAATGTATTTGCACCAGGCAACCAATGGGGATTTTTTCCGGGCGCCGCTTTTGCATGGAGATTTTCGGATGAATCTTTTATGTCTGGAACCAAAGCTTGGCTTTCTGACGCCAAATTGCGCTTGAGCCATGGCTCGGTCGGTAATGCGCGTGTGGGATCTTATTGGCGGCAGGATTATGATTTTATTAATGCAGCAAACCAATTGTATTATATTGGAGAGACACCACAGAGTGCATTACGCACCAAGACCACCCTGAAGAACGAAAACCTAACCTGGGAAAGCACAGTGTCTAGTAACATAGGTTTGGATGTTTCTATGTTTAAAAGCCGGTTGAACCTTACTGTCGACGCCTATAATAATATTACAAACGACTTAATACTTCAGGTTCCGTTGCCATCGAGCTCCGGCTATGCCAACCAGTATCAGAATGTGGGTAGCACTTCCAATAAGGGAATTGAGTTTTCGGCCTCTGCGGTATTGGTGGAAAAAAAAGATTTTCGTTTATCAGCAGATTTTAATATTGCCTTTAACCGCAATAAGATTCGTAAGCTGATTGACGGTCTGAATGAAATGACAACGCCTGCTTCTCCATGGTTGGATTTTGGACGCGACGATTTTAGGGCCATTGTAGGACAGCCACTGGGATTGATGTATGGCTTTAAACAAGATGGGTTCTATTCTTTTGATGATTTTACTTTTGATGGTACGCAAAATAGATGGCTGTTGAATGAAGGAGTGGTGGATGTTTCGAAAGTAATGTCCAGGAGCGGTAATTATTTTGGTCCAGGTCATATTAAACTTGAGAAGCTGGGCGTAGAAGGCCAGATAATTACATTGGAGGATGACAGGATGGTGATTGGCCAAGCACAACCAAAACATACCGGTGGTTTGATGTTGAATGTGCAGTACAAAAGCTTCGACCTGGCAAGTATGTTTAACTGGTCTTACGGCAACGACATATACAATGCAGATAAGATCGATTTCATGGCTTATGAAGGTTCTAAACGGTATCAGAATATTAGTAATGACATGCGGCTTTCGCAACGTTTTACCACGATTAATCCAGCCACTGGTGCGAATATCATGTTTGGAGATGAAGCCAACCCCGAGCTTTTCCGTACGCTCAATGAAGGAAAAACGATGTGGAATCCCATGGCGGCTAATGGTCGCATTTTAACCGATTGGGCCATCGAAGACGGCTCCTTCCTTAGGCTGAGCAATGTGACATTAGGATATACCTTGCCTACACATATTGCTAAGCGCCTACTTATGCAGAATTTACGCATTTATATCGCTGGATATAACCTGCATGTCTGGACAAAATATAGTGGGCAGGATCCTGAAGTCGATACACAACGGAATCCATTGACCCCCGGTGTGGGATACTCTGCCTATCCGAAAG
Organism: Sphingobacterium sp.; assembly: GCA_031277685.1. Classification (GTDB taxonomy): domain Bacteria; phylum Bacteroidota; class Bacteroidia; order Sphingobacteriales; family Sphingobacteriaceae; genus Sphingobacterium. The sequence goes on along the minus strand of JAITLV010000048.1, from coordinate 12,421 downwards.
CGAGAAAGGTATTGTTTGGATTAAATGTTACATTTTAAACACAAGAACATGAGAAATATAATCATCATTGCTGTTGTCATACTGGCTTGTATGAGTTCATGCAAAAAATATCTTGAAACCAGTTCCCCTTCTTCCTTAAGTGGAGAGACCGTATTTAAGACAAGTTCAATGACCAAGGCTGCGGTTATGGGGCTATATGGAAAAATGACCGATACCTATATCTACGGGCAGAAATTATCGGTCAACTGGCAAGGCGTATCAGATACGGAATCCAATGGTTCATTTAGCGAAACCGGATATATCTCCCAGACAGACGATTTTGGCGCAGGAAATTATTTTGGACATGCCAACAATTCTACGACAAGGTGGCAACGTTTGTTTGAGTTTGCAGAAATGGCAACAGCAGTCGTTGATGGAATCCGTAATTCACCGATTCTAACGAGTGAAGCAAACAGCATGAAACCACTTTTGGGAGAAGCGCTCACACTTAAATCACTCGCATTTTTTGAGCTTGCCCGGTATTGGGGGGATATTCCATATAAAAAAGAAGCTTCCAAATCCGACCTATCTAATGTGTACTTGCCAAAATCCGATAAAGATACTGTATATCATTATCTGGTAAAGGACTTAGAAGAAGCACAGTCCTATCTTCCATACAAAGGCGGAAATAGTGAGTATGGTACAATAGAACGTGTCACCAAAGGTTTCGCCAAAGGCCTGCTGGCACGGGTGGCATTATTTGCTGGCGGCTGGTCTCTCAGAGACAGTAAAGCATTTCCCAATTCGACGGCTGAGAAGCATCCTACAATACCGTCCAACAATGGTTATTATGTAGGTCGTCCCCAAAATTGGAAAGAATATTACCGTATCGCGGCACAACAGACCGCAGAATTGATCGGATCAGCAGAAAATCCACATCGTTTAGATCCAGATTTTGAAAATATATGGTCTTCCGTATGTGGCAATCGTCCAAATGCGTCAAATGAAAATTTGTTTGAGGTAGCCTTTGGTATGGGCAACAATGGAGATATTGGCTCCTTGATGGGCTATGCTGTGGATGGAAATTCAAAGTATGGTTCCCGTGGATTCGGTGGTAGTTATGTAACCTCGACCGCTTATTATTTTTATTCCTTTGACAAAGAAGATAAAAGACGTGACGTGACCCTTAGTTGGATTGGCTATGGAGCTGACAATAAGGAGAAGGTTAATGCTAACCCAAATGATGTCAAATTCGGTAAATGGAGGATTTATTGGATGTCTGATTCATATCTTGCTATGCACAAGACCGCAACAGGCCGTATCGCTACTGGAGTCAACTGGATACTTATGCGATACTCCGATATTTATCTCATGTATGCCGAAGCTCAAAGTCAGATTGAAAATCCTGATGCAGTACATGAAATGGCCAAAATATCACCAAGGCAAGCATTGGAAAAAGTCCGTGAAAGAGCATTTGGTAACGGATCTTCCAAAATTCAGGCGTATGATGCTAATTTTTTGGATGCAGTAATTAATGAACGTGCTTGGGAGTTTGGCGGTGAGTCTGTCCGTAAACAAGATCTGATTCGTTGGGGATTGCTTTATAAAAAAATCGAGGATATGAAAATGGCGCTATGTCTTATGTATGATCATAGCAAACCAGTGAAAATATTTGATAAAACCTATCAGCCAGCACAATTTCCTTCGACAGTCTATTTCCGGTATAAAGATAACGAATATATTGATAAGGCTTCATTAAATTATTACGGTGATTTGCCTGCGGCTCCAGGTGGAGACTATGTTTCAGTAAGATGGTTCCCTCAAGATGCTGCCAAGCCAGAAAAAGTAGAATCCGGAAAAGTATACAATTATACAATTTGGCCGATCAGGGCATTATTGGCCGGAACAGGACTGATGGCTACATACAATTATTCGGAATTTCTATCCACCTTGACCTATGGCGCTGAAATTCAAGCGCAGCTTAACCAGTATAAAATGGGCAATGGCGTCTGTAATTATCGGTACGTATATCCGATATATATCGATGATATTCGGGAAGCAAGGGGCTACCTGAGTAATGCCTACGGTTATTAACATCAAGCAAATAGTTTTATGAAAAAGATACTTTTAAATAGCATAATGTTGTTGACCCTGGTTTTAAACCTCCTTAGTTGTAAGAAGGCTAACGATTGGGAAGTGGATGCTTCACATCAGCGGCTCTTTAAATCACTAAAGTTTACTACTGGTCTAGTCGGTGCAACTTCAGTGGAAATTACTTATACAAAAACAGTAGCTGCGCAGAAATATATTTTTGAATTTAGTAAGGATAGTTTGCAGTTTACCGAAATTGTTAAGACAGTGGAAATACTAGCTGATACGTTGACTCCTTTTGCACCATCCACCATTCCTGCGAGAGTTGAATATCGGACTTTATTTGATAATCTGGATGGTCTTACGGGGTATTCTGTCAGGATGAAAGGAGTAAATACAGAAACAGGTGAAGAATCAAATTATTCACAATTATATTTTAAGACGGCTGCGGAGCAGCTAATCAGTAAACTGAATATTGGTGTGGATCAAATCGAGCTCTATTGGCCTGCAACAGATCGTGTAACTCATGTCAGTGTTTTTGAACCGTTGAAGAATACCGAATTGCAGAAGATAACTTTGTCCGCTGCTAATAAAACCGATGGTCATATCAAAATTGAAGGGTTACAACCAGGTACAAACTATCGTGTCGCAATTTTTAACGAGGAGAACGAGCGGGGAGCAAAGATCGTTAAAACCTTAGGTATAGCCGGAGGCGAGATGATAACGGTAAACCCCGGAGACGATATTCCCGCTTTGGTCAGCTCAGCTGTTGCTCAAGGTAAAACCAATATCGTGCTGGTATTTACTGGTGGTAATACTTACGATTTGGCCAATTTGCTGATGCCTGCAGGAATAAGTAATCTAAATCTGACCGGTATCTCAGATGCGGGCGGCAATCATCCTAAGTTAAATCTTTCGGGTTTGCAATTGACCGATCTTGTTGTGGGTGAGGTCGTGTTTGAAAATCTCGAAATTCATGCGAACGGTAGCTCTTTTTTGATCTCTCAGGATAAAAATGGTGCAAGTGTAGCTGCCTACACTTTTAAAAATTGTTATATAGAAAGACTCGGTAGTGGGGTGGTACGCCTTAACAATGCAGTAACCGTGAAGGGAATAAACTTTGACAATTGTATAGTCGATAAAATCGGAGGATATGGCGTGGTCAATATCGGCGGCAGTACCGCAAGCGTGGATTCGATCTCGATAACCAACAGCACCTTCACCGATCTGACAACGCAGTTGATGGATGTCCGCGTAGCCGTTGGAAAGATAGTTGTTGGCAATTGTACTTTTTACAATCAAAATGCAGCAATGGCTCAATTGCTCCGCTTTGATACAGCTCGATTGCCTTTATCTTTTGTTGGCAGCAACAATATTATCGCCGGTACAAACAGCGGAGGGCGTATAAACGCAACGAGCTACGATCATGCTGGCTCTTCGCTTAGCGTATCGTTTGCTGGGAGCTATCGTACAAATGAATTGCAGATAGAAAGAGCTTCCCGGGATTTTACGGAGATCACTATCTTCGGCGGAACCGCGGAAGACTTATTTGTAAATCCGATGAATAAAGACTTCCGAATTAAAGCAGGTAATGGATTTGGCGGGCGAGGTACTGCCGGAGACCCGCGTTGGTTTGAATAGATTAAAATAGCATAATGTTAAATCAGAAAAGGAAAGTATGAAAAAATTGATATGGCGCGGAATGTTGTGTTTGATATTTTATAACACACGAGTTTCTGCTCGGTAGCTTCCATAACAGAGGGGCAGATCTAATATTTTATAGATTTTGTATAACAGCATGAGTAAAACTAAATAGATGTTTAAAAAAAATAAGAAAAAAGGGCTAAAGCTGGCATGTATTTGTTTAGCACTCGGAGTATGCCAGCATATTAGCGCCCAGTCGGTAAAAAGTCAATATCATTGGAATTATCTTCCTGAAGTAACATCTCCTCAATTTCGAAATGATACCATAAGTATCGAGGGGTTTGGAGCAAAGGGTGATGGGTATACATTAAATACCAATAGTATAAATGCAGCTATTCGTGCGAGCAGCAAAAGCGGTGGCGGTGTCGTCGTGGTACCGGCCGGCTATTGGCTTTCAGGGCCAATAATATTACAGAATAATGTGAACCTTCATTTGGAAGAAAATGCATTTTTACAGTTTACAGATGACTTCAACCAGTATAAAATTGTAGCAGGAAATTATGAAGGAAAAGTTTCGGCACGAAATGAATCACCGATCAGCGGCACAGAACTTGAGAATATTGCTATAACAGGCAAAGGTATCATCGACGGCAATGGAGATGCTTGGAGGATGGTTGGTAAAGGAGCATTAACGGAAAGCGAATGGAAGACTAAAGTTGCATCTGGTGGTTTAACCAGCGCAGATGGCAAAACATGGTACCCAAGTGGGAAATCGAAGCTTGCGCATGAAGAAAGACGTTCTTTCTTGTTGGCTGAGGGCAAAAAATTGACTGACTTCGAGGATATCAAAGATTATTTAAGGCCTAACTTGTTAGTTTTGACCAAATGTAAGAACGTATTACTTGAAGGTGTGACCTTCCAAAATTCACCGGCCTGGAATTTACATCCCCTTATGACACAGCATCTGACCATAAGAGATGTGAAAATCAAAAACCCAGATTATGCCCAGAATGGAGACGGCATTGATATTGAATCTTGTTCCAATGTGCTCATTGAGCATTGCGTTCTGGATGTGGGCGACGATGCCATTTGTATTAAGTCAGGTAAAGATGAAGAGGGCCGCAAACGTGGGATTGCGACCGAACGCGTTATTATTCGCCATAACAAAGTCTATAAGGGGCACGGTGGATTTGTGGTGGGTAGTGAGATGTCCGGTGGCGCCCGGGATATTTTTGTAGAAGACTGCACTTTTATGGGGACTGACAAAGGATTGCGTTTTAAGACCACACGTGGTCGAGGAGGGGTAGTGGAAAATATCCACATCCGCAATATCAATATGAATAATATTGTACAGGAGGCTATATATTTTGATATGTACTATTGGACGAAGCCTCCACAGGCTAATGAAGTTCAAGAGGTGCCGCCTGTAAGTATTGAAACCCCACAATTCCGTAATATATCAATCGATGCAATTACATGTAGGGGAGCTAATGTCGGGATCTTTGTTCGCGGACTGCCGGAGATGCCTGTTCAAAAGGTTAGCATGACTAATCTTAGTATTGTAGCCAACAAAGTGATTGAAATTAAGGATGCAAGTGGTATTGTGGTAAAAAATGCATTCTTGCATTCGAAAGATACGGAGACACCAACTATTTATATTGAAAATGCTTCTAACCTACGTTTTGAAGATTTGAAATTTAATAAAAACATATCTCCTGAATTAGAAGTGAATGGAGGCAATGCCACGAACATTGTATTTAGTAATTCGAACATAGATAAAAGGAAATTGAATTTTAAACATGGGGCAAAAACTGATGCTGTCAAAATTCACTAGTTTATGCGATTGTGTATAGATCTAAAGTACGTGATGTACAAGCCTAATATTAATTTTTGGCTTCAACCTCAATATAAATGAAAAAGTTATCGACAGTCCTCTTATCTTTTGCATATCTACTGACACACGGTCAGGAATCAATTCTGTTATACAATAAAACAATGCCAAATAGTAAAGGGTTAAACCTTTTAGATAGTATTGCTAATGAACGTGTATATCAAGTTGGTGAACCCCGGATTATTCCTTTTTTGGTCTCAAAAGAAGAAAATTCAGGGACCGCCGTTTTGATTATTCCTGGAGGAGGTTACGCCCGTTTGGCTTATGTGATCAGCGGTACACAGTTGGCCAAATGGTTTAATACAATTGGTATAAATGCGTTCGTACTGCTTCATCGCTTGCCAAACTCGCCTGATGTAATCGATAGGTCGATAGTTCCATTGCAAGATGCAAAGCGCGCGATCCGTGTAATTCGATCTAAGACGGCTGAATGGCATGTGGATCCCGATCGTATTGGTGTGATGGGCTGTTCGGCCGGAGGACATCTTGCTGCTTCCTTAGCGAGCATAGATCAGCCTATCAAAGTATTGGGGGATTCAGTAGACGAGTTAAGCAGTAGGCCCAATTTCAACGTTTTGGTGTCACCCGTTATTACGATGAAAGGTGATTATGCCCATCAGGGAAGTGTGGATAATCTATTGGGTAAAGCAGCCGACGATTCTCGAAAAGAGCTGTTTAGCTTGCAGGCTCAGGTGACAGCACATACGCCGCCCACATTTATAGTACATGCCCAAAACGATAGGACTGTCTCTGTACAAAATAGCCTTTTATATTATCAAGCATTACTAGCGCATAACATAGCAGCCTCTTTACATATTTTTCCACAGGGGGGACATGCCATTGCAGTGGTCAATAATCCAGGATCGACGGCAACTTGGCCAAGTATATTGACAGCTTGGCTTCATGAAATTAAAATGATTAAACCATAAATCTATATCTAATATGAATATCAAATACCTTATATTTTCTAGTGTTCTATTGCTGCTTTGGAAGTTTAGTTCATCGCAGGAATTGAAATTAAACTATGATAAAGAAGCTACGAACTGGAATGAAGCATTGCCTTTGGGGAATGGGCGTATCGGTGCCATGGTATACGGTGGAGTTTCCCAAGAAGAGATTCAACTGAATGAAGAAACGATCTGGGCCGGACGTCCTGGGAACAATGTACCCAAAGGTAAATATTCGGATATTGTAAAAATTCGTCAACTTCTTGTTGAGGGCAGGAACAGAGAAGCGCAAGAATTGTCGAATCTCGCCTTTCCGAGAGCTGCACCAGCAGGACTGGACTATGGTATGCCCTACCAAACTTTCGGCAGCCTAATGCTTGGGTTTCCGACTCACCGTAACCCTGTTCAATATCAACGGAAGCTGGATTTAAATAAAGCGATAACTACTGTTTCTTATCAAGTCGATGGAGTCAATTATCGAAGGGAAATGTTTACGTCACTGGTCGACAGTTTGCTGTTGATCCGCATTACTGCGGATAGATCGAAAAGTATCTCCATGGATCTCAAATGGAAAAGTCCACATCAAAATATTGATCTAGGTATAAATAATGGTGCATTGTTTCTGCGGGGAAAAGGAAGTACAGTGGATTCAAAAGAAGGGCAGGTGGCGTTCTATGGATTTGTTTATCCGGAGGTTAAAGGTGGTCAGGTTAATCATCATGGTGAGCAGATTAAGATCGAAGGTGCAGACGAAGTAATCCTTTACGTATCAATTGGAACAAACTTCAAAAATTACAAGGATCTTTCGATCGATCCTGAACGGAAAGCCACACGAATTTTTGAAAAGGCAAAAGGAACTTCTTACACAAAAGCACTGGAGCAGCATGTGAGAAAATATCAGCAGTTCTTCCATCGGGTGAAATTGGACCTTGGTAGCAATGCGCAGGCAAACAAAACAACGGATGTGCGGATTCGGGAGTTTGCGACAAACTTTGATCCACAGTTAGTAGCACTTTATTTTCAATTTGGCAGATATTTGCTGATTTCCTCTTCACAACCTGGAGGCCAGCCGGCCAATTTGCAGGGGATTTGGAATGCTAAACTTTCTCCACCTTGGGACAGTAAGTATACGATAAATATCAATACCGAGATGAATTACTGGCCCGCTGAGGTAGGGAATCTAAGTGAAATGCACGAACCATTATTTAGTATGTTAAAAGACCTTGCTGTTACAGGTCAAGAAAGTGCACGGGAAATGTATCATGCCAGAGGGTGGAACGCTCATCATAACACTGATCTATGGCGCATTACGGGTGTTGTAGATGGCGGTTTTTACGGAATGTGGCCTATGGGCGGAGCTTGGTTGAGTCAGCATATCTGGCAACATTATCTGTACAAAGGAAACAAGCAATTTTTGAGGGATTATTATCACGTATTGAAAGGTGCGGCTTTATTTTATCTGGATGTTTTGACCAAGGATCCATCTGGAAAATGGCTGGTCGTAAGCCCTTCCATCAGTCCAGAAAATAGCTATGAAACTGGTAGCGTAGGTGTTTCAGCCGGTACGACAATGGATAATCAACTTGTGTTTGATGTCTTTAATAATTTTATCCGTGCCTCCTACGTTGTGGATTCCGATAGCGCATTGCGTGATTCTGTCAAACGCAGTCTTGAACAGCTACCGCCTATACAAGTTGGACAGCATGGACAGTTGCAGGAGTGGCTTAAAGATCTGGATAGAAAAAATGACCGTCACCGTCATATATCACATCTATACGGATTGTTTCCATCAGGTCAGATTTCACCTTTTCGCGACCCTGCACTTGCTCAGGCAGCAAAAAACTCATTAATCTACCGTGGGGATAAGTCGACAGGTTGGTCTATGGGCTGGAAAGTAAATTGGTGGGCACGTTTGCTGGATGGAAATCAATCGTATAAATTGATCAAAGATCAATTGAGCCCAGCTCCAGAGGAACAGCAAGGACAAAACGGTGGTACCTATCCTAATTTACTGGACGCCCATCCGCCTTTTCAGATCGACGGCAATTTTGGCTGTACATCTGGAATCGCCGAGATGTTGGTGCAATCCTATGACGGGAGCATATTTTTATTACCTGCTTGGCCAGATGAGTTGCCGAATGGCGAAGTGAAAGGTTTAGTTACTAGAGGAGGATTTATTATTGATATGAGCTGGAAAAATCGAAAGTTAACGGGATTAAAAGTCAGCTCCACATTAGGAGGCAACTGCCGTATTCGTATGGCCAATAAGAGTAGACTCTATTTAAAAGGGAAACCTTTGAAACAAGCTCATGGTAAAAATCCCAACCCCTTTTTTGATGTTGATGAAATCAAAAAACCATTGATAAAAACGCAAAATAGTTCATTTGAGGTTCCTGAAACAACGCTTTATGATCTTTCGACGGTGAAAGGTAAGGTTTATGAATTTGTTGTGAAATAAAATTGGGGAAATGCTGAGGTTAGAGTCTTGGTATTAAAGAATTTAAATAAAAAAAATATAAGCGAAATTTATGCTCAAGAGCGATAAAAAGAAATTGAAATATATTTGCCTGATGGCCTACGTGACCTTAGGTAGTTCTTCATTGACTTTCGGACAAAATTATAATTCTCAGGTCTGGAATCCGGATCTTGGAAATGGAAAATTTAAAAATCCTATCATCCATGCGGATTATTCTGATCCCGATGCGATCCGTGTAGGTGAAGATTATTATATGATTGCCTCAAGCTTTAATCATAGTCCAGGTCTACCCATCCTACATTCTAAAGATATGATCAACTGGACGATTATAGGACATGCCTTGCAACGACAGTTGCCGGAAGAGGTGTTCAGTAAAGTACAGCACGGTGGTGGGGTATGGGCGCCTTCCATACGGTATCACAATGGAGAGTTTTACATTTATTATCCCGATCCCGATTTTGGAATTTATCAGATAAAGACGAAAAATATTCGGGGGCCCTGGTCTGCTCCTACGCTGGTTTTCCAAGGAAAAGGATTGATAGACCCCTGTCCTTTTTGGGATGAAGATGGTCGTGCTTATTTAGCTTATGCCTATGCAGGAAGCCGTGCAGGCTTGAAGAGCGTACTCGCTATAGCCAAGATGAATGCCGATGGGACTCGTGTACTGGACCGAGGTACAATTGTTTACGATGGACATGAGTTGGACCCTACAATTGAAGGCCCCAAGGTGTATAAAAGGAATGGATATTATTATTTATTTGCACCAGCGGGTGGTGTATCGACGGGCTGGCAATTGATCCTGCGTTCGAAAAATATTTATGGACCTTATGAGCGTAAGGTAGCAATGGCTCAGAATAAGTCGACTGTTAATGGTCCACATCAGGGTGCTTGGGTAGACACACCTTCAGGGGAAGACTGGTTCTTCCACTTTCAGGATAAAGAAGCAATGGGACGTGTGGTACATCTTCAGCCGATGGTTTGGAAAGAAGGCTGGCCCATCATAGGCGAGGAAATAGATGGAAATGGAATAGGGACACCTGTGATGAGCTATAAAAAACCTAATGTGGGAAAACAGGTTGTCGCACAGACGAATCCTAAAGAATCGGATGAGTTTGATTCTCCTCATTTAGGATTGCAATGGCAATGGCAGGCAAATCCGGATGGTACCTGGCTTATGCCTTCACACGAAGGTAAGCTTCGGCTTTATAGCCAGCAACTTCCTGAAGGAAGTAAAAATCTGATGGCGGCACCTAATATACTGACACAAAAATTCCCCGCTGAAAATTTCAGTGCGACAGCAAAAATACGATTGCGTCCTAGCGAGAAGGAACTTGGTGAAAAAGCAGGATTGGTGGTGGTCGGTGAAGATTATTCTCAACTTTTTATACGAAAGGATAAAGGTAAATATCAACTCTATTATGGTACTTGTTCGCGGGCATATATTGGCGCGGAGGAAAGCATTCAGCTCGTTGTCCCTTTGTCGGATGACTTTATGTATGTCCGCGTAGAGGTCAAAAATGGGAAATCGTGCCAATGGTCATATAGTTTGGATGGCAAAAAGTATATATCTGTGGGAAATCAATTTCAGGCTAAACCTGGTAAATGGGTTGGTGCTACACTAGGACTCTATGCCAGTCGGGAAAAATACAGCAATGATAGTGGTTATGCTGAAGTGGATTGGTTTCGAGTAGAAAAATAACAGTGTTCCTAATATACCTTTAGCCTAATGGCTGATTATGGAAGCTTGGAAAGAATAACGATATCATAATTTTTGAAACAGATTTTTTTTAAAAAACAAAGTAATGAAGATACAAATAAAGAAATGCTCGATGAAATGGGAAAACAAATATCTCTCACAGCCTCTTTTTTGGAGTTCGTTGTTATTGTTTATGTTGTGCAATCCAGTGCGGGGGCAGCGTCTTAACATTCCGAAAGATACGACTTATAACACGATGCATGTATGGCGGCAGATAAAGAAAAGCTATCCCCATGCACGACCAGCTAATGACAGCCTAGGAAGAGATCTAAAGATCACACGTAATCTGGTGTATACCCAGCTAGCTCAAACCGATTTTGGTCCTCGGGACCTACATCTCGATGTTATCCGGCCTGATGACTGGAGAAAACGTACGGCAGTGATATGGATCCATGGCGGTGGATGGCGTTCAGGACAAAAAGAAATGGATGTACCCATGGCACAGTTGTTGGCGAGAAAAGGATATGTTTGCATTCCAGTGGAGTATCAATTATCGTTGGAGGCGAAATATCCAAACGCCTTGCTCAATATCAAGTCAGCAATTTTGTGGCTTAAAAATCATGCAGATCAGTTCGATATAGACAGTAGCCGTATCGTAGTGGCGGGAAGTTCCGCCGGAGGTCATCTTGCGAGCCTGGTTGGATTGACAGGCGGTGTAACTAAATTTGAACCGGTTGTTGACTCCAAACACAGTACGCGGGTTCAGGCTATTATTAATCTGGATGGAGTGGTGGATTTCATGGCTCCGCTTTCACTTAAATTGGAGCGGAAGCCTGATTCTCCAGATGCTTTCTGGCTTGGAGGAACCTTTGCTGAAAAACCATTAATATGGAAAGAGGCTTCACCTATATTTTGGGCGAGAGAAGAACAGAAAATTCCAATGTTATTCATCAATAGTGGTCTTCCTAGATTCCATGCCGGACAAGACGAATTGATCGGTATGCTAAAGCGTTGGGGGACGGCATATCAAGTGTATACATTAGATGTGCAGGTACACCCTTTCTGGCTTTTCCATCCTTGGGTGGAAAAATGCGTCGATGTCATTGACGAATTTTTAATACGTAATTTAATAAAGAAGAATTAAAATTAGAAATTCAAATTTTCTACTTTTAAATGCTCCAGTTTTTTGGGGTGAGGTCAGGTGCAGTACGGTCCTCGAAATACCAATTAAATGGTTTAGAATCAATATAATTTTCAGGTTCAATATGCCTTACTTCTCCGGTTGTCAAACGTTGCCAAATTGGAGTATAATCCCTATTTAAAAGGACTTCGGATACGTTATCTAACTCGGTCTTATAATAGGGAAGACAAAGTCGCAACGGTTTGAATTTATCAATGCTGGGTTGTACTTTCATCACTCTCACTTGCAGCTCAGTATTTATTTAACTAATATAGCGCATGAATTAGTGTTTAAAACTTTTTATCTTCTTCTGTTAGCATTAATCAATTCAATTTCTACGTGCATTTCTTTTTTAAGTTTATTATAGGACTCTTTGATTTCATCAAAATTATCCGGTCTATTTATTAGATGAGATTTTATCAAATTAAAAAATGCCTCGTCGTCAATATCAATCCAAAGATCATTAGTTACTCTAATCAAAGGAGATAGAATACAACGGTAAGATTGATCTATATTC
>JAITLV010000075.1 GCA_031277685.1 Sphingobacterium sp. | reverse complement strand
ATTAATAAATAACAATCAATATCTGGATCCAACAACCCCATCATTTCAGGGCGGATTGTTTCCTCTGTCTCCACCATAACCAAAACGCATCTTTCTGATGCAAAGCTATCCACCGACTTTCCTACTTTCGCATTTAACACCATAGTTGTAATCCTGTTTATTGTCTGTATAAAAAGAATCGACCAATCAAAATAGACATATTTTGTATTTTTGTCGAAACAAGCTTCAAAAAAAAGAACAATAAATATACATCCTTACTGTTCAAAATAGTTACTTCGGCTACACTGCCGAATTGTTAGCGCAATCCCTTAACACATATACTTGTCAACCAGGAAAGCCTAGCTTCAAAATCTGGAAAACGATCAAAAAGTAAAACTTCCTGCTCAAAGCAACGTGATGTTGTCACTAACATTTCAGATAAAAACAGGATATCCTTTTCCTCTAAGGCCTGAATTTCTTTTTTCCTAACGGCTAATTCAATCATTTCACGAATCAACTTAATCTCGTCGTCCAGCATGTAACGTGTTTTCGAAACCATCAAGGCTGGATCGGATTTCATATCTTCGAACGCGAGATGAAAACGTTTCGTAATTAAATTAATCTGACGTAGTTTTGCTTGTAAAAAACCGACTAAATTATCTTCCAGTGAAGCGTCCCTGTTATAAGTTCTACGCGCGACCTCAAACACTTGCTGACATAGGTACTCCGCAATCGCATCAAAGACATCCATTTTACTGGTAAAATAGTAATATAACGTGCTCCGACCCTTTCCACAAGCTTTTGAAATATCCTGCATAGAAACCCTTGCAAATCCATATGTTTCAAACACTTTCATGGATGATAAGATAATTTCCTCCTTAATATTTTCTTGTTGACCCGTCATGACTCGACAAATCTACAAAAAATGTCGAAAAATCAATTCACCCAGCCAACTTTTTTTCGCCACTCATTGTAGGTGTCATTCTCCTGATCCAGTAATTGAATTCGTTCCACATGTTCAATTTTATTCATTTCTATAGGATTAAGGGGTAAAAGGTTCATACTGCTCCTCAAGCTGTTTATTTCACTTTTATCTTCCACGGGATAAATACTGCCACTGCTGCTTAACTGTGTCCCATAACGTTGCGGCTTACTTTTAAAAACCTGAATTCGATCGTGCAAATAAGCCAGATTTGCGCGATTGATGTCCATAATATTATCAAGAAGCAACTGATAACAATCTTGCATAAATTGAGGTTCTCCTATCGCATGCTGAACAATCAGCCAAGCTGAATTGCTAGCCGCTTCGCCGACTTTTGAAATAGTTGGATAACCTATTTCGGCAATGATTTCACGTAGTCTTTCTGCATTCCGTTGGTGAATTGTTTCCATCTCCGCATGATATCCACCATGAAGCTCTCCCCTCTGTAATAACTTTTCCCGCATTGATTCGTCGTCCTGCGCTAATCGGATAATCTCTTCCGCAATATTTCTATATAACATCTCAATTTTCTAAAATCTTTACTACGTATTTTACTTCTCTAAATCCTTTCCGCCTGGACCGGTAACCCATTATATTCATAAGCTATTAATCTCAACAACTTCTTTCGACGGGAATAGACTACGCTTTATGTATAATCTTAGTCAGGTGACTTACATCGGTCAGCCCAAATTCAGCAGCAATTTCCTTTAAGGTAACTCTTCCTACTGCTATTCGTTGACGTATCAAGGTACTGCGGTAGTTTTGAATATAGTCCCGTAAGGTAATCCCTGCCTGACGTTTAAAGTAAATACCAAGATAATCGTTGGCAATATTAAAGTGCTCCGCCATCATTTTTATCCGCAGACAGTTGGGATCGTAAATATTTTTATGAATATAGCAAAACATAGCCTGCAGATCGCGGCTTTTGGTACTACTATGCAATTCAGGCATATTTCGCTGCAGAACATGTGCAATGCTGAATAATTGCAACCAAATAAGCTCCTGATTTCCGGTTTGATCTTTCTTTAATAAAAGGAGTATATCAAAGATCTGTTCTATTACCAGCTTATCTTCCCCCGCTAATTGAAACCCCATCTGATGGGTTTCTCTACTTTTTATGATATATTCCAGCTGTTGTATTGCGGGCGTAGCACCCGAAGTGTCACGACCAAGGTAGGCGTCGGTAAATTTAAGATAAACAAAATGTGTGAGTTGTTCGATTTCAAAATAATGCTGATCATCTGGCCCAAGCAGAAAGATTGCTCCTGCCCCGTAAGGAAATGAATGTCCATTAACGATATGTCGTCCTGAACCCGCCCGAATAAAAATGAACTCGTAATGATTATGATTATGCTCGGGATGGTTCCATTCGAGCATCTTAAATCCTGAAATAAGCACCGGTTCAAACTGACGATAACGTTTCATTTCAGAAATATACATAATTATGTTGGATTTTTACATTAAACCCCACCAGGCTTCCAACTAACTTTGGCCTTATAAATAATAGATAAAGATGAAGACTAGAAAAAACACCGCTTTAGTTGTGGGCGCCAATGGCGTCATAGGCAACAATCTCATAGACTACCTTGAAAAGACGGAAGAATGGGAAATTATAGGTTTATCACGACGAACAAATGATGATCGGAATAAGGTTCGTTTTATCGCTGTAGATTTATTAGATATAGCCGATTGTATCAAAAAACTAGGCAACTTGGATTCAGTGACTCATATTTACTATGTTGCATATCAGGATAGGCCGACCTGGGCTGAGCTGGTAGAGCCCAATATGAGAATGCTAAGCAATGTTTTGACTGTGGTGGAACCAATAGCATGTAATCTTCAACACATCAGCTTAATGCAGGGGTATAAAGTATACGGTGCTCACCTGGGTCCTTTCAAGACGCCGGCCAAAGAATCAGATGCCGGACATATGCCACCTGAATTCAATACCAGCCAACAGCAATACCTCGAACAACTGCAACAAGGTAAGAAATGGACTTGGTCGGCGATCCGTCCGTCAGTTGTTGGTGGAACGGCTCCCAATAATCCGATGAATCTAGCGTTGCTCATTGCTGTATATGCTTCTATCTCAAAAGAACTCGGTATTCCGCTTCGGTTTCCAGGAAAAATTGGCGCTTTTCAGACATTGATGGAAATGACCGATTCAACACTATTAGCCAAAGCAACGGTATGGGCCTCGAC
>JAITLV010000009.1 GCA_031277685.1 Sphingobacterium sp. | reverse complement strand
ATCAAATCTTCATCTATTGTGATACTACCCACATAATTCAATTCCGCTTGTGTGACTTTAACGCGGTGAATCTTGGATTTCATTACTTCTATTACCATGGCGCAAAGGTAGGGCTTTCTGCTGAATTTGAAAGATTTGTCAATTAATTTGACAAATTATTCAGAATCATATTATCAATCAAACGGACACCTTCAACCCAGGCCGTGACAAGTGCGACATGCTGCTTGCTGAAATCGATGTGGTTGACTTCTTTTAACGTTGAACTTTCACATAGCGCAAAGTATTCAACGCTAAGCCCATCGGTGTCTGTTAAAATCTGCAAGGCTTTGTCTTTTATTTCAGCTAGCGGGATAGGGTCATGTATATGATCTTTTACATATTGCAGGGAGCGGGAAAGTGCCAAAGCTGTTCTTTTTCCAGCTTCGCTTAAGCGCGCGTTTCTCGAGCTAAGTGCTAGGCCGTCTTGGTCTCTAATGATAGGACATATGGCCAATTGAATCGGGAGATCCTTCATGGCTATCATGCGTTTGATAACCATGACCTGCTGAAAATCTTTCTGCCCGAAACAAGCAATATCCGGTTGTACCAATGTAAATAATTTATAGACGACCTGGGTGACACCTTGGAAATGGCCAGGGCGTTTTTCACCTTCCCAAATTTGGTCCAGTTCGCCGAGATCGAGATGCCAGGCCTCATTTTTGTCGGGGTACATCTCATCAACGCTTGGTAAGAAAAGGATATCGCAATCGACGGATTCCAGCAATCTGATGTCGTTTTCGATGGGCCGAGGATATTTTTCGAGATCTTTTGGATCGTTAAATTGTGTGGGGTTAACAAAAATGCTGCAAACACGAATATCGCTGATCGGTTTTGCATAATTTAATAAGGATAAATGTCCTTCATGTAAAGCGCCCATCGTAGGGATTAGGGCGATTTTTTGACCTGTTGATCGGGCTTCTTGCAGGTATGCTTGGAGAGATGCTTTCGTTTTGAAAATTTCCACTTTGCTATTTAGTTTTTTGTTGGCAAAGGTGCATAATATTTTGGGAATATAAAACGATGATTAATAGTAAATTGCATAGTAAGTATTTTTTTCGTACCTTTGTAGACCGATTTTACTGTTCGAAAATAATAAATAAAAATAACTGGAGATGGCAAAAACGAAGATATTGTTTATTACTCACGAGATGTCGCCTTTCCTCGAATTAACCAAAATTTCTGAAATTACACGTCAACTGCCTCAAGCGATGCAAGAGAAGGGTTTTGAAATCCGCATCTTGATGCCTCGTTTTGGGAATATCAATGAGCGTAGAAATAGATTACATGAGGTGATTCGTCTTTCAGGCTTGAACATTGTTGTGGATAATAATGATAATCCGCTAATTATTAAAGTAGCTTCACTGCCTGCAGCTCGGATGCAGGTGTATTTCTTGGATAACGAGGACTACTTTCAGCGTAAAAAAGTTTTTAGTGATGAGCATGGCGAATTCTTTGCAGACAATAATGAGCGTTCGGTGTTCTTCTGTAAAGGAGCATTGGAAACTGTTAAAAAATTAGGCTGGTCGCCTGATGTGGTACATTGTCATGGTTGGTTCTCTGCTTTAGTACCTGCATATGTGAAAACAACCTATAAGGATGATCCTACGTTTAAGGATGCAAAGGTGATGTACTCCTTGTTTAACGAAGAATTCAAAGGAACATTAGGATCAAAATACGCCGAAATGGCTCCAGAAGGTGCTTTTAAAGCGGAAGATGCAAAAGTGTATGGTGATGGTAGCTACGAAGCCATCTATAAAGGTGCAATGCATTTTACCGATATGGTTGTTGTGGCTGATGAAAATGTTAATGCTGAGATTGTTGATTTCGCAAGATCCAAAGATATCCAGGTTTTTGAGCCTAACGGTGATCAAGACTATGATGCTTTTGGGGAAGTATATGATCAGTTTGCACCTGAAGAAGTGGAAGCATAGATCTTTGCTTTGCGGATTTGAGTAAAATAAACAGACAATAAATTATTTGAAAGGGCTATTTCCAACGAAATAGCCCTTTTGTTTTTGCGAACGTATTTTACAGAAAGAGATTGCGCCGAAGGGAGGTACAGATCGTCTAAACCTAAGACCATTCTCTATTTCAAAATATCGGCACTAAAATGTTATCTTCGTAGCAGTGAAAGTATCCCGATGGTAGATTCAGTACACGAGATCTTCAAATGACTTTGGGTGAGTCATTAAGTTTAGAGAACAAACGGAGTAAAGCGAGCAGCTGATTGTGTTGAAAGATGCGTGCTCATAATATAATTGATAAGAATGAAAATTAAGGTAGGATTTGGGTTTGATGTCCATCAAGTAAAAGAGGGGCATCCGTTTATTGTTGGTGGTGTGCAGTTGGAGCATCATGCCGGAGCTTTTGGGCATTCGGATGCCGATGTGTTAGTACATGCAATTTGCGATGCTATTTTGGGGGCAGCAAACTTAGAAGATATCGGTTATCACTTTCCCAATACAGATATGCGCTGGAAAGGGATCAGTAGTTTACTGTTATTAAAGGAATGCATCAGACTGATTCAAGAAAAAGGATACCAACTGGGGAATATCGATGCGATGCTTTGTCTGGAGGCTCCCAAGATTAAACCTTATATTCCACAAATGAAGATTAAATTGGGGGAAGCGACCGGCTTGGATGTGGATGATATTTCCATCAAAGCAACCACCAATGAGACCATGGGTTTTATCGGCAGACAGGAAGGAGTGGTGGCTTACGCGGTCTGTTTAATCGAACGGGTATAGAATTGCAGGCATCAATTGGTAAACATTTTCAGATGAGAATACTTACTTTGATTTAAATAAGTAATACCTTTGCCTTAATAAAGACATTCTTTGGCACACTATCTGATAGTGTGGGGATAAAAATCTATAAGGAACAAATAGCAGCATATCCATGTTCGAAAATAAAATGCAGATACAACAACTGGATCGCCCTATGACCTTCAAAGAGCAAAATACAAGGCATTCGTGAATACCACTGAAAGCAGACATAAATGAACAATATTTACATATGAAATTGAGTAAATAGATGAAGCGAGTATCAAAAAAAAATCAACTTACTGAAGGCGATATAAAACGATATACGTTTAATTTTTGGAAAATCATCATTGCCCTTGTCGCCGTGGGATTTCTATTTATATTCAGTATACGTTTGGGGCTATTTGGAAAGTTACCTTCGTTTAACGATCTAGAAAATCCGAAAAGCAATTTGGCATCGGAGGTCATTACTGAGGATCATAAAGTGTTGGGAACATACTATGTACAGAACCGTTCCAATGTCAAATACAGTGAATTGTCACCTTTCTTGGTGAAAGCATTGGTATCGACTGAAGACAAACGCTTTTATGACCACTCGGGCATCGATTATTCCCGTACGTTTACGGTGATCTTCCATACTTTGACTGGCAATAAACAGGGGGGGAGTACCATTACGCAACAATTGGCACTGAATCTTTTTTCGGATGGCCGTCAAAAGAACTTTTTAAAACGTGTCATCCAAAAATTCCAAGAGTGGATCACAGCCGTCCGCTTGGAAAGAAATTATACGAAGGATGAAATTATCACCATGTATTTTAATACGGTGGATTTTGGGGCCTATAATACGTTTGGAATTAAATCGGCTGCACGAACTTATTTCAATACCACACCGGATAAGCTGACAGCAGATCAAGCGGCACTTCTGGTTGGGATGTTGAAAGGGCCAGGTGTATATTCACCTGTGCGCTACCCTCAAAATGCCATGAAACGGCGTAACACGGTGTTAAATAATATGGTGGCAGCGAATTTCATCTCCGCAGAAGAGGCTTCTAATGCGAAAGAGAAACCATTGGGCCTAGAGTTGAAAATAGCGAACTACGGTGAGGGGCTGGCGCCTTATTTCCGGGCTGTATTAAAGGATCAAATTAAGAAAGAGTTTGCTAATCTTAAGATTGTAAAAGCAGATGGCACCCCTTATGATCTGGATCGCGATGGATTGAAGATTTATACAACCATTAACATGTCCATGCAGCAGTATGCCGAAGATTCGCAGAAGGAATGGATGAAACAGCTGCAATCTAAATTTTCAGCTCAGTGGAAAAACAGGGATCCGTTCAAAGGCGATAAGGCAAAACTATTGATCAGTGGAATGAAGCGTTCTGACCGCTATCGTATCTTACGTGAAGAAGGATTAAATGAAGACGAGATCAAAAAGGCCTTCAATGTGAAAGTTCCGATGAATATCTTCACCTGGAAAGGCAGCAGAGATACCATGATGACGCCAATGGATTCCATTAAGTACAACAAGTTGATGCTGCGGAACGCCATGATGTCAATGGAGCCAAAAACGGGACATATTAAAGCCTGGGTTGGTGGAATTGATTTTGACCATTTCAAATATGACCAAGTTAAAATGGGAACACGGCAAGTAGGATCTACAGCTAAGCCCTTTACCTATGCTGTAGCTATTGACAATGGTTATTCACCTTGTTATAGCATCCCAAATTATCAGCAGACCTACAATGGCTGGACGCCGAGAGGAAATGCGCAAGGCGGCAATCCGATCACGTTGGCTAAAGCATTGGCTTATTCACAAAACTACGCGACAGCTTATCTTGTCCATGAAGTGGGAGCAGCAGAGGTTGCTGCATTGACCAAGCGTATGGGGGTAACGAGTGATGTGCCAAATTACCCTTCTATTTCCTTGGGGGCATACGAAGCTTCTGTCTTTGATATGGTGGGTGCTTATTCTGCCTTTGTTAATCAGGGGACCTGGATCGAGCCGACAGCAATCTTACGTATAGAAGATAAAAATGGAACACCAATCTACGATAAGGCACCAAAAGTAGTTAAAGCCTTGAATAGTGAATCCGCTTATATTATTGTTGATATGTTGAAAAAGGTTGTGTCCCAGGGTACGGCACGACGCATTCAGTGGATGTATAAGTTGAATAATCCGATAGGTGGTAAGACGGGTACAACCAACGACAACTCAGATGCATGGTTTATCGGTATCACGCCCGAACTGGTGACAGGAGTTTGGACAGGGGCAGAAGATCGGGGAATCAGTTTTGACCGGATGGAATATGGGCAAGGAGCAGCTGCTGCTATGCCAGTCTTTGCTTTTTTTATGCAAAAGGTCTATAAAGATTCAAATTTAAAATATACAAAAGGCGACTTTGAGCAACCTCAGGGAGGGCTGACGCGTGTCATTGACTGTAACCAGTATTGGGGCGGCGGCGGCTCGGATGTCGAGGATGGATCGACCGACTCAAGTACCAAAGACGAACCCAAATTAAAGGATGATCGTTTAGGTTTTTAAGTATTTTAAATGATATAATGGAGCCAGATAATAAAATTTTTTCGAGATTTGTTATCTGGCTTTTTATTGCAGATATTGAACGCTTTGGTGGTATAGTAATCTGTTTGTCGTTGGTAGCACTGGTATTGGAAGCGGAGCTAGGATTATTATTGATATTGAAAGTATAATGAACGTTTTTGATTATAGAGAGGAATTAAAGAAAATACCCCATCGGCCCGGAGTCTATCAATATTTTGATAAGCATGATGAATTGATCTATATCGGTAAGGCGAAAGATCTTCGCAATCGTGTAGGTTCATATTTTGTTAATGAGAATCAATTGAACGGTAAGACCCGTGTTCTGGTCCGTAAGATTAATCGTATTTCTTTTACTATAGTAGATACCGAAATTGATGCTTGGTTGCTTGAGAATTCATTAATCAAAAAGCATAAGCCGAAATACAATGTGATGCTTAAAGATGACAAGACCTATCCTTGGATCGTCATCAAAAATGAACCTTTTCCCCGGGTTTTCTGGACCAGACAATACATCAAGGATGGTTCTCGCTACTATGGGCCATATCCATCTGTTGGCATGATGCATATTGTGCTGGATCTGATCCGAGAGTTGTTTCCGCTTCGCACATGTAACTTGGCGCTTACACAGGAGAATATCCGAAAAGGTAAGTTTAAGATTTGTCTTGAATATCAGATCGGAAACTGTAAGGGTCCCTGTGAGGGCTATCAGTCTGAAGATGATTATGATCAGAATTTGAGTGACATCAAAGATATTTTGAATGGTAAAATTTCTGTCGTCACCAATAGGTTAAAAGAAAGTATTACGACAGCGGCGGCTTCACTGGATTTTGAACGGGCGCAATTGATCAAAGCCAAACTTGATAAATTGGATAATTATCAAAGTAAATCTACTGTGGTCAATTCATCCATTACGAATGTTGACGTATTTAGTATTGCGTCGGATGAAGGGTATGCTTTTGTCAATTATCTAAAAGTGATGAATGGTGTCATTATCCAGACACAGACGCTGGAAATGAAACGTCGTCTGGATGAGAGTGAACAAGAACTTCTTTCGTTGGCTATTCCTGAAATACGGGAGCGGTTTAAAAGCTTGTCACGGGAGATTATTGTGCCCTTTGAATTGGATATCGAGGAGAACGAGCGGATTCGGTTTACGGTTCCAAAATTGGGCGAGAAGAAAAAGTTGTTGGAATTATCGCAGAAAAATGTGGCTTTTTTTAGGAAGGAACGTCTGTTGCAATATGAAAAGTTGAATCCGGATATCCGTACCGAACGTATTTTAAAGCAGATGCAAAAGGATCTTCGCATGAATGTCCTGCCACAACATATTGAATGTTTTGATAATTCCAATATCCAGGGAAACTATCCTGTGTCGGCTATTGTGGTGTTTAAAGATGCGAAGCCTTCCAAAAAAGATTACCGGCATTTTAATGTGAAAACAGTGGAAGGGCCTAACGATTTTGCAACAATGGAAGAAGCCGTTTTTAGGCGTTATAGAAGATTATTGGATGAAGATCAGCCCTTGCCACAACTGATTATTATTGATGGGGGTAAGGGGCAATTAGGTGCAGCATTGAAGAGTTTACGCCTATTGGGGATTGAACGGAAGGTGACTGTCATCGGTATTGCTAAGCGATTGGAGGAACTGTTCTATCCAGGGGATCAATACCCACTTTATCTAGATAAGAAATCGGAAACCTTAAAGGTGATACAGCATCTGCGTGATGAAGCCCACCGATTTGGTATTACTTTCCACAGGAATCAGCGTAGCCGAAAGACTTTTGTGTCCGAGTTGGAAAATATTCCTGGTATTGGTAAAACAACTGTGGAAAAGGTGCTGACAGTATTTAAGTCGGTAAAAAGGGTGAAGGAAGCTTCCGATGAAGACTTAAAAAAAGTGCTTAATCTAAAACAGATCAAAGCACTTCGTACATATTTTGATGAAACAAGTTTGCCAAGCTAAGGCTGCAAAACAAAAATCTCCATATCAGATCTGAAAAGTCAAGACAAGAAATTGAAGATAGTTTGTAAGCCATAGGTTTGTCCAACCAAAGGCTCAATACTCAATTAATCGTCGTAGCCAAAACGTTTGAGGTAATTCTTTTTGCTTCTCCAATCAGGAATTACCTTGACAAATAATTCGAGGAATACTTTTCCATCAATAAATTCTTCAATATCCTGACGGGCATAGGTGCCGACTTTCTTGATCATTGCACCCGCTTTACCAATAATGATATTTTTTTGAGAATCACGCTCAACAATAATCTCTGCGGCGATGCGTGTGATATTTGCTTCTTCTTTGTATGATGTGACAATCACTTCGGTACTGTAAGGTATTTCCTTGTCATACAATTTGAATACTTTTTCACGGATCATCTCAGAGACAAAGAAACGCATTGACTTGTCTGTCAGTTCGTCTTTTTCATAGTAAGCCTCATGAATCGGCAATTTATCTTTGATGTACTGCATGACAGCTGCTACATTATGATCCAACTTGGCTGAAATAGCAAAGATCGTATCTGGATTTAGTTTCTCTTGCCAGAATTCGATTTTAGCTTTTACCTCTTCTTCTGAAGATTTATCTATTTTGTTGATCAGGACAGCTACTGGAGAATTTGTCTTGCGCAATTTTTCCAATACGTCATTTTCATCGTATTTTTCGTGGATATCGGTCACAAATAGAATAATGTCCGCATCAATAAGTGATCCCTGGACAAAATTCATCATTGATTCCTGTAACGAATAGTTGGGTTTGATGACTCCCGGGGTGTCTGAAAACACAATTTGATGGTCTTCATCGTTTACAATACCGATAATGCGGTGTCTTGTCGTTTGCGCTTTGGGTGTGATGATAGACATTTTTTCACCCACTAAAGCGTTCATTAGGGTGGACTTACCAGCATTTGGCTTTCCGATGATACTTACGAATCCTGCTTTATGTGACATTTTTCTAAATTTTATTAGGAT
>JAITLV010000322.1 GCA_031277685.1 Sphingobacterium sp. | reverse complement strand
GTCGGGGGAGCGCTGTTCGGCTATCTATTACTTAAGTTATGGAGAGTTAGAAAAGGAATTTATTAATAGCATATATAATGAATAACATTGGTTTAAAAGATTTTTGGCGACAAACGTATAAAACAGGCTCACCGATTCCTATGGTGATCAGTATTCAGGTATGTTTATTTGTCCTCATCTATTTTTTGGACTTACTCTTTGAATTGAAACTCATTTCCCAGAGTTTTTTACAGCCCATTGTACAGCACCTGAGTTTGCCGAGCAACTTGTCGAGTTTCTTGGCACAGCCCTGGTCACTGATTTCGTCCAACTTTGTCTATGTTCAGCTACTGAATTTAATTTTTGACAGTTTGTGGCTCTATTGGGTCGGTCAGATATTCTTTACTTTTTTGAACAAAAGACAGTTCTTCTTTGTTTACATCGCTTCCTGGCTACTCAGCAGTTCGCTTTATGTTGCTTTTGGCACATTAATTCCTCCACCGACAGGTCTGTACTTAGTAGGAGGAGCTCATCCCCTGGCAGCTGTTCTTGCAGCAATTGTGACTTTAGTTCCCAACTACGAATTACGCCTTTTATTATTTGGCACTGTCAAATTAAAAATAGTGGCCATCGTCTATTTTGCGTTGGAATTTCTTTTTCTCGCGATTGGAAACAGACCGGCTGCAGTTTCGTATTTTGCAGTTGTCCTTTTTGGGATGGCTTTTACCTACGCCTTAAGATCAGGCATGGACTGGTCCACCCTTTTCCAGAAAAAACAAAAAAAGCCCGCAAAAATGAAAGTTGTTGTAGGCAATCATATACCGACAAATCGGAAACATCGTTATGACTTACCAAATCAAGACGAGATTGATGCCATTTTGGACAAGATTTCAGTCTCTGGTTACGAAAGTCTAACACACCATGAAAAGGAAACGCTCTTTCGGGCAAGCAATAGTGGCGACAAGGTTGATGGATAGAAGGACATTTTTAAGGAGAAAACTGGGATTTATAAGCAAAACAATGTTCCTGGCGAATATGCTAGCGATCATCGCTTTGCTGATGAGTTATTCAGCAACCTTCATTAATCCAAAGTCTTTTTGGCCTATCGCTTTTCTGGGATTGGGTTATCTTCCGATCCTTTTGGTCAATATGGGTTTTATTTGCTATTGGCTGCTACGTAAACGAAAAATCGCACTCTACTCATTAATAGCGATCTTAATCGGCTGGCCATTTCTCACCAAACATTGGAACATCCACAAAGAAAGTGCGCCGGTTCCGCCTGAAACACGAACGCTCCGTATCATGACTTTCAATGCACACTTGTTCAAAAAGGTTGATGATGAAAAAAAAAGCTTTAAAGCCGACGTTGTCCGTATTATTGACAGTATCTCACCCGATGTCATCTGCTTTCAGGAATATATCAGTAAAATCAAGGGAAAACATGTCTTTTCCGAGGAGTTCAAAGATAAATTGGGCTATGATTATTTCTTCTTTGAGCCAAGTTCCAAAAATGACTACGAAGCGTATGGGATGGCAGTATTATCCCGTTTTCCGATCTATGATTCTGGCACCATTCGTGACAACCACTATGGAATCAATCGAATATGTTATGTAGACATTAAAAAGCAGGATACTTTAGTTCGCATCTATAATATCCATCTACGATCTTTTGCACTACAAAATGAAGATAAGGAATTCATTCAAAATCTGTCCAATAAGAATGAGCATGACAATACAGCAACCCGTCGACTGAGCCGAAAACTAAAAAATGCATTCGAACTGCGCAGCGAACAGGCTCATTCATTAAAAACACACATGAACGACTGTCAATATCCATACATTGCTGTTGGTGATTTTAACGACACTCCGATGAGTTACTCCGTAAATCTAATTGGAGAAGGCATGTATAATGCCTTTAAGGAAAAAGGAAATGGCTGGGGAGTCACGCACCATGCGCTTTTACCGATCTTTCAGATTGATTATATCTTTGCCAGTCCAAAATTTCAGGTCATGAATTATCAGGTTGTCAAACAAAAGCTATCCGACCATTATCCAGTGTGGTCAGATCTGCGCCTTAAACCTTAGGCATCTCATAGCCCAAAGATTTGAGACCTATTTCTATAAATTTGTCCCTTCTATTCTTTATTTTGTAATACGCTTCCCGACCGAAATAGTATCTTCCAACCAAAGCTTCGATATCAGACTGAATCAAGTCATGCAGATTTTTTGCTTCATTGGTATTGACGGAGATCCGCTTTTGTGTATTCAAAAATGAAATAAACAAATCGAACTCCGCAGCCGGCAAATGGTAACCACTGATAAAGTTTTCAATGGAATAGGCTGGCAGATGTTTTGTAAAACGATCATAAACAAATTCTTCGATCGCATTGGAATGAAAGATCTCCCGATACTTCGCACTTGTTTCATTACTATCAATAGGAATATTTACATCAGGTAAAATTCCGCCACCTCCAAACACCAGTTTTCCTTTGCTTGTTGTAAACATTTCCTTTTGGCGAAACTCGGTATCGAGCGTCCAGAGGTCAAACCCGGTCATATATTTTGCGGCATCAAAATTTGCCCGACTATATTTACGTTGGATACATCTTCCCAATGGCGTGTAATAACGTGCTACGGTCAGGTTTACGGCTGAACCATCAGAAAAGTCAAACTGTTCCTGCACCAGTCCCTTTCCGTATGAACGTCTTCCTACAATAGTAGCTCGATCTAAATCCTGCAGTGCGCCGCTCAAAATTTCACTCGCAGATGCTGTGCTTTCATTAATCAATACAACAACACGGCCGTCGCCAAAATCACCTGGTTTTTCTGAGTAATAATCCTGGCGTAATTCGTTCGCTCCCTCGGTATACATCAACAACCTCTTTTCCTTAAAAAACTGTCCCGCCAGATCTATCGCTGTATGGACAAATCCACCGCCATTGTTTCGTAGATCCAAGATGAGATCCTGTGCGCCACTTTTACGCAAATCAATTAATGATTGTTTGAATTCATCCGCAGTCTTATGTCCAAAACGCCGGATCTTAATATAAGCAGTCTTAGGTGCGATCATGTAAGATGCATCCAAGCTGGTGACGTTTACCTGATCACGAATGACTTTCAGTGGATTAACAAGCGCCTGTCCATTACGTTGAATAGAAATAAGTACCGCAGTACCTTTTTTCCCCCGGATCAATTTTTCAATTTCCGCCTCAGGCACCTTCTTTCCAGCAAGATCTTTATTTCCGATTTTTAGAATACGATCACCGATCCGCATACCACTTTTTTCCGCAGGCCCTGCAGAGACCATTCCGACGACAAGCAGTGTATCTTTTAAACGGAAATACTCAACGCCGATTCCATCGAAAGAACCTTCCAGGGTTTCCTGTTTGGCAAGCACCTGATTCGGGCGTAAAAAAGTGGAGAAAGGATCAAGGCGAGAAACCACATGTTCAATGGCTTCATCCTGTACCGTATCAACACTGATATTATCTACATAGTTTTCGGAGATCAACTGGACCAGGTATTGCAATTTATCCGAATTACCATTGGAGCCCAAACTGGAAAAAGTCGTTTTCTGGTTACTCCCCTGTTCTTCCGCATAGTTTTGTCCTAACAGCAAGCCAAGAAGCAATACTGCAGCATATGTAGCAGCTACAAAAATATTTCGCTTAATACTCTTTTGCATAGGAAAAACTCCGTGTTTATAAAAAGATAACCTGAGCCTATGAGCTCATGAAATTACCCTCCAAATGTAACAAGTTTATTCGGCTTAATCCGTACACAGCTGTATAATTTTACATTAAAAACAAAAAATTTCCTTAAGCTGTTTATCCCTTGGAATCCTTTTCACCGACTTTGGCGGAAAACACGAAATAGCATCAATGAAACTTGCAAATAAGCACAAATTTATCTTAGTTTGAACTTGGAAAGGAATTTAATATATGCACGAAATCGAACCTTATTACAATTGGCGAGACTATTACATCGCCGCAGAGGATGAACAATCACCATTCTATGGTACGGTCTACAGCGAATTCGATTTCGACAAGCAGATTTACAACTTTTTGCTTCATCCACAATGGGATGAATTTGGCTCACTCACGCTGTATCTAAAGATATTGTTTGTCGATTATGACAAACAATATTGTATAATCGAATTGATCGGCGAATGGAACGATGCCATATACAATGATATCATGCTGCTTAAAAGGGAGATAATAGATGTACTGATCAGTCAGGGCATAAAATATTTTATCCTCATTGGCGAGAATGTACTGAATTTCCACGCCTCGGATGACTCTTACTACGAGGAATGGTTTCAAGATATCGATGACGGATGGATTGCGGGCATTGGGTTCCGGCCGCATGTCATTGAAGAGTTCCAGCAACAAAATATAGACTATTACATCAACTTTGGAGGTGCATTGAATGAATTATCCTGGCGTACATTAAAACCCAAACAGGTATTTCATCATGTGAATGAATCCTTGACAAAGCGACTTGGTTTTTGAGTTTTTTTATTTTTACCTTTAATTTTTACTTTTTACTGTATTATCCATTAACTTTGTGATCGATGTGTTGTGTGCCTTGCACACAGACGATTAATTTTTACGTTATTACTTATACAAAACAATATGTCATTCAGAATTGAAAAAGATACGATGGGTGAAGTTCAGGTACCTGCAGATAAATACTGGGGTGCGCAAACAGAACGTTCACGTAACAACTTCAAAATCGGACCGGCAGCTTCTATGCCACATGAGATTGTTGCAGGTTTTGCTTACTTAAAAAAAGCAGCAGCTTATGCAAACCACGAATTAGGTGTATTACCGATTGAAAAACGTGATGCCATTGCCGCTGTATGTGACGAAATCCTTGCAGGTAAACTAGACGATCAATTTCCATTGGTTATTTGGCAAACAGGTTCGGGAACACAATCTAACATGAACGTAAATGAAGTTGTTGCAAACCGTGCCCAAGTATTAGCTGGACATAAAATTGGCGAAGGAGAACCTGTTTTAAAAGCAAATGATGATGTAAATAAATCACAGTCATCCAATGATACATTCCCGACCGGTATGCATATTGCAGCTTATAAAGCTGTCGCTGAAATTACTATTCCAGGTGTGGAAAAACTACGTGATACATTAGCGAAAAAGGCCGAAGAGTTCAAGACTGTCGTTAAAATCGGTCGTACACACTTGATGGATGCTACACCATTGACATTAGGTCAGGAGATTTCTGGTTACGTCGCACAATTAAACCATGGTTTAAAAGCACTAAGAAATACACTTTCACACCTATCTGAATTGGCATTGGGCGGTACTGCAGTCGGAACAGGCTTAAACACACCTAATGGCTACGATGTTGTTGTTGCAAAATACATTGCTGAATTTACAGGATTACCATTTGTTACAGCTGAGAACAAGTTTGAAGCTTTGGCAGCCCATGATGCTATTGTAGAAACACATGGAGCATTAAAACAATTGGCGGTAGCCTTGAATAAAATTGCAAACGATATCCGCATGTTAGCTTCTGGCCCTCGTTCGGGAATCGGCGAAATTCTTATCCCTGAAAATGAACCCGGATCTTCTATTATGCCAGGTAAAGTAAACCCGACTCAATGTGAAGCCTTAACGATGGTTGCTGCGCAGGTCATGGGTAACGATGTTGCGATCACGATTGGCGGTACACAAGGGCATTATGAATTGAACGTATTCAAACCATTGATGGCTGCAAATTTCTTGCAATCCGCACGTTTATTGGGTGACGCTTGTGTTTCTTTTGAAGAGCACTGTGCCGCTGGTATCGAACCTAATTACAAACGTATCAAAGAATTGGTTGACAATTCTTTGATGTTGGTAACTGCCTTAAATACAAAAATTGGTTATTACAAAGCTGCTGAAATTGCACAAACAGCACATAAAAATGGAACTACGCTTAAAGAAGAAGCGGTACGTTTGGGTTATGTGACTCCGGAAGATTTCGATGCTTGGGTAAAACCTGAGGAGATGGTTGGAAGTTTAAAATAAGCTGTGACTATAATTTCAATAAAAAATAGATCATCAAAAACATACCTATTGGCATTGGCCATAGGTATGTTTTTCTTTTTTACCGCTTGCAAATTCAATTCGGAGATGCAAAGTGAAGGGGCTTCGTTTTTACAGGGTGAATGGATACAGGATAGTATTCCGGGACAAGATCAGATGATGCAATATACATTGACTGAATTTAAATTTACCTGTGATTCGATCTACGCCACAATGCATGTGAACAACAAAGTACAGACTATCCCAGATAGTTGTTATAAAAACGGTATTTGGACAGAGCATGCCAAAGGTATCTATGTCTTACGTGGTGATTCAGTTATTGTTGACGGAATTTATACCAAAGAGAATGGCAAACAGAAGATTTCAGGTTGCTATCTTTCGGGGCAATATATCCCACGTTTTAAAGTTGTCTATCATTCTGCAGACTCGGTCGTATTGGAGAGCCGATTTGATCAACGCCCTATTGTCTTGAGAAAGACTAAGGATATTACCTGCGTACCTAAAAAAAGGTATTAGATTTTAGATTTGAGTATTGAGATTTTGGATAGGTAGGCCTTTGGCGGGTCTACTGCTACCTTATCTTGATCGAATGGCTCGCCCAAAGGGATTGTTACAGGGATCCGTAAATCAACATACGATAACCCGTTTTTTATTTTTACTTTTGCGTATCAACTTCCAACCATCCATATGAACAAAGGAATTATTGCCTTAGCCTTTGGAGGACTTGCCATCGGGATGACCGAATTCACGATGATGGGCATCCTACCTGATATTGCTAAGGATCTGCAGGTCGAAATTCCAACTGCAGCTCATCTCATTGCCCTATACGCCCTTGGCGTAGTTGTGGGGGCACCCACATTAGTCTTATTTACGGGTAAATATCCACCAAAAAAGGTTTTACTCTTTTTAATGCTATTATTTTTTATTTTCAACGGTTTATTCAGTATTGCGCCGGGGCAGTTCCTAATCAGTCTTTCACGTTTTATGGCCGGTCTTCCACATGGGGCATTCTTTGGTGTAGGCTCTGTCGTTGCTGCCAAACTTGCGCCAAAAGGGAAAGAAGCACAGGCTATTTCTATTATGTTTACGGGAATGACTATTGCAAACCTTGCTGGTGTTCCACTGGGGACCTATCTTGGCCATCATTATTCTTGGCGACTGACTTATGGCATTATCAGCCTATTGGGCCTGATTACCTTCGCAGCGATATATGCTTGGATGCCCAAGATTGAAGCTTCTAAAGGGAATAATATATTCAATCAGTTGAACTTTTTCAACAAAAAGATTGCCTGGTTGCTCATGGCCATTATCGCCATTGGTACTGGCGGATTATTTGCCTGGATCAGTTATATCGCCCCCTTGGCAACCAAGGTTTCGGGTGTTGCCGCTGATCGGGTACCACTTATCATGATCTTGATTGGCGTTGGTATGTTTTTTGGGAATCTAATCGGCGGAAAGCTAGCGGATACGATCTCACCAACGAAAGCGGCTATCGCGAGCTTTTCTGCTATGGCACTCTGTTTGGTCATGGTTTATTTTGTGTCTCCTTTCGGCTGGACAGCCTACCCGCTCGCTTTTATCACGGGCTTAGTTTCATTT
The DNA here is from genome assembly GCA_031277685.1 of Sphingobacterium sp. Lineage (GTDB taxonomy): Bacteria > Bacteroidota > Bacteroidia > Sphingobacteriales > Sphingobacteriaceae > Sphingobacterium. The sequence continues at coordinate 284 of JAITLV010000322.1, read as the reverse complement.
ACCATTGGCTCTCCGACCCAGCTGATGTTGATACGTGCTTCGAAAGATGCTGCGACATTGGCTGCAGCAGGTGGACAGGCCGCATTCAATCTGGGGAATACACTGGGTGCATTTCTAGGTGGAATTCCGATTACCATGGGATTAGCATACAATACCCCATCGCTTGTTGGAGTAGGAATGGCAAGTATTGGAGCACTGTTGACCATGCTTTATCTCAAGGTCTATGACAATAAAAACTAACACATAAAAACGACTCAAATGGCCCGAAGTAGTTACATCAGTCT
>JAITLV010000276.1 GCA_031277685.1 Sphingobacterium sp. | reverse complement strand
TTCGGCTTATCATTCCCATATCAAGTAGGGTAGAATTTAGCACCTTGTCAAGGGACAGGTTGCTAAGGCTTCATCGGGTCTATTCCCTCTGCCTTTCTCTATAAGCGACGCTAAGTTAGAACATTTCTTTTTGATATGCAAATTTTTTATAAAAGTGCAGCTATTTTTTATATTCTACTAAGGATAGAAAAGTTTTATTTCTTTCTTTTCATTGGATAAGCGGGTGAAATCCTGAAATTGTATCCCACCCGCTATGTCTTTAACTCACCAAGAGTTTGTAACCTTTTCCATGAACATTGACGATTTCAACTTTACTATCTTCTCTTAGGTATTTGCGAAGCTTGCTGAGAAATACATCCATACTTCTCCCGGTGAAATAGTTGTCGTCATGCCATATTTTTAATAAAGCTTCTTCCCGCGTCAATACATCATTCTTTTTTAAACAAAGCAAGCGGAGTAGTTCAGCTTCTTTTGTGGATAGTTTTTGCATCTGTCCTTTGTAAGAAATCTGCTGACTTGTATAGTCGAAGAAGTAATCGCCAATTTCAAATTTATCTGCGACGACTTCATCCTCTTTATCTCTGACACTCCGTTTAAGTAGGGCATTAATGCGAAGAAGTAATTCTTCAACGCGGAACGGTTTGGTGATATAATCATCTCCGCCCAATTCAAATGCTTCGGTTTTGTCCTCCATCATGCCCTTTGCGGTGGCAAAGATAATGGGTACTGTACTATTGGTCTTTCTGATTTCACGCCCAACGGTAAAACCGTCTTTTTTTGGCATCATGACATCGAAAATGCATAAATCGTAATCACTTTTTTTGAACTGGGAAACAGCTTCGTCTCCATCTGTACAAAGCGTAACATCAAATTTCCCCTTTAATTCGAGATAATCCTTTAAAAGATCCCCCAAATTGGGATCATCTTCTGCTAATAATATTTTTTGCATAATGAATCTGTTAATTTTCACTAATGTTCCTTGAATATACAAAAAAGGAACGTGTTATTTTTTTAAGGGCAAAATTACTTCAAAGGTTGTGCCCTTATCTTTTTCACTTTTTACGGTGATTCTTCCATTGAGTCTTCTCAGTATATCCTGAACATAACTTAAACCCAGGCCAAAGCCTTTGACGTTATGGACATTGCCCGTAGGAATGCGGTAAAATTGATCAAATATTTTCTGTAGGTGATCGCGGCTCATGCCGATTCCGTTATCGGCGATAGTGATAACGATGTTGTCGCCAACATTTTTGGAATTGATATTCACATGTAGATCGCCCTTGCTATACTTAATCGCATTGTCCATTAGGTTGTAAAACACATTTGAGAAGTGCAATTCATCACCGACAACCACATCTTTTGTAGCAGAGAGGTCAATACTGAATTGACCGCCAATGTTTTGCATACGGAGCTGCATGCTGTCTGTGACAGCAGCAACAAGATCATTGATATGAACATCTTCGCGATCGAGTTTGAGTGTTTCTTTCTCAAGTTTTGCGAGATCTAATACCCGTTCGATATGATTTCCAAGACGAACATTTTCATCGTAGATGATATTGGCCAGTTTCTGTACGCGATTGTGATCCGCATTGATGTCGGGATCCTTGAGTGATTCACTGGCGATCATGATGGTGGCCACAGGAGTTTTAAACTCGTGTGTCATATTGTTGATGAAGTCGGTTTTCATTTCGGATACCTTCTTTTGCCTAAAGATAATAATGAGCGTGTAAGCAAAACAGCCGACCAATAAGAACAGTAGGGTGAGCATAGGAAGTAGCAGGTAGCCCATGTTGTCCGCTATGATCGCCTTTTTATTCGGGAAGTATATGGTTAACTTTCCGGGGGCGGCACCCACGTCACCTTTAAAAAGTGCAGTAGAGTACTTTGTCGTATTCTGGGAGGTATTTAGTTCGGCTTCATTGAGAATATTATTTAGCAAAATATTGCTTGTGCTCCATATTTCAATATTAAAGGGAGCTTTAATATCGCGATGTAGCAATTCGTCCTTCAGCAGTTCTTGGACAATAATAACATTTAACCGATCTTTTAAAGGTCTTTTCGCTAACTCCATACCAATTGCGACATCCTCAATGTAGTCGGCCTTTTTACCGCCGAGCATGGCGACAGAGTCGTAGACATTAAATTCATATCCGGCATTTTGACGCGATAATCTATTTAATTTCGTTTCAAGTTCGAAAATCTTCCGAGCTAATTTGGGATCTGATCTTGGGGGAAGTACAAATAAATCTTTTCCCATCAGTCTTTTGTAATCATCAAAATGGATAATCAAAAAGCGTGTACTATCATCTTTGGCTTCTATGCGGGGGATAGTCTTTGTTGCAGACACAATGACATCTTCCTGATAATACATGCTATTTGTTGTCGGGGTTTTGACAATGTTAATTTCGACCAGGTCTTGGTATTGAGTCCGTTTGATATAGGTCTCGTAAAACCAGTTTTCAATATTTACGACATTAGGATAAAGTGCTTTTAATTTGTCTTCTCGTATTTTATATTTTTGATAGACCTGCTCTAATTGGCCCCGGAGATTCTCAATTTGAGTTTGTAGCCGAAGCTGCTCGGTTAATTGACGTTGCTTGGCTTGTTCCTGCTTGGATTTTTCGATATTACGCTCCTGTTGTACTTTCGCAAAATCTACGACCTCGCGTCGTTCAAGTTTTCCTGCGACTGCAGTGAGCGCGGCATTGACAGATTCATCAAAGAGTTGTGATTTTTGACGATAGGAATCTCGTAGAAAATAGAATTGCATGGCCAATACTCCAATTAGTGCCAAAGACATTAGTCCAATAATTAATACAATACTATTTTTTTTCATGAAATTATGTTTTGCAAATATATATTCTCAATAGCATTATGAGTGCATTAGATGCTGTATTTCTGGGCAATTCCCGTGTTCTACCTTCTGCTTTACTTGAATTGTTACAAATATAAAGATGCTAAATTGTTTTGGAGTTGTTTTAACAATGTTTAACAGCAATTGCTTTAAATCTTGGTTATGTTGTTGTAAATTAGGAGTTAAAATAGATTGTGTTATGAAAACTTATGTATTATCATTGGCATTATCTTTTACAGTGGGGGGTGCATTTGGTCAGATTAAGCTAAAAGAGCATCGTCCGTTACTGCAGGATAAACAATCCAAGATGCCAGTCCTTGGGTTAGATACAACATCGGCTAAGTATAAAATGCCTGTAAAGAAATACAAAAATGTAGATAGTCTGGCGCCAATGCCGGGGACAGAGAAAATGTCCAGGAAGAAGAAATCACAACAGGATACATTACGGTTTAAAATGTTAGAAGATAGCCTGAAAGTGAAAGATTTCAAATTTAAAATAGATTCATTATATCCCAAAAAATAAAAAAAGAAAGGCATTCCCATCATGGGAATGCCTTTCTTTTTTTATGTCCTTATTTCTTACAATTGAGAAACACGGATTGTATTTGTTTTTCCTTTTTCAATTAACGGAGTAGACGCCGTATTGATGATGATTGATCCCGGTTGAACGTAATTGTTTTTTACGATAAACTTATTTACATCATGAATGGATCCGTCAGTACTTTCGAATTTGTCATAGATAAATGTTTTTACACCCCAAAGCAAACTCAATTGTTTCAATAATTTTGCTGTTCCGGTAAAGACCAAAATATCTACATTCGGTCTGTAACTTGTGATTTCAAACGCTGTTGCTCCGGAAGATGTCAATACGGCAATTGCTGAAGCATTTGTTTTTTGAGCAAGATAAACCGAAGAAGCACAAATCGCATCCGGAATAAGTGTTCCATCGTGGATTTCACTAACTTTCTCATTAGAATAAGGATAAGAAGTTTGTTCCACGTGGATAATAATCTTACTCATTGTTTCGATTACAATCTCCGGGAATTCACCGACTGAAGTCTCTCCGCTTAACATCACTGCATCTGCACCGTCCAATACTGAATTGGCAACATCGTTTACTTCAGCACGAGTAGGGCGAGGTGTCGTAATCATGCTCTCTAGCATTTGCGTAGCGATAATTACAGGTTTGGAAAGGTCTCTACATTTTTGGACGATGATCTTTTGAAGCCCTGGTACTTCTTCCATTGGAAGTTCAACACCCAGGTCACCACGAGCGACCATGACAGCATCGGTTGCTTCAATGATTGCATCAATGTTTTCAATGGCTTCAGGTTTCTCAACTTTAGCGATGACGCGTGCATGGCTGCCTTTTTCAGCGATGATTTTTTTACATTGAGCGATGTCTTCCGCTGAACGTACGAATGACATTGCAATCCAGTCAGCACCGTGATCTAAAGCAAAATTTAAGTTGTCCAGATCCTCTTCAGTTAAAGAAGGGATGGATACTTTGGTGTTTGGTAAGTTGACACCTTTACGTGAAGTCAGGATGCCACCATGTACCACTTCACAAGTAACTGTATCTTTGTGGTTGGTCTCTAAAACACGAAGTTGAAGTTTTCCGTCATCAAGTAAAATGATTTCGTTGGCTTCAACATCGTTTGGAAAGTTTTCGTATGTAATGTAGATTCTGTTTTCGTCTCCGATGAGTTCATGTGTTGTGATTTCAACTTTTGAACCGTTTACGAGAACAGCACCACCTTCTTTCATTTTTCCGATCCTGATCTTTGGACCTTGTAAGTCAGCTAAGATGGCAACATTGAATCCGGTTTCATTATTTATTGCATTTATAGTTTCGATTACCTTAAGGTGATCTGCCTGGCTGCCATGAGAGAAATTCAACCGACACACATCAACCCCTTTAGCAATCATGTTGGTCAAAACTTGTTTGTCTGCCGAAGCAGGGCCTAATGTTGCGACAATTTTAGTCCTTTTTTGAACTTTTTCCATCTGTTATTTTGTATTTTAATGTTCTTCATTTATGACAACAAACAATAAGCTGTATTGTTGTCTTTTGTCAAAACTAAATCGAATTAATTTAGATTTATAGTTGCGTGTATTTGCTACACTAACCTACAGTCTGCTAAAATATGAGATTTTCTTTAGATTTCAATATTTTTGGAGATATTTCTTTTGCAATGACCACCTCCGGTAATTTGCTGATCCTTTTGATTATATGTTCCACATCCTCTTCGCAGATGTAATTTTTGATAATGACAAAGAAATCAAAATGGGGGTTTTCAGGGATTAAAAAGGTTCCCTCAATACTTTTATTGTTAATAAGAAAATACTCGGTGTCCGAATCTGGACTGATATAGTGAAAAGCGGTGAAGTGATAGCTTATTTTTTTCTTTACGTCAAAGATGATATGATATTCGAGCTCTTCTTCAGATTTGTTTTTTGGGCGGCCGTCATGATCATATTTGCTCTCTTTTCCTCTGGAAAAATCGAGGTTTGTCATTTTGTTGATGAAATGGCAGAGGCGATAATCTTTAAGCGGGCAGGTGATGGCAAGTAGGGTGAAATCTAACTCTTCATCCATGTCCATATCTAATCTTGCTACTAACTTGTTGACCACTTTGTTCCTAAAATATATGTTCTTATATTAACGAAGGTACTAATAATTTTAAGGTCGGAATATACTTTTTGTGTAAAATTTGAGTTAATTAGCAGAGCGTTTGGAATACAAAATAATTTTTGTTATACTTGAACTAAGTTAATATAGAGTGGGTTAGCTAGTATAAGACGCGAATAAGTTCGGTCGCCTAACATGGTGACTTTCATCTAAATATCAATTTAGGTTTGAATTTTGATGAAATTTATTTTTCTTTGCACAGATTTATTAAACAATTAAACTATAAAATCATGTCAGATATCGCTTCAAGAGTAA
>JAITLV010000021.1 GCA_031277685.1 Sphingobacterium sp. | reverse complement strand
CAATAAAACAGGAATGGCTTTTTCCTGAATTTCAGAAGGTTTTTCGAAACCTAATTCTGAGATGGCATTAACAACTTCCTCACGGATTCCCAGTTCTAAAAATGGGTTCATGAAATATTATATACAATAGGCACTATTGCCTAAGGCGTTGCAAAGGTAAGAATAATATTTGAATAAACAAATAATTTAAGTGATTGATTTTTAATGAGATTGAAGAATTTCAAATCAAAGGGATAAAAACGTTATTTTCAGCATGTAGCTATAACATACTGATTAAGTACTATTTTGATTATAAACTATTTTACCGTGTATAATTTCTTTATTCATTTATTAATAAAAACTTAATATGTCAACCCTATTTTTGGTCACTGTATGGGTCAAATACCAATTATACATCAGCAGTGGCTAAAGGCTATAAAAGAGCGGAATGATACTACTGCTTATGCTGAGTTATATCAATATTGTTGGAAAGATCTTTATCAACATGCCATCCGACGTATTTTTGATCCGCAGGATGTGGAAGATATTCTTCAGGAACTGTTTGTTCAGTTTTGGGAAAAACGTCATACGATCGATATCCAGATGAATCTTCCTGCTTATCTGAAGGGAATGCTCAAATATAAGATTATAGATTTCTTCAATTCCAATAAAGCAAAAGATCAACTCCTGGATTATTGGAGTAAACATGTTTTTGACTATGTACAGCAGCATCCTGAAGAACTTGAAACATACCTCAACCTGGAAAAAATGCTGGAAGAGGAATTGGAGGTTATGCCGCATAATATGCGGCAGGTACTCTTATTGAAGTGGGAGTATCTATCGATTCGTGAGATAGCACTACGAATGGGGCTCTCGGAGCAAACTGTAAAAAATAACCTTAGCGAAGCGTCCAAAAGACTGAAGAAGGCAATAATAGGTTACCAAAATGTTCAAAACAGTAGTTTTTCTATCCTACTTATTTTTATTTTGGAGGAACTCTCCAAGTAAATAGTGGACGTTAGAGCCTATTGTAGGTGTAAAAATCAACTTAACAATTCGTTTATAAAATATTAACCATTTATTGAAGTACCTTTTCGCTTTTTTGAAGACTTGTATATAAACAGTAAGCAAAAAAGTGAAAAGAAGAATTTTTGATTCCTTAATCTATAGATATCAGCAGAACAAAGCCAACAGGGCTGAGCGCTCCCTGATCGATCGCTGGTATGATACGCTTGACCAAGAAGAGTTGCCTGAATGGGAGATAGATGAGGCTCAGTTGTGGAATAGCATAAAGCAACGGATTGGAAGTAATGCTCCCAAAAAATCAGCGGTTCGGAAAATTAGCTATTGGAGCGGAGCAGTTGCTGCAAGCCTGCTGTTGTGCTTTGGTATTTTGTTTTGGAAAAAACAGTATGACCTGAATTTCTCCCGAAAAGAAGTGAATTTAAAACCGGGTTACCGGATTTTTGAAACAGGTGCCTCGCAACGTAAACGCGTGCTTTTGGCCGACGGATCAACTGTTATAATGAATGCCTATTCCCAGATTAAATTGGATACTGTCTCTTACGGTAGGCGGGACCGGGTTGTGGAGCTTGTGGCTGGAGAAGCATTCTTTGAGGTCAAGAAAGATTCTACAAAGGCTTTTATTGTCAATGCCCAACAGCTGCAGACAGAGGTATTGGGGACCTCATTTACCGTGAAAAACTATGCGGAACTGGATGATATATCGGTGTCTGTATTTACAGGTAAAGTGCAGGTCACGGCCAATAATAATCCACTGGGTGTGTTCGCCCGCGGCGAACAGATCCGTTATGCCAAAAATAACCAAAATAGCAACCGGGAGACTTTTGATCTGACGACACGTAATAGCTGGATTGAAGGACGGGTTTACCTAAAACAAAGCAGTTTTGCGGAATTGGCGCTGGCGGTCAAAAATATCTATGATGTGGATATTAAAGCTGACGACCGGCGGATTGCCCAACAGCGTTATAGCATGCCGATATCAAAGCAGCTGTCTTGGATGGCAACGCTGGAAAGTATCAAAGCAATTCATCACAATAAATCCAGAAAGGAGGGCAGGATAGTGCATATTTACTAGTTTGGAAATAAAAAAAGAGCTGACGACGGCCATCGTCAACTCTGAAGCATACACCATTTGGAGATGGTATACAGTACATATACAACAACTTATAGAGATATTATATACGCATACAAATTTATGAAATTTAAGCAATACGTTACGCAAAACGATATTAAGTTTATGATAAGGACTTCGTTGCTAGCTTTACTTCTTTCGATCCTGTCGGCTGAAATGCTCCTTGCTTCTGTCGCACATGGACAGTTGCTCAATAAAAAGATTACAGTTTCTTTTAGTGAATCCAATATTCCGGCGGCTTTCGAACGTTTGGAATCCCAGAATATACATATCGCTTTCGATGCAACGAAATATAATCTGGCAAAGAAAAAAATAAGGGCCAAAATTTTTAAAAGTAACAGCGTCCGCGATGTTATGCGTTATCTGCTCAGCGAGACAGACCTGATGGCTCACGACAATGGTGTCTATATTACATTAGTCGAAAAACCGGTACAGCAGGATGGGCGCATCTCAGGTAAAGTTATTGATGATCGCGGTCAGCCTTTGGCCAATGCCAGCATCAAACTGATCGGTGCCAATAAATCTACACAGAGCGGTATCGATGGCAGCTATCTTTTGAATGCTGAACCGGGAACCTACATACTGGAAGTTAGTTATCTCTCTTACCAGACCCAACGTGTTGAGGGGGTTAAAATACAGGCTGGACAACGGACAGCGTTAAATATTGCTATGAAGACGCAGGTAAATGCGTTGGAAACGGCTGTTGTCAGTGTATCGTTTAAAAAAGCCTTTGTAGCTGGATTGTATGCGGCACAAAAAAACGCAGCTTCGGTGACAGACGGCATATCAGCTGAACAGATCGCCCGGACACCGGACAATGATATGGGACAGGTTTTGAAACGTGTTACCGGATTGACCACTGTCAATAACCGGAACGTCATTGTACGGGGCATGTCCGACCGCTACAATCAGGCCATGCTGGATGGGGTCGTGATTCCGAGCACTTCGCAGAATAGACGGGATTTTTCCTTTGATATTATTCCGACAGAGATGGTGAGCTCGGTGGTGGTCAATAAAACGGCAACACCGGATGTGTCCGCTGAATTTTCGGGCGGACAGGTTTCGGTGAATACATTGGATATTCCGGAGAAGAATTTTACGACAGTACAATATGGGATTGGTGGTAATTCCCGTACAACAGGTAAAGACTTTTATCGGCTGGGAGAACGGCACACGAGTGAATATTTTGGTTTCTTTGACAAATCGTCTAAGATGCCCGATGGAATAAAAACCTGGCAGTGGAATAGTCGGGCGATACAATTGGATGCGCCTCCCGGTTATATTTTGACTGATCCTGAATTGAACAATACCCCCTTAAATCCAACGGAGTTTGGCGATGTCGTGAAGTATAACAATTTGGATGCTATCGCACAGTCCAAGCGTTTTAATAATGATGCATTGCGACAATATAAGTATAAAGCATACCCCAATCAAAATATGCGTTTTTCGCTTGGACGGGTTTATGAATTCAATAATGGACAGCGATTGGGCTTTGTGGCATCCGCAAATTTTAGAAACGAACAAAACATCATAGCATTTAATAATGTACGTAATTCGGTAAGTATAAATAATTATATTGATAGTGTAGGTCTCGGTGACAATGGAGCAGGAACATCCTATCGCTTCAATAGCAGTGGCGGATTAATGGCCAATATGGGCTGGCAGGGACAAGCTTTTAAAGTTTCCTTAAAGAACATGTATGCGCGTACGTACAGTGATATTTATAATGAATCTATTCAAAAACCCTATAGTGATTCTAATCCTGAAGTAAGCAAACTGATTTATCAATTGCCTGAAGCAATGTCTTTGCAGCAACACCAATTGGTTGGGGAGTATCAATTGCCGTGGGAAATAAAAGCTGAAGGAATGATTACTGTTAACAAAATCAAACAGCAAATTTTAGATGAACGAAAGCTTTCCTATAGGGTAACTACTCTGATAGATAATATTCCTTATTTCCAAACCCCGGGATTATTAACTCATCGTAGTTCATCTGTAGCGGGGATTTTCAGGGACTCGCGAAGATGGACAAATATTGATGAAACAGATTATAATTGGAGTGCTGCATTTTCACGAAAATTCGGCGAAAATACAGCTGTTCCAACCTTGGTGAAATTGGGCTATCAGGCCTGGTCGAAGAAGAGAGCGTTGCATTTATTCAATTTCGTCCCTTGGACGAGATCATGGGCAGAAGGTACTGCGAATCAATTGCCTCCAGAGATAGAAATTCCTTATGATCAGTTATTCAGCGCAGATAATATAGGTAATGGAAACGGGCAGGCCTATTACTACGCAGATGCATTGGGCGGTCGATATTATGATGGTAAAATGTCTTCACAGGCAGTGTATCTGATGGCAGATCAAATGCTATGGCATAAATTGCGTTTGGTATATGGTGTTCGTGCAGAATATTTTAATTTAAACTCTAAGCAGGAAGAATTATATAGGAGGACTTATCAGGATGAGCCAGATCCCAATGACGTCCAGAGGCATCGTTTCGGTGTAAAAGAAAATAATTGGCGGTTTTTACCCTCTATTAATGCAACCTATAGGCTAACATCCAATTTCAATATTCGAAGTAGTTACTCAAGGACTGTAGTTAGACCAGATTTTAGAGAAGTTGGCATGTTTGCTATGTATGATTATGAGTTAGACGGTTATGTTTATGGAGAGCAAGTTAAATCCACGTTGATCGATAATGTAGATCTTCGATTTGAATGGTATCCATCTCCGGGTGAAATAATTTCAATAACAGGATACTATAAATACTTGGATAAACCCATAGAACTTGTTCATAGTGGGGGGAACACTTATACTTTTGCCAATATGGAAAATGCGAAAAATCTTGGACTTGAAATGGAGATTAGGAAAAATTTGACATTTCTATCGGATAAGGACTGGTTAAAAGACATATTTATATCTGCCAACGGAACGCTGCTCAAATCGAAGGTTAATGTCTTAAGTCATTGGCAATGGATTAATAACGCTGAAACTCAAGTTGCTGAGCGTGTTCAACAACGCTACCCCAATCAAGATAGACCACTGATGGGGCAGTCGCCTTGGTTATTGAATTTAGGTGTAGGATACTGGGGTGAACTTTTCGGGGTAACAGCAAGTTATAATCATCGAGGGTATCGCACAAATTTAGCTAATGTTAATATGAACAATGTGGAATATGAGTTGGCTCCAAAACAATTGGACGTACAACTTTATACACGTTTTCTAAAGGGCAAGATGGAAGTAAAATTCAATATGACGAACCTATTGGATGAATGGACGCAGTATTATATGAATATTCAAGATTATGATCAAGATGATACAAAATTTTATGTGTTGAAAAAAGACAAATCTATAAAATATAATAAAGGGGATGGAGATATAATAACCTATCGTAAAAAAGATGGAAGAAGGTTTAATCTTTCAGTTAGCTATAATTTCTAACGATTGATTTTTAAATCAATTAAAAAAATGAAAAGATTATTGTTGTTATCGGTTCTTTTTGCTGTCACATTGACGTCATGTAATAAGGATACAGTAAAGTTCAAATCAGATTTGAATGCTGGTTTGCTCAACGAGCTTCAAACAACAATTCCAACAGCTGCTCCTTGGACGGCAAATTGGACTCAATCTAATTCAAAAAACTATTAATATTTATTTATTGAGTGCGCCATTTTTGTGGTCCACTGTTTTAATTCTTTACATATGATTAAAAATATATTTCTATATTTTGTTGCCCTTTGGATCGGGGGTATGTTATCCTCCTGCCAGAAAGGCGAAGTGGTTCAAGTGCAGGATGAAATCGCACGTATTGCTTTTAGATCCTATAGCTCTGCGTCAGTGGATATAAAAAGAGTAACGGTAGATGGAAAAGTTGCTAATTCAAGCAATGCTAATTTTATTTTCATACGAAATAAAGATGCCGATTCTTCATTGGTCGTTGCATACAATAACAATGATCAGGTCGTCCTAGAGCAACAGCTTTCTCTCAAATCAGGATTAAATACCTTTGGCGTCCATAGTAAAAGTCCCATTGATCCTTCTCTGGTTGTTGGACCGAACCCTTTAGGGGATGATGTAAAACCGATTCCGGGTGTGAGGCAAGTAAAGATCTTAAATTATAATAAAACAATTTCACTTAATGGTGAGCCAATTCGATTGGCGGTTTATCAAGGTAAGCCTGTCTATGATGAAAGCTGGGGAATGGATATGGTCAAGTATGACGAAACTCCGATCCTGACTACCGGCTTGATATCAGATAAAATTCCCGAAGAATTTATCAAAATCCCGATTGACGCTACTTTTGTGCCAAAGGCGCAAGTATTGGATAAGGATTTAAAACCGATCCTTATAGATGGACAAAAAGTTTTTTTGTTTTTTAATTTTTCGGTAGATATCGGTATTGTATATCTCCCTCAAAAAGAACCCGATGCATCTTTTGATGTTGATGCATTCTCAGAAATTGGAGGTATAGGCTATGGTTTGGATAATATCTGGTTGAAACAATAGGATTGACAAAAGATGGGCAGACTGGAGTTGATCTACGAATGGTCATTAGCCTATTTAACCCCTATTTGTTTTAAACACCAGAGAAATATCAGATTTAGACTGTTGATCCCATAAAAAAAGGCATCACTCTTAGTGATGCCTTTTGGCTGTATAAATCGAGGAATATCGACTAATAAAGAGTGAACTCTACACGGCGGTTTTGTTGACGACCATCAGCAGTTTTATTTGTTGCGATGGGTTGATCAGGACCATAGCCTGTAGCTTCGATACGTGAAGCATTTGCACCTTGAGATACCAGGTAAGCTTTCACTGACTCAGCACGTTCTTTGGATAAACGCATATTTAATTCGCGTGAGCCTGTATTATCCGTGTGACCAGCTAATTTTAAGCTAAAGTTTTTCTCGATTAATAATTCAGCTACTTTGTTCAATGTCGCATATGAAGTCGGGCGGATCGTTGATTTGCTTAAATCGAACTCTAAGTTTTTGATCGCGTCAGCCACAACTTTTCTGTCAGCTTCTGTAACGACAACTTTCTCTACAACTTTGGTTTCGTTTTTAACAACGATTGGACAACCAGCTCCATCTACCTGTACACCAGAAGGTGTGCCTGGACATTTGTCGTATTTATTTGCTACACCATCACCATCATCATCTTTCAGATCGCTGTTTAAACCATCCAATTGACTTTGTAGAGCTTGATTTTTTGCGTTTAACGCATCATTTTGAGCTTTTAAATCATCGTATTTTAAAGTGTAGTCATTTACTAATGTAGCGACTGGATTTGAGTTGTTCAATGCTGGTTTGCTACCACTGCCCAAAGCAAATTCTAGACCACCGTGGATATAGCTGAACAAGTCATTTTTATATTGGCCCCCTTGAATACCGTCAAAGTTTTGGTTAACCCAGTTCAGTTGGTAACCCAATTCAAAGTTAATCCCCTTAGCAACTGCAAATTTAAGCCCCATATCCAATGGTACATAGATTTTGGAGATACCATCAGCCTCTACAGAAGTAGAGCCAGTCGTCAAGGTTGTTTTGCTGTTCATTACACCTACACCAATTGATGCGTAAGGTTTGATGAAGCTATTGAAAAATCTCCAGTTCGTATTTGCAGCAAGGAATTCTCCAGACAAAGCAGCTGACCAAGGTGTTTTGGCTTCGAATGATTGTGTACCATCTTTGAATGCTCCACCAGTTTTGCCACCGAAATAGGTCGCTTTAATACCAAATGAAGGTGAGATTTGTTTTTTGATATAAGCACTGTAGCCCAAGTTCCAAGCTAAATCATCATAACCTTCACGGTTAAAGCCCGCAATATTGGTTTGGTTTGTTACCCCTGCGCCAATACCAATAGACCATGTTCTGTATTGTGTAGCAGAGCCGAAAGGAGTTGTTCCATCTATTGATGCTACTTTTGTATTTTGTGCAAAAGCGGAATTGGCGAATAAGCCTGCAGTTGCAAAAGCAAGTGCTAATTGTAAATTTAGTTTCATAGAATTTGTTTGTATAAACCGAGGCAAAAGTAATAGGTTAAAAATTAAATTCCTAATCGGTTTGTAGTTTAAATATGACAAAAGGTAAATAAAATGGTGTTTTTATGAAAAACACCATTTTATTTTATGTAATTTATTAGCTATTAATAAAGTGTAAACTCTACACGTCTGTTTTGTTGACGGCCAGCTGCATTTTTATTGGATGCAATTGGTTGGTCAGGACCGTAGCCTGTAGCTTCGATACGTGAAGCGTTTGCACCTTGAGATACTAAGTAAGCTTTTACTGACTCAGCACGTTCTTTGGATAAACGCATATTTAATTCGCGTGAACCTGTGTTATCTGTGTGACCCGCTAATTTTAAGCTAAAGTTCTTCTCGATCAATAATGCAGCTACTTTATTTAATGTCGCATATGAAGTAGGACGGATCGTTGATTTGCTTAAATCGAACTCTAAGTTTTTGATCGCATCAGCAACTACTTTTCTATCTGCTTCTGTCACGACAACTTTTTCTACAACTTTAGTTTCGTTTTTCAGCGTAATTGGACAGCCAGATCCATCGACCTGTACACCAGAAGGTGTGCCCGGACATTTGTCGTATTTGTTTGCTACGCCATCGCCGTCATCATCTTTCAAATCACTGTTCAAACCATCCAATTGACTTTGCAAAGCTTGGTTTTTAGCATTCAAAGCATCGTTTTGCGCTTTTAAATCGTCATATTTTACAGTATAATCATTTACCAATGTCGCAACTGGATTTGAATTGCTTAACGCTGGTTTGCTACCACTACCCAAGGCAAATTCTAGGCCTGCATGAGCGTAGGTGAACAAATCATTCTTATATTGTTGCGGTGGATTTGTATTGAAGCGATTGTCGAAACGTTGGTTCGCCCAGTTCAATTGGTATCCCAATTCGAAGTTGATTCCTTTGGCAACTGCAAATTTTAAACCGAAGTCTGCCGGTACAAAGATCTTAGAATATGAATCACCATATTCACCTCTATTCCCACCTGCGATCGCAGCTGTCTCTGCATTCATCACCCCCACACCAATTGAAGCATAAGGTTTAATGAAGCTGTTGAAAAACCGCCAATTGGTATTGGCTGCAATGAACTCTCCTGATAAAGCAACTGACCAAGGTGTTTTTGTTTCAAAGCCTTCTTGTTTATCGCTGGCGACATAGCCTGAAGTCTTTCCACCAAAATAAGTTGCCTTGATCCCGAATGAAGGTGAGATTTGTTTCTTGATATAGGCACTGTAACCGAGGTTCCAATCCAATTTGTCATAGCCGCCATTATTGAATTTAGCAATGTTCTGTAAGCTCGTTACACCGGCGCCGACACCGATAGACCAAGTCCTGTATTGTGTCGCTGGACCAAATGGGGTAGTGCCTTCAATTGATGACTGCTTTGCACTTTGCGCAAAGGATGCGGTTGAGATAATTCCTGCCGCTACTAGTAATCCTGATTTTTTAAGGCTAATTTTCATAATGTGTTCTTGTAAAATTTTCTACTATAAAATTCTTGTTAAATTAACTCATTGACTACTCTTGCAATAAATTTGCCAAAAATTATTTGGTCAATCCACCCGGCCGAAAAAATTTGGCACCTCAATTTCAAAAGCCATGTGCTTAACAATATTCTCTGTAAAAATGTTTTGAAAAAAAGTTTTTCTACTTTTTGTAATCAAAATCACATCAATATCTTCATCCCTAATAATTGTATGTATGCCATTTGCGATATTCTCTCGGGAGCCCGCAAAATAGCTTGGTGCTTTGACGATATAGGAGATATCCTCAATCCCCGTCTCAGCAATGATTTGTTCGATCCATTGTTCGAGTTTTTGTCCTAATATGTTGATTTCTAGCTCGCTTTTGTTGATATGGATGAGCTGTAAATGAAAGTCTTTTCCGTATAATGGGATTGCCTGCTTAAGGACTTCCAGTTCACCCGGTTTAAAATTTGTCAGCAATGCAATATTATCTTTTTTTAATTTTATAGCATTTTTGGGGATTGCCAAAACAGGGATTTTTGACTCTTTAATGACGTCATAAGTGTTGCTTCCGATCAACACGGATTCGAGTCCAGTGACTCCTTTTGTTCCCATAATCACGGTCTGGTAGCTGTCTTTTATTTCCTGTTTTTCTAAAGATTCTGCTAAAATACCGTTCGTAAATAGGGTCAAAATTTTTAACGAAGGATATTTTTGTAGCAGTTCAGCGACAAGTTCTTTCATCTTATGATGGGCCTCCTCTTCAGTAGGGTCCACTAAATGCTTCGCATTTGCGAATTTATTGATATGTGAAGTGAAGGAGTGAAAGAGCGTAATTTCATCATGTGTTTCCTGAGCGATCTGGGCAGCGTAATCTGCCGCCACCTTTGCGTTTTCGGAAAAATCTACGGGTATTAATAATTTAGACATAGCGATATACTTAATTATGCTTTGGTAAAAAATATTGGAACTAACGGATGGCTAAACAATGCTTTCGCCACAGATCTTGTGAATGCGCGTTCAAAAAAGGATTTTCGCGAACGTGTCACTAATAATATTTTGATTTTTTCAGCATGGATCATTTCGTTGATGACTTCAGGGACAGTATCGAGATCTTCGATATCGCCTTGTATCGAGTCGACTTCGATGGCGATATTGGTTACGCCAATATGTTTCTTGATTTTATATTTCCATACCTCCAGTTTATCTTCTATCCGGTTTTCCGAAGAGTGGTCATAGTGGACGTGCATCAGCTTTAATTCAAAGTCCTTGCCCATTATATTGACAAAATCTTGAACAGTCTGTACTTCTTCTTCCTTGAAATTGGACAATAAACCGACTTTGTCAAGTTGTTCAAACGATGCTTCTGCGGGGATAGCTAAAACCGGGATTTTTGATTTCTTGCTAATAACATAAGTTGTACTGCCGATAAGTTGGCTGTCATCGTTTGTGATACCTTTTGTGCCCATAATGACAAAATCAAAACGATCGGGTGTAGCAATGTTCGGCAAGGTTTCGGTAATCATCCCGCGTTCGCATTGCGTAGTAACTTCAAGAGTAGCATTCTTTGATTTAATTTGCGCAGCAAGATCTTTGATCAGTATGTCAGCTTTAAATACAGGACTTTCTTTGTCAGTGGAGTCTTTTTCCTCCTCAAATACAGCAGAAGCTGAGGTGTAGTTGTGGTAAAGATGGATGCTGTACCCTTTTTGAGCTGCCAAATTCACAGCATAATTTACAGCATTATTAGCATGTGTCGAAAAATCTACCGGTAGTAGAATGTTTTTTTTCATTGAAAGGAATTTTATCTACACTATCTTGTCTTAAATTTTTCAGTACAGGAGAATTGCCTCAGAAAAAAATCCTTGTAGAGGTCACTGTACCTATCAAATGTAATAAAACAAATGCAATTGTGAATGACTATTAGTCAAAATGTTTTTGTTGTTTAACGTATGATATTTGATTCTGATAAGACAAAGTTGAATAACATTTAATGCTTTTAAAATGTTGTATTTAATGCATAATTGTGATTGCTGTCATCTAGAAAAGATGATATTCCTGTCCCTCTGAATTTTATGCCCTGATTTTTTTGTTTGAAAAGTCAGTCTGAAGCAGGCGAAACAGATCGTCAAAATCGCTCAATCAGTGGTATTATCTAGTGTTCTACATTGCATAACAGACCAATTTTGAGTAAGTTTGCACATATTTTTAGATAATTAAATGACAAGTAGAGAAATTCGTCAAGCCTTTTTAGACTTTTTTAAAAGCAAAGGGCATCAGATAGTACCTTCAGCACCAGTAGTTGTAAAAAATGATCCTACATTGATGTTTACCAATGCAGGGATGAACCAGTTCAAGGATTTATTCCTTGGAGAAGCACCAATCAAATTTTCGCGTGTTGCAGATACGCAGCGTTGTTTACGTGTTTCGGGTAAGCATAATGATTTAGAGGAGGTTGGTATAGATACTTACCATCATACTTTATTTGAGATGTTGGGGAATTGGAGCTTTGGAGATTACTTCAAGAAAGAAGCTATTGCCTGGGCCTGGGAGCTATTGACCGAAGTCTATAAACTCGATAAGGATCGTTTGTATGTGACTATTTTTGAGGGTGACGCAAGTGAAGGGTTGGACAGAGATATGGAAGCATTCGATTTTTGGAAACAATGGGTTGCCGAGGACCGGATCTTGCTTGGTAATAAAAAGGATAATTTCTGGGAAATGGGGGAGACAGGTCCTTGTGGGCCTTGTTCTGAAATTCATTTTGACATGCGAACTGCGGAAGAGCGTGCCCAGATCTCTGGACAGAGCTTAGTTAATGCAGACCATCCACAGGTAATTGAAATCTGGAACCTGGTTTTTATGCAGTTTAACCGATTGAAAGATGGTTCTCTTCAATCCTTACCAGCGAAACATGTGGATACAGGTATGGGCTTTGAGCGTCTGGTCAGATGTATTCAAGGTAAAACCTCTAATTATGATACGGATGTGTTTACACCAACTATTAATTTTATAGCGGAGAAATCTGGAATAAAATACGGTGTTGATGAAAAGACCGACATTGCCATGCGCGTTGTATCGGATCATATTCGCGCGGTGAGTTTTGCGATCGCAGATGGACAATTGCCGTCTAATAATAAAGCCGGATATGTCATTCGTCGTATTTTACGTCGTGCCGTCCGTTATGCATACACGTTTCTTGGATTTAAGACACCATTTATTAATGAACTTGTTCCCGTATTGGCAGCACAATTTACTGGGGTATTTGATGAATTAATCCAACAACAGGATTTTGTTCAGAAGGTAATCCTGGAAGAGGAAGTTTCATTTTTGAGAACTTTGTCTACGGGGGTACAACGTTTTGAGAACTACGTAGAAGATCATAGCCTTATTAATGGTGATTTTGCGTTCGAATTATATGATACCTATGGCTTTCCAATTGATTTAACGGAATTGTTAGCACGGGAGAAGGGATTGTCTGTTGATATGGAGGGTTTCAAACAATCACTTCAAATTCAAAAAGACCGTTCGCGTGCGGCCACAGCAATTGATACTGGAGATTGGATTGCCGTAAATGATGACGAGGGTTTTGAGTTTGTTGGTTATAATACGCTGACAGCCAAAACAGAAGTCGTAAAATACCGTAAGGTCGTCGCTAAAAATAAGGAGCAATATCAATTGGTGCTTTCCGTCAGCCCGTTTTATGCTGAGGGGGGAGGTCAAATTGGTGATTCCGGAGAGTTGGTTTCAGAAGAGACAGGCGAAAAGGTCTACATTACAGACACAAAAAAAGAAAATGGAATTTTTGTCCATTTTACCAATAAATTACCATTGGATCTAAACGGTACCTTTATCGCACAGGTTGACCAGACCAAACGTCTGGATACGGAAAACAATCACTCTGCTACCCATTTATTACATGCGGCATTAAAGCAGGTGTTAGGTACACACGTAAATCAAAAAGGCTCGTTGGTTAACGCTGATATTTTGCGATTTGATATTTCCCACTTTGCTAAGGTGACTGAGGATGAGATCAAACAGGTGGAGGATATCGTGAATGCCAAAATCCGCGAGAATATTCCTTTGAAAGAAGAACGCAATGTACCTTACCAACAGGCTTTGGATTCCGGTGTGACAGCTTTGTTTGGTGAAAAATATGGTGATTTTGTCCGGGTGATCACTTTTGAAGATCAGTTTTCGAAAGAATTATGCGGTGGTACACATGTGAAAGCGACAGGACAGATTGGGTTCTTTAAAATTGTTTCTGAATCCGCTGTTGCTGCAGGGGTACGTCGTATTGAAGCAATTACAGGTACTCGTTCTGCTGCAGTTATTCGAGAGCACTTTGAACTGGTGCAGCATTTGAAAGAACTCATGAATAATCCAAAGGACTTTGTTTCGGCCTTGGGTAAGGTCATCGATGAAAACGGAGCGCTGAAAAAAGAAATTGAAAAGAGCATAACCGAAAAATCTCTTGCGTTAAAATCGGATCTAGAAGCTAAGATTGAACAAATTGGTGATATTAATTTCTTGTCAACATTAGTGGATCTGCCAAATGCGGAGGCTGTTAAAACTTTAGCCTATGCTGTAAAAGGGGCGGTTAACAATTTGTTTTTAGTTATTGGAGCCGAATTCGAAGGCAAACCAAGTTTGACAGTCGTCATTTCAGATGATTTAGCAAAAGAAAAAGGGTTAAATGCAGGTAATATTGTTCGTGATTTGGCAAAAGATATCCAAGGCGGTGGCGGTGGCCAACCTTTCTTTGCAACAGCAGGAGGGAAAAATGCCGCAGGGTTAAAAACAGCAATTGAACGTGCGAAAGATTTTTTAAGTTAGAATTGATTATTTAGATTCAGGACTGAAGGTACCCATTGCATCAGCTTCAAGTGCACTTTCGTCCTTTCTTCAATCATACCCTATGAAACTATCATATTTATTCCAGTCGTGTGTAATGAGTTCAGCTAAATGAACAACCATCACAAAGAGGTTGATAACTATGATAGTTTTATCAATTTAAAAGGAAATGGCGTACAACCCATTTACTTTATAAATGAAGGTTTGATGCTCGTAAAAATGGATACAGATGAAACCATCATGATTAATTCAATCACATAAGGGAATGAATAAAGCTGATAGCTTCATCATAATTGAAACGGGCGAAGGCAGCATGAATGCCTTAAAGAGAAAAATAGATTAATGAATAAATAAATTTATACGGATGAAAAAGGCAATTTTTTTAGCAGTTGGTTTGGTTGGGTTATTGTTTGGTTGCCAGAATAAAGAGCAATTTACTATTGCGGGCAATATAGAAAACCCGGGTAATATTAAAGTGGTCTCCTTGTATGAAGGGGATACCAAACTGGATTCTATGTTTTTTGGTGACAATAATAAATTTCAGTTTGTACGACAGGCGAGTCAATCGAGATTATTGTCTATACGTGTTGGTAAAAATCGTTATGACTTGATTGCTTCTCCAGGTGAGACGATTTCATTTAAAGCGGATCTGCAAAAAGACGTCAATGACTACCTTGTTGAAGGATCTGAATTGTCTAAGACGATACAGCCTTTTGCTAAAGAACGAAACCATCGCGACTATGTCCAGGATTCCCTGCAAGGTGTCTTTTCCAAATTAACAGCAAATTCAACGGCTGACGAAATAGAAAAACTTCGTGCTGAATATAAAGCCAAATTCGCAAATGAGCTGCGTGATTATACCAGCAAAGCAGTTGATTTTTCTAGTAAACACAATGATCTGGCTGGATTCTATGCGATTTCAACATTGGATCCGGAAGTCGCAGAGGCAGAAATTATTGCTTATGCGGATAAAATTAAAGATCAATTTGGTGAAAATCGATATGTAGCTCAGTTTAAGGAGGAAACGCAAAAGCTAAAAAAAATGGCTATTGGTCAACCCGCACCGGAACTGACATCCTTTACACCTTCTAACAAGGAAGTGAAGCTATCCAGTTTTAAAGGAAAATATACCTTAGTTGATTTTTGGGCTTCCTGGTGCATGCCTTGTCGTCAGGAGAATCCAAATCTGGTGAAGTTGTATAATGCCTATCACAATAAAGGTTTTGATATTTTATCTGTTTCATTTGACGATAACCCTGGTTCATGGATGCGGGCTATCACGGATGATAAACTGACTTGGACACATGTGTCAGATTTAAAAGCTTGGAGTTCGCCAATAGTTATTGACTATCGGGTGAAGGCATTGCCTACATCGTATATTCTCGATCCAAACGGTATTATCATCGCTAAGAATCTACGTGGCGAGGAACTTGCGGATTTTCTGAAGAAAACAATTAAGTAATCAATGTGTTATTGTTAATTGAAATATTACTTAATAATTTGGTAACATTAGATTAACTGATTGTTATCATTTTGTTTATATTTTAGCAAAAAAATAAGACAAATGAGTTCTTCGAAACAAAAGATTTTAATTGTTGATGACGAAAAGGATATCTTGGATTTAATTGCATTCAACTTAAATCGTGAAGGTTATCAGGTCTCTACAGCGCAAAATGGGGAAGAGGCAAT
>JAITLV010000246.1 GCA_031277685.1 Sphingobacterium sp. | reverse complement strand
ACATCTCGTGAGTAATAAACAATATCTTCGTTTTTGCCATCTCCAGTTATTTTTATTTATTATTTTCGAACAGTAAAATCGGTCTACAAAGGTACGAAAAAAATACTTACCATGCAATTTACTATTAATCATCGTTTTATATTCCCAAAATAATATGCAACTTTGCCAACAAAAAACGATTCAGAAAAGTGGAAATTTTCAAAACGAAAGCATCTCTCCAAGCACATCTTCAAAAAGCACGCTCAGCTGGTAAAAAGATAGCGCTGATCCCTACAATGGGCGCACTGCACGAAGGACATTTATCCTTATTAGACTATGCTAAACCGATCAGTGATATCCGTGTTTGCAGCATTTTTGTCAACCCTACGCAATTCAACGATCCCAAGGACCTGGAAAAATATCCACGTCCGATTGAAAATGATATCGCACTATTGGAATCCAACGATTGTGATATTCTTTTTATGCCTAGCGTAGCAGAAATGTATCCCGATAAAGACGAACATTGGCATATTGATCTCGCCGATTTGGATCAGATTTGGGAAGGAGAAAAACGACCGGGCCATTTTCAGGGTGTAACACAGGTGGTCTATAAATTATTTTCATTAGTACAACCGGATATAGCTTGTTTTGGTCAAAAGGACTTTCAACAGGTAATGGTTATCAAACGCATGATTGAAATCAAAAATCTTCCGATCCAATTGGCCATCTGCCCCATTATCAGGGATCAACATGGATTAGCCTTAAGTTCGCGCAATATGCGTCTAAGCGAAGAGGGAAAAATCAAAGCCCTAGCACTTTCCCGTTCATTACAATATGTGAAAGACCATATTAAAGAAAATATTGAATTACAAAAAATTAAGAAAAATGCTTTAGCTATTTTAGCTCATACCGATGGGGTAACGGTGGAGTATTTTGCGATCTGCGAAAGCTCTACCCTAAGAGAGGTTGAACAAATTGATCTCAACAAGCAACATGTAGCCTTGATAACAGCCTGGGTTGAAGGTGTTCGTTTGATTGATAATATGATACTCCCCTGAGCAGAAGAAATTATCTGTGGGCAACGTTAGTATACATTTATAATTTTGTAGTTATGAAGTAAAAAAACAATAATAAATCCCATAGAATGTACAACCAGTGTCTTTATCCACACGACTAATATTTACAATACTAAAAAAAACTATACCTTTGCCTCATGGTAATAGAAGTAATGAAATCCAAAATTCACCGCGTGAAAGTTACACAAGCGGAATTGAATTACGTGGGCAGTATCACAATAGATCAAGATTTGATGGACGCTGCAAATATCATCGCTAACGAGAAAGTTCAAATCGTCAATAATAATAACGGAGCTCGCTTAGAAACTTATGTGATTCCGGGACAACGTGGATCGGGTATCATCTGTCTCAATGGAGCTGCAGCACGTCTGGTTCAAGTTGGTGATATTGTTATTATTATCTCCTATGCAACAATGGATTTTGAAGAAGCTAAACAATTTCAACCAGCTGTTGTATTCCCCGATGACAACAATCATTTGATTAGATAGTATTAGCGTACAAATTCCAATCCTTAATAATAATTTTATCCAGTACACCTATATACTGCTAAATAAAAATCGTATTTTTGAAGCGTTACTTTATGAAGTAGCGCTTTTTTATGCAATCGAAAACAACTCGAAATCTACGTCAGCTTATCGCATCATTCCAATTGGCTTTGATGTCACTGATTATTCTTTCGGGTGTTGTTTTTATGCACAAAGAGGTAAAATCGACAGGGGAAATCGTGATGCACACGCACCCTTACGATTTTACAAAGAAAGAAAAACCGCAGGAAACGGATGATCAGATTGACTATCTGAATGTCATCTATCAAAACACCTATGTCCAGGCTGAGTTTATCATTCTCGAACTCCCAATACCTAGGGAAATTCAGACAATAGGTTATAATTCGATCTGCCCAGAAGTTTCTACCGCCACAAACAGCCCCTATTACCTCCGAGGGCCTCCTTTTTTAGCATAAAACCTCTTCTTTTTTATCTGATAACATCTTGTATAGCATAGCAGGACAATACCACTGGTACTTTCCCCTGCGTCTATGATCGAGATCCCAAGAACAAAAATCAAGGTTTTGATTTGGTATGCCTTTGGTATAAGCCAAGCTATCAAGTTTATTTTAAGAAGTAACAAGATGCAAGTCATTGACCTGCATCATTCCAGATTTTAGCACATCATTGCGCTTAGCGTATAATATGCTTACAATACTCCTCCCAGGCTAGATACAAAGAATTTCGTATCAAGTTGAAGGTGTAAAAGTATACTGTATGAAAGCGATAGGCTTGTGCAACTAAAATCTTCATGCTAAATACTCAATTCTATAAAAAAATGCTAAAGCAATATACATTACTGGCTACCCTATTGGCCGGTACAGCTACACTATACGCACAATCACCCCTGGAGGGATATTTATTCAATAAAAACCGTGAAGCGATTGCTTCTGGAACGGTGACAATAAAAAACAGCAAATTAGCGACTACTTCGGCTGCTGATGGCCACTTTAAATTCAATAACAGCGGAACAGCAAAAGTAACTTTAAATATTTCAGCAGTGGGTTATCGTTCGCTAACGAAGACAATTGCCTTAGATACGTTAAAATCCCCTCTGCAGATCCAGCTCGAAGAAGACAATCTGAATCTGGATGAAGTTGTTGTTTCAGCTACTCGTTATGGTGTTAAACGTAAGGATGCACCTGTCGTAGTCAATGTCATTGGTCCCAAATTATTCAATGCCACACAGTCTGTAGCAATGTCTGAGACATTAAATTACCAGCCCGGTGTCCGTGTGGAGAACAATTGTCAAAACTGCGGCTTTTCACAAGTCCGGCTCAATGGCCTCGAGGGACCATATTCACAGATATTAATTAACAGTCGAGCCGTATTTTCGGCATTGAACAGTGTCTACGGCTTGGATCAGATCCCGACCAGCATGATCGACAGAATCGAAGTCGTACGCAGTGGTGGCTCAGCACTATTCGGAGCAAATGCCATTGCCGGAACCATCAATATTATTACGAAAGATCCCATTGAAAACGACTGGCAGGTAAAATCTACCAATTCATTGATCGGAGGAAAAAGCTGGGACAATACCGTAGACTTCAACACGTCCCTTGTTGCAGAAGACTTAAAAACAGGTGCAACTTTTTACGGGATGCACCGTAACAGAGAATCTTATGATGCAAACGGGGACGGCTTTTCGGAAATAACCAAACTTCGAAATACAACTTTCGGAACCAAGGTATTTTACAAACCAAGCGATCTGGATAAAATTACCGTCGATTTCAGCACAGTCAATGAATTCCGTCGCGGGGGAGATCAGCTCGATAAAGCACCACATCTGACCCAAATCACCGAGCAGCTGCAAACCAGTTCTATTGTTGGTGGAATTACCTACGATCATTATTCCGAAGATTACAAACACAAGTTATCTGCTTATGGCTCTGTTCAGAAAACCGTGCGTGACAGCTATTACGGTGGGCTCGGTGGAGGATCAACGTTAGCAGATAGTACACTTGCTTCCAACTCGTATGGAAAGACAAATGATATCGCACTCGTTGTAGGAAGCCAATACACTTACAATTTCGAAAAAGATGTTTTTACTGCCGGAGTTGAGTTTTCCTACAATGATACGCAAGATGAAATACCGGGATACAAACGGACAATTGATCAGCAAAATAAAGGTTTGGGAACCTATGCACAATACGAATGGAAACCCTTTGCAACATTAAAAACCCTAATCGGTGCCCGATATGACTACACCTATGTTGATGGAAAATATAGTCTGGCAGGAATAAACCGCAATTCGGACCAACGTTTTGGAACCTTCAGTCCACGCTTGACGGTCCTTTATGATCTAACAAAAGATCTACAGTTCAGAGGTGGATATGCCCGTGGTTTTAGAGCTCCACAGGCATTTAATGAAGATATGCATGTGACTTCCATCGGTGGGAACCAAGTGTTTGTCCTGATTGGAGAAAACTTAAAAACGGAATATTCCAATGCTTATACGGGGTCTTTCAGTTATAATAAGAATTTTGGAAATGTACAGACCAGCTTACTCGTTGAGGGTTTCTATACAGACCTCAATAATCAATTTGTCAATGTCATGGCCTCAGAAAAAGATGGACTGATCATTCAGGAGATGCAGAACGGTGAAGGAGCACGCGTATATGGTTCCAATATCGAGATTAATATTGCCCCCTCTTCCTGGCTGTCCTTTCAGACGGGAGGAACCATCCAACGCTCGCGCTATAAAAAAGACCAGTTGATCTATGAGGGCAAAGAGGATGCACAGGATATCTGGACACAGAAATATGTCCGGACGCCCAATATCTATGGGTATATGAATACGAACCTAAAAGCGACAAAACGGTTTGCAGTCGACTTGACCGGAGTATACACCGGTAAAATGATTGTGCCCCATATCCAGCAAGATATCATGACCCTAAAAAATGCACGAGATTTTGTTGAACTGAATATTCGCCTGGGCTACACACTACCTGTACACAAGGATTTTAGTATTGAATTCTTTGGTGGTGTACAGAATATGTTCAACGCTTTTCAAAAGGATTTTGACAAAGGTGCTTTACGGGATTCGGATTACATCTATGGTCCGACACGACCACGCACCTATACTTTCGGACTTCGGGTAGGCCATTTTCATTAGGACATGAGACTGGGATAAATGTCCTATAAACAAAAGTTGAACAATGAAATATTTTAGGAAAATAAGCTTCCTGCTGATCAGCTTACTTTATCCGCTCTTCCATTTTGGGCAAGAGCGGATAAATTGGGTCAGCTTTGAGCAGCTCGACTCCCTTCTGGCTGTAGCGCCACGAGAGACTCTTATTTTTATCCATACCGATTGGTGTGCCTACTGCCGAAAAATGGAACAGGAAATTTTTACAAAGCAGGAAATTATAACCATGATCAATAAAAATTATTATGCAGTCAGATTAGATGCAGAATCTGTGGAAGAAATTACCTTTGATCAAAGTATATGGAAAGCAAAATCAAACACAAAAAAAACCGGACAGTACCACAGGCTGGCCTTACAATTATTAAATGGCAAACGAATGGTTTTTCCGAGTCTGCTGAGATTTGACCACGAATTTCGTTTAAAAAATATACAACAAAAATATCTGACTTCAAAAGAGTTAAATGATTTTTTAGAATAATTTAACATATTTGTGTAGCGAAACCTAATCAACCTGCGTTTTGAGTTTTATAATTAATACACACTTTAAGAAATTATGAAAAATATCACGAAATTTTTAATGGGCTTTTTATGCCTTGGAATGATCTTCACTTCTTGTAGCAAAGATAACATTGATTATGATGCTATTAACGAAAAGATCAGACAAGAACAGATCAGACAATATAAAACCAAGAAACAACAGGCTCCAGTAATAAAACAATATGCTGAGGCAAACTTTACAAATCCTAAATTCTCTTCTGACTCTATAGGGATATGGTATGAGGTGATAAATGAAGGAACAGGAGATCCATTTGACTACGCTAATCCTGCCAAGGTCAGCGTAAATTACAAAGGTGAATTGATAGACAAAACAGTTTTCGCAGCGACAAAAGAAGGAACTCCGGCCAATTATTCTGATCTAAGAATTACTTACAATGAAACTGCACAAGGACAGTTCCTTGGCGCATGTTGGTTTTTTGCATTTCTTCCAGAATCCGTCAACAGCAATGGAACCGAGAACAAATTATTGGGACTTTTGCCTAAAGGTCTAAAAAAAGGATCGAAAATTAGGTTAATTACACCATCCGTATGGGGATTTGATAATAGAACATATAAGATTGGTGAGGGGCCATCTATTCCTGCTGATTCTCCATTGATCTATACGATTGAAGTGGTCACCATCGATAAGGCTAACTAAAAAATTAAATTTATATTTACAAAAGCCATTTTCAGTATGAAAATGGCTTTCTCATTAAAAACTATACAATACCATGAAAAAACTACTTTCTACCTTACTTTTTGGATTAACACTGGCATCTATATTTTTTGCCAGCTGTAACAAAGACAATTTTGATTATGCTGCCTGGGAAAAAGAACAACTGGAGAAACAGCGCATTCAAGATTCCATCAACAAAAAACGTGTTGAAGAACAATTCCCTATTATCAAAAAATATGTTGCAGATAATCAGCTTCAAAACGTCCAATATGTTGATTCATTAGGTTTCGCCTATCAGCTTTTAGCAACTGGCGAGGAGAGCTCATACACCTATTCATTTAATTCCAATGGCGGAATTATTGCACCTGATGCTACAGTAAAATATATTGGTAAATTAGTTCCAAGTGGAACAATTTTTCAGCAGACAGAAGAAGGGAAAACAGCGACATTAAATTTAGCTAATGTAATCACTGCTTGGCAAATCGCATTTCTACCGAAATCAATATCTTATAATGGAAAGGATATTCCAACAGGGGGAATTACACCAACCGGTCTAAAAAAAGGATCTAAAATCCGTATCATTACTCCTTCTCCGTGGGCTTACGGTGATACAGGTAAGCAAGGTTCCTCTTCTTCAGACGTTTCGATTCCGGCTAAATCTCCGTTAGACTTTACAATAGAAGTTGTTGATATTAAAAACAAATAATCACAACAAAAAATCAATGGCTGAAATGGAGCATTTATAAAACTCCAATTTCAGCCATTAATAGAAGCTTTTAGCAAGTTATCCCCATACTGACAATGATTTTTTGCGAAACGATCAACCGTACCATGAATAAGTTATTATCGCTATTCGTTTTAGGAATCACAACTGTTGCACTTCTTTTTGTCAGCTGCAACAAAAATGACGACACACCAAGCTATGATGCAACAGCGCATTTTAAGACAGATTCAACTCTCCTTAAAAACTATGTGGACAACAAGTTTCCCAATGCACAATATGATTCCGCGACTGGTATCTGGTATGAGATACTTGCCGTCGGAACTGGCAGCTATAGCTATAAAGTAGTCGATTCCCAAAACGCAAAAATCCTAAAGTTTTCTCCTACGGTAAAATATGTAGGAAAGCTACTAAATGGTAATACTTTTGATCAAACTGAGACGGGCAAAACAACAACCTTTGATATTAAAATAAACACGGGCTATCAATATCCTTTCGATAGCACCATTATTCCGGCATGGATATTTGCTTTCGCCCCAAAGAAAATTGGTGATATGAAGTTGGGTGGTCTTACTGAAAATGGACTCCAGAAAGGTGCTAAAATTCATATTATGGTTCCTTCCATGTGGGCCTACGGGAATCGTGCAATGGGAAAAATACCACCAAATTCACCCTTAGATTTTGTTATTGAAGTTGTTGATATCAAATAATATCAAAGACGCTATAAATTATAGCTACAAAAAAACGCCTAAAGGAGAACATTCTTTAGGCATTTTTTATTGCTTTTCCCTAGATCAACAATATATCTTGTCGAATAACATCGCATTATATTTCCCTTTGGCTACTGGAAAATAGGAACCCGAAATTTGCTCAAAATAACAAATTCCAAGTAAAACAATAAGTGCATTTTCCGGCTTGGGCATCCGGGCGAAGGAAAACTTCATACCCGGAACCGACCGAACACCAGATAGCTCATGATGAACCGAACGCCAGACAATTGCTTCGATCTGCGCTGGAATGACCGCACCAAACTCTATCACGGCAGAGACCAGCTGTGCATGTGTACTCGTTTCATAACGTCGAATTCGTTGAGCTGGAATAAATGCCGGTATAGTCACAATGCCCTCTCCTTTTATGACATCAAACGACACATCGATATCAGTCAAAACCTGATCCTTAAACTTAAAATTCCGATTGGTCTCCAATCCACCCAATAATTCTAGTCCCGCTCCAGTCACCATACGCTCCCCTCTCCGATGCGCTGGATCTGATTTTATAACCATAGACATGCGGCTCACAAGCCTATTAAAAAAGCTTTTATCCGTGCATTGAAACAAAACATCCTGCAATTGCTGTTTTAACAATTTGCAACTCTTCATGGTTCGCCCAAATTCTTGCGCATTTTCTTTCGTTCGCTCAAAACGGGGATCCGCCTCAATCTGCTTTTTTGTTGCGCCAGTCTTTTTACGCACCAACTGCATTCCTCCACTTTCATAAAAGCTAAGATCTCCGATACTTCCTTTTATTTTAATTATTCCAATTTGTCTTGCCATACCCTAAATATCAGACAAGATCTCATAAGCAATGTCCGAAATGGCACTAAATGGCATGAAATGTCCTAAAATGTCCTTGCATGTCCACTTGGCATGCAACAGGAAAAAATATAAAACGAACAGACAGTCAGCACAAAACAACATAAAAAGAAAAAAGCCCTAATCATGATGCACAGTTCAAAGTAGGCTTCAGTATACATACAGTATGGACTAAGTATTCATAAAGTATCGCTATGGTATCTATGTGATGATAGAACAGCAATCCTATAGCAGTGGTTATTCCCCGTAATAAACCTAAATGAAGATTGAAATGACTGAATGAGAAGTGCGTTTAATAACAAAAGCTCGAAGTGGGGAACTCCGAGCTTTACCTAACCAATTATTAACCTAAATTATGAAAAGTTCTTTATATATTATTTTGTATATATCTTTCTGTTTTGATATATCAAAGGTAAGACACATTCTCATTCATGTCAAGAAATTTAACAGCATTTAACGTTGTTAAATTTATGTTAAAACAATTTAGCAGATTGTAACAGCGTCGTGACCATATTTTCAAAAAACCATCATTACTTTAAACGAACAAAATTAACAACAAAAAAATACACCAACATAAAATATTCGAAATCCCCTGATCCCACCTTAATCCATAGCTATCCCTCTGATCAATTAGCATGATAGCAACAACTTTTAAAAAGTATATCAGTGATAATCATTGGGCATAGATTCTTTTAGAAAACAGTCATAATAAACAAACCACTTTCAATAAAAAGGAATAAATTTGTGTAGAGCTATTACCCACTATTTTATGTACTGCTTTACTAAAATAGGTAAATACGAGCTCATGATGACCTCGTTAGGGCATTAGCGATCTTTTAAACTGAAAAAAAATATAGATGAAAATAGCGTTAGCACAATTGAATTACCACATTGGCGATTTTGCAGCAAATACAGAAAAAATAATTCAGGCCATCAATCAGGCCAAAGAAGCATCAGCTGACCTCATTGTCTTTGCCGAACTTACTATCGGCGGTTATCCCGCCAAAGACTTGTTGCGAAGCAGCGTATTTCAACAACAATGTGATGAAGCTATCCATGAGATTGCTAGCCACTGCCAAGAAATCGCCTGTATCATCGGTGCTCCCGTTCGGAACAGCGATCCCGAAGGGAAAGAGCTTTACAATACTGCTGTATTTATCGAACAGGGTGCTGTTCGAAACATCGTAAAAAAAGGTTTATTACCAGATTACGATGTATTTGATGAATACCGTTATTTTGAGCCCAACAAACGCTTCGACTGTATCACGTTAAATGGCGTAAGAATTGCACTGACAATATGTGAGGATCTCTGGGATGACGACGAAGGGGGCAATTCCTACGTGGGTGACCCTATGGCCGAACTCAGAAAAGAAAATCCAGATCTATTGATCAATATTGCAGCATCGCCATTTTCCTACACGCACTTCGATGAACGTATTAAAGTTCTTTCCCGTCAGGTCAGCAAATCCAACTGTCCATTGATTTATGTCAACCAGGTAGGCGCACATATGGATATTATCTTTGATGGCAGGTCAATTGCACTTAACAATGAAGGAACAAAGGTTGCCGAGTTGAAACGATTTGAAAGTGATCTACAATATGTCACTTATTATCAAAAAAATATTACCTCTACCACAGCATCCTCAAAAGAACCTGTCGCTGAAATCGCGCTGATCCACGACGCGCTGATCTTAGGGCTACGTGATTATTTTCAAAAATCAGGTTTCAAAAAAGCTGTCCTGGGTCTATCAGGCGGATTGGATTCAGCTTTAGTTGCGGCTTTGGCCTGTGAAGCACTAGGTGCGGATAATGTGCTCTCGATATTGATGCCATCTGTCTATTCCTCCGACCATTCTATCAAAGATGCAATGGATCTAGTGACGAATACAGGCTGTAAGCACCATATCGTCCCGATCAAAGATATCGCTTCAGCTTACGAAAACACACTTGCTCCTCTTTTTGAAGGCCTGAAACTTGACACCACAGAAGAGAATATACAGGCGCGTGCGCGTGCGGTCATTTTGATGGCCATATCAAACAAATTTGGTCATATCTTATTAAACACTTCCAATAAAAGTGAGGCCGCTGTTGGTTACGGTACATTGTATGGTGATATGGCCGGCTCCATTTCCGTCATTGGTGATGTTTATAAATCCAGCGCTTATGAACTAGCGCGTTATATCAACCGCGAACGTGAAATTATTCCGATCAATACCATTGAAAAAGCACCTTCAGCTGAATTACGGCCTGATCAAAAAGATTCGGATTCCCTCCCAGCATATGATCTGTTGGATAAAATCCTATTTGAATTGATTGAAAATGAAAAGAGCGGCTCCGAAGTTGTAGCAATGGGATTTGAAAATGCGTTAGTACAGAGAATAAGTAAATTGGTTAATAATGCTGAATTTAAACGCTTTCAGGCCCCACCAATCCTTCGTGTCAGCCCCAAAGCTTTTGGAGCGGGAAGACAGATTCCATTGGTGGCAAAATATCCTTATTAATTTTACAATTAGGATTAAACCATATTTATAGTTTTTTGTCTAAGATTAATAAATTAAATCCTGTATTTTATACAGCAGTAAAAGCTGGTCATCACAACCGTTTGGTGTGACATCGCAGATTACAAAAAACGGATAAATAAAAATTGAAACAAATTAAACAAATATAAAGTTCCATATAGGCCATGAAACCATCATGAGTATGCATCTAAAATGCAATAAAAATATACTCATGATAGATTCATCACAGTTAATAAACAAATTACTACGATGAAAAAGATTCTATTATTTTTGGTGCTCTGCATTGCGCTGGCATCGTGTTCGTCTTATCAATACAATACCACTCGGGTAGAAAAGATGGATTTTACACCTTTCAAGACGTATGCTTGGCTACCGCCGGTAGACTCGCTTTCAAAATCTTATTTTGACAATGATATTGCCAAAACTAATATTTTGGATGCAGCAAATACAGCTTTGGAAGCTAAAGGACTCCAATATTCAAAAGATAATCCCGATCTGTTATTCCGCTATATTACTATTGTCAATAACAAGAGTCGTCTAGTTTATGGCGGTGGCGGATACTATGGTTGGGGTGGCCCTTGGGGCTGGTATAGACCTTGGTTCTCGCCTTATTACTACGGCGGTGGATATTATCCTGTGGCCAAAGAACGTTATCGCTATGGGCACCTGATTATCGAAGCCATCGATCGCAAAACAAATGCAGTAATCTGGCAGGCACGTGGATCTGGCGATGTTGACAATCCAGAGAAAGCGATCAACAATATCAGTAAGGTGGCTAAAGGTGTGATCGAGCTCTTCCCTGTAAAAACATTAAAAAAATAAGACATTGTCTAAAGGACTGATCGATGGATCAGTCCTTTTTTATTGGATTAGACCGAAGCTCTTAATTTTAAATAAAATGGCACTTCCACGCGATCTTTCGATTTATTCACAATTAATTCTGCCGCCATTCTACCCATCATCTCGAAATCAGTTGATATCGTCGTAATACCATTGAGGATAAATTTCTTTAATGGCGTTTCATTGTAAGAAATGATACCAACATCTTTTCCAATAACCAATTTCTTCTGAATAACTTTGTTGAGCAACTTGACAAGATCATCTTCAATAATATTAATATAGCAAGTTCCCTTTTCAACTTTTTCTTCATCAATGTCGGATACTAGTTCGTGTTCAAAAGCATATTGCTGGCAAAATTTATAAAATCCTTTGATGATGGCTTTTGGAAAATCGCTGTAATCCGGAAACACAAGCTTTAGACTTTTATACTTACTTAAAGCATCATTAGCTTCTTCCAATGCGGAATAAATGTCCTGTTCATAATTTTCGTAAACTGCCGGAAAATCGCCAGGTACATCTTCTATAAATTTGCCCAATAGCATTAACTTTTCCGCCGGAATTTTCCGGATAATATCAGGTGCTTTGTCTCTTCCTTCCTTAAAATGTGGAAAGAGCACATAGTAATCATAGGTTTTGGTCAGACTGCCCAACAAATTATTTAAATAGGATAGATCAGAATTGTAGACAAACAAATCCAAATTGGCAAAATCTCCCAGTTCTTTGGCAAAAGAATCATAGACTATTTTTTTATGCGCACTTAGTTTATTGAGAAAGAGTGCTATCTTGAGCCTAGACTGTACTTCGGTCTTATTCACATAATAGCCCTTGCCTGGGTTAGAGGCTATAATTTCGTTTTTCTTTAAATAACGATAGGCCTTCTCAACCGTATCACGGGATATTTCAAGATAGGTGCTCAATTCATTAATGGAAGGCAACATATCATCCCGGACCAAAATTTCATTTTTTACGGCATCTATAATAGTATTTGCTAATTGCAAATATTTTGGAGTAGCAGAAAAATCACTGATTTCTAATGTTTTCAGAAACTGATTTATGGAATTGGTCATGGTAAGATCTAAATAAATCCTAAATTACTGATTTCAACAGTTTAAAACAAGTTGGTTAAAATTTATCCACTCACAAATTGCAGATGTTATCTGATCAAAAAAACAAAAATAGATTACTCCCATCCTAATACCACCTGACCTAAACCAAAAAAGACCTTACCTTGCTTTGTATAACGGGCTGTATAGACAACGGTAAAAGATCCGTCCGCTTCCTCGATAGCACCTAATGGTGTACGTGTGGCATGATCTCCTGCATCGGCCCAAAGGCTGTTGGCCGACTGTATTTTCAACCGTCGCTCTTTAGCCCAATGGACACCATCGTCCGAAAGGCTATAGCCGATTTCATGATCACCAAAAGAATCAAAAATAGCGAGATAGCCGCCAGCTTTAAGTTCTGTAACTTCTACATTTTCATTAAAAATAGCTGAAATCGGGATGGGGTTTTGTCCTTCGGGCAGCCGTGTCCAGGGGCCACTTAATTGGGGAGCTTTTGCCATCCCTAGGGGCCAATCGCTCTGCGGCACATGATTATGTCCATCGTAAAATGCATACCAGCCATCCCCTACCCGATAAGGATTGAATGCCGCGATAGCCTGCTGTCCCTCCCAGGATTGACTGTTTGCGTCGGGCTGCAAAACGATACCCATATCGACATAAGGCCCTGCTATACCATCCCGACCTGCAACCGTTGATTTTGCCCGCCAGATGCGCCCTGCATAATCATATCCTTCGAGTTCGCCCCGCGTTTTGTCTCCGCCACGATAGGCCACATAAAAGATATTCCAGGCCTGTTCTTCTTCATTAAATTCAACAGCCGTCACCCACACTTCTGAGCGCAGGTTATCCCCGGAACGGCCAGGTACGCTTTCGACGATTGTGGATTCCCTTTTCCAATCTATCGTATTTGTGCTTGTCCAATAGGCAATCCGCATATCCAGGTGTGGCCGTCCAAACATTTCGTTGACAAACATGTGATATACGCCCTTGATTTTGACCACCTGTCCGGTTTCAAAACCGCTTTTATTTCCGCTAGCAATAACGTCAGCATGTTTATGATCTATAATAGGGCCTTCTTGAATCCGTTTAACGACCAATTCCTTTTTTCCTTGTGCGCAGACCGTTGCAATCATTAAAATATTGCTTATTAAAATACTGAAGTATAATCCTACTAAATTCTTATGCATTGTTATTTTTTATGGATCAAATTGGTTTTTGTATCACCCCATCCTATACAATCTGTTTGCCCTTACTTATATCGTGGTTAGCAGTACAATCACTAGGTTAGGGATGTATTTTTCCCGTAAAAATAATCAAGCTTTCCCAAGCAACTGTTCTGTACCGTTATGTTAATTAAAAAATCCTCCTCCGGACACCTACAGTTCAGGACGGCTAAATCAAGATACTTTAGGATATTTGAGCATCATATTTATAATTGATATAATTATCATAATTTTAGGTTTATTAAAGGTTTTCATTCGCCCCGTTTGAAAACCTTTTTTTTTCGATTTTGTCTATACAACCGGTTCAACCAACGAGTACGAACTATATACCTTCATGAACAGCAGTACCGAATGGTCGGCCACAGGACCTTAAAAAAATAAGGCCAGACAAATACTTGTCTGACCTCTCACGATAACTAATAAAAAAACTAAATTTATTCACCTAATCCATTAATGTAATGCTTGTTTTGTTCTGAAATAACGCAGCTCAATGATATCATTTGGGATGGCTTGCGTGTTCCAATGGTCGTGAATAACGAGTGCCGCACCCAAGGCTGTGGCCTGCGCCATGGAGGCACCGAATACTTCACTGTTTGGAAAGGCTTGTGCCAGTAGGGCCATATAGATTGGATTCCGGCTAAAACCACCATCCACAAATATGCGCTGTACGCCTTTTTGGTTCATCACCAAGGATGTTGTTTTAATCTGTGCTTTAACCAGATACATAATAAGCACATGATAAGCCTCGCTATAATTGTCAAAATGACTCAGGTCAATGGATGCAAAAGCAGTTAGTTCTGCCGAAATATCCAAGGCCTGATATTTTTCAATAATGGTCCAATCCAAGGTGATCTGCTTGAATTTCCCGGTAGATACCTGAAATGCTTTAGCAATCCGTTTCATCTGTTCCTCGTGCTCATAGCCCGCAAACAAACGGGATGCTTTGACTGGTTTGCCCGTATAGGTCATATATAAGAGACAGTCGTTATTCAATTCGTCCTTGGTCAGCGGATCCGTGTTAAATGGATTGAATGATATGCACCAGGTACCGGTGGAAATCAAGATAAAAGGTTCATGAAAATTCAACAAATAGGGTATCAATGCAGCGGAACTATCATGTAGTCCACTACCAACCAGATACCCACTGCCCGGAAATGTGGCCCGATATAAGCGATCCCCAGGTACGATAGGTGCCATTTTTTCGATGACACCACTGTCTTTCACCCATTGATGGTAATCATTTTTCCGATAATTCCAGAGGGCTGTATGACAACCTATACTGGTCATATCTGCATAGGGCGTGCCTGAGATCAGATAACTCAGGTATTGGGGCAGATGAAGTGCCCATTTTACTTCCTTAAAGATCGCCGGTTTCAATTTGGACAGACGATAGACCTGCAGACCTGAATTGAGGCTCCCCAGACATGGCGAGGAAGTCTCTGTCGAAAATTTTTCTTTGCCACCATACTGTGCATAAAAGGATTCCAGCATTTTTTTCGGATATTCTTTCAGGTAATTGTACAGGGGTGTCAATGGGCGGCCATCTTTGTCGATATAGACGAAGCTTGCCCCATAGGAGGTAAAATTAATGGCTTTGATCTCAAACTCCCCTTTCCGAAAAACTTCATGTAAGGAATCAAACACAGATAAACGCAAGCTTTCCAGATTTTCACAGGGATCGCCGTCTTCATCTACTGTTTCCAAAAAACGGGCCGACCGTTCAAATACGATCTGATACTGCTCGTTAAATAGAAACAACTTTTTATTCGTCTTCCCGACGTCAAATATCGCCACTACCGGTATTGGTTTCCCCTTCATTTCTCTCCTTCTTTATAAACCGGTGGCTACGGTATTCAGGCCACGTTCGGCGATAAGCTGATCTCTTAATTTCGTTTCATTAAACAATTGAACTGGGTTCAATGCTGCGCCACTGCGCAAACGCGCTTCAGCTACCAGTGGCCTGACATCAGTTCGGAAAGCGTCTTGTAAAATTTCCTGTGCTTTAACCACGTCGTTTGCCTGTTGTGCCTGCGTCAAAGCAGCACGGTCCACCAGCAGTGCCTGTGCGTAAGCAATCTTAATGGCTTCCACAGATTGCAATAGGTCCACCAGCGGATCTTTCAGGTTATGCGAGGCATCGATCATCCAACCCAACCCTGAAGCATGATCTATCCCATTGCGGTCCATCCCATCAATCAGTTCATTAAAAATCAGGAACAATTGATAAGGTTTGATGCTTCCCGCCGTAAGATCATCGTCGGCATATTTACTATCGTTAAAATGGAATCCACCTAGTTTGCCTTCCATCAACAGCAGAGAAACGATCTGTTCAATATTGGCATTGGGTAAATGATGTCCCAAATCCACCAGGGTATAGGCCTTTGGCCCTAATTTATTAGCCAGCAGCAGTGACTGTCCCCAATCACCGATCGTCATCGAATAAAAATAGGGTTCAAACGCTTTATATTCAACAAATAGCTTCCAGTCCGCCGGTAGATGCTGATAGATTTCCTGTAAACTCGCCAAGGTATTTTGAAAGGCATCCCTAAAATTCAGTTGTCCGGGGAAGGAGGATCCATCCGCCAGCCAAACTGTCAACGCTTTCGAACCGACAGCTTTACCATAGTTGATCACTTCGATATTGTGAGCTATAGCCTGTTGACGAACTTTGGGATCCACGTGGTGCAGTGAACCGAACTTATAGCTATGTTCCTGTCCGGCCTGATCCTGAAAGGTATTGGAATTGACAGCATCAAAACCGATTTCCAGGGAAGCTGCCAAGGCCTTTATTTTTTCGCTGTCCTTGGGGATATCCCAGGGAATATGCAGCGATATTGCACCGCTGGATTTATTCAGGGCGTGTAGTAAGCCTACATCTTCAATTTTTTGTTCCAGGGTGCCGGGTTCGCCTGGGCCAGAAAAGCGGCCAAAACGTGTCCCCCCTGTTCCCAAAGCCCAGCTCGGAATGGCAATCTGGAAGTGTTGAAGTTTTTCGATAATAGGCTCCACATTTGGTATATCCTGAGCAAGGTAGCCAAATGCTCTTTTGTGTTTATCGATGAATTGGTTATTGTGCTGATTTATAATTTGCTTATCAAGAATCATAATGTTTCGGTTGTTGTAAAAAAATCGTTAGGTGCCGCGGCCTGTTTCCCTTTCCGCACGCGACACCTAAGATATAAAAATTAGCGTACAAATGCCATTGCAACGCCACCATCAACGTTCAATACATTTCCGGTCGATTTGTTCAACAGTCCACCCACAAAGGCAAAGCAAGCGTTGGCAATATCTTCAGGTAAAATGATTTCATTGAGCAGTGTACGTTTTGCATAGTAAGCTGGTAATTCTTCTATTTTCACACCATAAGCTTTTGCCCGGCCTTCAGCCCAGCCACCGGCCCAGATATTGCTATCTGAAATCACCGCATCTGGATTGACCACATTGACCCGAATACCTGCCGGACCAAGTTCTGCTGCACATAAGCGGCTTAGGTGTAGCTGTGCCCCTTTGGCACTGCCATATCCCGTATTATTTGGTCCACTGACCAAAGCATTCTTACTGACAATATTCAGGATATCACCACCAATATCCTGACCTTTTAATATGTGTGTGGCAGCCTGTGTAACCAAAAACTGACCTTTTACAAGTACATCATACAAGAGGTCCCAATCTTTCTGGCTATGTTCTTCAATGGATTTAGAAATCGATAGGCCAGCATTATTCACAATAATATCAATGCCACCAAATGCCAGCGCTGCGTCTTTCAATGCAGCATGAATCTGTTCTTCGTTGGTGACATCGAGGACAGCTGAGATAACCGCGTCTTTGCCAAAGGCTGCGCTGAACTCCTGCTCAGAAGCTGCCAGGCGCTCGGCGTTGATATCATTCAATACGACCACCGCACCTTCCTGCGCCATTTTCTTGGCGATTGCTTTTCCTATTCCACCACCACTGCCAGTGACCAGAGCAATTTTTCCGGACAGCGGTTTGGGCTTCGGCATACGTTGCAATTTCGCCTCTTCCAATAACCAGTATTCAATATCAAAGGCTTCCTGACGTGGTAAGGCCGTATATTCACTCACCGCTTCGGCTCCTTTCATCACATTGATTGCATTCGTATAGAACTCTGCTGCCACACGGGCGGTCTGTTTATCTTTGGCAAAAGAAAACATCCCCACACCTGGGTACAATACGATAACCGGATTTTTATCACGGATGGCAGGACTATTATCATGTTTGCAGCTTTCATAATAGGCGGCGTACATGTTGCGATATGATTCAAATAATGGCGTCAATTTTGCTTTCAGCTCTTCGACGTTATCCAAGTTCTCCGACTTATCAATGTTCAATACCAAAGGTTGGATCTTAGTTCTCAAGAAGTGGTCTGGACAGCTTGTTCCCAAGGGAGCCAAACGGGTCAGGTCATTCGAATTAATAAATTCCAATACCCGCTCATCATCTGTAAAATGGCCGATCATAGGACGTTCGCTAGAACAGAACCCTCTCAGGATAGGTGCTAATTTTGCTGCTTGTGCTGCTCGCTCTTCTTGAGGTAGACTCGTTTCCTTTTGTCCAGCAAATACAGGTCCTTTTTTTCCATAATTTTCCTCCAGGTAGGTCGCACAGGCCTCAATGACATCCAAGGAGTTGATATAACATTCGTAAGCTGTATCTCCCCAGGTAAATAAGCCGTGTGAACCCAGCATAATACCACGAATGCCCGGGTTCTCTTCCAGACAGGCCCTTAATTGTAGGCCCAGATCAAAACCCGGACGTTGCCAGTCCACCCAGCCGATGGTTCCCTTAAACAGTTCCTGCGTGATTTGCTTACCATCCTTGGCTGCCGCAATGGCAATAGCTGCGTCAGGATGCAAATGGTCGATATGCTTAAAAGGCAGGAAACCGTGCAATGGTGTATCTATAGACGGCGCTTTGGAAGCTAAGTCGTAGATACAATGATTAAATAATTCGACCATCTCATCCTCATGTTCAATACCCCGGTACACATTCTCCAGATTGCGGAGTCGCTGTAAATACAATGCTGCAAGACCTGATTTTTTGAGCGTACCAATATCGCCACCTGAACCCTTGATCCACATGACCTCTACTTCCTCTCCGGTCAACGGGTCTTTTTCAGTCACTTTACAGGATGTATTTCCGCCGCCATAATTTGTTATGCGTAGGTCGGCACCCAGAATATTTGAACGGTACAGCAATAAAGCAACCTCATCACCTGCTAGCGATTGTGCTTTCTGTTCGTCCCATAAATAGTTTACATGTTTGTATGTTTTCACTTTTTCTATGTTCATATAAGTCATTATTTTTAATAGCTGTTCTTCGTATCAATGAGCCTGTTACCCTGATTTGCTACTCGAGCGCAAAGTGGTACTTCTGATCATTGCTGTTTATATGTTTACAATCGCTTTAGTCGTTCATACTTGTTAATTTTCCAGTGTTTTTGCAAAGCCAACCACACCGATTGAAATAATGATCGTCACGATACCGGCAATGATTGAACGGTATGTTGGCCTGTCTACGCCTTTCCATTCTTTGAGCGCAACACCCCAGGCATTTGAAATCAAAATGATAAAGGCCATATGCAGGATCCATGAGCTTGCCCCATTACCCAGTCGGCTTTCCCCCATTCCATAAAAGAAAAACTGTAGGTACCAGGTTGTACCGGCAAGAGCGCAGAGCAGGAAATTTTTGGCTTTCGGTGCCGCGGGTTTACCATAATCCCGATAGCTTCCATTTTTTAAGAGTAGATAAGCGCACCAGATAAAATTGGTGGTGAAGCCACCCCAGAGGATGACAATATAAGTCACGTTATTCTGATAGAGGAATTCACCCTGTCCTGGATGAGCGGCCTTCCAAAACGCATTAGCCACCTCGGCCATTGGTTTACCAGCTTCGATACCAAAATTAAAACAGGCGCTTAAAATACCGGACACAATCGCCACGATAATGCCCAGTCCAAAATTGTAATCCGACTTTGTTTCCTTGGACAAAGAAGACAGGTACTTTTCTTTGGACATCCCGGCTTTGCCACAGAGGTATACGCCCAAAACACAGATCATGAGACCGATGAAAATACATATTCCCGCATGTGTAGTAAAGAAATAATCGATGCCGTGTTTACCGGCAGTATGATTGAAGAAATAATAAATACTTGGCATAAGCGAACCAAAGACCATACTAAGGCCTAGAATAATGCTGCTACCCAGCGAAACACCGAGATAACGTACCCCTAATCCATAAGTAAGTCCACCGATTCCCCAGAGTAATCCAAAGAGAAAGGTATAACCCAAAATGGCCGCATCCGTACTTTGGATAATCGTCACAAAGTTGGGGATAGTCAATAGGGCGGCAATCGGAGGAACGATAATCCAGGAAAATAGTCCACCTAGGATCCACATGGATTCCCAAGACCATTCTTTCACTTTTTTGTACGGCACATAAAAACTTCCCGAGGCGAATCCGCCTATGAAATGAAATATAACTCCGAAAACTGCATTCATATCTACGTTATTTAG
This sequence comes from Sphingobacterium sp., assembly GCA_031277685.1. Taxonomy (GTDB): domain Bacteria; phylum Bacteroidota; class Bacteroidia; order Sphingobacteriales; family Sphingobacteriaceae; genus Sphingobacterium. The sequence goes on along the minus strand of JAITLV010000246.1, from coordinate 101,062 downwards.
GTTCTTAGCGACTAAGTTAATTCTTTGGCTTTTCAGAACTGTTATGCACTGTTATGATCCCCTCCTTTGCTGAAAAGCAGCAAGGGACTGTCCAATCTTTTTGAACAGTCCCTTGCTGCTTTTGGCATACACTTAGCCCAACGATACGCGACTCAATGATAAAAGCCTGATTTTTTTATCTTTTAGGCGCTTACCTTATTCAGCATCATTCATTTACGCTATGATGAGATAACAGGCCATTCATGACAATGGTTATTTTAAAAGGTTGACAATAGCAGCCTCCCGTTCTTTTGGAAAAACTTTTAATTCAACAAGTTGCCCATTCTTCAGGCGTCCTTCGACAATGGTCTGGTTGGGTGCATGTAATTTGAAATCCACATCCCAGTCCTTGGGCCAGGCCGGAAACAGGTAAATCTTATCATCAGTCGCCTGCAATAGCATTTCCTGCAGCCCGATCATGCCAGAGCCTCCCCAATTATGGTCCGGCACCCAATCAAATCCTGGCCCCCAGAATGTTGGAAACCGCCGGTCAGCATTTTTGAGTTTTAAGACCGTGAGTTCTTTTGCTTCTTCGGTCAAGCCCAGGCGTGCAGCGAAAATATTATGCTGTTTCCAGCCGATGTGGCTCCGGAATTTAAGCACATCGGGATCGTCCTTGTAGGTATTTATCGCGGTAGCTAGATTGGGTTTACCGATACCATAAATTCCCCAGGGATATACAGCATATAACTGCGGCGATTCTGTATTGTTGACCCTCGCCCATTGCTGCGCCGGTGCCAATAATGTCTTTCCGTTCAGCTCGCGTAATGGCAAAGGTGGAATACGTGTCAAAAAGCCCTGCAGATAACTTTTAAGCGTTGGATCGACCAGCGTTTCCGGCAAGGTCAGCATCCGTTGGGTTACCTGCTGTAAGGCCGCAATGGTCGTTGCAGAATTGTAAGCCATTTTATACGTTTCGGCCGAAGAACCTGGATAGAGCACAAGGTGCCCTTGATCGTCCAGAACCTTACTCCCGCGCTGACGCGCCCGATATTGATAATGTTCATCAAAAAAACGAAGGCAGCTTTCGATAAATGGAATATATGCATGAATATCAGCCCCCTGATACCGTTCTGTCTCCAGCATCATCATGCAAAACTCCAGTACTGTATCCCATTCATATTCTAGCCAAGCATTGTATTCAAGACCTTTGTCAAAATCCTTTGGGCGCTTCCAATTGTATTCTGCCGGATTGGGAAGGCCAAAATTTTCGATCTGTTCGGTAAAACTCGCTCCCGCATGCCCCCAATAAAACTTGGACCGCCACTCGGCATTTTTTAGTATCCGTTGATAAAACTTAAACTGCGCCGGAAGCATATCAAAATCCCCACTTTTCAGCATGGGCCAATACACCAAACGTTGGTTTTGGGCTGTATGCGTTCCTCCACCCCAGTTTCGGAAATCCGGTGTAAAATTAAGACTGCTATCGATGCTGACAGGATCATAGGTAAACAATCCGCCATTAAACTTTGTTGGGTAATCGCCATAGGCATTACAGGCCAACATAAACCGAAATAACTGATAGTTTCGGCCGACCTGCCAAGCGGTATCGTTAGGGTCTTTCTCTCCGGGCTGGATAACGATATGGCTTCGGTTCCAAAAGGATTTCCACCAGGATTCTGTCGCCTGCTTGCGGGATACCAACGTGGGCTTGGTTGCTGCCAGCTCCTTTAGTGCTGTCTTCCATGCATGCTGTTCAGTCTCCTGCCCCACATGTAAGGTCACTTGAAGTGCATGATCGGTTTTTGCCGTTTTACTTTTGAGGATCCAGGATCGATACGGCGTATTCATATAGCTGCCTGACCGTTGACCGGTGTACACAAAATCCCGTCCTTGAACAAGACCACCGGAAATTAGCTTTTTCAGCGGATTGTACAAGGAGTCTTTTATTGTCGCCAGGCCTTGTTGATTCACGACAATATCGAATGCGGTACTGTCCTGATTTTGATGGTAGAACACAATATTATTTGCTGCTACTTCTATCTTGTCCTTGGGGGTTACCACCGGTTTTGGGGGAGCCCATTTCCAGGAGTTGGCATTATTTTCCTTTTTCTTTGGAAAGAGATCCTGAAAACGCCAGCTTTCATAAGCGGCTTCCACATCGATTTTCCGATTGGCCTTCACTTCGATATGAACATTGGGACTGAATACATCCACCCAGACCAACACCTCGGCCTTGGCACCTTTATGTTCACCTTTCACGACGATATGGCCTTTGTCCATCTGCAATTCTTGCCGGAATTTTTGACCTTCAAAGGGGTTTGGATACAGGTGGAGACGAATTCGACCGAGTTTCAACAAGGTGTTATTTTCATCAAATGCGCCTGTTTTGCCCAGGTACACAAGCAGCTCCCCATGCTCCACCCAAACGTTCAAGCCAATATCTCCCCCGCCCACAGGCATCGATTCAGCAGAATTTTTGCTCTGTGTCGTCCAGGAGACGTTATAGTCTTTCCAGTTGAAATCTTGAGCCCGGGCGGACGCAACAAAAACAACGTACAGGAATAGCATACCGAAGATAAGTTTTCTAGTCATCTCATTTTATTTACCAATCGTCTGTTCGAAAAGAGCTCAATGGCAAGCCATTGACACCAAACACATCACCAATAATATAATCTTTAAAGGCATACCGTACCGCCACCGGTTCAGCCACCTTCGGTGAAGCAACAATAATTGTCTTTCCTTTTAATACAGCTTCTGCTGGATAAAACTGTTTATCCTCACCGGCAATTTCAAAAGTCTTTACTTCTTTGCCATAGGTTGTCAATCCCAAAGGTGCATCACCGAAGGAAAGCACTGCTGTGCTACCTTTGATTTCAAGCTTGTCGTAACGGGGGCTTTTCAGATTCAGTGTACTAAAGCCATAACTATCGTGCAAGGCAAGGTAAGCCAAACGCTCGCCACTTTGTTGTTTGTGCGCCGGGTGGATACAATTTTGCTCACCCAAATCCATTGTGACGGCCATTCCCGCCTGAGGAATCTTATCGAGCGACTTACGCTGTGCATCCCGCAGGTAGGCTGAATTATATTTTCCACCCACGTGATAAGGGGGTAATGCAGCATAATCAAAGGGGGCAATCTGCGTAAAATAGAACGGCAGTTCCTTGTTTCCCCACAGATCGCGGAATTTTTCCACCATTCGGGGAAAGAGAGTTTCATACTGATCTGGACGTTCGTAATTGGATTCGCCCTGGTACCATATCATCCCCCGGATCCCATAACCGGCAATGGGATGGATCATACCATTATAAAGCATGGTCGGAACCCGGTTTTTATCTTTCAGACCTTCTTCTTGTTTGGGAACCTGGATATCTTGCTGATCGGCCAGCCAGGATGCTTCCATCCAAGCCTCGACGTTGGAACCGCCATAGCTGCTATGGATCAACCCTACCGGTACGCCCAAAGTCTTGCGCAATTGTCGTCCAAAGAAGTAGGCTGTTGCACTAAAGCCGACAACCGACTGTGGTTCGGCTTTCTTCCAACTACTGGGTTTACTGTCCACCGCCGGTTGGAGCAGCGGATTGCGTGGTACGGTGTAGATACGCAACTGCTCATCTTTTGAATTCATGATCGCTTCTGTACTGCCTAAGATAGGCTGCCCGGGATAACCTTTCAAAGGCATCTCCATATTGGATTGTCCCGAACATAACCAAACTTCACCGATCAGAATATCCTGAAGTTCAATAACATTCTTTTCAGCGACTTTGATCTGATAAGCACCGCCGGCGGCAGGTGTTTGCACCCGGATTTTCCATTGGCCCAAGTCGTTGGCTTTCGCCCGGTATTTTTGCCCATTCCAGGACGTTTGCAAAGTCACAGTAGCCTGTGGATCAGCCCAGCCCCAAATAGGAACCTGAGCCTGTTGTTGCAACACCATTCCGTCCGTAAAAAGGGCCGCTAAACGAACTTTCGCCGTCGCGCTCCACTGCATAAGCAGCAGCGCCATCACAAAAAAATAAGGTTTCATGTAAACGATGATCTATTGTTTTTGATTTCATGGGAATGAATACCCCTAACAGGTATGATTCACTCCAGTTTATGATCAGTTATCTTCCTATACTCAACGCACTCGGTTTATTTATGCGCTGAAATAACCATTCAGGTTCTTTTGCTGATCCATAGGATCGGATCGTACGATAGACTGTGTAATCCTATGGATCGGTGCATCACAATGCAGGTAACCAAACGCTCATATCACCAAATGTACGGTTTCCCCAAGCAAAATAGGGTACCAATCGTACCGGAACGGTCTCCTGCTTTCCTTCAGCAGTTTTGCGATACAGTGAATTCCATTTTGTGCTGCTTGTACGATAGGCGTTTCCTTCCAATAAGACAATATCCTGTCCGAGTATATCTTGATGTTTGGGTACAAAGTCAGTTTTCGGCCTCATTTTTAAATCAAAGATATTGACATCCGCTGCAACATCCTGTTTTTCCAGGCAGTAAACCACAGGACCCCGCATGACCGCAACCTGACTACGGGTTTCCTCGACCAGTGGATTTGACTCCATAAAGGAAACCTCCATCGGCAGTTTGATAGTAACGCGGTCGCCTTTCTTCCACGATCCAGTTAGTATGGCATAACCTTTTTCAACCGGTGCTTCGATTTTCGTCTCGTTTTTCCATATTTCAGCCTTACCGGCCCAAGCTGGCACACGCAGTTTCAACGTATAATTGGACGGAAATTCTTTCAGCGTAAACGAAGCTGTACCTTCCCAGGGATAGTTGGATGTCTGTACAATATTGAGCTTCTTTCCTGCATGGGTTGTCTGCAGTTCATTCCCCCCATACAAATTCACCGCGACAGCATCGGAAGATAGCCCGTAAGCATAATTGGCTACCTCAGCAATGGTACGCACGATATTCGGAGGGCAACAATTGGACAACGAAATATAGGGAACTCGCTTTTTGGACCAGCGTTGCTGGAATGGCAGATCAGATGAGTAACTCAGCGGATTGGTATACAGAAATTTATCACCATCCAAACTAATTCCCGAAAGCACACTGTTGTAGAGGGCCAATTCCAAGACATCAATGTATTTTGCATCGCCGGTAAAATTGGCCATCCGCCAATTCCACAGCATATTGCCGATATTTGCACAGCTCTCATTGTGAGCCGTCAAATTGGGCAATTGATAATCCCGTCCAAAGGCCTGATGGATCTTTTGCACTTCCGTTGGATCATAGGATGTTCCGTCCGGTGAGGTTCCGTCATACAGTGCACCTAGGCCACCCGTGATGTACATCTTACGCTGGGTGACATCATCCCAGATCTCAAAAAGACGGTTGCTCAATGTTGTATCGGCCTGCTCCGCGCATAAATCCGCCACCCCCGCATAGAGATAGCTTGCACGCACGGCATGTCCTGTGGCTTTATGTTGCTTCCGAAAAGGAATGCGGTCCTGATTGTCGTCCGTGCCATCCTCAATTTCACCTTTGATATCGATCAAATGTTTCGCCAGTTCGAGGTATTTAGGATCCTTGGTGGTCCGATAGAGTTCGATGGTACCCATATAGTGGGAGGGACAGATCGCATTGCGGGCCAAGGTTGGGTTGGACTTTTTATAGAATCCATACAGGTAGTCTGCCGCTTTTATCGCAATATTCAATAGGTCACGCTTTCCGGTGGTGCGATAGTGTATGCATCCGGCAGTCATTAAGTGACCTATGTTGTAGGACTCAAAACTTAAACGGTCCTGAAATTCAATATTCTCGCCCGATCGTTGCTGATCGATGGTTGCTTTGGTATAGATATAGCCGTCCGCACGTTGCGCTTTGCGGATTACAGGAATTACTTCGTCCAGCATCCGAAGCAGCTTTTTATCTTTCGTCTGGGCATAGATGGCGCAGACAGCTTCCAAGGTTTTATAAAAATCACCATCATGAAAGGATGGTCCGCTATGTTCCCCTTTTTCCAGTCCTGCTGCTATTTCGAAATTCCGATAGGCATGACTGATGGAAGCATCTGTATAAACATGCCAAAGCTGTGGTACCATCTGCTCATAGCAAGACTTTGTACGATCGGCCCAAAAACCTTGGGTCCATTGTACATCTCCCATATTGACTGCCTGCTGAACGGCATAAGGGCTTGCACCGGTATTTGTAATCGACTTTTCCTGAGCCTGGGCCTGTAAGGCCATCGTGAGGGAGAGACTCAGGATCATTAGTTTGCACTTCGTGTTCATGATTTCTTTATTTTGCATCTAGCCACAGTAACTCCACTTTCCCCTGCAGACCTGCAGGCTGCAAGCCTTTCAGGAACTTGTCTGATGCGGTCGTTTTTATTTTCTTTTCTACAGTTGGATTTTCTCTTTCGTACCAAAAGCGGTTGCCCCAGGTGTTATAGACCTTGACGCTGATCTTATTGTCACCTTTCTGGATAAAATCAGTCACATCGATCTGATAAGGTTTGGTCCAGACAACGCCAGCATACTGTTCATTGACAAAAATTTCAGCCATGGATTCTACCGCCGAAAATTGCAAGTAAGCACGTTGTTTTTTACCAATATGTTTTATATTTAATTCGGTTTCATAGCTTCCTGAGCCTGCATGGTATTTAATATCCTTGTCCGTACTCGTCGTCCAAAATTGAGGTACCTGCTGCTGCATGGGCTGCTTATCGTTCAAACCTTCTGGGGTAAACGACCAGGGGCCTGACAAAGGAGTTGCTGCCGAACGATGGTATTGTAGGAGATCAAGTTTCGTATGACTTGTCAGTATAAAGCTGGATTGATAGGCATCGAATGTCAAATCAATGACAGACCTATCATTACGTACTTTAAACGATAAGGGCGCGAGTTTATCCAGAACGGGATCATAACGGTAGGCATAGGTGTCCTTTGTGCGTAGCGATAGGGAGGCATGTTGTACCATGCTGTCCTGGTTGGCCACAAAATACAGCTGACCACCTTCAAAACGGCGATGGTTCCAGGAGATATGTGGGTTTGCCCCCTGATTGACCAACACATCGGGGGCTATATTTAGTGGGTTAAAATCCTGGGCTTCATAAGCTCCCAGCAACAGGCGTCCTTTACCGATTTGTTTGAATTGCAATGTGGTATTTGGAAACGGTTTTAGCGCTGAAAATAGCTGACTCAGCAAGTCCTGATATGCTTTTGTTTTGGCAGCGCTCAATTTTCCGCGCCAGGTCTGCGGGATATCTTGAAATAGTACCGTCGCGCCTTCATTGATTAAGGTCTTTAGGCGATCCAAGGTCCGTAATGAGTATTGGCTACCGTTAGGATTTAAGGCCGTCTTGCCGGGCATAATGAGTATGGAATAAGCAATATGATCCGCAAAAATCACTTGACCATCTTTCACTTTAGTTTGATTCCACAGTGCATCCGGATTAAAGGAATCATAGGCATAGCCGCGCAGTGGGTCCACCCAATCTTCGGGTCTATACATATTGGCTCCGGTGGTTACACCTGCAATTTTTTGCAAGGGTAAGCCGACATTCGCCAACAGGGAATCCGTCCGCTGCACACGGGCAGTACCAATAATGCCGGGGAGCGCATCAACCAGGCTGCTGGGCAGCACTGAACGCCTTGGAATTTCTTCCCCAATAAACACGCCTACGTCTCTTACAGGTACCCCGTACTGTAAAAGCTGCTGCGCACGGATGGCATAATTCACCCATTCTTTACCCGGTTTCCACCAGATTTGGTCACGCTGAAAATAGGTTCCGATACCGTCCATGGTCATACCCGGTTTGCGATCCATCCAGGGGTTATGTACATATACGTGATAAACGAGATTATTGATGCCCAAGGCATAATTCCGGTCCTGTAGGCTTTTCAACAACCGCGGATGCTCATCCCATTGGGCTCGAATCTGCGTAAAAGCTTCGGACATGGTGACCTGCTTACCGTAAATATGGCTTCCAGATATCGCATCCAAAATATCTGCAGGTTTATCGTGTGATGGACTTCGCAGCCAAAATTCACCCATGGGGCGGTCTGTTGCCGCAAAATGAGCCAGGCCATCTCCTGTCATGACAGGCGCAGTGGCTTCGGCTGTAAATTCCACGCCATATTCGTCGGATTTCCGGCGCAGTGTACCATAACTATTCTCCTGTAACAATTCGCTGATGGTCTGCCGATAGTCCTGCAAAAAGGCTTCGGAATCCATGACGCTATTGACAAAGTAACCGGCTAAAACGGGTAGATAGTCGGTGAGGTCATAGCCCCGGCGTTTTAGAAATTCAGCCGGAAAATTACGGGTCCAGTTCTGGCTGCCACATTCCCAGGAATCAATGTGGAATACCGTCAGTACATCTTTAGAAAGTTGGGGGTCGACCTGCTTTTTGGCTGCGCCAAACCATTGGTCAAACTGAAATGCGACAGTACTGGCATCCAGCTTATCACATTCCAGCCCTTTTCCGGCCCCTGCGGTTTCATTTTTATGTCCGGTAGACGTATGTCCAACACGCAAAATTTTCCATTTTCCTGCAGGCAATGTGAGGTCAACACGTCCGGCCTGATCCGGTTTGGGTAGCCGCACAAGCTGCTGTTGGTTCCATATTGCCGTTTTGGCAACGGCTGCAGGATCAGAGTACTTGCCCACGCGCCAGATTTCACCGGTCTTGCCTTCAATCTGATTCACTTGGGCCTCTTCAAATAAACTTATGCCAGTTAGTTTTAAAGAGGGTTTCCATTTACCCGAATCCAGATCCTCGCCACCAGGTTCGCTGCCGGCAGGATCGTAAACAAAACGGAAATATTTGGCTTTAGTATGTGGAATCAGGTGAGTGACACCGTTGTCCCAATCCAACCAGCCCATTCTTGGTGATTCCAGTTGCGTAATTTTTCGAAAATGAATACCATCATCGCTGGCTAGAACCTGTAATCTATTCGCCTGATAATTGGAGGCTGTCCATTCAATTTTCAATGAATTACAGGAAAAAGGTTTATCGAAGGCATATTGGATCCATCCAGGAGCCGCCGTGGCAAAATGCTGTCTATTCGTCCGGTCGGCTAGACGTTTTAAATCTTCGCCATAGCTATTGGACACCTGCACCTTTTCCGTAAAGCTGGTGCGTGGAAAATGCGCCAGTGGCATCGCATATAAGGCGATATCTTCGTAGTAGCCCGCCGCCATGGGTGGTTGGGGCAGCTTAAAATTGTGCAGTTGTCCACCTCGGCTTTCCACCAGGGTATCGGCATAAACAACTTTTTGCATTGATTTTTCAGGACTGATCCAGGGTCCTCCGGCGGTAGCAAAACCGTCGTTGGGCAATAAGGCGATCTTCAGGTTGTATTTTTTTGCTTCAGAAACAATATACCTGAACATATCCCACCATGCGGGGCTCAGCGATTCCGTCGGTGGATCGAAAAGCGGCGGATTGGTTTTTCCCTTAATCGGTGCCAGATAGGCTCCCGCGATATTGTTCTCAGCCATGGCTTTCAGATCCGCAGCAATGCCTTCTTTGGAATAGCTGGCATGCATGAAGTACCAAAACACCCAGGGTTTGGCCTGTTCAAATGAATGCTGGCCCAACGGTAGCAATGTTGCTGGAATACCCTTTATCTGGGCATTGCTGTTCAGACAGCCCAAAAGAAGACTTGTTCCCAATAACAGCTTAATCCTCGTCATACTGTATTTTTCTAAGCCCTTGACCGCTTTGCAGGGGCTTGGGCTATCAAACATATCATTATACTTCTTCATTTGTTTTTCCATCGGCTCATTGCTGAGCGGTTAATTATACTGGATAAAATCCTGCATCTGCTGTTTCAGATCTGTAGGGATCAAATAAAAGGAATAGTTGTAGTCTTTTGCCGGAACCTGATATTTTTCCAAAGGCTGCGACACATCTGTCCAGGTATCATTGCCGCCTACTCCCATTTGCTTGAGGTCCACATTTAAGGTAATCTTATCTTCTTTTTTCAATTTAAACCAATGTTTTGCGTCAACAATGGCTTGCTGGGAATAAGGCCATGCACTCATGGATAAAGGTTGCTCGCCCACAATCAGTAAACCCGCCTTTTTATTTTTTAAGTGCATCCAGCGCACTTCCATCCGGTTGCCATTTTCTTGTGGATAAAGATAATGTTCCATCATGTGATCGATATCCATACGATAAACGCCCAGATCAAAACCATAGGCGCGATCGGAATAGTTCTCCATAGGTCCCAAACCATAATATTGAATATCCTCAAATGTTGGGTTGATCCCCATCTGAAGTCCCACTTTCGGAATATTCGGCAGTCCTGCTTTCACCTGCAACTGATAAGCTACCGACACGATACCCGGATCTTTGACCGTATACACAACCTGCACATGCGCCGAATCACCTGACAGGGCATACCTGGTCTCTACGACATAATCCTGACCTTTGGCCACCGCAGTTATCGAAACCAATTTTGGAAGGCCATACCAGTATTTTAATTTTTTCTCCGGCTTCCAGCCCCGTCGGTCATTGTCGGTTGCCGGTCGTGTGAAGTTTGGTCGAATGGCATCCTTCACCATTTCCTGGCCCTTATACGTAAAGGTGGTCAGGCTACCCGTTGATTTATCAAAGATCACCTGAAATTCCTTACCCGAAATCTGCATATTTTCTGCATTTTCGGTCTTGTTCAGCCGGCCACCTTTCGCTGGCAAGTTGCGCAGGACATTCGGCCGCTCCTGCAAGCTGAGCTGAGAAGAGGAAACGACAAAACCCATTGGGGCCCAGTCTGTGGCTTCCCGTAAGCGGAATTGGATATCCAGCTGATATTCATGATCTGCCTTGCGTTTGAATGGCAGATGGGTAGCAAAACTCAGCGCTGTTGAATCACCTGGGGCTAAATCAATCGCCGCTATCGGCACTTCCTTGACCAGCTGGCCATTGCTACGAAACAATAAAACGGCATTGTAGTGGTTCAGGTTAAGCACAGCCGATCTATTTTTAACGTTTACCCGTATTTTTTCGGGATCAATCAAATTGATTTCGGCGGGCTGATAAATGCGCTTGTTTTCATACATTGCTGCTTTTGGTTTGTTCCAGGCATCCACGATGCCGTTGAGACTGAATGCGCCATTATGTACTTTTTCACCGAAATCGCCACCATAGGCCAGCACCTTTCCATAAATAGAATCGTTACGGATCAACGCCTGGTCTTTGTAATCCCAGATAAAACCACCAATCAAACGTGGCCTGGAACGGAAGATATCCCAAAAATCACGAATATTACCGGTAGAGTTCCCCATGGAATGGGTGTACTCGACAAAAAGGATCGGCCGCTGATCCCCATTGTCCTGGTCCAACAAGAGCGCAGGGGTAAAAATTCCAGGGTAAAAACGGGACACGATATCGACATAATATTGATCTTTTATATTTTGAATACGGTGTGCATGATCGTTGGATTTTGGATAACGTGGATCTGAAGGATCTATATACCCAGGTAGCTGGTGGCTCCCCATTGCGGGTTCATAATGCACAGGACGCGTGATATCAAAATCATGGATCCAAGCTGCCATCGAAGCCGTATTGGGTCCCCGCCCCGATTCATTCCCCAAGGACCAGATGATAATGGAAGGGTGGTTTTTGTCCCGTTCGACCATCCGTGTCACACGTTCGTTGAGTGCCGCCAGCCAAGCGGGATCATTCATCAATTTACCACCTAGGCCGTGGGTTTCCATATTCGCTTCATCCATCACCATGATACCATAGCGGTCACAGAGTTCATAGATATAAGGATCATTGGGGTAATGGGAGGTGCGGATCGCATTAAAATTAAATTGCTTGATCTGACGGATATCCGCTTCCATGTCTTCCCTTGTCAACGCTTTTCCCCGTTCGGGATGATGATCATGACGATTGACACCGTAAAGATAAGTTGTCTTGCCATTGATCAACAGCTTGCTATCCTTGGGCGAAAATGCAATGCTCCGAAATCCGACCTGACAGGTTTTCGCCTCCAGCAGGCGGTTTTCTTGATCATACAGACTCAGCACCAGGCGATAGAGGTTGGGCTGCTCCGGCGACCATTTTTTTGGATTTTTAACCGTTGTTTCCAACAGGCCAAACTTGACATTATCCAACCGTGGATAGATCTCGTCAAAGATCGCCGAAGCATCTTTCTCCAAGGGTTTGGTCAGGATAGGCTGATTATTGCTGTCGTAAAGCTGGGCCTTCAGCTTAAAGCCATTGATGCTGTCACCTGAAAAATTATCAATCTTGGGCCGCAAAGAGAATTTGGCATCTTGATAAGCAGCATCCAACGTGGCCTGCCAATGAAAATCAGCAATCCGTACTTTTGGTTCAGCCATTAAAAACACCTCCCGGTGAATTCCGCTCATGCGCCAATGGTCCTGATCTTCAAGATAAGAAGCATCACTCCAGCGCAAGACCTGTACTGAAATCCGATTTTTACCTTTTTTAAGATAGGGTGTTGCATTGAATTCAGAAGGTAAGCAGGAATCTTCCGCATAACCGACATACTTGTCATTGATCCACAACTGATAGGCTGAAATCACACCACCGAAATGCAGGGTGACATTCATTCCATTCCAGGATTCAGGCAATTCAAAGGTTTTTTGATAGGAACCTACGCCATTATAGTCTTTCGGGATCCGTGGCGGATCAATGGGTGAAAAAGGATATACGGCCGAACGATAAATGGGAATGTCATAACCTTTCATTTCCCAATTGGAGGGAACCTGTATTTTATCCCAGCCTTTTACCTCGGCCAGGTGAAAATCCTTGGGTGCATCAGCAGGCTTAAAGACAAATTTAAAATCCCATTCCCCATTTAAAAAGAGCATCCGCTTATTGCTCGTCCGATCATTCTTTAAAGCTTCTTCCACGGTGGCATAGGAATAACCTGTTGCACGTGCAGGATCCCGATTGATCGATGTAATCATCGGGTTTTCCCATGCTTCCGGAATTTTACCATCCGGCACCGGTGGGATAACAGCGGGCTTTCCATCGACTGTCTGCGCCTGTGACGATGTCAGGGCAAGCGACAACAACAAGGTAGCCGTCCACGGAAAGGTTATCGTTCTTTTCGCTGATTTAATATTTGTAATCCACTTCATATGCTATTCCTTTTTCCAAAACGAGCTCGTAGTCGTTTTCCGAAATATGTTTTACCTGGCCTTGTTGCACACGGGGAACTATTTTGCTCTTCAGCTTTAAGGTTCCTTTTCCAATAGGCGATTTTACTTTAATCTTATTTTTTGACACGTATAGTTCGATTTCCCCCTGCGGTGTAGGTACTTTACCTTCCATCCACTCTTGTGCGGCCAGATAGGGCTTTATTTCGTACTCGGCATAGCCGGCAGCTGTGGGTTTCACCCCCAGGTAGTATTTGCCCAGCAGATAGATGGGACTTGCTCCCCAGGAATGGCACAGGCTCTTGCCAAAATCCCGACCATACATCGCGTAGTGTTCCACCCCTTTTTTTGCGGGATTATATTCCTCCCAGAATGTGGTCGCGCCTAGCTTTAACATGCCGCCCCAATAATCTTTTATTTCTTTCATCACATGATCCTTTTCCCCCAATTCACAGAGTGCTTCCAGCTCATAATAACGCATATAGGGGGTCATAATCTTTTGGATCTTATCATTGAGCAAGACATTGGATTTTATTCCGGTACGCTGCTGTTCATTGAGGTAATCAAAAAAGATCGCAAACATATTGGTATATCGGGTAACATTATCCGTTTGTTTACCATCAATCCGGCTGTGTGCAAAAGCCTTTTTCTGATCGTTCCAGTAATAGGCAAAGAGCTTTTCTTTCAGTTGGGTCGCCTCGTGTTGATACTGCTGTTGTGCCTTTGATTCGCCAACCAAATCAGCACACATCGCCATGGTTTCAAGACTACGGCACAACAACAATTGCTCGAAGCTTACCTCACCTTGCTTGCTTAAACCTTCGGCCCAGTCAATGAACACCCAGTCTCCAGCCAATCCCTGCATCAGCCCATCCGCATTGCGTCTGTCGAGACAAAATTGCATCAAGGTTTTCATCCGCGGGTAAACCGCTGCTATAAATTCTTTATCGCCTGTATAGCGGTAATAATCGTAAATACTTAAAAACCAATAGAAGGTGTAATCCATAATGGTATTGATGTGACTTACCGTAGGTTCTTTTCCGCGTAAGGCCAATATTGTGCGTTTGACGGTTTCGGCATCAAATCCCAGATAATAGTTCATGGCATAAGACTGGTAAGCATCACCGCTCCAGATCCAGCGGTCGCGTTTGATCCCATCAATATAGAATTCCCGGGAGGTAAGCTCCATGGTGTATTTGGCGACATCCCATATTTTATTTAATTCCTGATCCGAACTGCGGAAGGTTCCCCGGTCTTCAACCGGCAGGTATTCGTATTGCATGGCGAGCTGATCGAACTTCACTGTTCCTTCAGGCTCCAGAAAAACGAAACGGAAGGCCTTGGAAAAATTGAGCGTGCTGTCCACAGGCTGCTGCAAGCTGACATCCAACAGATCGAGCGTTTCACATCGGTCGGTCGCCAATGCCTCCTCCTTAGATTCGCCATAATAGATCTTTAATTTCCCCTGCCCTTGGAGTTGCTGCAAGATGAGGTAGCCAAAGGTATTTTTTCCAAAATCCACCAAAAAACCTTTTCCCTGCCTCGTCTGAGCAACCGCCTGCTGCGGTCTTGTTGGCAACTTGAATGCGGAAGGTAGCGTTGTAACCTCATCAAAATTCCATGAACCGGCCTTGACGTAAGTCGTCCCCGACTGATCGGAGGCTTTCCCTGTTTCGTCAATCCATTCTTTATCTTCATAGGTCGCGTTCCAGCTGTTATCGGTATACACATTTTTACCAGCAATATATAAGGCTGGGACTTTAGCCTGATTATAGACTTTGACATTGATTTTCTGTTTTCCTTTTTGGAGCTGCACTTTCGTCGGTATCCCAGGCAGCATCTTGCCATTGATCTTCACATTATATTTGCCTTCGGCATAAATGCTGATCTCCTCGTCTTCGGGCAAGTCAAATTCCTTGCTGAATTCAACAAGCACATAATGGCTGTCCATCTTCCAGAATGGTGGAAAAAAAGTTCCTCTTTCCGTCCGACGATTTTGCATATCGTTGCTCAACCAAACCTCATAATCACCGGGATACCAGATCCAGGTCCGCTGATGTTGTGCGAACAATACCGTTGTCGCCATGAAACATGCTACTAGTAAAATAATTTTTTTCATATCCAATGATTTGTTTTTAACGGTCATGGGGCTGCTTTTGTTGGTTTATAACCTTTAAGTGCAAACCACAAGATAACGAGGTAGCAGAGCAAGGGTATACAATATCCGATCTGCGTATTGTCCTGTGCAGCATCGATCATGCTTCCGGTCAGGAAGGGGAAGACCGCTCCCCCCACAATGGCCATGATCAGCCAGGAAGAAGCCTGCTTTGTTTCGTCACCCAATCCGGCAATACCTAAGGAAAAAATAGTCGGGAACATAATGGACATAAAGAAGCCTAGCCCACCCAATGCGTATAAGATCAGCATGCCTGTCCCCGAAATGGCCACTATGGCCAAGACCGCACAGCATAGAGCGTAAATAGCCAATAAGCGCTGGGCCGTGGTGTAACGCAACAAAAAAGTACCTACAAACCGTCCGCCCATAAAGAGCAGGCCATACAGCCCAAGGAAATAACCGGCAGTCTTTTCGTCCACTCCTGCACCCTGCTGGGCCATACGTATAAAGAAACTGGTCACGCATACCTGTGCCCCCACATAGAAAAACTGCGCCAGTACGGCAAATGTCAAATGCTTATGTCGGAGCACGGCAAATAAACCCGATTTTTGTTCAGCTTGCCCAACGGCCTTCTCCCCCTGAATCTCGGGCAGTTTTACAAAAGCAAACAGCAGTGCCACGCTCAGCAGGATCAGACCTAAGATTAAATAGGGCATTTTCACGGACGAGGCCTCCTGAAGCAGGTAGGCCGATCGGCTGGTATCCGTCATCGCTGCCAGCTCAGCTTCGGAATGGCTTGTTCCCGACAGAATAAAGGCTGTACCAATGATCGGTGCCACCATAGCCGCCAATCCATTAAAGGAAGCTGCCAAGTTAAGCCGATGTGTCGCCGCTTCCGGTTTACCCAGTACCGCCGCATAAGGATTTGCAGCTGTTTCCAACAAAGCCAGTCCACAGCCGATAATAAATAAAGCCAATAAAAAGAGCTCATACATCCGCTGATCCGCTGCTGGGATAAACAAAAAGGCCCCAACAGCGAAGGTGACCAATCCCAACATAATGGAACGTTTATATCCCCATCTGCGCAGTGCATAGCCTGCCGGTAATGCCATGATAAAGTAAGCCAGGAAAACCGAGGTATCCACAAGTGCCGACTGACTATTGTTCAATTGACAGGCTTTCTTTAAGTGGGGGATCAATATACCATTTAAATTATGTGCCATACCCCACAAAAAAAACAGGCTGACAATCAGAATAAATGGAAACAGATAAGCTTTCGAAGCACCTGCATCACTTAACTTTACCGTTGTTTTTGTTCCAATTTCCATGTGATATACCGATTAAATGGTGGATTCTTTCCGCTTCGCCAACAGAATATGGTCTGCGACCAACACCACTTCAGCGCGTTGATTTATAATTTCCACATGCTCCACGACTGTCCCGAAAGCTGGATTTTTAGCCGCCGACTTTTCGGATATCGTTACCTCCGCATGGATGGTATCACCAATAAAAACGGGTTTCACAAAACGTAGGCGGTCGTAGCCTTTTGAAAATGCTTCCGGATTGATCACTGAAGCCGTCAGCCCGATACCAATTGCAAAAACCATTGTTCCATGCGCAATACGCTGCCCGAAGGGTTGAGTTTTACACCATTCTGCATCCAGGTGATGTGGAAAAAAGTCGCCTGTATGTCCGGCATGGACAACAAAATCTGTTTCGGTAAGGGTTCGTCCGAGTGTCGTCCGTTTATCGTTTAATGTATAGTCTTCAAAAAAAATGGATTCAAAATGCATAGTCTTTATGGTTAGCTTGTATTCGTTGGTTCTCTGTTTATGCTTTATGTTATTCCTTTACCAGGGGTTGTCCACCTTGCGCACTACTCTGATAGGCTGCTTCCACGACGGCCATGGTATGGATAACATCCTCCACCGCAGCCGGTAAAACAGTGATTTCGCCGAGCTTAAAGCGCATCAGGCTTCCCATGCTGCCGATGAAAGCATCAGGAAACCAAGTTCCTTCAATCGGGTAGGTCACCCATTCCGGTTTGCTCCCATCCACTGGCTTGATACAATATTCAAACACATCGGGCAGGCCATGTGGATAATCCATCAACAAGCCCATTGTCGCTTTGATGGCACCTTTGGTGCCCTCCCACTTGATATAGCTCTCTTCATGCCGTGGTCCGAATTCGTGATCGTGGTTTGTATTGACGACAGCATGCAATGTATCGCCATAATCAAATAACAGCGTCGTTCTGCTGGAAGACAATGCTTTTGCTGGATGCTTTACTGTTTTTGCATACACTGATTGTGGGTTGCCGAGAAATGAGCGGATCAGATCGATGTAATGTACACTATGATATAAAATCTCCAGACGTGGGTGAACCATCACATGGGGGAAAAGCTGCCAAGGTGTGTGCACAGACACGCGCACTTCCATATCATACAACTGCCCGATATAGCCCTGATCAATCAACCAGCGTGCGGCGTTGACAAAAGGTGCCTGACGAAGCTGGCAGTTGATTGCGGCAACCAGGCCCTTTCGTCGGCAAACTTCCAGAATCGCTTCACTCTCCACATAATAGTCACCCATGGGCTTCTGAATCAATACGGCAGCCCCATCAGGCAATGCTTCCAAGGTCTCAAGAAAGGTATTGGGCATGATGGTCACATCATATACCGCATTTTCTGGAGCCTGTGCCACCGCCTCTCCCAGGCTGTCATATACATGTGGGATACCAAATTCCGCAGCCAGTGCTTCAGCTTTCTGCTTCGTGCGGTTGACGATACCATGTACCTGAAAACCAGCCTTACGATAGGCCGGCAAATGTGCATCTTTTACAATTCCACCAGCACCAATGATAATAATGGGTAGCGAGATTTTCGGTAAAATCGTTTGATATGGAATGTCTATCATAAGCATGTATTTATTTTTTTCTGCGCCTTTGCCAGCAGCGAAAGGCTACTTTCGTCCGTATGCATTGCGGCAGTAACGGTTTCATCAATGATATGTGCAATATGCGGCCAATTGGACAACTGTGGCAATGTCCGTGCGGTATCGTGTAGGTCAGCAAGTTTCTTATAGAAGGGGATCATGCCATTGATCTCGGCATCATGCCATGTGGAATAGCGGCAACCTACACCACCGGCCAAGGTCAGCATCTTATCCTGCTGCTGGCCAACAGCAAAACGAATAAAGTCATAAGCCTGTTGTTTATAGCGACTACCTTCCGGAATCGCATACAACCAGTATACATTTAGGGAAGGTGACATGCCGCCTTCAGCAGCAGGGATTGCGGCCACATCCACTTTTCCTTTTACAGCCGAAGCGGCATCGATCTGCGCCCAGGACGCAAAACCAAACCAATTGACCATCATCGCCACTTCGCCACGCGCAAATGCAGCACCGGCCTGCACCGACTCATAATTGGCCGATTCGGGATGTAAGCCTTTGCCAGTTGTAAATAAAGACCGATAAAAATCCAGTGCTTCCACAGCTAGTGGCTGATCGAGTTTGATGGAAACTCCGTCTGGCAGCAAATCGCCACCACGGGACCAAAGCTGTATGCAGAAATCAAATACCGCATTATGTCCATCCGGATAGCCTGCGAAAACTGTCCCGTACAGCTTATCTGCCGGCCGGGTAAAAAATGTCGCAAGATCCAAAAAATCAGTCCATGTTTTGGGGGGTACCAAGGGTTTCCCATAGTCTTCCTGAAAACGGAGCTGCTCCTGAGGATCTTCAAACAAATCCTTTCGCAGTACCAGACATTCCGGTCCATCATGAAAGGGCAAACCGAAAACCTGGCCATCAAAACGCTGTAAGCTTTTTAAACTTTCTGGCCAGGCCTGTTCCCCACCTTCTGGTGCTTGCTGCAAAAGCATGCTGTCCAGTGCAGACAGCCCCTGACTTTCATAGGCAGCAGCAATCCAATCGGTATTAATGTGAACAATATCCCAGTCGCCATTGTACAGGCCTTTCTTTTCAAAAAATGCTGCGGTCAATTCTTCTAAATCCAGCGGGACAAACTCCATCTCCAGATCCGATGGGTATAAAGCCTGATAGGCTGACCAGCAGGCCTCCATAGCGCGTTCAAAAGGTTCAAACTTGCGGACGGCAAAGCGTAATTTAGCCATATAGTTCCTCCCTTATCTTTTGACTATGCTCACCCAGCTGTGGAGAGCCCTTTGTTGCTGTCAGCCGCTGGCCATCGATACGAATCGGACAGCGGGTCGTCTCATAACGGAAACTGTCACCCATAGACACCTCCTGTAGCATATTCAACAGTTTAAATGCCTGGTGCTCGGTCAAGCGCCGCCAGTCCATAACATCGGCACACCAGATATCTGCTGCTTCCAGGATATCCAACCACTGTGCTGTAGGGGCGTTTAACAGATGTTTCGCTAAAATTGTTTTAATGGTATCTCTTTCCTGAAAAGCCTGCTCACCATCAGCAAAACCTTCCAGTGCGGTACAATCCAACAACTTGCTGAGCAGGGGAATGGAGCCCATTGCCAGTGCCAGAAAGCCATCCTGCGTGCGGTACACACCATAGGGCGCGGCCAAGTACGCATGCGCATTACTTACCGTGCTCCGCTGTGGCAGCAATTGCCCATCGCGAAAATATGTCGTAACAGCCTCAAACTGTATATCCACTGCCGAATCCAGCATGCTAACATGCACATGGGCGCCCAGCTGCTGTATCGCACGCCGGTACAGGCAGGCCAGTATAGCGCTGCAGAGATTTGAGCCAGCAAACATGTCCACAATGGAGAGTCCCATGGCGACCGGACCATGTGTGGCATCCCCACTCAACCAGGTCATTCCGGTCAGTGACTGCAAAAGTAAGTCTTGCCCCGGTCGTTTTACCCAAGGACCTTCCTTTCCATAACCTGAAATTTCCCCATAAATTACCGTTGGATTAATCGCCCGAACAGCGGCATAATTAAAGCCCAGACGTTCCATGACGCCGGGTCGAAAATTATGCAAGACGACATCAGCCTTCAGCAGCAAATCCCGGATAACCTGTGCATCGGCTTCATCTTTTAGATCCAGCACGATACTCTCCTTGTTGCGATTAATGGCATGAAATACCGTTGAGGTACCATTCAATATCGTGTCGGAAGTATAAAGTTGCCTGCAAATATCACCTGTTCCTGGCTTTTCGATCTTGATCACCCGAGCCCCCAGATCGGCCAGCCGTAAGCTCGCCAAAGGACCGGATAGAAACTGACTAAAATCGACTACAGTATAGCCCGCTAATGGTAACATATTAATTTTCTAAGTAATCGTGAACAATGGATTGATTGTGTTGCCCTACTTTGGGTGCCGGTTTATCGGCAAATAGACGTTTTCCGTCAATCTGATAAACACTACGGGTCGTTGTCAGTGCGCTGCCATCCTGCAACTTCACTTGCTGCAACATGCCGGCTTCCGCGAAACCTTTTTCCTGAAAGAAACGGTGGTAATCATTGACAGGGCCGCACCAAATCCCTGCGGATTCCAGTTTTGACACCCATTCGGCTGTCGTCTTTTGACACAGCTTGCTGGCAAATTCTTCCAGAATTTCATCGCGCCGTGAAAACCAGGTGGAGGCATCCTGATAAGGTGCTTCCGGTAATCCGATGGCTGCCGCAATATGAGATACATTGCCCATCGCCAGGGCAATATGACCGTCCAACGTTTTATATAAGCCGTAGGGCGCACTCAAATAGGCATGCCCTGCCCCGCGAACGGTAGACCGTGCTGGCAATTTGCGACCATCGTTGGCATGTGTGGTCAGCAGCTCAAACTGCATATCCAAGGCGGATTCAAGCAAGCTGACTTCGACAAGCGCGCCCAGTTGTGTACGTGCCCGCCGGAGCAATGCAGCCAGTATACCTTGTGTCAGGTGTGTGGCACAATACATATCGACCACGGCCAGCCCAAAAGGCACTGGTCCATCCTGCGCGCAGCCCGACAACCAAGAAAGACCAGAGAGGGATTGCACCAGCAAATCCTGACCTGGTTTTTTCGCCCATGGCCCTTCATTTCCATACCCCGTTACGGTGGCATAGATCATCTTTGGATTGAGCTGACGCACACTTTCGTAATCCAGCCCAATCTTTTCCATCACACCCGGGCGAAAGTTATGCGTCATCACATCAGCCTGACGGATCAACTTTTTAATCGCCTCCAGATCATGCGCATCTTTCAAATTGGCGGCGTAGGATTCCTTATTTCGATTGATGGTATGAAAGACCAAACTGCTCTCATCCACAAAAATATTTTTAATCGCAATCTGCCGGCCACCTTCGCCGGCTCCGGGGCGTTCGATTTTGACCACGCGGGCACCGAGATCAGCCAAACGCAAGCCTGCGGTCGGACCGGCCATAAATTGTGAAAATTCGAGGACCAATAGGCCTGCTAGGGGTTTATTATCCATTGTTTTCTTTATCCACTAATGATTCCCGGTACATTGCATTCATGTTTGCCAACACCGTCCTTTCATCACCGCCCTGCCGTAGATATTCCACAACGATATCGCCGGCATGATCCTGAAAATAGAGGTGTCCATCATAGCGTGGACGCAGATAGGCACGCTCCAGCGCTGGCAGCGTATCGGCAAAGTAATTGGATGTATAGGCATTCACCTGTTCATTTTTCCAAGCACGCAGATGCCCCGGCTGTCCCCCACTTTCGACATACAGTGTTTCCTGGATCTCGGGCGAGGCCACAAAACGTGCGTAATCCATGGCAACATCGATATGCTGACTTTGGGAAGATACGGCTAATCCTGCCCCTCCTAATGTGCTGATCATCGGCAGGCCATTCAAAGTGACCAAATCATGAAAATGCAGCAGCTTGCGGGCATATCCTACCCTGGCATAATTTGAATAACCATAGGCAAATGGACAATAAACGATCGCATCGCCTTGGGTCATTTCTTCAAATACCTTAAAAGGATTTTTCTCGTAGAATGCCGGATCCAGTTCGTCTGCCAGTGATTTGAATAATTTGAGCACCTGTATGCCGACCTCATCACTGATGATCTTTTCCTGTTGCTGGCAAGGTTCTTCACCCAAAGAACAGCAGAACATGTAAAAGCTCATCAACACGTCGATGGGCAATAATGAAAATCCAACCTTTCCTTTTTTCGCGAGCTCCAGTACGGCATCAAAGGTGCGCGGAACTGTCAGTCCGAGCGCCTGTAGAAGATCCGGGCGGCTTGCTGCAACGGGTGTTGCTGCATCCGTGGCCAATGCCCACTGCTTACCCAAAAAATGATAGCTTTCATGTGATTTCCCCACGCTATGTGCATGCTGGTCGGCCAGAAAAGCTGGCGACAGGTAATCGTCAAATGGGGCAAGCATACCTTTGGCAGCCGCATGGCCTGTCCAGGGGTGATCGATCACCAAAAGATCATATTCCTTGGCCAGATCGGTCACTGACTTATCCGCAAACTCCTGCAGCGTACGTTTCTTCCAAACAATCTCGACTGCCGGGTGTAATTCCTCATACCGTTGTGCGGTTGCAACCATGGGCAGCAGGCCTCGGGTATGCCCCCAGGTAATCCCTTTCAATTGGATTTTCTCTGTCATTGTGTATTCCTTTATTATTTTTATGCTGTCTTGCCGAAAAAACAGACCAGCTATATTTATCCTTGATCACTTTGGTAAAACGTTACAAATCCAAGTACCTGAAGCACAGTAAACCGAAATCGATCATGCCAGTTTTCTATTGCGCTGCATGTAAATTGCGGTATCGCAGCCTGCAGCAGTTGGTCCTATGATTGTATGCTTGGTTTTAACGATTTATAATCTTTTCCCATCCAGTGCTTTTTCACTGCGGAAAAAGCGGTTCATAATATTCAAATATAAATACAATATTCGAATATAAAAATTTAATACGCTTTTTCGACAGCCTAAAACTCGGCATCAAATAGTTTTTATATCTTAGTCCGATCATTTGTTAGCAAAACATATTATGGCATTAAATAGCCCCGATAAATATAAAGCCCCAGCGCTCGAAAAGGGATTGGAAATCATTGAATTCCTGGCGCTACAACCGGCAGCACAGTCGCAGTCCGAGATCGCTATAGGGCTGCATCGAAGTCCCAATGAGATCTATCGTATGCTGGCATCTTTAGAGTCCAGAGGTTACATCCACCGCGACCCCATTTCTTCCAAATATTCGCTGTCGTTAAAGCTGTATTATCTTTCACACCGCCATTCCTTTGTAGAGAAATTACGGGCCACCTCTTTACTGCCCATGCAGGACGCTTCCAATGAGATCAAAGATCCCTGCCACCTCTGCGTTATCTACGACAATCAGGTCATGGTCATCGCATACGCAAAAGGCTCTTCGCCGATCAGCATTGTGATTGAAGAGGGCAACCTATACAATACCAGCCAGACGGCATCGGGAAAGCTGCTCTTGAGTTTTTCCGAAACAGAGAAAAAAAGAGCAATTCTAGAAGCTGATCCTTATTACCGCAGCTTGAAGAAAACCGAGCGCCAACAATTTGACAGCGATCTGGATGATATCAAACGCAAAGGCTTCTATGAAATGCCCAGCTCCTATGCCGAGGGCATCATTGATATTTCCGTTCCGATAGGAACGCCTGAAACAGGCATCATTGCCTGCCTCACCGTTTCACAGCTTATCCGCCGTCAAAGTGGACAAAATATGTCAACTGAAGCGATTGTCGCCAGTTTAGAAAAATGCAGATCGCGGATTGAAGCGAATCTGGGATTAAGCTGACACAAGCTATTTAAAGAACATATATAGGACGATCATCACGATAAACAGGGCTGCCCAGGCAGCCTTTACCCGAACGGTCGGCTTTTCGATTTTAATCTGGAAGCTATCCTTATGCTCCAGTTCATACCTGGATTTGGGAACCAACAGGCTGATAGCAATGCCAATAACCAGCAGCAGGGCAAACAAACTAAAGGAAAGCATCAGGTAGTGCGGCCAAAAGGTATAGCTGTCTTTCGGAAAAATCCAAAGATAACATACACCTGTCCCCAGGCTCAGCACAGCACCAAAAGTCAATAAGGTATTGATCGCTGCCCGATTGGTCCGTTTCCACAGTACAGCCATTAAGAAAGCTACCGCCAAGGGTGGTGCGATAAAACCGAGTATGGACTGGAAGACATCAAAAAGATTGAGCCCCTTGATCTGATCAATCGCCAAAGCGACAAATACAGAAACCAGGCAACCGATAATAACCGTGTAACGGCCGATCTGTGTGATCTGCTGATTGGTCGCATCAGGCCGAATCTGCTTGAGATAGATATCCATTGTAAAAACCGTGCTTAAGGAGTTGAGTGATGAACCGATCGTCCCGACTAGTACCGCAATCAATACCACAATGACCAGTCCGTTCAGTCCCGTAGGGAATAAGTTGGTCACCATGGTCATGTAAGCAAGTGAAGGGTCTTTTAGTCCCGGAAACAGCACCGAACAGATGATGCCGGTCAGAATAAACAAGGGCAAGGACAGGATCTTGAGCCAAGCGATGAAATTCACACCAAGTTGCCCCTGTTCGAGATTCTTTGCCCCCAATACCGACTGCACCATTGCTTGATCGGTACAGAAAAAAGCAATCGCTGCCACTGGATAGCCCAATGCAATGGCATACCAAGGATAATCTGGATCAGTAGCCGGCCGGATCAAGGACCAGTAACTCGCTGGTGTCTGTTGTGTCAAGGCGCTGATACCGCCTATTTTGGACAGCCCCAGAAAGGTCAGAAATGCGGATACGGCGATCAGCAAAATCATCTGAAAGATATTGATCTTGGCTACCGTCTTTAAGCCCCCGGTATAAGCGAACAGCCCTGCTAGGGCAACCAGCACAGTAACCGATTGCCACATCGGGATCCCCAAAATCTGACGCACCAAAAATCCGCCGGCAAATAGACCGAGTGAAAGCCAGGAAATCAGCATTTTGACCAAAGAATACCAGGCTAAAATAGTCTGTGTATTGGATCCGAAGCGTTTACCCATAAATTCGGGCAAGGTACGGACGCCTGTTGCAATATAACGGGGCGCAAACAACACGGCCAATAGAAATAAATAGATAAACGCATACCAGTCAAAATTGACGGCAACAATACCGGTTGTGTAACCGACTGTTGCAAAGGCCAACAGCATCGAAGGGCCAACATTCGTGGCCCACATATTGAAACCAATGCTATACCAACTTAAGGATTTACCAGCCAAAAAATGTTCTGCTCCCTCTACCTTTTTACGGGAAGACAAGAGGCCGATCGCAAGCAGGGTCAACAAATAGACAATGACAATGCCATAGTCAAATACCGTTAATTTGTCTAAGATACTGTTCATCTGCCCAAGCTCAAATCGACACCATAGCGTTCCAATAATTCTCTTGGACGCACAGGTTTTCCGGTTGTCAATGATTCATCCATGGCTTGCAATAAAGCAATGGTGCCTATACCTTCCTTCATATCGGGGAACGCCTCATCTCCGCTATGGATAGCCTTTGCAAAATGTTCCAGGTAATTTTGATATTCTCCAGCATGGTGGCTTTTCCCTTCAAAACGAAAATAATGCTTCAATTTATGCTCCCAGGTCAATATCCGTTCTTCGCCCGTTTTATCGGTAATGGCATAACGGAGATCCATATAATCTGCCTGGCTGGCGCCTTCGGTCCCCCGTAAGATACAGCTCATCTCGCTGTCCCGTGTGACTGGCTGAACAGGCCCGGTATACGCACCGCTCACCCGGGCGACCCTTCCGTCTTCGGCTTTAAAAATAAAGTGCATGGTATCTGCATTTTGAAGCCCCCCTTTTTTACCATTCGCACTCAACATACCATAGCCCATGACCTCTTCGATATGCGGGAGGTACCAACGGATAAAATCAACCGGATGGCTCAACCCACCATACAACCATTTGAAAGCCGATTGCAGCGACCAGGGTTTTTCCAAAAACCAACGGTGATCGGCATGGTAATAGCCTTCGATGGTAATTAAATCACCTATAAGTCCGGCTTCAAAATCTTCCCTTTGTTTTTTTACCGGTTCAAAAAAACGGGAACTCTGGCCGACAAAAACGCGTTTATTTCGCTTCGCTGCGAGCTCCAACAAACCATTGGCATCGGCAAGATTATCAATAAATGGTTTGGTACAGATCACATGTTTATCATGCTCCAAAGCCAGCTCTATATGTTTTGCATGCAGATGATCGGGGGTATAAATGGCGATAGCTTCAATGCTTTTGTCATTCAGCATCACCTGATAGTCATTGGTATACGCATGAAAATCAAACTCTTTCATCCGCTTACGTCCTAATTCTTCATTGAGGTCACAGACCTTTACCAAATCTATATATGGACTCTGTAAAGCCGCAGACATCGTGCTCCGCCCTTCTCCAAGACCTAAAATCCCTAATTTTAACTGTTGTCTATTTTCCATTTTACTGTTTATAAAAAATCCATGTTTCATTTTTTCCCGTTCCGGGAATACCTTCCTGGTAAGTACTCATACGCTTATTCCAGTCCACGACCCGGGGATTGTCCTTTGTTGTCAACTGATCGATGACTTTAAAATCCTGGCCTTTTGGAAAAGAAATGTATAATAAGAGCTGCCTTCCATTACGGTAAACCAATACTTCGTCAAACCCAGCCTTGCAGAATCCTGCGGCCACTTCGGGCCATTCTTTGTATTGATTTTTATGTGCTTTGTAATAGGCTTCCTGCTTAGCTGTATCCTCGACAAGCTGTGCTGTCAGCAGCACAAAATCAGTCTCTTTTATTTTTTCCCCAGCGCAGTTGCTCCTGTCGAACGTATAAAACAGATCGTTGAATACCTTATAGGGAATTGCAGGATAATTGGCCAGCCAGGCGCTTGCCAGTTTCTTGGCGATCTCGTCGTTTGTCTTCAACAATGTATATCCTTTCCACTGGTATACTTGACTGCTATCGGCTCCTTGCCGGGTAAAAAAGTCTTTGAGTTCGGTCGCCAACAGCTGTTGCTGGGGATCATAAACCTGAAAAAAGACTGGCTTTGTAAAGGGGATATAGCTGTTGATCTGGGCTGCTGTTGGCAAAGTTTTTTTTGCTTTTAGCAGCTGGGCATGCTGCGCTTGGATACCAGCCTCCTGCACGATCTTGGCATTACCTTCCGGCCCATTGTTATGCCAGGTTACACCGGGCCCATTGGCATTTTTAAGAATTTTATTGGATGGGAACCAGTTGTTGCTAACCTCCATATAGGCCGATCCCTCGTCGGTATAGAGGTAAAACCAATGATCGGGAATATGAGCATAGGGCGAACGATAAATACTATCGATGGCATTATACTGTATTTTCGTTCCCGGCTGGGCCGATAAGGTATAGATACCGGCCACGTCGTACATGTATTTGCCATAATGTGAGATCTTGTTGTACTGCACTTGATTGTTGCGCATGCTATTGACTGTTGGCGTCCAACCCCAACCCAGGCTAATTCCTGTATAGGGCAGATCTAGCAACTCATTGTGCGTTAAGGATACGTTGCGAACAAATCCAGCTCCAATACCCACCGTTCCCCAGTCTTCATTGCCAATATCCTGGATCAGATTGTTGCTGACCACAAGACCATCAGTCAACATGCGCTCATCGCGGGGTTGAAACGGAAGGTGTGCTTCGACCTGCTCATCCGAAAATTGGCCAAGCAAGATCCCTGATCCCCCAATCTCCTGAAATAGATTACCGATTAGGCTATCCTTCAGGTTGCCTTGCCGGTAATCAATACCGGTGGCTGCCAGATGGGAAAAACGACAGGCTGAAATTTTTGTAAAGGCGGTATGGTTGAGCGTGACAGCCGCTTGTGGCCGGCCTAACCAGGCCTGATTTTCCAGCCCTGCTTTATCAGCGGTACCGGGTTGAGCGAGCTTATAGGCATCTAAAAAATACATACCGGCCTGTAAGGCGACATGTCCATAAAAATGTGGTCTTAGCCAGGAGCTATGCTGGAATTGTATCCCCTCAATAGCGACATGCTGCACCGGTGATTCCGGCGTTCCCTGCATCGTCAGGATCGTTTCCAGATAGGGGGCAACGACCTCCAGACGATCCAGGTTTTCATCGGTTCTTTTGTAATAATAGATTTTATGCTGTTCCTCATCCAAAAACCATTCTCCGGGCTGATCCAAAAATTCTATAGCATTGACCAGGCGAAAGGCGGAGTTGCCATGTTCTTTGGACAACCAGGGCTTAGGCCAGGGGTGCTCATTTTGGATTTTTCCTTCCGGCTCATGAAAAAGCAGGGTAATGCTGTCCTTGCTGACGATGGCCTCACGCACCCGTAGCTGAGCCACGGCCCACCATTGATGGATAAAAAATTCCATACCTGCTTTGTAGCTGAATTTTTTGGAGAACACATTGGGGATAATAGCCGCCTGTTTTTTAAAATCCCAATTGATAATACGGGGCAGATGGGCATCGTCATGGCTTTCTGCCCGAATTGCCTTACGTGCACCAACCCACAACTGACGGAAAGGAAAATATTTCCCGCCAACCTGTGGTGCATCAGCGACCATAATGTGCTTGGCAATCGAGGCATCAAACAGCTCCTTACCCTTGGCAGGCTGCCAACCCCTGATCGCAACACTGCCGGAAAGTACAGCTTCAGAACCTGCAGCCTTGATCCAGGTGGGGCTTTGGGCCGTTCCGCTATCTTCTGGACGCAGCAAGATCGTCTGTGCCGGGCGATACAAGCCATCCTGGATCCAGATTGTAATTCCATGCAACATGCGCGGATCCTTTAGCCGCCGCCATTCCCGTGCCTCACGCAAGGCATCCTCCAGACATGAAAATGGAGCCCCCGGGCTGCCATCCCGTTGCTCCCTGTTACTTTGTTTGCCTACATGGATTTCACCAGTCTGTGCTGATACACTACAGCATATAAAAAATAGGAAGATCCAGGCAAAAACTGTTTTTTTAATATCCATTATTTTGACCAAATTCGCTAGGGTTAGTAATTACATCCAAAAATTGTTGTGGTATCGGTCTATTAATATGATAAGGCTGTAAGAGTGTAATATCTTGATTATAATTTTTGACATAATCAATCAATTTATGTGTGCGTTTCAAATCAAACCATCGAATATGCTCACCACATAATTCCCGAGCTCTTTCCGCCAGTATAAAATCCAAGTTGAGGTCAGCCTCCGTTACCACCATCTCATTTTCCTTTCCTGGTAGTGCCGCACGTTTTCTGAGTACATTAATAAGATCTTTCGCGAGCGTTTTATTTCCTGATGAACGCATTGTTTCTGCTTCAGTAGCAATCAGATACATTTCTGCCAAACGCATCAATATAACATCCTTTGATCCAACCTGCGATCCTATTTCCGGTAAATCCGGATCATCATATTTGGTAAGAGCAGGGAAATGCACATTGAAATGAGCATTGGTATTTACCTTAGCCCCCGTATAGATATCTTCAATATCAACAACCGCGTAGGCGCTGTTCCTTTTATCCTTTGAGATTTTTTTCTTTGTAAACCAAAGCGCTAGATCGCCCCGGTTTAAGGGCGTTCCAGCTAAACTTGCTGGTTTCTCGAAAGCAGCTAAATCGTCTATAGACCAGCTATATTTATCTACATTCAAATAATATTTTTCCCTGAACCAATCGTCGTATCGCCTATCTATGCTTTCATCAAAAAGCTCCAATAAATGTCGCGTGGGCATAAAACACATTCCTCCTGAATTTGAATTCCTATCAGCGCCATAGCTAAGATCTCTGACCATACCTGCTTTTCCCGAATATTTGGCTTTGAACCAAATATGAAGTCTATTGGGGTTATTGGGCTGTGGGTTAAGTGAATTTATTGTGGAATGGGTAACTGTAAATAATGCTTCTTTATTATTTTTATTATTTGAGGGTTTAAAGACTTGTGCAGGTGTTGGATACAGCGCAGTTTGCAACTCCCCCTGATGATTAATTACATATTGTGCCGCAGCAGAAGCAAGTCCATAATATTTATCTTTTTCTGCAACGGAACTTTCATAAGCTACTCTGGTCAAAGCGATTCGAGCTTTCAAACCATAAGCAGCTTTCAGCGTTGCCCTACCAATATCTGTTACCGGAATTGGATCGATCGGCAGATTTGAGATGGCCACTTCAAGGTCAGCAAGCATCAAATCATACAATGCGGGTATGGATGAACGATGTGCCGTTAATTCGACTGTTTTTGTCTCAGTCGTGCGCAAATCCACTTCTCCAAACTGTTCAACTAAATGCCAATAGGAAAATGCCCTCAAAAATGACATTTCACCAATACGTGCTTTTTTCTCTGCTTCATTTTTAAAACTGACTTGCTGAATTCGTTCTAGGCCAGCATTACAATAATTTATGATTTCGTAAAAGCGATTCCAGGTATTTCGTATTTGGCCTATAGTAGAATTCAGTCCGTCATATTTGGTCATCTGGCGACCATACCCTGAATTTGCTATATTAATCCAAAGATCAGTCCCCCCTTCAGTTAACATGAGTATATCTTCCCGTCCATAAAATTGTGAACCATAATAAACATAAGCCGAATTAACCAATGAATTAATTCCCTCTTCGCTAGAAAAAACAACTTCAGCAGTTGTTCCACCAGGATTAAATTCCTTAAGACTACACCCACAGAAAAAAGAAATGGCTCCAAGGGCAACAATAAATTTTATATATATTCTCATTTCACTAAAAATCTAAGTTCACACCAAATACAAATTGTCTCAATAACGGGCTTTTTGCAGATCCACCTCTTTCAGCATCATAGTTGCGAACAAGGTCACTTTTTGTCCAGGTAAATAAATTATTGCCTGTCAGATAGAAGCGTAATGAATTTATTTTCATTTTATCCGATACGGCTTTAGGCAACTTATAACCTAAGGTCACAGTCTTGAGTTTAATATAAGACGCATCTAAATAACTATAGGTCTGATAGCCCAAGTAATTATAAAAATTTGTCAAACTAGGTCTTGGAAAATCATTGGAGGGATTTTCTGGCGTCCAATAATTAAAATAGGCAGGTTGATTGCCCTTTCCTTGTGGATCATAGGCTCCTGTCAATTCATAATCCATCATCTGCCCCCAGCGAGCAATGGCATAAAATGTTAGATCAAAATTTTTGTAAGCAAAAGCATTATTTAATCCTAAAGTCCATTTTGGAGATGTACTTCCAATATAAGTCACATCGTTTACATCATCAATTACAAAGTCACCATTCAAATCAGCCAGCTTAATATCGCCAGGCTTAAATGACTGTGTTTTATTAGCATCTTTAAAATAACGAGCTGCTTCTTCAGCCTCGTTAGACTGCCATATTCCCAAGCGTTTGAACGTATAAAAAGATTGCAGGGGTTTGCCGATCAATAGACTTTCAGTCTCCCTTGTGGTTGCTCCGATGATATCTCGTCCATCAATAAGATTTAGGATTTTTTCTTTATTTGCACCAAAAGTAAGGTCTGTATTCCATTTGAAATTTTTATCTATATTTCTAGTATGCAGGATCAATTCTACTCCGCTATTGTTTGTACTCCCTATATTTTGATAAATCTGAAAGGGGGTGTTATTCCCAGATCCCATGGATGTGGGCAATGTTCTTGGCAACAGAATATCCGTTGTTTTAGTATCATACAAGTCCAGCGTAAGATTAACACGTCCGGAAAATAATTGGGCATCCAACCCGAGATTCCAGGATACCGATCGTTCCCAGCCTAGATTTTCATTTCCTATGAGCGTATTATAGACATAATAAATATATCCTTGATCTTGGAATGCAGCATTGGAAAAGCTTGTAACGCCTGATTGAGTACCATATTCGCTAATTCCTGAGTTACCCGTTTGGCCATAACTTGCTCTAAGTTTTAATTCATTGACCGTTTTCAAATTGAACCAGTTCTCATCGCTCACACGCCATGCGGCAGCAACAGAAGGAAATGAAGCCCATTTTTTGTCCTTGGACAAACGAGAAGCACCATCCCATCGATTAGATACAGTCAACAAATATTTGCCCTTGAACGAATAGTTTGCTCTCAACGCGTAAGATAACGTCTGGCTCTGGACAAATCCTGACCGAATCACATAGGATTCTTTATTGTTGGCTCCCATATTATACCATAGTTGCTGTGGAACCAATTGACCTGTTCCCTCCATATAAGAAGAATTCAGTTTAGATTGTGTCCAAGAGGTAAGTGCCGTAAAATTAAAAGAATGATCTTTCAACAATAAACTATAGTTGGCTATATTATCCCAATTGATAAATGTGCGGTCATTGCCAAGAATGCTCGCCAGAGAAGAAGGAAATTCTCCAGCCCGATCAATAGAGCTTTCACCAGCAAAATCATAATTCTTTCGATAAGAAAGGTTCACGCCTAGATTTGAACGAAGGGTAAACCCCTTTAAAACATTAAGTTCTGCAAACCCATTGGTTATTATATTTGTTGTTGCAATACGATGTTGCGCTGTAAATTCACTCGCTTCATCGGCCAATGGACTAACTTTACCTTCGCGGCCCAAAGGCCATAATACCACTTTGCCTTGATCATCATAAGGTAACCCCAAGGGGACATTTGTCGCAGCGCGCCATAGTACATTTTCAGCTCGGTTATTTCCCTGGTATCTTGTAATCTGTGAATTCGTACCTACTTTAACGAATGCACCAATATTTTGGTCAACATTTAACCTCAAATTATATTTGTCTAATGCATCATTCTTAAAAGAGCCTATCTCACGATAATATCCTCCAGACAACAATCCTTTTGTATTATTATTGCCCCCACTGACTGAAAGTTGATGGTTTTGGACAATACCATTGTGAAACACTTCCTTTTTCCAGTCTGTCCATTGGTTCTGTTGCAACGCTGCCCACTCTCCTACTGTAAACAAAGTTTGATCATCCGATGCATTTGTCCATTGTCCAGCAGTTTTAGCGGCCTCACGTCTTAGCGCGATGTAATCTTCCCTTTGTCGCATTTCGGGATATTGAGCCCAGCCATTTACACCAACATAACCATTATAAGTAACAGAGGGCTTACCTTCCCGCCCCTTTTTGGTTGTCACAATAATAACTCCATTCGCCCCCTGTGAACCATAAATTGCTGTGGACGAAGCATCTTTCAGCACGTCAATTGATTCGATATCCTGTGGGTTAATATCGCTGATATTTCCCCCTTGCATTCCATCAATAATAACTAATGGACTATTTGCTCCTTCCGCTTTCGAGAGTGATCTCTTACCCCGTATATTCATATTTAATCCGGCGGTTGCACTACCTGATGCCCGGGTTATGTCCAATCCTGGTACTTGCCCCTGAAGAGATTCCATTGCATTTGATGCCGGAGAACGAACTATATCTTCAGATTTTACGGAAACAACAGATCCTGTAAGATCTCTTTTTTTCACTTTACCATAACCAATGACGACGACCTCCTCCAATGCTTGATCATCTTTAGCCAAAACAATATTTAAAACTCCTTCGGATTTCACTGTTAAGACCTTTTCTTTATAGCCAACTGAAGTAACTTTAATCGTGGCTTCATCCCCCAACATCTTTATGGTAAACTCTCCCACACTGTTTGTCGAGGTTGAAAGTACTGAATTGACCATGGAAACCGTTGCGCCAGCGATGGCTCCCCCTTGCTCATCTGTGACTTTGCCCTTTATTTCTTTTATTTGCCTCAGCTCTTCTTTATAAACGGAAGCAAAACCGGATTTAGGTGTCCCCAAGACCAGGCAACTACTTAACAGGAAGAGCATGGGGTACGCTGCAGAAGCCGGTCTTAGCGCAAGAATTCCTCCTTTCCATTTCTCTTTTGCATGATATATCATAATTTAGGATTTTGGTTTATGGTTTACATGACTAAAAATTAATAGCCATTATTCTGAACAAATTCACCTGGGTTAGTAATTGCATCCATTTGCCCTTGCGGAATAGGTCGCAGGCCATGTACGCCATCTTTAAAATATTGTCCGACATCGGGATTGACAGCCATCAGATAGGCGCGGTTCAATTTGCCCATTCTTTTCAGGTCGTACCAGCGGGTATACTCACCACACAATTCACGGGCACGTTCATCGAGTATAAATTGAACATTCAGCTCACCCATACTAATGGGCTTGGCGCCGACACGATCCCGTAATACATTGATGTAGTTAGTGGCTGTGGCATTGGCCCCATTCAGGTGGAATGAAGCCTCGGCAGCGATCAGGTATACTTCACCTAAGCGCATGACTGTAGCAAAGGCATCACTGGTAAAATTGTTGGCCTTTGGACTGATCAATGAGCCTGAATTAAATTTCACCAAGGATGGGTAGAAACCAATGAATGGATTGTCAACCTGTCCAGGCTGTTGGTTTGTCCGGGTATATTTCATCTTGACTTTATTATCGGAACCGTAGACATCTTCCAGATCAAGCCAAATGTATTTTTGCTGAAATTGAGCCTTTTTTTCTTCTGCATAAGCAGTCTCCCCCTCACGGGCTATTTTAATTGCCAGGGCTCCTTTTGGAAGATTCGTCCCTATACCAACAGCGTTTTCTTCGCGGTCGAATTGGACAACGGCATCCCGGCTCCAATCGTAACTGACATTCGAGAGCCATTGCGTCTGAAATGAAATCCCATAACGTGGATCCAAACTGTTATCGCTATTTTTAAAAACATCAAGCAGGTATTTGGTCGGCATAAAAGTTCCGCCGGACCAACGCCCTATTTCGGTCTGAAATCCGGCCAGTTGTATGGCGCCAAAGGTCGCCGGTGTACAGTAGAAACGTTTAAAATCATTGTTGTGATCATAAACATT
This sequence comes from Sphingobacterium sp., assembly GCA_031277685.1. GTDB lineage: Bacteria > Bacteroidota > Bacteroidia > Sphingobacteriales > Sphingobacteriaceae > Sphingobacterium. The sequence continues at coordinate 66,092 of JAITLV010000246.1, read as the reverse complement.
GGTTGATCCATACTCCTGCGAATAAGGAATCTGATAAAGTGCTTCGGCGTTTTTCTTGTTATTTGCCGCATTAAAATTGTCGATAAAGGAGGCGTACAGGCGTACATTGTAGCCAGCTTGGTTGTCAATCAATTTTTTAGCTGTAGCAAGCGCTTCTTCGAGATATTGATTGGTATTGTATTCTTTTGTCTGCAGACAGGTTTTCGCCAATAGGCCCAAGGCGGCTTTTTGACTTGGTCTACCAGCCTCGGTTGGTCCTACCGGCAAATGCGCCGCGGCAAATCGAAGATCGGGCAAGATACATTTCTCATAGATTTCCAACACTGGTGTACGCTGGGCAGCGGTGTTCGCTGATGCAGTTTCCGTTAGGTTGAGCGGACAGGGGCCAAACTGCTCAACCAGGTGAAAGTAATATAAGGCCCGCAAAAAATGGGCCTCAGCCACTTTCGCCAGTTTTTCCGCTTCACTGGAAAAATCTTTTACCTGATCTACACGCCCAATGACAATATTACAGTAGTTGATGGCATCATAGGCCCCATTCCAGTAATCCTTGGCCATATCAATGGACATGGATCCACCGGAAGCATATTTCAAGTAGTTTTGGTTATTATTTGAATTGAGATCTGCCGTCCATAAATCTGTACCACCTTCGGTCACGAGTAGAAAATTCCGCCCATAAAAATAGCGGGGTAGATCGAAATAACAGCTATTGATCAGTTTCTCAAAACCGGCTTTATTTTCCGCGACTTTATCTACAGTGACCCCCGAGGGATTATATTCATCAAGGCCACAAGAATTTAGCAACAGACCTGCACATAAGAGTATATTGAAGTATTTGATTTTCATAATATATTGGCATTAAAAAGTAACATTTAATCCGACCACAAACTGTTTAGTCAAAGGGAAATTATCCGAACCGTTGGATTCGGGATCCTGGTACTTTAGCAGCTTGCTTTTCGTAAAGATGAACGGATTGTTAGCGGTTGCATAAAAACGAAAACGTTCCATGGAAAGGCGCTTGATAAAAGACTTCGGCAAGCTATAGCCCAGGGTAATATTTCGTATTTTAAAATAAGATCCATTTACGTATTTCAAGGCATCGAATCCGATATAACCGCTGGTAGAAGAATGTAACCCCGGTCTTGGCAAATAAGCGCCCGGATTTTCTGGTGTCCAATAGTCAATATCGTCCGGACTATTGCCTACCCCAGTCGTCGGGTCATAACGTGTGATCAAGTTGCTGGACAGCATCTGTCCCCATCTGGCTGTCAAAAACACCGAAAGGTCCCAGTTCTGATACTTGAAGTTATTCTGAAATCCACCTGTCCATTTCGGAACTGCTGATCCAAGAATACGTTTATCCTTGGCACCATAGGCATGCATACCATCTTCATTGACCGTACCATCGGTGGCTAACTTAATATCACCCGGTTTGGAATTGAATAAGGCTGCCTGCTCTGCTTCACTTTCCTGCCAGATACCGAGATATTGATAATCAAAAAAGGTCTTGATCGGCTGATTTAGAAATAGGTTATTTGAAATCAGATCTTTACCCCCTGGGAGTGATGTCACACGTTCTTTATTCGCTGCAAAAGTCAATGTTGAATTCCAGGTAAATGCTTCGCGCTGAATATTTTTTGTATTTAAAGCAAGTTCAAATCCCCTATTATTTGTTGCACCAATATTCTGCCACATCTTGAAAGGTGCACCCCAAGAACCGCCCAATGAAGCTGGCATATCCCGGAGAAAGAGCAGGTCCTTGGTTTCGGTATTGTACCAGTCTAAGGTCAGGTTGGCTCTACGGTTTAAGAATTCTGCATCGAGCCCAATATTGGTTGTGTAAGATTTTTCCCAACCCAGGTCTTTGTTAGCCAATTGTTGGTTTAGAATAAAAGCCGGACCAAGCGTACTTTCACCAAAGCCTACGGGTTTGGGTGCATTAAAGCCACCCGCTTGTGTACCATAGGCACCGACACCACCGGAATTACCGGTAATACCGTAACCAGCACGTAGCTTTAACTCCGATATTTTACTTTTTAATGGCGAAAAGAATTGCTCATCACTTAAGCGCCAAGCAAAAGCACCTGCCGGAAATACATCCCATTTATTGCCTTCGGACAGCCTAGAAACGCCATCCCAACGGCTGGAAAGGGATACCAAATAACGGCCTTGATAATTATAATTGACACGGCCTACATAAGACATGGACTGTGAACCGATATAGGAAGAGCGAATGACCGAAGTGGTCGCCGCACTCAGGTTGTGGAAAGAATAGGAATCCAGGTCAAAACCGGAACCCCCAGCATAAGCTTGTTCGGCTTGATTTTTTGACCAGGATGTTACTCCTGTCAACGCAAAATGATGGTCTTCCTGCAGCTTAAATTCATAATTCAGGATATTTTCCCAGCGGTAATTGTAATTTCGATCATTGATGATGACCGCTGCAGGTAATTTAAAACCTGCTTCGGGATTGGCAATGGACTGCATCCCAAAATATCTTCCTGTGCGTTGGGAGCCTATCGTCGCGCCAAAAATTGAACGAAAGGAAAGTCCTTTGATCGGCGTAAAATCGAGATAGGCATTCCCTGCAAAATAATTGCTCAGGATATTGTTTTTATACTGATCCTTGATCTGATCGGACAGGGGATTGGTAACACCATCCACCGGAATATGGTTGATATTTCCTTCAGCATCAAAAGCATCCCCCAGCGGCAAAAAGGTCAAGCTATTGCCAAAGACATTCTGTGCTGCCTGATTATTGTCTTTATAGGTATATTGGAGGTTCGTTCCAACTTTGAACAAGTCAGATAATTTGTGATCTATATTGGCCCGTACAGCATATTTTTTATTATTGTCATTTTTGATCAACCCTTCCTCATCGTTATAGTTGAGCGAAAGAAAAGCTTTTGTCTTTTCATTGCCACCATTGACCGAGAAGCTGTAATTCTGCTGGATCCCATCTTTCAGTACCAGATCCATCCAATCTACCCATTTCCCATTTTCAAAGGCTGCCAACTGTGCTGGATTCTTAAAGATATTATTCGCAAACTCCGGATAATTACCATGTTCACCCCGATAAGCTTCCCTTTTCAATTTCATATAATCATCCCCCACTAATCCATGTGGATATTTCGGGAAACCGTTATATCCAAAGTAAGAATCAAAATTTACGATCGCTTTCCCGGCTTTCCCCTGTTTGGTGGTGATGATGATAACCCCGTTGGATCCCGCAGATCCATAGATGGCTGTTGATGACGCATCTTTGAGGATATCTATTGACTCGATGTCGCTGGGGTTTAGGCTGGTAAAATCACCCGGAATACCGTCAATGATATAAAGCGGATTATTGTCCCCATTAATAGATCTATTACCACGTAAACTCGCGCTTACGTTGGCTCCTGCCCGTCCCGACGATTTGCTGATATCCAGACCGGAGACCTTCCCCTGAAGGGCATCCATGACATTGGCCGTTGGCGTCATCATAATATCTTCGGATTTTACCGAAGCGACAGCGCCGGTCAAGTCCCGGCGTTTGGCCGTACCATACCCGATGACCACCACCTCATCCAAAGCGCGATCGTCTTTTTTGAGCACCACACTGACATTTTCACCTGCCTTTACAGCTTGCACAATTTCCGAATAACCAACCGAAGTGATCCGAATCGTACCATTTGCACTTGTAAGGTTCAATGTAAATTCACCAGTAGCATTGGTCGAAGTCGACTGTGTCGAATTGATAAGTGCAACGGTCGCACCAGCAACAGGACTTCCCTGTTCATCCGTAATTTTCCCCTTGATCTCTCGCCCCTGTTTTATGGTGATGTTATGCGCTGTATTGGCATGGAATGCAGCGTTGGCAAACAGCGGTGTACCCACGGTGAAACTGCTGCAAAAGAGTATTAACATCGGATATTTTGAAGCTGGAGTAACTACCTCTAGCGTCATTTTCCCGAGATTAATCTTGTTTATATTCATATTGAGTTTTTAGATTTATTCGCGTAATGTGGTTATTTTTTATTCGTTGACTTCTGGTCCCCTTTTATTTTTCTGAAGGAATAAATGGTTAAATCGTTATTTTTTGGTCACCTAAAGCAGAGCGGATGATTACTGTACAGGCTTTATCTCCTGTTTTTTGGACAATTCCCAACGCTTTCCCCTTAAATGTTTTTCTTTTAGGATGATGTAATCCCCTTAGATCGGCTTGAAATCCATTATCGGTTCCGAGCACTTTTCCATTTCCCATTACAATAAACTCAATTTCTTGGTCATTGTGCAACACGGACTGTCCTGCTTGGTCTACTAATTCCGCCGTAATAAAGTAAAGATCACGGGATTCTCCAGCAGCATACTTTTCATGCTCCAAGCTTACTTTTACAGTATGTGCATCAGTGGCTGTCCGGATACTGGTTTCCTGTACAATTTTTCCATTCCGCTTTTTAACCGCTTTCAGTTCTCCTTTTTCGAAAGGCACCTTCCAGGTTGCATGCAAGCGGTCTGCTGTCTTTGTAGAGGTTCCCAGACTTTTACCATTCAGAAACAGTTCGACCTCATCAGCCTTGTTATAGTAGGCCCACACGTCTACACTGTCCCCAGCTTTCCAGTTCCAATGGGGCAAAAGATGCAGGACATCTTTGTCGGTCCATTCGGACTGATACATATAATACACGTCTTTTGGAATACCAGCAAGATCAACAATACCATAGTAAGAGCTCCGTGCAGGATAAGGATAAGGCACTGGCTCTCCCAGATAATCAAATCCGGTCCAGACAAAGGTACCTGCCAGAAAAGGACGGTTTTTAACCGCCAGCCAGGCCTTTTCATGGCTTGTACCCCAATAAGCGGCCACATTATCGTAAGCAGATACCGTAAAATCGGGATTGCCGTTCACGACATATTTGTCTTTGGAGGATGCCGGCCATAGCTGGATGGTATCCTGCAGTCTATCATAGACTGCTCTTGTCTGTAAAGCAGACACTGTTTCTGACGCCAGTAGCGGAATATTTTTAAATTCTACAGGCAGTTTATCGTAATCTTCGTGTTTATAGTTAAACCCTAAGACATCCAATGCCTGTGCCTGTGCAATAAAATTTTTTGCATAGTTATTTTCTGTCAGCGCTGCAGTAACGGGACGTGTGGGATCAAGGGACTTAACCAATGTAGCCATATCTTGGGTTAGGGCAATTCCGGTGGAATCAAATTGCTCGCGGATTTCATTGCCGATACTCCATAGGATGACCGAAGCATGGTTGCGGTCCCTACGCACAAAGGCCTCGATATCTTTGCGGTATTCTGTCGGGAAATCAATATGGTAATCAAACTTATTTTTTCGCTTTTTCCACATATCAAAGGCTTCATTGTACACCAGGATCCCCATTTCATCACAGAGATCAAGTAATTCTTCTGCTGGCGGGTTATGGGCGGTACGAATGGCATTCGCACCCATTTCTTTCATGATCACAAGCTGCCTTTTTGCTGCCGACTTATTAAAAGCAGCGCCTAAAGCACCCAAATCATGATGCATGCAGACTCCGAAAATCTTCAAAGCCTTGCCGTTTAAGTAAAAGCCTGTTTTTGCATCAAACCGAATTGTCCTGAATCCGATTCTTTTTTCAATCTGATCCTCAATCGTATTGTTGTTATTCAATAAAGCCAACTGGACACGATATAAATTTGCCGCATTTGGGCTCCACAACATCGGCTCGTCAACAGTCACTGACGCTTCAATATCCCCACCCTGTTCGGTGCCCGTCTTTTTCAGCACCAGTTTGCCCTTGGGATCCCACACCTTAAGCTGGTATTTCTGTCTGGTAGAACTTGCCTTCGCTGTCGCTATCTTACTCAGTTTAGATTGCACCTTTAAAGTTCCCAGTTCCCCCTGCACTTCGGGTGTGCTAATAAATGTTTCCTGCTCATTCAGGTATATCGGACTTGTTTTGATCAGGTAGACATCGCGGTAAATTCCCGAACCTGAATACCATCTGGAATTTGGTTGTTGACTATTATCCACTCGGACAGCAATGCGGTTATGCTGCTTTCCATAATGCAGATAGGGTGTCAGATCCACAGTAAAGGAGAGGTAGCCATTGGGCATTTTTCCCAAGTAGCTGCCATTGATCCATATTTCGGCGTAACGGTAAATCCCACCAAAATATAATTGCACTGCCTTACCCTGATCCGAGGTCGGCAAGGTAAATGTTTTACTATACCAGCCAATTCCGCCAGGCAATGCGCCACCGGCATTGCCCGCAGGGTAGCTAGCGGCAAAATCAGCTTTAATACTCCAGTCATGGGGCAATTCCACCGATTCCCAAGCTTGGACATCCCCGTCGTTCAAGCGAAAACCGAGGTCATCCTGTAAGGTAAAACGCCAGTTTTCATTAAAACGAATTTTGGCAGGTCCCTGAGCAGAAACCAATTGGAGCAGCAGCAAAAAGATAAGGGTAATAAAATAATGTAACTTCATAGCTAAATGATTCTTTAAATACGGATAAGATTGCTTTAGAAGGAATCGTTGTATTTGTTTTTTTATACGTTGATCAATTTTAAAGGCATTTATACGGCCTTCAAGTTTGTAAAAGATTCTATATATTAATCAGATTATTGGATCTGGCCATCATGGGGTATTTCAATATCTAGGCATTATATCTTATTAAAAATGTACTTTGCTTTGCCCTAAATCTTTGGAAGTTGCCAATGCGATCCCCCGATTGCCCTGACTGTCCACCGCACAGTAAAAGTGGTAGACCAGGCCCTGCGCTTTCAATACAAAAGACTTATGTGCATATTGCTGATCAAAGCTTTCACTGGACTCAATCAGGTTGGCGCCTTCCCAATCAGTCCAATGGATCAAATCCTTGGATGCCGCAAAGCGGTTGAATGCACCCTTACGGTCTTTCCAGAATGCACCAAAATAAAACATGACCCAGGTATTATGAATCCGCTGGATCATGGGATCCCCAGTGATCCCCATGGGATGATGCACGACTGGATCTTTCTGAAAACGCTTCCAGGTTTTCATATCGTCCGATACAGCCATTCCGATGCGTTCATACCATCGTGTTGCCTTGTTATTCGCCAAGGAATCACCTACCGCATTATAATACATAATGAAACGATGGCCAGTATTTTTATCAGGGTCTTCAATCACATAGCTTTTAAAAAGCTTATGGCGGTTTTCCCACCAGGAAACATCCGGATCCGTACTGGTCAACACGGGCTTGGGCAACCGTTGCCATTCCACAGGTTGGGTCGGCTTTTTAGTGGTATAAGCCATCCCAATCGCCAGCGGTTCAGGCTCGTAGCCTGCTGTCGAACCTCCAAAATAAGACATCCAGTATTTTCCGGCGTAACTATTGAGTTTGTACTTTCCACCCCACTTCGTGTCAACAAGGGCATTATAGCCTGCCCGTTGTTTCGCATCCCAGCTGTTTCCATTGTCCACGGCAATTTGCTTCCCCATCGTCTTCCAGTTCAATAAATCGGTACTTTGGGCAAGCCAGGTCTCATACCCATTCCCATCAAAGACAATATAGGTCATATACCAATATTTCCCCTCCTTATAAATGGTCGGACAATCCATCAATTCGCCTTTATGCGCAGGTATTAAAACAAGTCCATATTTATAGGGGGTCTTTACTTCATCATAAATTTTTGCCATCTCCGCACTGGAAACAGCCGGAGTCTGAGCCTTTAATTTAGGCCCGAGCAAAGCAATGGATAGCAATAGCATTAATCTTTTCATCTGTCTACTCTATTTTCTTCGTTAGTATGCTTCTTAAATTTTCAAGCTGTTCTATGACAGCATCATCATAAGTTTATAGCTGTCTAAAATAATCCCTTTATTAGCTTCTTTTACTTAGTAATTGTATATTTCCCAGAGCCCAATTGTAATTCTACATGCCCCTCCTTTACGTTGACGGATCGTACATCGATGGCTTTTCCATTGACCAGATAAGTTCCCTTTGGCAGCACCAGGGTACAGCGGCTATTGACGGGAACCTCCAGTTGATAGTTTCCCTGCGCCTGATTTCGGCTAAAATAAATCTTTCCATAGGGACTCTTAAAACTCACTTCACAGTTTTTCAATACGTCCAGCATTTTGGGTGCTATGCGAAAATGTTTAAATCCTGTTGATTCTGCTTCTTGCTCGATGCCTCCAAGCCCCGTATGAAACCATTCCATTAGATGCCCCAACATAAAATGGTTATTGGAGACATTCGGCAATCCAGCCCAGGATTCAGTGAGCGCCGTTGCTCCTTTTCGTAGCTGATAACCATATCCAGGGCGGTCATCACGGTGATGCATGGCGTAGATCAACTCATCCCGGTTATGTTGCTGTAAGGTCCGCAACAGATAACGGTGTCCTATATCGCCGGCTGTCAGCGCAGTATCGTTCTGGCAGACCGCTGTTGTCAATTTTTCAAAAACCGGTTGTTGTAACTCCTCTGGTACAAGGCCAACATAGAGCGGCATAGCCAGTGCCGTTTGGCTCCCTGAGCCGTAGCTATACTCCTGTGGATGATAGAACTGTTGGTTAAAGGCATTGAACACAGCTTCCTGTAAAGTGCTAAATTTTACAGCATCTTCTTTTTTTCCCAACAGTGTTGCAATGTCAACCATCAGCTTCAAGTCATAGTAATAAATGGCAGTTGCCGTGATTCCGGGCGTGGTCAACTGGGAGACACCAGGTCGCTCCGGCCCCAGATCGTACCAATCACCTAAGCCCTGTGTTAAAACATGATCTTTGGCCTTTGTCCCCAAATAGTCAATGTATTTGCACATCATTGCATAATTATCGGTCAGAAAAGTCTTATTTCCATACCAGCGATAGGCATACCAAGCAAGGATAATCGAACTGCTGCCCCACTCTGGTGAATCCCGGAACATATCTCCGCCCCAGTCAAACTGTACGTACTCCGGAGCAATCTCAGGTACGAGCCCCGCGGGAGTCTGCGACAGCCGCATATCGCGCAGCGACTTTGCAAATAGGCGTTCCACATCATAATTGTATTGTACGGAAGGGCCCATCAGGTGCAGCTGTTCGAGCCAGCCCAATTTTTCACGATGTGGACAGTCGGTGAATACGCTGACCATATTGCTATTGATTGCCCATTTGATCAGCTGATGAATCTGGTTAAAGAGACTATCCGAGGAATGGAAACTTCCAACAGTTTCAGCCGCGTTTCGGGTATGTAATGCCTTAATGGCTTTTAACTGGATGGCCCCTTTGGTTTGTGGACGCAAAGCAACTTCTGCAAAACGAAACCCATAATAGGTAAATCGGGGTTGCCAGTCAATTAAGCCATCCTTTTCAAAAACATATTGATAATAGTAAGGACTACCTGTTGCTTTCTGATTAGCAGTGCTATCCACCGTCAGCAGTTCTGCGGGATAGATGCGCACCGTGTCACCCTGTTTACCTTCCAATGTGACCGCTACAATGCCAGAAGCATTCTGACCAAAGTCATAGACTGTGTTTCCATTTTTGGGACTCGTAAACGAACGTATAGGTAAAAACTCCTGCATCACCCGGACCGGGTCGGCCTCCTGGGCCACCAGCGGTGGCCCATCTACTTCTAGGGCAGCCTGCCAGTTTCGGTCATCAAAGGCCACATCCGGCCAATTGGAAGGCAACACATGCCCATCGTAATCTTCCCCACCGTACATGCTAGAAAAAGTGATGGGCGAACGGTGAACTTTCCAGCTCTTGTCTGTCACAATAACTTCCTCACTGCCGTCGCTATAGTGATTGACCAATTTCATTTTTACTTTTGGCAGTCCAAAAGCTACCTTATGCTTCTGATAGCGCCCCTTTACTGGTGGGATATAATAGAAACCGTTGCCCAATAAGATACCGATACTATTTTGTCCTCTTTGAAGTTGTTTGGTGACATCCAAAACCACATAGAGTGCTTCTTTGTCATATTTGCTCCAACCAGGTTGTAAAAAAGCATCTTCAGCTTTTTTGCCATTCAGCAAAAGTTCATAATGTCCAAGACCTGAAATATAAGCTGTCGATCGGATCAATTTTTTGCTGATTGTAAATGTCTTTCGGAAAACAGGGAGATCGAAGGTTTTGTCACCCCGGAACTTACTCGAACTAAGTGGCAAGGGGTTTACCATTGCCTCCGGCAACAGTTCTTTGGTAATCCATTGACTTGTACCCCAGTCTTTGGGTTGTAGCAAGCCGACCAAAAAAACAGCCTTTTTGCTTTGTGCAAGATTACCTTTATTGTCTTTGACCTGGACACTATACTGATAATAATGTCCAGCTTCTAATACTTTCCCTGCATAATTAACAAACAAGGACTGATCTCGCATTTGCCAACCAGAGTCCCAAACCAACTGCGATTTTGGATGCCCGATAGCCTCAACCCGGATACGAAAAGCGGTCTGTAACACATTGTTCTGTGTACTTTTTAGCCGCCAGCTAAACTGTGGTCTATCGGTATTGATCCCCAATGGGTTCTCCCGGCCATTGACCCTTACGTTATCAAATGATAATTGAGCTAAAGTAGACTTCAGCCCCATGGTAAACAGCATCAACATCAACAGGATGCCCTGTAGGTAACGCCTCATCTTTGCCCCTTTATCATTCTTTTGTATTTTGCCCATTATTCCCTTGGTATCTTCTTTATTAATGATTATTTAATACGTTTTTTATTCTTTTTATAGAGCGATCTGCACGATCTTCCGCTGTTAAATGATCTTATCCCGTTATGCCCCCTCATCAACTAATCTACTCAGATCTATTCTTTCTTTGCGAAATTTATCGTTCACATTCTTTTCCTAGCCAAATAGCCTACTGTTGTCCCTCTAAATGAGATAAGGACACATTTTTCATTTTCAGTCCGGTTAAAGCGATACTATCCACCCCGATATCAGCACAATTAAAATGGCTATCCCGAATAAGCAGATCTTTGGCATCTTTTGCCGTCAGAAAACGGGTTCCTTTGCCCTCGATCCGGGAGAACTCCACTTGGCTTAAAGGGGATTCTGGTATTCCTTCGATATTAATGCAATCCGCGGAGCGTTCAATTGTTATCCGATCCATTTTTATTTTTGAAAAATGGGGTGTCAAGGCATTGACCTCAACCCGAAAGTTACGGTCGGCGGCTTTGCCGACATGTTGTGCCTGCCCCAACATATCCCAGCGGAGGGCCGAAAAGTTAACGTCCATCCGAATATTGGAAAATAGTAGGTCATGACCACCCCCACCCCTTGGTCTTCGGGTTTTAAAACGGATCCCGACATCTGTTCCCGCAAAAATGCAATCGTGCACATAAATCTCTTGGATCTTGCCAGCGGTCTCACTGCCGATAGTCAGTCCTCCGTGCCCAGTCTTGGTCAAGCAGTTGCGCACAACGACCTGTTTGGTCGGTCTATTGACACGCAAGCCATCATAACCTCTTCCGGCTTTCAGTGCAATGCAATCGTCGCCCGTTTCCAGTGTGCAATATTCAATCAGTACTTTTTGTGACGATTCAATATCAATCCCATCACCACGTTGAATCCCCTTGGATGCGACCTGTACCCCACGGATAATTACATTTTCACAATAAGTGGGGACAATATTCCAAAACGCGGAACGGCTTAGGCTGATGCCTTCGATAAATACATTTTTGCAATTAATCGGAGCAATCAATGCTGGCGGGAAGATATAATCAGCGGTTTTACCATCATAAATCCGCTGATCAACAGGCACCTCCGCCAGGACAACTTTTTCAATCACCTCATGGGTCATCGTTTTTTGGCGGACAGATCCCTTTCCGGGACCGATCAACTTTCCTTTACCCGTAATAGCAATATTGGTAGCGCCATTGGCATAGATGCAGGCACCTAAAGAATATAGTTCCACGCCTTCACTTCGGGTGAATACCACAGGTAGAAAGTCTGCTATCTCGCTGCTGAATTCCAGTGTTGCACCTTCTTCCAAATGCAATTCGGTGTTGGACTGTAGCGTGAGTCTTCTGGTTTTATAATGTCCGCTTTTGACCAGCAACCGGCCACCACCGGCTTCTCCCAAAGCATCCAAACTTTTTTGCAGATTTGCCTGCTGATCTGTAATCACTATACTACGTTCAGGAAAAACAGGTCGTTGGAATTTCGCTTTAAAATACGGTGAATAAACCGGTGCAATGGCCGAAGGCATATGCGCGGCTCCGACCTGATCCATTGCTGGCCATACCTGGGTTTTCTCCACTTGGCGCAGACGACAGGAGCTGATCAGTATAGCCGTTAAAGTCAAAAAAAGCAGTATGATCCGGTAAAACTTCATTGGAACACCTCCTTGACAAATTTTGTATTACTACTATAATTCATTTTGACATCGCGGATATACTCCGGTCGACGGGAGCGCTCGATCACCAACCAGCCTTTCCAGTCCATGCGATCCAGGCAGCGTTTTACCGCCTGCAGATCCAAACGCTTATTTTCCTGCAACCAAAGACCGTCTTCATCTGTGCAATGGATCTGTGCGATGTGTTCTTTGCCCAATATTTCCAGTTCCTGAATCAGATCTCGTCCCTTCTTCAAGGCATTGGAAAAATTAAAACAGCTTTTTATGGTGGACTGACCTATCTCTTGCAGAAACCGCTTTTCTTCACGGGCAGACAAGGCAGTTTCTATCGCCACGGTAGCCTTATACTTTCGGGCGAGCTGTCCAATCACTTTCAAACGCTCGACCAGCACAGGCCACAATTCGGGATGTTCCTCCAGATCACATTGGATCCCTAGTGGAAGAAAGGCCAGCTTCACATTTAATTTCTTCATGGTATCAAAACAGTCCTGGATAGGCTGTAGGTAATTCTCCCGCGCCGCTATGGACTGCGCATAAAATCCGGTCATTGCCAGGCTACAGATGGTTAATCCTGTATCGGAAATAGCCTGCTGATAGGATTTCAGGAATGTTGGATCCACAAACTTATTGTCAAAAGTAGGCCGGTTTCCCAGCCCCCCCATGTCCACTTCCAGTCCGTCCGCACCAATCTCCTTTGCTAAAGCTACCGCACTTAGCTTTTGCCGTTTTAACAGCATCAGATCAATGACGGCTACCTGATAGCGCTGCCTACTTTTGGAGGCAAAAACAACGCTCGGCAGCAGGGGTAAACTCGCTAGCGCCAAGGTTCCCAGGATAAATTTCTTTCGATCCATCATAACTTTATTTGATAAGTGGTCAATAATTTCCGGAGTTCAGCTATGCCTTTCACCGCATCTTTAGGCAGTTTTTCACCTTTTTCACCAAAACTGTAGAGCAGCTGCTCAGGTTCGATCTGTATGCCTTTTTCCGTTATAATATCTGTTAATTTAGCTGCGTTGAGGTGATAATTTTCGATGATAAACTGGTATAGGGCCTGTCTTTTGTTGAAGCCAAAATCATGTCCTTCCTGTGGAAAATGGGCATGCTGCAGCAACTCCGTTTTACCATAATAGCCATAAATCTGTTGTAGATAGGGGAAATCATGCTTTGCGGTTTCCTGAGTCCAATCCTGACCATCAGAAATAATAAGCTGAGGTTTTGGGGCTGCCATGGCAGCCAGTTCAACATTATTGGTTCCGCCGCAGACGAAATGTACGGGCAATCCGCTTTCACAGGGGCAGCCTCCAAAGAAATAGGAGGACATGGCCACCGCGGGAGCGACCAATGTAATGCGGTCATCCAGTGCAGCCATCAGGATGCTGTGGCTTCCGCCGCCAGATCCACCACTGATGCCGATCCGCGATTGATCTACCTGTGGCAAACTGACCACATAGTCCATAATCCGTTCTGCACCCCAGGTCTGCATCAACATGGCGATGCTGCTGCGGTGATCTTGGGATGAAAACTGTAAGAGAGACTCTCCCCAGGCAAATAAATCGTAGCTGACGGCCATACAGCCCATTCTGGCTAAAGTGATAAAGCGTTTTTGCGCATCTGGCCGATACCGTTGTTTGGCCCAGTGTCCATCCGGGGACAGCACAACCGGGATTTTCTTTTCCGGCTTACCGGGCCTATAGATACTGCCATTGATGTAAACACCGGGAATAATCTCAAGGGCAAAATTTTGAACCTGATAATCGGCATAACGACGGATGGGCTGCAACTGAATTTCCTTCCTTGGAACCTGCTGCAGTTTGTCCCAGTACATGACCTTCCGAATGGCCTCCCGCAACTGGTTTTTGCGTATTTCCCAGCTGCTTTTGTCTGTATATTTTTTGGCGAGCAGGTCCAAGAATGCCCATCCCTCCTCCGGCTTCCAACGATGGTATTCATAGGCTTTCAATTTAAATTGCCCTGGCTTATCCTGTTGGAGTTTTAAGCCCAGGGGATAAAGCAAGTTGACTTCAGTCGCCGTTAGATCCGCACGGAGCTTCCAGGGTGCAAAATCAACCCATCGGTTCCTGACAAGATCGGGGCTGTATTTGATATGCACGTCAAAGCGTTCTTCTAATGTTGTCAGCACCTTCTCCAGGGGTTGCCTAAAGTTGTTTTCGTAGTCCAATGGCGCCTCCTGCCCTTTGCCGGAAAGGCAAAGCAACAACAATAGCAGTCCATATAATAGGCTAATCTTCTTCTTTAACATAGGTATTCGCATCTGGTTTTTCATAGCCTTTCCGTTGTGGCCACTGGCCATTTTCGATCGCTGTCATTTTCATTTTTTTAGGGTCAACAACGACATGTTTCATTTTTTTCCGACGCCAGGTATAGCCGAAATGGAGCAACCCATCTTTGGTCTGGATAACCGCGGGATACGAGTATTGGCTAATCGGCGAATCTTCCAGAATCAAGGCCGCCGACCAATTTTTGCCATCCTTGGAGAATGAAACGTTAAGTGGTGTGCGGGCTCCTTTGGCCAAGTTACCCTCAGGCAGCACATGGTTGTACACCAAGACATGTGTTCCATCCTGTAGCGTCAGTGCATCGGTTCCGGAATTGTTATTGGGTAAGGCTGTCTTTTCAAGCGACGTCCAATGTTCACCCCAATCGGAAGACCAGGCCGTTGCAATCGCTCGGTTACGGGTACGGGCCAGTAACTGCAACTTGCCATTGCCATGATCCAGGATACTAGGCTGTATGGCATCCAAATCATCGGCACCACGGGCGACAGGTGCAGTTTTACGCCAGGTTTTCCCGAAATCGGTGCTGACCTCAAAATGAATATTCCATCCCTTTCCTTCGGTACTGGAAGGCGCGATTAGATGACCATTTTGCAGCAGAATAGGTTTATTCTTCACAGGACCAATAAAACCTGTGGGCAAAGCTTCAGCCACAGACCAGGTTTTTCCGCCATCTTTGGAACGTTTGATCATCCCCCACCATTCGGATGGTTTGGGACCGACTTTGTAAAATAACAATAAGTCGCCACCCGGAATTTGATACAGCACCGGGTTCCAGGTCGGCAGCCGTTTCCCGTCTGGCTGAACACCATCGGCTGCGGATTCTGGAGCAGTCCATTGTCCCCCTTCATAGCGAGAAACATAAATCTCTACATCGGGATGCCGCTCTTTGGTTCCCCCAAAAAACGCATAGACCAAGCCCCGATCCGTCTCCGCCATGGTTGCCGAATGGCAAGACGGGAAAGGAGCCTTATCGTAGATAAATTCATCTTTTTGAACGCCTTTTTGCCAGACCTTCAAGGTCGGATTCTGGCCATAAACGGCCCCAGCGCATAAAAATAACACAAGTGTCAATAGCTTTACAGTGGTTTTCATTTTCCTTTTTTCATCTTATTGCCCTGCACCGTAGGTATATCGGACAAGACAATAGGTTTATAGTTTAGATCAGCAGTGGTCAGGTTTCTCCGGACGATTTTGATCCTTTTAGTTTGTTTTATGCTCTTTTTCGGCTTTCACCTTAGTCACGTAATCTTTGAACAGCTGTCGCCAATTTCTACCATTGGCATTTAAGTAGGCTTCACATTTGTTTTTATAGATCTCAAATATTGCCGAAATCTGTTTCATGCCCTTGTAATCAATTGCTTTTTCGCGTGCCTCTTCCAGATTCTTACGGATAAACTGTTCTTCCGTTATACTGAGATCCGGTACAATTGCATGATAACCTTTCAATGTAAAATCCACTTTCCCAACGGTATATTGATCCAAAACCTGTCCAACCTGCTTTTCATCCAATTCTTTTCGTAGACCATGCATCAAATTGCCATGGATTGAATCCGGCTGGGCAGAATCCGCAATAATCGAGCGGTCCAGCTCACTGAGCTTTGTCCCGGTATACGGATTAATTCCTGCAGGTACTGTACTTGCAGGGTGGCTGTTATGCCAATCTTTTACCGCAACGAGATGCTGAAAAATATAGTCCGTTACACGTTGTTGTTTTTGTAGATCTGTAAGCCCAAGCTGTGCGGCCCACTGCGTGGCTTTCTCCCGTTCCTGGTTGGTTGTTTGTGCCAAAATACTGTTTTGCGGCAATAAATTACCTATAAATAAGCAGCTAAATACACAAATTAAGGTCTTTTTCATGATCTTATAAATTGATTGTAAACTGATAAGTTCCCGATCCGATCAACACTTTACTGCCCGAGGCCAGTTTTTTGGACTGTTGTATATCTTGGTGTTGGTCCACAGGAATACCATGCTCACGAATAGCCTTCAGGTCTCCAGTCGGAAAATAAAGTTCGGCACTGGTATTGGCCGGAATCGAAACACGCCATTTCAATACCGAGTTCGTCTTGGTCCAACTTGATTCAATAGGGCCAAAACTACTGTTATAGCTGGCCTGTATATGTTTTGGCCCAGCCAAAAATTGGGGCTGCATCCGGATCTGTTGAAAGGCATTTCCTTTCGATTTAATGCCCGCTAGATCCTCATATAGCCAAACCAGTAAATCGCCCAGCATCATCACATGATTTTGAGAGTTCATTTTTGGGTGTGCGGTATTTCCATTCCACAGCTCCCATATGGTTGTAGCCCCATTTTCAACCATATATCCCCAGGAGGGATAGGTCTTGTTCGTTGCAATTCTATAGGCCATGTCTGCTCTCCCCATCGCCGTCAGACTACGCATGATCCATTGGGTACCAATAACACCCGTGCTGAGATGCCCCTTATTTTCCTTCTCGATGATGTTCAGTATATGCTCCTTTAACCTTTCTTGATGCTGTTCTTCGACTAAGCCGAACTGCATAGCCAACAGATTATCTGTCAATGTATTGTTACCATAGTATCCTTCCGCTTGATAGAAGGCTGCATTGAAGTTTTTACGTAAGTCCACAGCACGATTCAAAAAATCCGACTGTTCCACGGGTTTGCCAAGCAGGGCACTAAAACGGGCCATAACCTGCAACAGCTGATAATAATATGCCGAAGAAATTAAGGCACTTGGGTATTTTTTATCTGCAATTTTTCCCCTTCCGGCTTCAATACTGACCGGAGGGAAACACCAGTCGCCATAGCTATCCTTCGTGATAATCCCCGCGGTATTGCTGTACCGCGACTGCATATAATCCATCCATTTTTTCATGTGGGGATAATGCCTTTGAAGGATCAAGGTATCCCCTGTTTGCTGATAAAGCATATCGGCAACAAAAAAGTAGGTTCCGGGCCAGCTGATGTTGTCGCTGTAGTATTTCCAAAAAGCTGGTGCTACATCGGGTATTGCGCCATCTTCTTTTTGGGAGAGGCGAATATCATCGAGCCATTTACGGTAAAAGTTTGCGTTATCGAAGAGGAAATTTTCCCCATAAGCACTCACAGGACGGTCACCGAGCCAAGGTTGACGCTCGTTACGCTGGGGACAGTCTACGGGTATTCCCTTATAATTCGAGGCGATACCCCACCAGGCATTCTGATGGATCTGGTTCAACAGGGGGTTAGAAGAGGCAAAAGAGCCGACATTGGCCATCTCATCATAGACTAACCGGCCGATGAAATTTTCCTTTTTGAGCTCTCCTGGATATCCGCTGACTTCAACATAGCGAAAGCCGTGATAGGTAAAACGAGGTTCCCATTCCTCCGTTGATTCCCCCCTTAAGATATACTGATCCGTCGCCTTTGCGTCGCGCAGGTTTGTTGTAAACAAATCACCAGTAGCGGTCAATGATTCAGCAAAGCGAAGGTTTAGGGCGGTCCCCCGCTGGCCATGGACGCGTAGTCTTACCCAACCCGAGAAATTCTGCCCGAAGTCGATAATATAGCTCCCCCCAGGCCGTTTACGAATAGAAACAGGGCTGATATCCCGCATCACTTTCATCATGCCACCTAGCTGTGCTTCATAGTTCCCACCGGGTTCCTGTACATAGTTGGCCTTTAACCAGCTGTGATCGTCAAAACCGCTATTCGCCCAAAGGCCTAGCTCCTGACGGGCATCGTAGCATTCGCCATCGTATTCGTTATTGGCCGTGATAGGTCCGGTAGCGGTCCCTTTCCAGGAATCATCCGTCTTAATGGTTTCAGTACTTCCATCCACATAGGTGACCTCAATCTGCATCAGCATTTTGGGGAATCCAAAGGTCTTGATTTTATAAGGTTTTGTCTGCCGCATGGCATAAAAACGGCCATTGCCCAACATAACGCCAATGGCATGTTGCTGCCCCTCCAAAAGGGCCTGCGTGACATCCAGTACATTGTACTTTATATTTTTACTATAGTCTGTTGGAATCGGAGCCAGGACCTGGTTCCCCATCTTTTTGCCATTGATATATAATTCGTACAAACCCAAGCCCATGATATAGGCCATAGCTGTTTTCACCTTTTTTGCGGTCTTAAATTCCTTTCTGAAATAACGTGCCGCCAACCGCCCTTGCTGTTCATCATCGGTGGAGAAATAACGATCAAAACCTATCCAGCGTCCGGCCCAATCCTTGTAGTGCAATAAGCCCATTGTCCAGCGCGCAGGTTCAGACCAGTCAGTCTCGCCTTTATTCGTATAAACTCTTACTTTCCAGAAAACCTGATCACGACTCTGCAAGAGCTTTCCCGCATACAGTCTATTGATGGAGTTGTGAGACAGCTGCTTACCTGAATCCCACAGGTCACCGATATTTTGCTGGAGCTTTTCTGGAGAAGACGCCACCAGGATATGATAGGCCTCTTGGACAGTGGCACGCTCATCCGCCTGAATTTTCCAGCTCAACCGGGGTCTTGCCACATCTATCCCCTGTGGGTTTTGTAACTGCTCGGTGCACAAATCATACACGATAGGTTTAGCCAGTACAACAGAGCTCCAGATCGAGCCCAGTAGCACGATCAAAAATAGAACAGCCTGTCGTTGTCGCTGTCCATATTTATCCACCCTATTGATATACACTGCTTTCATGAATGCATCCCTTTAATTTTTTGCGCGGATTTCATGCCGCTTGTTTTCTTTCTTTTTACGATGGAATATCCATCTTATCGTACTTCGATGTCCTGCTATTTAAAATCAAAATATAACACCATATGCAGGGCCCGTATTGGTTCCTTTTCGAAATCATAGTACACATGTTTCATCCCCATAGGCCCCGTTGTTTCCGGTTTCTGGGTTTTGGTACCAATAGCAGAGATGCCGTTCATAAAGGAGATATCTCCTTTAGGAAAGATCACATCCATATTTTTCCACTCCGTATCCTGTTGTTCTTTCGGTGTATACAACCGTAAAAACACATCCTCCCGATCTGTAAAGACAGTGAAACTCTGCCCTTTTCCGATAAATTTTGTCCAGTACATATTCGCGTGATAGCCCTTGAACTCAGGATATTCAAACGGAGGTTCGCCCGTCGCTGTATTGTTATAATCTTTTTTCCAAACACCAAACTGATTTCCTTTCATCCGGTTTTTCCATACCCGATAAGGTCCCATCCCCATATATTCCACGCCTTTAATATCCGTTTCAGGAAAGTCAAAATTGACTCCCACGAAACGTGTGAAGTAACTTTCGGGAAAATACTGCACATGCATCTTAAGCTGTCCGGAAGGCAGAATTTCCCAGCGCAGGGTATTGTAGCTTTCTTTTTTGTCAAAAGTAGACTGGATGACCACCTTGCCATCTTCATGGCTCAAGGTAAAGTTCTTGTAGTTATTGACGGCTTCCTGTAAAACTGGCCCGTTCCGAAAAGGGATGATGCCCTTCGCATTCTGTACCTGCTCCAAAAGTCCTGTTGTCTTATTGATTTGATAACTGATCCCATTGGCTGTTATCAAATAAGAACCTGCCTGTTCCGTCACCCCGATGCTTTGCGATCCCGGAGCCGTCATCATGGACTTTGCTACAGCCTCGGGCAGAACAACCGGGAAACTCCAGGTGAAAATTTCCAGTCCTTTGGGATCCTTGGCCGTCACATATAACACATCAAATTGTTCCCAGCCCTGTGGAAGCTCCATCTTCAATACACCTTTAGCACCAGGTGCAATATGCGGTGCTGCAATAGCTCCTGTTGTACCTGCGTTAACTTGCTGGCCGGCACTTAGTTTCTTGAATTCATAGCTGAATGTACATTGATCTACATTGGTAAAGGAATACCTATTTTCTAATTGGAATGTTCCATCAAAATGCTTGGTGATTTCTCTTTTTTCAAAGAAAATCGGACTCCAGACTTCTTTTATGGTATAGAAGCTCCCCTCCTTCTCATGGTAGGGGCCTACGATACCATCCGGACCATGGTTGCCATCAGTATCAATGGTCTTATTTTTATCGGTACGCACAATGCCCTGATCCTGAAAATCCCATAAGAAGCCACCCGCAGAGAGGGGATTCGCTAACATGGCTTTCCAGTAATCTTCCAAACCAGCACCATGCCCACCATCGTACATACCATGTAGAAATTCGGTTGGCATCACGATATGATGTCCATGATCGTAAGTCCCGATACCATAATTGTATTCGCGGTAATGGGTAGTTTCGAAGCCGCCGTAAACCGCCCATGGATAAATCAGCGGTCTTTTTTGTATATCCTGTTCCCGGAAAATATGATCCAGTTCAGGATTGTGACCGCCTTCATTACCATTGGCCCAGAAAATCACAGAAGGATTATTTTCAGAGACCAGCATCATCTCTTTCAGCAATTTTGACCCGGTTGGGGTATCGTAATGTCCATGCCAGCCGGCCAGCTCATTCATCACATACAGGCCGAGCGAATCACAGACGGCAAGAAAATGGTTATCCGGCGGATAATGTGCCATACGCACGGCATTCATATTCATTTCTTTGATCAGTTTAACATCGGCAATACTGATATCCTTACTCGTTGTACGGCCAGATTCGGGATGAAATGAATGCCGGTTGACACCTTTGAATTTTATTTTGACGCCATTGATATATACCCCATCTCGCTCTTTGACTTCTACCGTTCGAAAACCGAACTTTTGCTTCAGCTGATGCTGTACTTCTCCCTTTCTTAGCAGGGTAAATTCGGCCTGATATACATGTGGAAATTCAGCGGACCATAGCTGCGGATTTTCAAAGCGGCCATTGATCAGACCTTCTTTATTGGTTAAGCTTGTTTTTAATTCAGGGCCAAATTTATTCCCCTGGGCATCAAAAAGCTGTACCGCCACCGCATCCGCCCGGCCCATTGTTTTGAGCTTGGCCCGAAATGTGCCATCTGCCCTGGCATCCAACGATACCCGTTCCAGATGATCTTGTGGCAGCGCTTCCAGATATACCGGCCGAAATATTCCGCCGAAAATCCAGAAATCACCTTCGCGTTCAGCAGCATTGACAGATTTATTGGCCGAATGCTTAGCAACCTGAACCTCCAATAGATTGTCTGCTCCACGCTTGATCAGCTTACTGATATCATATTTAAAGACATAAAATGATCCCTGATGAATCTCTCCGGCGAGTTTGCCATTAATTTTCACTTCAGCATCGGTCATGACCCCTTCAAAAACCAGGTTGATCAGCTTATCCTTCCAGGTCTCCGGCACCTTAAAAGTATAACGGTACAGGCCGACTTCTTTGCCTTTATTGACCTCTTTATTAAAACCGTAGTTATATTTTCCAAAGCCTTGGAGTTCCCAGTTGGAAGGTACCGGTATTTTGCTCCAGGTACTGGATTTCATCCCCTCGCTCACCTTAAAATCCCATAAAATACCGTCATCCTTTCCCCTGCCCGAAAGATACTGCGTTTCAGTCTGCTGCGCAGAAAGCTGAGCTCCGGTCAGTGCTAAAAAAAAGAAGGATAAGACTGTTTTTATGTTTATTTTCATGATAAGGGTATTGGTTTACAATTTAATGGATTTTAAAGGACTAACTGTCCTGAACGGTGCTGCCGGAAGTCCTGCAGTATTCACTAAGTTAGGTTGGGCGGCCTCATCCCAGGCAAATCGCACCTGACGGACTTTCGGATGGCCCGTGGTAGACAGGACAATCCTGTTATGCTCGATCCTCGCGGATACGGGATGGAAAATACCGTCATCGCCAGCTATTTCAAATAGATCCAAGGGTTTTCCATCTGCACTCTTCAGCCCTTCCGCATGGTTGAATTTTAAAATGACCTGGTTGCCTTTACAGGTAACGGAATTAAATTCCGGGCCATCTGCAATGACATCTTTCTTGTAGACATATTTCAATGCTTTCAGCGCATATCTTCTTCCGACCTCCCATTTATAATTTGGATGCAGGTCATTGACATGGTCGACCAGATCGGTCGTGACAATGCGGGCAGTATGAGGCAATTGCAGCACAAGATCCTGTGCTTCCCGAAATTCCGGCAAAACAGTTGTCGCCATGCGGACCTGTCCTTTTTCGTCCAGCGAATAGTTGAAGGGCGCAATCTGGGTAAAGTAAAATGGCATATCGGGCTTGTGCCACAGTTGTCGCCAGTTCTCGATCAGCGCCTTCATTTTGTAGGTGTAACTCAGATTTTCCTGAAGAAACACGTTGCTTTCCCCCTGATACCAGATAAAACCGCGAATGGCATAGGGTGCCAACGGTTCGATCATCAGCGGATAGAACTTGCCAGGATCACCGGTCTTGGGGATATTCTTTAAATATGTGGAACTATTCCAATATTCCTCGGCAAACCAAGGTTCGATACGGCTTCCACTTACCGCCGCCGCAATGATACCGACAGGAACTTTCAGTTCTTCCTGTAATTTCTTTCCAAAGAAATAGGCTGGTGCCGAAAACTGGGACAAAGCCGAATCTTGGGCCAAGGCCCAGCCTTCATATTTCCCATCGGGCTTTGCCAGAAATTTTCTTCGGACCAAAAAAATACGCAAATTAGGGTTATGGGCTTCCTTTAACTCCTGCTTCGGATGGTAATTCCCTTTCAGTGGAGCCTTTTCCTTTGCGATCTTCCGCATCTGATATTCCATATTGGACTGACCGGAACACAACCATACTTCACCGACGAGGACGTCTTGCAGCGCAATGGTATTTTCCCCTGAAATGCAGAGGGTCTGTCCGATACTGTTGGCTTTCATTGGTCGCAACAGCACCTTCCATTTTCCGCTCGCATCAGCTCGTGTTTGTACCTGCTGATTTTGGAAACTTACCGTAATGGTTTCAGCTGGGGCAGCAGTACCAAAAATAGGGACTGGCTGCTCCCGTTGCAGCACCATGTGGTGCGCAAAGATATTGGGCAGTACGACCGCAGCCTGCAATTGCAAGCCCGATAGAATCAACAGTATGTAGACAATCAGCCCCTTCATCATACTATAAAGTTTCTGCTGTCAATGACGAAATTCGATAAACGGCTTCGGCGACAGCCTGGCCTGGATTGGGTACATCAAAATCCTGATCCGTAGGGGTATCCGCGTTTGGAAAACGCCGCACCGCCCCTGTCCGGAAAGACACTTCACTGATCTGGGCGACCGGCTGGAAAAAGAGTTTTGTCCCCTTATCCACACCGTTTACCAAAACCTGGAAGGAACGTGTAGTTACATCGACCAGACAGGTGATCTGATAGCGCTGGCCAGCCTCATATTTTTGTAGAGAGGCATTCCGATAACCGGCCTTATTCTTCAGCAGGCCATCTTTATCAAAGATGATCCTCGCCGCAGCGAGTCCTTTATCATCCAGCAGCTCAATTTCCAGCGAACCATGTGTATCTTGTTGTGGTGTCACTGTAAACACTATTTTCGCCTTTTTGGCCGCCGCGATTACCCGGTCTGCTTTGGCATAATCATAAGGATCCTTGTCCCGCAGTACCAGGGCCCGGTCTTCTACCTTTGCACTTGCCCAAAGTGGGCTATATATATTCCAGGATTTAAAAGCCTGCTCTGGTTCTTTGGAAAAGTCATCATGTACTGCTCCAGCTACTGTAGCGGTGATAGGCACCGGTACCTGTGCCACCCAGATATCTTCCTTATTCATACTATAGGTAAGCCACATATTTTTATCGGGTGTCTGGCCATTCCCTTCCTGGATGCCACGGACATATTGGGGACCATAGGACTTGTAATTACCCCCATAACGCATGGTGGTGATCTCACCATTGATCAATAATAAATCCGTATAACGGAGGCCATCGTCACTGGTCGACACTGCCAGTGGCCACCGGAATTCGGAAGGATTGTAAGCGGTTGCAAAACGTCCGTCTGTTGTTCTTTGTCCCCAGATTTTTGCATTGCTATTGACAAATCCAGGAGCACGTAGGGGTGAATATGCCCAGGTCTTCCCATTGTCTTTACTGATGGAGGTAAGTGCATGTTTCCACAGCCCCACCACACGTCCATCATTTAAATGATAATAGGAAAACGCTTTCACAGGTCGTTTGAATGGAATCAAGGGATCATCGCGGTCAGCCTCTTCCACCCATTGCTGCATCATTAAAGGTGTATGCAGTAATTCCTCACAGGCAGCGACAAAAGCGTTGTCCTTACTCTTGGAAAAGAATGGATATTTGGCCTCTTTTTCATGAAAAGATGAATTAAAACGGATGAAATAAATCGGGCCGAAGGAACCATCTTGCTTAATTTCCCGAACCACACGTCCGAGTCCATTGCCATCATTGGGGTCATCTTTCGCATCCAGCGCAACACCATAATAACCTATGGTCAGGAGTTTCCCATTTTTGGCGGTATAGAATCCCATTCGCTGATGCATAATCGCATACAGGTTTTTACCAGCACGATCGGACCTACCGGGTTTTGTAAACCCTTCTGGCACGAGATAAGGAGGAAAAAGCTCGGTCGGTTCAGACCAGGCATACCCATCTTTGGAGGTCAACAAGAGCGTCTTGCCTTCCGCCACGTGCTCACCTACTGGATTGCTTAAAAACTGAAGGTAATAGGTCTTGTTCCAGTAAGCCAAAAATGGCTGGTGGTTGTAGGTGAAATTATGCCCGCCTGCTTGTGCGGGGAATTCCCGGTTTGCCCGGAATACCTGAATATTGTGCGTTCCTACGACCGGGGTTAACTGTCCATGGTGGTAATCTACATTAGACAAGGTTTTGCCTACATATTTTACCGTATCCTGGGCCCATACCTTTCCGGCTATTCCAGCAAGGAATAGGCTGAAAAGGATTGCTTTCTTACTATTTCTTTTTGCTTTCATGTCGGCGTAAATTCTTGATCACTTTTTTTGATGCTTTGACGATCGTACCATGCTTATGCCCAACAGGCACATCGATCTGATCATTAATTGTTGTAAAGGTTTTGAAATCTTTGGTTGCCACGGCTTCATAGCGTTTGCTGCCATAAGAATCAAAATAGATCAACCATTGATCTTTGACTTTCACGACGCTTGGGCCTTCGGTTAAGTAAGCCGAAAAAGGTGCGGAGATCTGCTCAAAGGGACCCAATGGGTTACTGGCAAATGCAACACGCAGATCGCGATTTGGCCGTGTATTATCCTTCAAGACCAGTACATAATCCTGCTCCGCTTTCTTGACAATGACCGCATCAATGATGCTAAACCCCGGGTCACTGAATAATTTCGTTTCGGTAAACGTGTTGAAATCTTTTGTCGTGGTATAGTACATGCGATGATTGTTGTCTTCGGCTTCTTTACCTTTGGCAAAACGATAGGGAATAGTCGAGGCCCAGATAATGATAAATCTATTCTCCACATCATCATAAAACAATTCTGGAGCCCATACATTGACCGTGGAAGATTCATGCTGCATGACGGGGATGATCTTTTGGTCTTCCCAATGAATCAGATCCTTGGAATGGGCATATCCAATCCCTTCATTCCCTTTCCAGCCAATGGTCCATACCAGATGGTACATACCCTGCTTATCCCGTATAATGGAGGGATCCCGCATGATTTTCTGTGCTCCCAGTTCAGGTTTCAGATAGATTCCTGAAATAGATTGCCAATGATAGCCATCTTCACTATAGAGGTAACGAAGTCCTTCGTTAGCCGGCTCATGAAAGGAGGTAAATAGATAGCTATCCTTCTGACAGGAAGAAAGCCACATTACTGTCATCAACAAGATACCCCATAGGTTTATTTTTCTCATCATACCGAATCCAGAATCAATACCCAATCGTTACCTTCTTGCTGTCCACCCTCTGGTGTAAAGTGCTGTACACCTGTGTTTGCAAACTCGCCGATAACCTTTGTTTCACCATTTCGCGGGTTAAACCAGGAAGCTTTCACTTTGTCCCCTTTAATTTTCCCCATGTTGACTTGCATGGGTTGGCCAGTATAGTTATAGATAAAAACATAGCTATCGGTCCGCGTTGCCAAGAGACGATTGTATTTTTCGCCATTCGCAGCAAGCAAGGACTGATCCGGAACCCGGTCAAAATAATTGTCCCGGGAGAGCATCAATTCTTTTAGATATTTCATCTGTGTAGCACCTGGCGCATGAATGGCCGAAGACCAGATTTCATCCGAGCCATAGGCTGAGGTTGTATCTTTTTTGGAATGCATCTGCATGACCGAATTCTGGCCATAGGTATAACCAAAAGCACCGGCGAATACGGACCAGTAGCCATATCTTCTTACGTCAGCATCAGTCCAACGCGGTTCTTTAATGTCATGCAATCCCTGTGGAATGCCTTCATAGGATGGTTCCCCGTCAATGGTTGGTTTGGTCGGTTTGAGATCCCAATCGGCCGCCATAAACTTCCAATTGTCCTCACCATAATGTTTTTGTTCATTTTTGGAAGTGTCCTGATCGTATCGTCTATGTCCGGATTGTACCATATTAAAATCCAACCAGGATTGGTTCTGAAACCAATCCGACGAAGCTGTTCTTCCTCTGGGGTGAAAGGTCATGAGATGATGCTGATCAATGGACTTGATGGTTTGGGCAATCTTCTCCCAGACTTCCATTTGATCAGAGCCCTTGATATCGCCTCCGTTTAACCAAATGATATTGGAGCGATCTTTCCATCTTTCGGCGAGGAATTTCGCATACTTTTCAGCTTGCTCAACCGACACTTTTCCGTCTTTGACCGGTGATCCCCAGACAGGCACCAAGGCCATATATATTCCTTTTTCAGCAGCTTTGTCAATGATATAATCAATATGATCCCAATAATCATATTCGGCGGCATTACCCGGGTTGCTACCTGCAGTGACCAATGGCCTTGAAATATCTTTATTTGTCACCGATGAATCGCCATAGGCGTTTACGGATGGAACCGTGTGCAGTACCATAGCCTGTACCACATTAAATCCTTTTTGCTTTCTATCTTCTAGGTATTGTTCTGCTTCCTCCCGATTCATCTTATTGAACAGCAACCAGCCTGTATCACCCAACCAAAAGAAAGGCTTGCCATCCTCGGTTGCAACATAGCGCTGGTTTTCAGAGATCTTCAATAAAGGCAGTTCTCTACTGTCTTTTTCACTCGCACAGGAAAAGAACGTTCCGATAATAGCGCATGATAAAAGGCTCCTATAGACGGTTTTCCAGTTCCGCATTCCTGTTTGCTGTGTGTATAAATAAAGGTATTTCTTGTACATCGACATGATAGATATTAGAGTTTAGCGATCCAGATAATTTCTGGATTATTCATATAATTATTGAGGTAAAGTTCATTTCCTGCATTTATTTTTTCGGTCTTCACGATAGTACCGTTTTTGGGGTCGATATGCTGAACAAGGAAACGGCCCTTAAGAGCCGCCATATTCAAATCTAAGGCTGCTGAAGACGCATTATAAACAATCATGCCCTGATCAGACTTTAGGATCCAATGCCCATTGATGATTGCGGCCTGCATCCCTGCTGCTGCCCTGTAAAATTCAGGAGCCGCCATTTTCGGTAAATTAGCCATGGATCCTCCAGCCATAAAAACGGCCCAGGCCATTTCCGGATAGTTATCTCCATTGTATAAAACGGCTTTCTCCGGATATTTTTTGCGGTATTCAGCGACTGCCTTATACACGGCTTCCAATGAAGTTTTCTTCGGTTTTAACAGTCTAGCATGTTGGCGGGGAGCAAGGTTCTGCCCACCTTTGGGCGCATAAGTCGATCCATCTGCCTGATAGTGCCAATAGCGGATATCGATGACCTGAATTTCTTTGGACCGCTCCGGATCGGCAAGTATCGCATCCTGCACATCTTTGGTCGTGCTCAGGGCAATAATAGGCTCTTTTCCGGTTTCGGCTTTCCATTCTTTAATCACGTCAATCCAGAATTGCACAAACTCCAAAGGACCTGTGTATTCCGCACTGATCAGCTGAATAACCCCGGAATTGTCTTTGAAATTGTCCAAACACTGCCGGATATAAGCCCGATGTAAAGCCCGACGGACGGGATGATGAATATCATAAAACTGCTCCGCCATAAAAATCCGCTTATCACCAGCATAAGGAACAGGCTCCGGAAAACCGACATTGTTGATATTGTTGGCCGTGCGCCAAGGAAAATCCGCGTAATGGGCACCAGCTTCAATGATATTATGCTGAAAATAATTCTGATGCATCAATACAAGACCTTTTTGATCTGCCAAATCCGCATATTGTTTTAAACGGCTCCAGTAAAACTGGTTATATTTCGTTAGATCATATTTTGACAGGCCATCGTAAGCAAGACCAGTACCACTTCTCGCAAAAGGAAGTTCGTAGAAAGGGGGCCAAACCTCCCCATTAATCCGACGGATACGTTCGTGGTCGTCCCTGCGCCGGTCGTACCACAATCCGTAGTTATGGTCAATAGCCAATACATTGTTTTGACGCATGCTATCAGTCATGACATCCAGGTCATCGGTAAGTCCATTGCCAATTTCTCCAGGGACATACCGGGTGATATGCGGCTTGGCCTTCACGGCACCATATGGTCTTGCGGAACCGTTCCACCAGTTTACCTCCGATCTATTTCCCACCAAAACGACATCGCCCCTGATCAGCCAGCCGTTCCGTATTTTCATATCCGGCTGCTTGGGCTGCGGAATATTTTCTTTGTAACCAATCTGGTCTATTGTTTTGGCCTTACCTGCAAGGATATTGAGCGGTTTCCTATGTTCGGCCTGTTGAATAAAATCAATTAATTGTAAAGCTGGTTGTGCTGCCTGTTTTGTTAAATCCATCGCGACTTCCACTGGCGGGCTACTGGAAGCTTCCGTCAGTACAGGTAATAATATCGCGCGGTCGTTTGCGGTCTTCCCAATTCTATCTTCCAATTGTGCATAGTACAAACTTCGGGGTTTGATGTATTCATTGGATTGCTCCCAATACCCGTCGCCCTGATATTGTGCCCATATACCAAAAGCCCAATTTTGTGCCGTTGGTGGTTGGTAGCACTCTACGAGACCGGCAGTCGATTGCCAGAAAACGCTGTTCGCCGCCGACCAACCAGCGCCTTGTCCATCTTGACCCCGGTTTTTATAACTTAATGCCTGCGCATCAATATCGGCAATATCGAATAAAACGCCTGAGGCCCAACTATCGATTGTCCCACTGAAACTAAAAGGTTCCACGGCCTGACATTGTACAAAAACATTTGGCCCCGCGGCAAGGTAACCGACAGCAAAATCATGATACCCCTGTTTCGAATATAGGCGTTGAAATAAAGTTTGCTGACCTTTAGTAAAGAAAGTATAACGTCTTTGTCCTCCAATTTCTGAAACTGGATCCAACGAGATACAGTCTTCTACCGTTAATTTCTTTGTACTTTCCAATGCGTATACTGCAGATCCTGCAAAATGCCTGAACTGCACACGTCGCACCCAGGCATTTTCAGCATCTGCAATGGTAATGGCCATCCAGCGATGGTCTTCGTCTTTAAGATTGTACTGATTATAAGTGGATTGCAGCGTTATATTTTCGACACCTACCTGCGCAATACGTCCGTCCCAAACGTATTTTGCCACAGTTGCCTGACCATACTGTTGATCCAAGGCGGTCGTAATTGGCGCATCGATTTCGATTCGGTTACCATGAATTGCCACAATTGTTCTATCCCAGGTAATATCCCTTTGTCCGGGCTTCCAGCCCAAGGATGTGATACCGCCACCAAAATGAGCTGCACCCAAGGAATTAATCCAGGATTGTGTCGCCGGTCGCGTAATCAGAACCTGGTCACCAACATGGTAGTTTGCGGCATTTTCCACCCCAAATTCCCGGGCATTCACCGGGACATAGGCTGAAATAATTCTATTTTTTTCTTTCAGCTGTATATCGTTTTTGCCAGCTATACGAATGAGTGTTTCGCGTGTAGTACCTGTTCCGACGACTGTTGTTCCCCCTGTTGTAAAACCACTCCCCCGCAAGATCACACCGGAGGTATGTAGCACAAGCGATCCAGACACTTGATAGGTTCCTTTCTCCAACAATACCACGCCCCTCAACCCATCTTTGCCTAAAGGCAAACGCGAAACATAATCCAGCGCAGCTTGTATGCATCGCGTTGCGTCACCTGATTTAATTGGAACAACCACCGCAATCTGACCATCTGGAATGGTATTGTTCCCTCCCATATAACCCGCATAGGAAAAATCAGGAATTTGATTTCCCAGCGAATCTTTGTGATAGATTAGCTTTGTACCATCCCAAGTCAAAGGGCTTACCCCCTTTTCTTGCGCTTGGGTAGCACAAAAGAACAAGCAAATACCCAAAAAGAAAATACCTTTTATTTTCATACGTATATCATCTGTCTTTCAATGGTACTATGGGATATCTAGTCCATTTTGGTCATTTATTATTCCCTTTTTACCTGCATCCATGTCAGCCATGGGTATTCAACATTGGATATTTCATCCGTATTATTTAATATTCAAATTGCGCAGACAATCTATCAGTCAATTTGTAAACATAAAATCCTTATGCTCGAAACGAATAAATCATAATGGCTTCCTAACTAAATTATCATTTTCTTTGGGGTACCACAGCATTCAAGCCAACCACACCATTGAGATAATTTTCAATATTAGCATAACCATTCTTCGCAATTTTTCGCGAATCACTTGGGTCATTTGGATTTAATCCCATGCTTTTCTCCACGTTGTCCGGAATACCATCGTTATCCGAATCTTTGTAAGGGTTACCCTGATAAGTTGGATAACCACCGACCTGGGCAATATCAGATATAATCCCCTGTTTGTAAGAGTCTTCTGGCAAACGACGTTTGACATAAGGCGATACAAAACCGTGCAATGGAATATCTTTGTTATAGTACACCTTATTCTCTGATACCTGTTTTATAATCCGCTTGTCTACAGCATCCTGATTAGGCAAAAATGCACCTACATTCTTTAACACATAATTGTAAGCATCTTGTGCAGAAACAGTTGTAACAGCAGCCATTGGAAAAGCTTTATCCACCCGGATTTCCTTTTCGCGAGTTCCCACATCCGGCAGATCCTCAATCTGGATGCCTCCGGCCCAATTATCCTTGGTTACCTTGGGAAATCCCTCCACAATATTTCCATGTGCATATACTTTTCCATATTGGTCTTTAAAAGCTTTATCCCGTCCGGATTCAGGTTTTAAGATCCGATACGCAATGGGCTTATCCTTCGGCGTAATCGGTCCCGGTTTATAATAATTATTTATAAAATTAAACAAAGACTTATTATCACCACCATCGGCACTTCTGTTCCACCAGTTCCAGATCACATTATTGACAAAACCAAAGTCGCCATACATTCCTATGGAGGGATTTCGGCTGATATTTGAAGCCCATAGATTACGCATGAATGTACTATTCAAGCCACCAATTGTACTACCGAAAGCATGGTTATAAGCATCTAGGCATTCGGAAAATATAGAATTCTGAATGGTTATATTGACTGTCGGCAATTTGAGATTTTTCCCATCGCGATCATAAACATGGCGATATATCGACATATTTTCATCTAGTCCCCAGCTGGCAGAAACGTGATCGATCATAATATTGCCAACGACGTTCCCCCCAACAGCATCATCCCGACGGGTTACATCAGTCTCGCCACGACGGAACCGTAAAAATCTTAAAATAACATCATGCGTATCGATCAGAAAAGATTCTCCAGCCACACACACACCATCACCAGGAGCTGTTTGTCCTGCAATCGTGATATAAGGTGCTTTAACGACAATAGGCTTGTCAAGCTGAATAATACCAGCAACGTTAAACACAACGATACGCGCTCCCCCAGATTCGCAGGCTTCTCGGAGTGTCCCAGGGCCGCTATCCGCTAAGCTGGTAACCACAAAAACCTTTCCGCCTCTACCGCCCGCTGTAAACGCACCACCGCCCTCAGCTCCGGGAAAAGCTGTTAACTTGGCCTGCGGTAAATCACCCGGTTTCGCAGCCCAGGGAATATATGGTTTGCCTTCTGCTTTCATGACCTCCTGAGCCTTTTGCCAGACCTTTTCCAAGCGTAAATTTTCAGTATTTTCACGATCCGCTGCCAGTTTTTTTATGGAGTCTGGAACTACTGGATATTGTGCCGACGCAGCGATCGGACTTATTAAGCCTAGTAGTATAACAATATTTCGATTGAATAGCGATTTCATATATAAATGATTATTTCGTGAGCCAGAGGCTCTGTGTATTTTTTATCGACCAGATGAAATACCCAGATTATTTTATTTGTAAAGCGTATCGTTCAGCCCAGGATATTTCATCTGAATTATTTTGATGCCAACTGATTCAGATAGATTTCGATATTTGCATAACCTGATGCTGTAATCTTTGCCGAATCATTTGGATCATTTGGATTCAATCCCATTTCTTTTTCGACGTCATCCGGAATACCATCGTTATCGGAATCTTTATAAGCTTTACCTTTGTAAACGGGATATCCACCCACTTGGGAAATATCGGTAATGATGCCAATTTTATACGAATCTTTTGGCAATCTTCGATGTTCAAAGTCCTTTTCAGGTAGTTTCACATTGTTTAACGGATGGACAGGTTTACCGTTTTTCACATCGGCAATAACCCGAGTATCGACAGGATCTCTTTTGGGTAATGTCGCTCCAGCGTGCTCAAGAACAAAACCATACGTTTCCTGGGCAGTCATCACTGGGAAACTCGCATGTGGAAATTGTTCTTTCACACTCATCGCAGCAAAGTAAGGTTGCGCTTCATCGAAAGTCATTGCATCTCCCTTTTTGTTCTCTAATTGCACCCCACCATCCCAGTTATTCGCAGTAACCTTTGCATTCCCCTCAACCACATTCCCCTTTACGTGCGCACGGCCGAATACCACATAGGCTAATTTACTTCTACCGGACTCCGGTTTTAAGATACGGTAGCTAATCGGTTGATTCATTGGAGTGGCAGGCCCTGGTTTAAAATAATTATTCACGATATTGAACGTCGCCTGATAATCACCGCCATCAATAGAACGGTGCACCCAGTTGTACACCACATTGTTATAGAAATTGAATAAACCATTCCAGCCGATAGATGGGTTACGCGCGGCATTATTTGCCCAAAGATTGCGCATAAAAGTACAGTTTTCACCACCTAGCGTACTTCCAAACGCATGGTTCCAAGTATCCAATGCTTCAGAGAAAATTGAATTCTGAATTGTAATATTGACGGTACCACGTTTCTCCTCCGCCTTACCTGTACTATCGTTGTACATATGACGGTACATCGACATATTTTCATCCAATCCCCAGCTCGCCGATACATGGTCAATCATAATATTTCCAACTGGATTACCACCAATAGCATCATCTCTTCTTCCAACATAAGTTTCACCACGTCTAAAGCGCATATGACGAACCAGTACATCATGCGTATTGATCCAAACAGATTCCCCAGCTATACAGACACCATCACCTGGAGCAGATTGTCCAGCAATGGTCACATAAGGAGCACGAATAATCAAGGGCGTTTTTAGCCGGATAATACCGGAAACATTAAATACAATAATACGGGGACCACCCTTCTCACAAGCTTCCCTTAGCGAACCAGGGCCATTGTCATCAAGGCTGGTAACGACATAAACTTTACCACCACGTCCGCCAAATGTAAATTTACCACCACCTTCCGCTTCCGGAAAAGCCGGAATAGTCGCTTGCGGTAAATCAGCAGGCCTTCCAGCCCAAGGAATATAGGGCTTACCTTGTTTTGCATATTCTTCTATAACAGGTAGGGCTTTTCGCCAGGCTTCATCCGATTGTTGGGTCGCTTTACGCATCAGCTCATCTGTATTCTTCTTGACTTCTTCTGGAATTTTTGGATACTGACAAAAAGCAATTGAAGTAAAAAGGCTCAATAATGCTGTCAGCGTTATTTTGTGTAACATGTTTGTTTTAGCTAGTAGGATTTATAATTCTATTTCAAATATATGTCAATTATACATTTATTAAAAGCAATGTATGTCACAATTCACATACAAAGGGCCATTTAGGCCCTTTGTATCCTATTGTAAAGGGTCAAAAGTACCCGCGCCATTCATACTATCCCAACCTGTTGTTTGTTGCAAGTAAGGTGATGTATTCAGTACGGATTGATTTAGGCCAAAGAAATAATATTGTGGGTACCACTTAAAGCTCCATTTTGGTGTTGCGTTGGTTCGGTCAAGATCATCCCGTTCGGTTACGACAAAGTAGTTATCATATAAATAATCGATGTATTGCTCCTGATTTTCAATACCTGGAGGATATGTTGCAGGCTCTCTCTCCACAATAGGCGCACTGGCGCCACTCTTTAATAATGGATCATTAGCACCAATATACTCTTGGCCATTTACTTTGAGTGTAATCAATAAACCTGTACGTCGTGTGCCATTCAATGCTTTTGCGCCGATTCGTTGAGCTGTTGGGGAGTTCTCCTCAAATAATTTCCAACGTCTTAGGTCAAAAAAGCGTTTTCCTTCATAGGCGAATTCGATTTTTCGCTCGTTGATAATCGCCCCAAATAACTTATCTCTGTTGCCCAATGCGGTGCTCAATCCATAAGCGCCATCCTTATTTTCGATACCGGCCCGTGCCCGGATTTTCATGATACCGTCCAATCCTTCCTGAAGTTTATCTGCACCTATAGCAGCCTCAGCCAAGTTTAAGACGACTTCGGCAAAACGCAATTCAATAAAATCCGTTCCGCTCTGTTGGAAACCGGAAGCAACACCGTAGGTATTTGCGGCATTCGGGTTAGAACCCTTCTTCAAATAAATACCACTGCTATTGGCTCCTTTTGTTTCGGTTGTTGTATAACTTGCAGACGCTGTCTTTTTCCAATAGTAGGTCCATTGGCGGTAACCAGTGGCTCCATTGTAAGGGAACAGTGCACCATTATACACAAATGTTTTGGCAAAGCGTGGATCTCTATTTTTATAAAATTTATTTGGACTATAGGCATAGGCCGAAGTTGGATCATCTATATTTTTGCCATCAAGCATTGGAAATGCGTCCAAAATCTGTTTGGTAGGAGAAATCGAACCGCCGCCAAAAATATCTTTTGGACGGATAGCCTGTTCCCAGCCATTGTTTTTAGCCATATTAGACCCATAGGTGACATTATTAAAACCATAAACTAGTACAGCTTCTGGATTACCCACTTCCTTCATCCAGATATCACCCCATGCCTTACCATTCGCTGTACCACCCGTCTCAAACAATCCGTAACCATTTTGCTCCAGCAACTGTTTTGCTTCCAAATTAGCGTTATAAGCTGCTAACCAGCGCTCACGAGAATCGTTCGGATTAAATTGTGGACTTGCATAGGTCAACAGTACACGTCCTTTTAATGCTGCTGCTGCACCACTTGTGATTCTGCCCCAATTGGCATCATCCCATTTTCCGGGCAGTAAACTTTTGGCAAGATCCAGATCTTTCGTAATCTGTGCAATACATTCTGATGTTTTGCTTCTTGGAATGGAATTCGCTTCATTTTCAGCCATAGTCGGATTTTGTGGTTCAAGCACCAAAGGCACACCACCATACATCCGCACAAGATCAAAATATTGAAAAGCACGCCAAAAATACAGCTGGCCTTTTAATTTATTCCGTGTCTCCTCAGCGATACCATATTTATCGACTTCACTAAGAAAGAGATTGATTTCCCGCATCCGAGTCCAGACGTTATTGGCAATACTCGAACTCATTCGCTGTCCAAAATACTTATTTGCATGATTATTAACATAGGAAATCGCCGCCCATTCTTTGTTGTAGTCTGTCTCTCCTGCCAACTCGTCTGTGGTTTGAGTAAAGGTGGTATTGTACCCCCCGTTTTCGGAAGCGTTCTGTGTTACGACAAAAGACTGTGCATTTGTAGCTGGCAAAAACATGCCATAGACGTAATCTACATAGGCCTGTGCTAAGACCGGATCTTTAAATACATCCTCGTTTACAGCAGTTAAATCCCGCTTTTCTTCCAAGAAATCATCTTTGCAGGATTGGCCTGTCAGCAACAGGCTCAACAGCAGTATATTCAAAATTGTTATCTTTTTCATCTGTATAAGTTATTTCTATTTCCAATCCTCGGGTCGAAACAGTCAGCTTGATGATCTACTGACTCATCAAGCAATTCTGATCTTCTTCGTGTTGGAAATTTTGAGTCCACCATTTATTTACTATAATGTTAAATTGATACCAAAAGAATAGGTCCGTAAGTTTGGATAAGCATCCCAGGCAGCACCATTTCCATCCTTATAGCCATAAGGATTATACAAACTCATTGGGTTCATCGCACTGACATAAGCTCTTGCATTTGAGATTTTCAGGTATTTTATAAACTTGTCCGGAAGTTTATAACCTACATTGAAGCTCGCCATGCGCATGCGAAATGAAGACACCGTCCAAAAGCTTGAACTCACATTGTAAATATCAGACCAATTGGGATTAGGCATCGTACCCGTTGGATTAAGCTCCGGATCATATACATCCCCCCAGATTACAGGTAGGTTTGTATAACTTCTCGAAATATCATTATTTAGTTTATTCCGGTCTCCTATCTCTGTATATCCTCCGAAAGAGCCCGAAATAACAGCTTCTGCTGTAAATCCTTTGTACCCAACTCTAAAAGTCATACCAAAACCATAATGGTTATCTTTACGTTTGGCCAGCTGTATCTGGTCGTTCGTATTAATGATGCCATCGGGCTCGGCAAAACTACCATCGGCTTGAAGCGCACCGCGCACATCTTTATAATACAGCATTCCAGGTTTAAGATCTTGGGCTTTTGTACCAAAAACCTCGGTAATATTATACTGACTGACATAGTTATCTATATCTTGCTGCGATTTAAACATTCCCAGATAATCGTATCCCCACATACCGTTATCCGAAGAAGCTCCAGGCTGGGCATTCCAAGGATATAAGATATCCGTATCATTAAAATTCATCTGGATAACCTTATTATCTCCCCAAGAGAAACGTGAGCTTACACCATAACTAAAATCATTGATTTTATCCTGCCAGCCCAAACCTAACTCTATACCGGTGGTATTTACCTTACCAAAATTTTCTCCAGCAACCGATCCGCCGACTGTTATGGCAATATTGCCAGTTCGTTCAATGATAATACCAGAACCTTTGGTATAATACCCTTCTATTGTCGCTGATAAGCGATTATTAAAAAAACGTGCGTCTAGACCAAGATTATTTTTATATTCGTCACTCCAGGTGGTCGCACGATTAGCTGTTTTTTC
Source organism: Sphingobacterium sp. (assembly GCA_031277685.1). Lineage (GTDB taxonomy): Bacteria > Bacteroidota > Bacteroidia > Sphingobacteriales > Sphingobacteriaceae > Sphingobacterium. The sequence continues at coordinate 28,250 of JAITLV010000246.1, read as the reverse complement.
CATCCTCATGCCCGTGGTCGAATTGCCGTTTCCACCAAAGACAGCCCCCTTACCAACTTGGAAAGTATAGCGTTGACGCCATGCCCAAGGCGTAAAGTCGTCACGGCCCATCTTCCCATGTGAAAAGCGAAGCTTTAAATAGTCCACTCCTTTCACTTTAAAAAAGTCCTCTTCACTGATTACCCAGCCCGCCGAAATATTATAAAATTTACCCCAGTAGTTTTCAGGAGCAAACTTTGTCGAGGCGTCAGAACGGAACAGAACCTCCGCAAGATATTTTTCACCATAACGATAATTTAGCCGACCAAGATAACTTAATGTTCCAGATTCATAGGCCGCAGTACGACCATCAATAGTACCAAAGGCTGTACTGAATTGTCCGTTCGTCTGTTCAATTGGATCTTCCTTCCACACATCCTCTTGTGAACTTTTAGCCTCTGCTTTTTCTACTGAAAATAGGCCTGAGAAATTATGATTTTTCCATTGTTTATCGTAAAAGGCGGTGAAATTGAGCTGGTAATTATCGCCACTTGAGTTCGAAAAGTAAACACGGTTACCATTGCTAAAAACCAAAGGCTTGGGATTGGTTGCACCGTCATAAATATGTTGGTTTTCACCTAATCGGGTAAACTCATAGGTTTGGTATTTGGTGCCTACTTGCGTCCCACGTCCATTCATCATATTTTTATTATAAGACAGTCGCAATCGGAGCCCATCTAACCAAGGAGCCTGATATTCCCCGTTGACATTGACAGTAAATTGTCGGTTATTACTTGTCGCTAGGTTACCAAGCCTTTGAAGTTCAAAATAATGGTAAGCGGACAAGTCACCCGAATTGCCAGGGAGACGTACCGGCAAACCATCAACGTAGGCTGGGATATAGGGTGAAGCCATCAACAGATTCTTATAATCGTTTTCGTCATTTTCACCGCCGATTTTGTTAAAGGTCTTTTGAAGATCTCCTGTATTACCTGACACCTGAAGGCCTACTTTAAAATTGCTAGCCACCTTAATATCGCTACCTGCCCTAAAATTCCAACGATCATAATTCAAAGACCCCAAGTTTCCATCTTGTTTATTGTAAGCAACATTGGCAAAATAGGTAGCTACTTCTGATCCTCCCGAAACATTCAGTGAATGCCTTGTTAAATAACTTGACTTCCAGGCATCATCCAACCAATTATAAGAATGATCTCTGAAATGATCCAATTCATCTTGCGAGAAAATCCGGTTGACATAGTTGGCATCTGCGGGTTTAGCATTTGCTCCATTCGGTCCGTTCATAATATTATAATACATCCCAAATTGGTATGCATCCATCATTTTTGTCCGATAGGCTTCATCGTTAATCGCATATGAACCGTTATAGCTAATTTTGGGTGTCCCTACTTTTCCTTTTTTTGTTGTCACCAATACAACACCATTGGCACCACGGACTCCGTACACCGCTGCAGCCCCATCTTTTAAAATGGAAATACTTTCAATTTCCGATGGATCTAGATTATTAAATAGGGTAACATCTGGTAGATTCTGCCCGTTCACCTGGATAACGCCATCAATAACATATAATGGATCTGACGACCCTGTATCTTTTCCGAAATTCATGGGTTGTCGTACGGTCAAGCTGGCTCTAGAGCCCGGTCTACCCAATCCCCCACTGACACCAACCCCTAATAGGCGGCCTGCTAGTGCTGCACCGATGTTTGTTGTAGGTAGTTCCTCGATTTCTTCTGCCTTAATATCAACTACGGCTCCTGTGAGATGAGCTTTCTTTTGTGTCGTATAACCGACAGCAACAACTTCTTCAAGTTCCTGACTCTCGGATTCCATGCGTATTGTTAACACATTCTGATTCGCAGCCGGAAACTCAAGTCTTTTAAAACCAACATGATGCAGCACCAAAATTTCATTTCCAACCGGAAGATTTAATCGAAAAGTACCTTCCTTGTCCGTTGAAGTGGCGGTATTTGTACCTTTTATGGAAATTGTCACACCTTCCAGCGGCTTTCCATTCTGATCAACTACTTTACCGGTAATATTCTTAAAAAAAAATAGGTTGAGTTCACTTGAGCTGGCGCTATAGGCGGAGGATGGCATAAGCCCTCCAGCCATTATTCCGATAGCTAGCAGCTTTGCCAAGCGTATGGAAGATTTCGTAGGGAATACAAAGTGATTCATAATTTGGGTATATTTTATTATTGGTTTGTTTTTTTAAGTCGTTCGGCCCATTTATCGCCCTCTTCTTTTAGATTGTAGCCATGGCTAGCTAAATAATTGTTGATTTTGCCTTTGTATTTGCCAAACCAAGCATGCTTTTTTTCGGAAGATTCAGCCTGCATGGCAAAGTCCCGTGCCTCGTACAACAAGCTATCAATCAGATGGACTTCCGCTGTCGTCAGTCGAGGAATCATGTCTTGGTAAGCTTTTACAGTATTGGGGTATACATGATAGGTCATACCATTTTTTATCCCCTCCACTTCTTGGTCTGACAAAATCCCCTGGAGACGCTTCACAAAAGATTGATTTAAATTACCAGTCTCCGATAAAGTCTCTTGTTGAATCTGTTCTTTTAAACTTTTGTCGCTGGTTTCTTTGATCTTTAAATCCCGTAATGTGTAACAGGCATTTAAAAGATAATACTGATCCCGAATAATGTGAACAGCTTTTTCTTGTTTGACTTGATCCTGTAGCATGAGCTTCGCTACAATTTTTTCAGATCGTTCTGTAATTGTTTTCCAGTAGCTATCATTATTTTGACTAAATGTCATTGATACACTTAAAAACAAAAATGCAAGTAATGTAAAACGTTTCATAGGCATGAAATGGTTTATCCCTTTTTTGGTTATTATTAAACATAAAAATAAAGCCCCTTCACTTTATTTTCATTCACAAAATTATTTATTAATTGTCAAACTGACACAAAAAAAATTAAGTGTTCAATATAACTGAAAATTTTATGGACAACCATCATGTACTATCCTGACCTCAACCCTATTTTACTTCCAGATTATCCAGCATAACCCCTTTCGCATCAACAGCATATAGCTTTACAAAATAGGTTCCTGCGTTGATCATAGTCTTCGTATCTGTCGTTATATAATTCCATTTGCCCGGTCGTGTCGGCTCCAGCTGTATAGCTGTTTTAGCAACCAGTACCTGTTTATTTTTGTCGAGTATCTCGTAATACCCCTGATAATAAACGTTGGATGGGTTATGGTATTTTATTGTTAGCGAATAGACGTCTGCAGCTCCTACTTGAAACTCCCAGCCGACATACCCCTCTTGCTCTTGATTGAAAACCAACCGCTTCTGTCCAGAAAACTCCACTTCTGAAACACCCGTTTTCCACGCTGTTAAGTAAGCCTTATAGTTTTTTACTTCTTTCAGGTCATATACTGGTAATAAACCACTTTGCTGTTGAAATGCCAGCACTTCTCCCTGATTTTCTGATTTTATCTCGATATCCTGGTCTTTTTCTACGACCTTCCGATAGACATTTAGATGATCTCCTGTACTCATTTGAACCTGATCCTTGGTTATTTCAAATCCCTGCGGTTGACTCTTCCCAAGTAAGAAAAGGGTGGTCGGCTCATTGAAGCGCAACCGATAAGGTTTGTCGGCTTGCAGTGCAAAATAATCCGAACCAAATAAGGCGGGCGGCAATGAAAAAAATCTGGTCTTTGGTGAAGAAGTAGCAGCCAGTACGCTACCGATATCCAGCCAATGCTGTAGCTGTGTTGCCGGATCCTGTATAGCCAAGTTATAGTGCTGATCGTTGATCATAACTTTGTGATTCTCTTTTGATGCGATGGCTATCGCCTGTATCAGCGCCTGACCGGCATACACCCTTGGAAAATTGATGACAATCCGACCATCAACAACTTTGACAGGATAAGTCTTCTTTAGGGCACGCTGAAATCCTCCGTTTTTATAGAGATCGAACTTGGTTTCAACGGTCTGTCCATTAATGGCGATATCAAATATCCGGTCTCCCACTCCCGATGAAAACTTGCCGTACCAAGGCTCGGCAAAATAGAGTTCGACCAGATAGTTCCCATTAGGCAGGTCAAATTGATAACGCAATTGATCAAGTCCATAGCGAAATGTCTGGAACAAGCCCCAATCTTTGGTTCCTTTGATTGGATCAGAAATCATCCGTTGGCTTGCAAAATTGTCATTCATGCCCTCGAAATTGTTCGCCCAGGATTTACTCCCCCAACCCGACGTCGCAGTATAGGGCCGATCAGCCTCCCATTGTGCACCAAACTCGTCCGTATAACGATCGCCTCCACAATTGACCCGATAGCTATAATGGTATCCAATTTTTGCCATTAACAATTTGGAATCTAGTGTATATAGTGTGTCAAAATGTGGGCTTTCGGGCAGGTTTTGTAGTACAATAGTGTCCCGGGAAACAACTTTACCTCCTATGCGTCCTTCGGCGTACAAGACATTGTATTTTACATCTACCCCGTCAAATTCAATATGACGACCAAATCCAGGATGCTGTTTACGTCCAAGCGACCGTGTCCCCAAATCATTGAACAGTTCTACCTCTTCACAATTTGAAAAAATACGAATATTGTTTTTTACCCCAGGTTCCAGCCAGCGATTGGGCCAGGAGTGCATCGCAATATAAACCATTGGATTGCCCTTACTTCCGTAATGGGACAGATACATGTAATAGGCGTCTGTCGGTTCGCCCCAGGGTGTTAATAAGCCTTTATAATTGACAGGTCCGATCCGATCCATATCCCGGTTTCCCTCACCGCCCTGAATCCGACCAGGATTATCGTGCGAGTTCCATAACCAAAGATAATGGCCAACGGTACCATTCTTGACGGAATCCGCCAACCGCACTTTCGTCTGTAGGATATCGGCGAAACGCTCTTCATTGTAATTATTTTCATTCGGCAGGTAGGGCGGTTCTGCATGCAAACCCAAGCTTCTCCAGGCGCCATATTCACCGACAAGTAATTGTTTTTTCAGATCCTCTCCATAGGTATTCTGGTCTCCTCCATAAGTTCCTGTCCAATTTTGTGGGACATCCCAGTCCGTGCCACTGCCGCCATTGCATGTCGTTACCAAACGCTGAATAGATGCTGTAGGGTCTAGTTCACGAATCAATACTGTACATTCTCTAGCAAAATCCTCTGGAAGTGTACTTTCATTTTCGAGTCCCCATAAGATCACGGAAGGACTGTTTCGACGTTCACGCACCCATTCGGTCAACAGCTTCTTGAAATTAGCTCGAAAAGCAGGGGTATCAAACCAAATATGGGCTGCGAGTTGTGTCCACAATAAGACACCATGTTGATCCCACGCGGCCTGATAACGTAGGTTGTGCGGCTGATGTGCATCCCGAAAGGAATTAAATCCAAGTTGGCGGATTTGCTTGACCCGCGCCGCGATTTCTTCCTTTTCAAAAGCATGTGACTGCCCAAACTTATGCTCATACTCAGCAATACCATTGATAAATACCGCTTCACCATTGATGAGGAGCCGCGAATCGCCTGAAGGTTTTAGCCCTGTGGCCCAGCGTACCGACCGGATACCATAGGGTGTCTCTATCTCATCTACAATTTGACCCGCTATTTTGACCTGCAGATTAACGCGATACAGGAAAGGACTGTTTACGGACCATAATTTTGGATTTAAAAACCTAAGATCTCTCAGTCGAAAATACTTACTGCTGTTACCTTCAATTTGTCCTTTTTGTACCGATTGCAGAATCTTTGTCCCACGTTCATCAAAAACGCGGGTGATGATTTCAATATTTTTATTTGCATGGCTTTTATTGCTCAGTTCAACGGCCTGATGGACAATTGCTGTTTGTGCATTAGCAGTTTCATCATTCCAATAATGTTGGCCAAAAGGAACAATGGAAACCTCGTTTTTGATCAATAGGCTTACTGGCCTGAAAATTCCCATCGGTTGAGAACCTTCTGAAAAGCCGCGTTCAGTCGAACAGCCTCCATCCACCCAAGGCAGGTCATTAATATGTGCAGGATGATCAGCCCGGACGGCCAATAGATTTGAACTACCATCTAATTTAATTGCGTCTGTTACGTCTAGGGTAAAAGTTGTTCTTCCACCGGCATGATAGCCTACCTGTTTACCATTTAACCAAACCGTTGCATAAGAACCTACACCTTCAAAAAACAAAAAGAATCGATTTTTGCCTTTTTGATGCCGGAGCGTAAAATTTTTCCGGTACCAAGCGTAGCCATGCAGATTGCCGTGTAATAATCTGCGGTACCCTTCGTATCCGTCCCAGTTGTGGGGAACGCTCACATTGCGCCATTCTTTATCGGTTTTATAGTTCCCGGACTGAAATCCGGCATAACGAGCCGAATCTTTTTGATCCATTATTGTCTGCCAGTTCGCATCCATGTTCAGCGTTTTACCTCCCTGCTGTCCATAAGATAGTAGCGTATAAAGTAACAAGAACGCACAGCAAAGCAACTTTCTAAATAGCATCAATTGGATCATCATTATTTTTTCAAACTCAGTTTATGGTCAAAGGCATACGATTTGCCTTTCTTTGTTTTTATTTTCACATCATAGCCAGCATAACGCAGCTGAAGATCTTTTCCAGCCGCAGATTCAACTGTTAACCACAGCAGCTTTCCATCTTTCCACTCCATATCAATCTGAAAAGATCCTCGAGCTTGTAATCCGCTGACCTTCCCTGTCCCTAGTTCATTAGGCAATGCCGGCAGTATTTCGATAATAGGAGTATGACTCTGAAGCAACAACTCGGTAATACCCGATGCACCACCAAAATTTCCGTCGATTTGGAATGGCGGATGGGCATCGAACAAATTCGGATAGGAGCCACCAGCTTTACCTGCTGGACGAAGGAGCATTTTTGTCATGTGATAAGCATGTGTTGCGTCCTTTAATCGCGCCCAAAAATTAATTTTCCAGGCCAAGCTCCACCCAGTCCCCTCATCGCCACGCAGCAGCAAGGACTGCTTAGCAGCTTCAACAAATTGCGGGCTACTCATTGAATTGATTTCATCACCGGGGAACAAACCCCAAAGGTGAGATACATGCCGGTGTTTATTTTCGGGGTCGTCTATATCCGTCAGCCATTCCTGCAGCTGCCCATATTGCCCAATCTGGTTAGGCGCTATCTCCCTGCGCATATTTAGGATGGAATCTCGGAGTAATAGATCGCGATCGAGCAACTGTGAACTTTGGTTAAAGATGTCGAAAAGGGAACGGATAATCTGATGGTCCATGGTCGGACCTTTGACCAACCCACCGTTTTCTGGGGAATTTGATGGCGTACTGACCCACCAGCCCGTTTTTTTATCTTTTACCAAAAAATCTTTAAAAAACAAGGTTGCACCTTTGATCATCGGATAATATTCTTTCAGAAAGCGGATATCTCCCGTGTATAGGTAATGTTCCCAGAGATGTCTGACCAACCAGGCGCCACCTGTGGGCCAGATTCCATGGTTGGAGTTGTTAATAGGGGCAGTACCCCGCCAAATGTCGGTATTGTGATGCAACACCCAGCCACGTGCACCATAGTATTCCTGTGCAGTTACCCTTCCAGTGACACTAAGTTCCTTGATCATCTGAAATAAAGGCTCTTGCAATTCGGCAAGATGAAGGGCTGCTGTAGGCCAGTAATTCATCTCCAGATTGATGTTGGTCGTGTACTTACTGCCCCAAGACGGTTCCAGGTATGGATTCCAGATCCCCTGAAGATTCATTGGCTGACTACCAAGCCGAGACGCTGCAATCTGTAAATAACGTGCAAACTGAACGTACAGCGCAATAAGTCCTGGATCATCCTGCCGTACTGCCTGCTGTAATCTTCTGTCCGTCGGAATGGTATCGGCTTGTCCCGCCCTCCCTAGTTGTAGGCTAAAACGTTGATACAAGTACTGATAATCCTGCTGATGAGCCTGATATAGGCGATTAAAGTCTCGCCGGCATAAGGTCTTGAACCTGTTCAAAGCCATCTCCGCATACCTGTCATCAAGCTTTTGATAAGATTTAAAATTTGTAGCCGCTGTTAGGAAAATCTGAGCTTCATCCGCCTGCTGTACAACGAGTTCATCTCCTTCAAGCGTTAGCTTGCCACCCTTTAAAGCTACATGTACAAAAGCTGTCCCACGCATCGACCCGTTTTTTACCTGCACCTCCAACCGAATGGCTTGCGACGATAAACGCTGTAGTTTAAACATTTGATGTTTGGTCTTTAAAGACAAACGGAAAGAAAGCCTCCTTTGCTGATCAGCCTGCAGATTTACGCCGATAAAGTTATCGGGATAAGATGCAAAATAAGTTCTGCTGTACTTTACGCCATCTGCTGAATAACTGACGCGAACTTCACCTTTCTTCAAATCAAGGATACGGCTATAGGATGTAGCCTGTTCATGATCAAATTGGAGACTTAACGTACCGAATGGCTGGTAAGAAGCTTGATAAGTACCGATTTTTGGACTATTTTGGTCCTGAATTTTATATTTCCATTGACCATTTAGCGAGATCATCTTTCCGCTCTGGTTCTTTAAACCGATGCCCTGCTTCGAATCTTTGTAGCCAGCAATCCCCCCCTTTCCTTCCAGATTAATCACCTGAACAGCAATTGTGTTACTCCCTTCACGAAGTAGACCAGCAGGTATTTCATATACTCTTCTGGTATCATCACCCGTGGAAGCACCAACACACTTACCATTGATGTATGTATAATCCTTCGTCCGTATTTTATTTAAATCTAAAATCCAACGATCAGCTAAATCAGTTTTTGACAGGTTAAAAGTCGTACGGAACCACACTGCCCCATCCAGCCCCTCAAGCCCCAGATTTTCCCATCCCTCATAATAGGGGACCTGTATCAAAGGCCAGTTGCTATCATCAAAAGTGTGATTGAATGGACCCGTTTCCTGCATTCGAATCTGACCAACTTTCTCTAGCCAGGCTGCTGGATCCTCTGACTCACTTTTAAGTCCCATAAACTCATTCATTGCCAAAACCTCGGCATCTTTTTGCCGCCCTTGATCCAATAAGTTTCGAATAGTTTGAAGGTACTTTGATGCCCCTGATTTATTATAATTTCGGGGTCCATCGGTCCATAATGTTTCTTCATTAAACTGTACTTCCTCATGTTTTAAGCCACCATACACCATGGCTCCTAACCTGCCATTTCCGATCGGCAAAGCTTCTTCCCATTTTTGGGCAGGATGATCAAACCAAAGCCGTTCTTGTGCCCAAGTCATATGGGTAGAATAGATCAAAAAAAACACGAAGATAGATAGTCGTAGCTGCATTACTTATTTTCAGGAGGGTTTATATTTGCTGTTAGCTGACCATTTTTGTATGTGCCACGAAGGACCTGTTTAGTGCGGACTAAATTATTCCCGTGCACATAGATCTCTTGATTTGTAGCCCCCAATAAATCCAAAAATAAGGCCGTTCCTGATGCAGGAAAACAGTTCTGCACATTTGCTGATGTACAGTTTTCCAGTTCTATCAGTGCGTTGTCTGCCATAGGGCTTGTATTTTTAATATTCAATATATCCAATTCCTTGCCCGAACTAACCTTCAACAGCGCACCTTGATTGATTGCCACGCTCACATTACTCAACATCAGGCCATTGACATGTAGTGCTGAAAAACCTGTATTACCCTGCATATGGATATCCGAAAAAACAACATTTTCGATCGGCATCTCTTCCAGCCCACGCATTGATGCAATCCGGTTTGTTGTACCGGACAGATTGCTGATAAAGATATTTCTGAATTTCGGTGTACGCTCGCTGACAGGTTCAACTTCGGATTTCGCATACTGCATATCCATCACAATGGCCTGATCCCTAATATTACGCATAACAATATTGGAAACTTGAATATTTTCAACAATCCCACCACGGCCACGGGCTGTCTTCAGGCGTATCCCGCGATCGGTTCCGTCGAAAATACAATTGGAAATAGTAATATTTTTCACACCTCCTGACATCTCGCTTCCAATGACCACACCACCATGTCCCCGCAGCATGGTACAATTTGTGATCGTATAATTCTCGGCAGGAATATTAACTTTTCTTCCCGACCGATCTTTCCCTGATTTTATCGTAATACAATCATCTCCTACACTGATATGGCAATTCGCGATACGGACATTGGAACAAGATTCGGGATTAATGCCATCCGTATTCGGGGAAGGAGGATTATCAATGGTCACACCATCTACGGTGACGTTATCACAATACTGTGGGTTGATGGTCCAAAATGGTGAATTTTGAATTTTGATATCTTTGATCTGCACATTTTTACAGTTTAAAAACTGAATAAAAGGTGGACGTAGAAATCCTCTTTCGATCCAACCTGGCAGATCAGGAGCCAGCACATCTTTATTTAAGCGTTTAAACTCTTTCTGCCATTTACTATCTTCCTGTTGTTTTTTGACTTCAACCTCAGAATATCCCCACCATTTCTTGCCATGCCCATCGATCAATCCCCGGCCCTGAATACTGATATTTTCTAGATTATTACCATAAAACAAGGGCGAGAAATTGATCACAGTGGTTCCTTCCCAGCGGGACTCTACCATGGGTAAATAGTCATCAAAATTATCGCTGAAATGCAGTTCTGCCCCCGCGTCGATAAAAATGGTGATATTACTTTTTAAATGTATCGGTCCGGTAATATATTTTCCAGCAGGAAAATAAATAGTCCCACCTCCTTTATTAGCCGCTGCCGTAATTGCTTTTTGGATTGCTAGGGTATTATTGCCAGTACTATCTTTCTTTGCACCAAAGTCCAACACATTGAGCCAACTTTGTGCCTGCGTACTAAACATAGCCACACAGAAAAGCACAGTTATAATTCCGCGATAATAAATACTCTTGATCATATTAATTTAGGTTAACTTGACAATTTTTTAGCTCTTTTTGCTGAAAAGCTTTCTTCCCATCTACGTATACTGTAAATCCCTTTCCTTTTTGATATTGTTTACCGGTGGCATCCCAATATAGCGCAACATCTTTACCGTGATAGGTTAACTGGGTCAATGAAAAATACGCCCATTGATCTTTAGGAATTAGCGGTTTTATTTCCAGCCTGTTACCAATTTGTGGTTTTACACCAATCAAATCCTGAATAATCACATCGGCAAAGGTGGAGTGATTATAAAATTTACTTCTAGGGTTGTCACCTTTCAACCATTCACCCGTTTTTTCATCCTGATACTCACCAATATAGGGCTTCCCATTCATCACATGGGATTTTGCATATTTGTGAATTTGTTCATATAAATCAGCTGCATCTATTCCTTTATTATGTTTATAAGTGTTTAGATAATTGGCCATTCCGCGGATGGTCTGCGAGCTTGTAAAGGGCCAGATGGCGCCATCCCACTCACAGCTATGCCCAGTACCCCTTGTTCTAAATGTTGGTTCACGGCGCTCTGCTGTTGTCGTTCCCCAGGGCGCATTAAATCCCGCCGTATCTGGTAGTTGCAACCAAGCCTTTCCATATTGGGCCTTATCTGGAGGCAACTGAAAGTACCATGGAATGTAACCGATAGCTTCGCGCGTATGATGTAAAGTTCCATTTTCCAACTTTGTTTTGAAAAATTGATCCTCTTTATCCCAAAGCGAGTCTAGGATCAGTGTACGTAAGGACTTGGCATAAGCGCTATATTTTTTTTCTAACGAACTGTTTTCCACTAATTTGGCAATTGTGGCAATCGCAACAGCATTTCCATACATGTAACTATTGATGGATGGCCGCATATTGTGCACCTTACGACCTCCAGAAACGGATTCTTCCATCCCATCCTGTACGTCATACTGCCAGAAAAGCGCGTTTTCACCTTTTCTTTCTTTTTCCCATTGTTTGAAATCAAGATCCAGATCTGATAAACGTTCCTTTAAATATTGCTCGTCCGGACTCACTTTGTAGTAAGCCAATAACGCATCGGGTAGCCAGGAGCTGAATTGATGAAACCGAGGTTTTGACTGGCCCTTGTCAGCATGATAAAGCCAAAAATCAATGTATTCTTTTAAAAATGTATTATTCTTCAACCATCGTCCTTCATAGAGATGATGCCCTAGTGCGCAACTGATTGAATTGTATTTTCCAGCATGTTTCACCGGTTCAATAAATTCAGTCACAAGTGTACCTTCGGGGCTAGATTTGATGTGTTTCCGGTAAGACCACCATCTAAAATAATACGTCTGCTCAATCGCTTTATCCGGACAATCCAGTAATGGAATATTTGCGACCATCCATTCATATGCACCCTTGTTGGGAATCTGATTGATCACAGCCTCATTGTCATTGCTATTAAATTCCTGTACATAAGTCTGAAGTTTTTTCGCTAAGTTTTCCTGTGCGTCGGTTTTCGAAAACGAGCAAAACAGCAAAAAAAGGCTTATTGTATAAATTTTTATTTCTTTTGTTATCATCAAAAAGTCGTTTGTAGCTTTCATTCAGTTTCTTGTAAAATACCGACTTCATTTAAGTTATTTATCCTGTACTATCCTGCGGATATGCAGGTATTATAGTTTGATTCCATTATAGTAACCAAATAGATCGTCCAGATCGTCGCCCTGATTTTCCACATCCGCATTATAGGGATGCACAAGCTCGTGCTCATCCACAACACCCAGTATCAGTGCTTCTCCTTTCGGCAATTTCAGTTCGTTTTGGCCAGCAGGGAAAACATAGGTGTGGATATCAAGCAACGGCATGTATTGGATGCGTAAGGCATTACGTACCTTTGCTTCTGCCTGTCCAAAATCATTAGCACTGGCATCGATCTCCAGCACCGGTTTGGGCGCAAACACTTTATCTGTACTATTGAAATAACCTACCAGAATTTTCACTGGTTTTTTGTTTTTAAACCGCAACTGTGTACCCTTCAGTTTCTGTTTTTCAGCATCTACCCGTACCGCTTCAAGCCCTTCAAATTCATCAGCCAAATGAGTCACTACCAGTTCTTGGTCTGTATACAATTTGGCTCCCTTTTTTAAGGAAACAAGCTGTTGACCATCCAAAAAGGTAATCTGTTGCGACTTTAAACCAGCTTTAATAGGTAACGAACCATCCGTATTTTTCGCTAAAGAATCTATGGCATGCTTAAAGTTGTTTAATTCTGTTTCAAACACGGGAAGCATTTCTTTCCAATGAATAAATGTAGCATCCGCCCCACGCATGGGTATCTTACGCTGTTTTGTCTGCATGCTATTTGCATACCTATAAGATGCATTGGTCAGGTCTGTAAGCTTACGGTATTCATCAACACTTCGTTCCAGGTTAGGCAAAGCTTTCTGTAAGGTATTGACATCTCGATCATATTTATAGCGCAACAGTTGTACAGCAGCTTTTACTTTATAACTATAATGATTGGCCAATAACTGGTGAATTCGGACATCGTTGAGCCAGCGGTCATATTCAGCGACATTTCTTGTAGGTCTGCCTAAGGTCTGAATCAATGATACAGCTTTGTTTCCATGTTGTACAATTTCTTCTGCTACCTGCATGGGGGTCTCACCCATATGAGGTTCATTTTTATAACTTTTCTCTACATAATCTATGATCATCTCACCTTCGGGAGCTTCAGATTCGTATAATAGGGTAAAGAGTCCATAACGATAGGGATTAATGAACTGGGTCATTAGCATACCCAAAGAAGAGGTCTGTCGATTACCATCCGTTATGCCAAACCGACGCAAGATCTTGGGTGATATTTCACCAATTTCTTCAATTGCCAGCAACAATTTGCTGGCGTCACTGGCACTGATGCCATACTGCCATGCCAGTTGGTCTGCCCAATATTTTTTTTCACTTGTCAGATCCCGCTGTTCATTCCAGGCGTATCTTGCCCAAGCTTTGTACCACATCCAGTCGCGCTCTACTTGTAAAAGTCTATTTTCAGTTTTATCAGCAGCATAAGGCCAATCCCAATACGAAGCCTGTGGATAGATATGAATACCATTGGAATGATAAACTTCGTGCATTGCACTGACCGACTTCTGAATAAAATCTGGAGAACCGTAACGAAAGGGCTCCAAATTAGCCAATATATGTACATTTTGAATATGCACTGTCCCGATAGCACTCAATGAACGGTGCAACTCAGCCCATTTTCCTCTAGGGGTATAAGTGGTCAATGCTTCACCATTATATTTTGCCATTGTGTACAGGTTCTTGTAAATTGGCAAGGCTGCTTGCATCACAGCTGGCGCATCTGTATCATGGGCTCTTAAAATAATAGGGGGCTCACCGGCAGTACCCGCAGCGTTTAGTCCATCCTTAACTCCAGGAATAATTGTCTTTGTAAACCAGTTCATATCATCCTGTCCTACACCCTCCATCGCCTCTCCTAAAGTAATCAACAAACCAACATTCGGATATTTAGCGACAAATGCGGCGATACTTTTCCGCGTATAATCTGAAATCAATGGTGTGATGACCCGATTACGTTCCTGAGTCTTTAAACCATGACGGTCAGCAAAGGGTTTAGGAAGGATAATATTGTAAAACATCTGGATAATCCAGATCCCCCGCCTGTTGGCTTCCTTCGTCAAAAACGTATACATCTCCTCGTTTTTCCTGAATGTAGTCTCATCTACTTCAAGTGCATAGGGGTAATCCTTTAGTTTAACTAGGGAAGAGAATGGGTGGCCATTCCACAAATACAATGCATTATATCTATTATCTGCCATCATATCCAAATAATTTAACCAGAGCTGCTTATCATAAAACCAGGGAAAAGATTCCGGCGTATAGGGGTATTCGTAAATATCATGGCCCGGCAAATAAGTGGTTTTCTGAAGTCCTATACTGGTTCCGCGCATCACCATTTTAGGGCCTTCTGCAATAAAAAATCGTGGATCTTTCCAACGGGATTTATTGGAAATCAATTCCATACAGCCATATAATACGCCAGACTCATCCGCCCCCACCAATTTAATCGGTTTTCCTCCATTTTCACGATACAGGATGAAATGTTCTTTGTCAAGTAATCTCTTCTTTAAAGAATCAGGGAAATGTTTTTTTTGTGCGATCGTACTGACCTCGATGGTTAGGTTATGGTCAAAATCTAAGACAGACATCTTTTTTTGAAGAAAATCTAATGCATATTGAAATCTGTCCTGATTTACAATACCATCCATCGTATATAAAATCGTCGGCGATTTGCTCTTCGCAGTCAGTTCAAAGAAAATAAAACATACACAGAATAAGGCAGCTAGTAATCTCTTGGACATAATTGGTCTTTACAATAGTTATTAAATGTCAATTTTACATATAATATTTCATACCCCCAAAAAAGTATCTCGTTTTTTACAAATACTGGTAAACACAAAAAGCAATTTTGATCCTTATGAACTAGAATATTTTATTACTTTTAGTATAAAATCAAAGATTCCTTGAAACAATATTTTTTATTCTTAGACACAGAAACCTCCGGATTGCCAAAGAAATGGAACAGGAAATATACGGACAGCGACAATTGGCCACATGTTCTCCAGTTAGCTTGGATTATCTTTGATAAAGAAATGCAAGAGGTCAAACGCAGCAATAAATATATTTACGAGCCTTTGATTCCCATTAGTCCGGCCGCTGAGCAGATACACGGATTAACACCTCCTTTTCTCATGCGACACGGTGAAAAGAAAAAGGAAGTACTCCGGAAACTCAGCCATGATATCAAAAAGTATCAACCGCAGATCATAGGCCATTTTCTTTCCTTTGATCTACAGGTATTATGTGCCGAATTCCATCGCTGCCAGCTTCCGATTCCTTTTCATGGGTTAGAATACTTCTGTACCCTGCTGCATAGCAAGCGCTATGTAAGCAACCCAAATATGATTCACCTTCCACTTGCTCTATTGTACGAAAGCCTTTTTTCAGCAACACCCGAGGGCTTACATCATGCAGAAAAAGACGCCGCTATTACAGCCAGTTGTTTTTTTGAAATGATAAGACGGGGCGAGTTATCCGATCAAGATATAAAACGACAACAATCAGCGTTTGATAACATCATATAACAATTGATTATGAAAAACAAGGAAGTCATCCTGTCACTTCTAAAGGTTACGCAACCCTTCCAGGTATTGCCAGAGACTGTTCAACGGAGTCTGGTGGATATGTTTCATGAGCATCGCTTTTCCAAAGATACGCTCGTCTATCGCCAACATGTTACGGACATGGACGGAGTTGATCTCATTGAACAAGGTGAATATGAAACCTTTTTTCTGGATAACGCGGATCACAAAAGGGTCATTGAGATCCATCAATGTCCTTATTGTTTTGGTGGAATTTCTGTATTACTCAACAGAACAAAAGCGCTCAAATCGGTGATAGCCAAGAAAGGTACAGTGATTTACCGATTACCACGGAAAAACTTTATTGAACTATGCAATTCCAATGATGAGTTTTTCCAGTTTTTCACCAATTCTTTTGGAAGAAGAATGCTGGATGAAGAGTTCTCCCACTTCGTCAAATCTCCGGCTTCTTTTGAAGAAAGCTATTTTGCCGCCGATCAGCTTTACTCCCGCAAAATAGAACATATCGTCTATAAGGATATTGTATCTTGTAGTGCCGATACACCCATTTACCTTGCTGTAAAGATGATGGCGCAGGAAA
This sequence comes from Sphingobacterium sp., assembly GCA_031277685.1. Taxonomy (GTDB): domain Bacteria; phylum Bacteroidota; class Bacteroidia; order Sphingobacteriales; family Sphingobacteriaceae; genus Sphingobacterium. Next base: position 11,633 of record JAITLV010000246.1, on the reverse strand, counting down.
AAGTCAGCTGCCTTTTTATCAAAGAGGCAGATGCAATTATCGGTTATGTAACTGATATGACATTGAGAGACCGCGTGATCGCAGAGCGAGTGGACGCAGCCAGCCCCATTGTTGAAGTCATGGACAATCCCATCGTCAGCATTTCAAATCAGGCCTACCTATATGAAGCCGTTTTAAAAATGTTCCATACGAAATCTAAATACTTACTCGTCGAAAGTGAGGGAAATTATGTTGGTTTTCTAAGTAGAAACAGATTATTAAGTGAACAAGGGCAGTCCCCCCTAGTCTTTATTCAATCCGTGAAACTTGCCGAGACGTTAACGGAATTACGGGACAAGTGGAACAATGTATCGGAGATTATCCATCAACTGCTGGGAAGAGGAGTAAATGCCGAAATTGCCAATCAGGTCATCACGACTGTAGCAGATACCATCGCCATAAAAGTAATCGAAAAAGTGATCAAAGAAATTGGTCAACCGCCAGCAAAATTTGTATTCATGGTGACCGGAAGTGAAGGTCGTAAAGAACAGACCTTAATGACCGACCAAGACAACGCCATTATTTACGAAGATAAGGCCAACGAGCAGCGTGAACTTGTGCGCGAATATTTCCTCCGCTTTGCAAGTCAGGTATCGGATCATTTAAATACCATCGGATTTAGTTATTGTACAGGCGGATACATGGCGAGCAACCCCGAATGGACACACTCTCTTTCACACTGGAAAAAAAATTACAGCACATGGATTGAGGAAAGTATTCCCGAAAATGCGATGAAGTTCTCTACGTTCTTTGATTGCAGACGCCTCTATGGAGACCAGGCTATCATTGAGCAACTCAAGGATTTCCTGACCGTTGAGCTGCAAAAACCAAATGAACGTTTTTTTGCCTTTATCGCAAAAAATGCCTTGCAGTATGAACCACCATTGACCTTTTTCAAAACGATCAAAACGCAGACCGTTGGAACAACAGAGGTATTTAATATCAAAAAGGCCATGACCCCAATTGTCGATCTGGTCAGAGTCTATGCACTCAAAAACAGAATATATGAAGAAAATACGGGCGGCCGTTTAAAGGCCCTGCTGGATTTGGGTATATTTTCACAGGAGCAATATGATGAACTACATCAATCGTATTATTATCTGATGTCATTACGCCTAAGAAATCAGGCAAATCAAATTCGGATTGCTAAATCAAACCCAGATAACTATATCCCCATTGAAAGCCTCACAAAAATAGAAAAAGCTACATTGAAAGAAATCTTCAAGACAATCCAGAATTTTCAGGTTGGGATTCGGCTCAAATTCACCAATAATATTTTTGGCTAAAAGCTCGTCTCATTCAACAAAATGGTCTGTCCAGAACAATTGGACAGACCATTTTACATTCATTTTGCGCTTACTCGACCATCATTCAATATGGGCTATTTCGTTGCGAAAGTTTCGCCATGACTTTGTATACAATAGCCTTGGATAGCGTTATAGCTGCCACCGTTCACCAGAATCAAAATTGGACCAAGATCCGAAAAACATCGCCTGGATTACGACTCCAGTGTGCTAACGCGTTTTGTGCCTCTTCTGGAGTAATTACAGCTGTAATCAATTCCTCTATTGGGCAGGTGCCCGTTTTCAGATAAGCTATAACAGCTTTAAAATCGGCTGCTGTTGCATTTCTTGAACCCCGTATATCCAGTTCCTTTTTGACAAAAAACTGGGTATCAAAAGGAATCTTCTCTTTTGCATAACCAATATAGACCACCCTACCTGTAAACGCAGCTGCCGCAATAGAAGCCGTATACGTTTCTGGGCGTCCTACTGCTTCTATAACCACATCCGCGCCACGATTATTCGTTAGTCCTGCCAAACGCTCTATTAAATTTTCCTTGAGTGAATTAATGGTATATTTTGCCCCTAGTTTTTGAGCTAATGCCAATTTTTCATCCCCTACATCAACAGCGATCACCGTTGCACCTCTCCTGACAGCTCGGATAATTGCGCCAAGGCCAATCATTCCGCAACCAAAGACTAAAACACAATCGGAATCCGTAACCACAGCACGATCCACCGCATGGAAACCGACACTCATCGGCTCCACTAAAGCAAAATCACGAACTGAAATTGCTGAATCAGCAATAACCTTTTCCCAGGGTACAACGATATAAGTCGCCATGGCACCATGGCGCTGTACACCCAAGGTCTGGTTAAACTCACAGGCATATGCCCGACCGTTCTCACAGGCAGCACACTGTCCGCAACTGGTATAAGGGTTCACAGTAACATGCATGCCAGCACTAAAATTGACAGGCACACCTTCCCCCACTTCAGCGATTGCGGCCCCAATTTCATGCCCCGGAATAACAGGTGTCAATGCCAGAGGGTTTAAGCCTTTAAATGTATTTAAGTCAGAGCCACAAAAGCCCACATAATGTACACGTAATCGGATCTGTCCTGCACCCAGTGGTGGCATTGGCAAATCAATCACCTCCACACGGCCTTGGTCAACGATTTGGATTGCTTTCATTTCTTTCTATTTTCATTGATTATCTTACCGAAAAACGATAGGTTGTTTTTGAATGATAAGTATCCCCTGGCTTCAATACTGTTGAAGCGAAATTGGGATGGTTAGGAGCGTCCGGGAAATGCTGAGTTTCCAAACAGAAGGCCGAACGATATGGATATACCTTTCCATTCTTTCCTTTAGGATCCGAATCTTTCATAAAGTTACCGCTATAAAATTGTAAGCCGGGTTCTGAAGTATAGATCTGCATTTCTATTCCTGTCTTCGGTGCATACACCGATGCAACATGCTGAAAATCGTCTTTCTTGTCTAGTTCGAAATTATGATCATAACCTTTGCCAATCTTCAATTGTGCATTTTCATCACCAATATGCAGACCTATTGCCTTTGGTTTGGTAAAATCGAAAGCTGTTCCTTTAACAGGCAAGCTTTTTCCAGTTGGAATCAAATTTGCATCGACTTCGGTAATTGTGTTAGCGTCTATTTGTAACTCATGATCCAAAATAGATGTATCTCCAGCCCCATTGAGATTGAAATAAGCATGATTAGTTAAATTCAAAACTGTTTCCTTATCTGTCGTTGCCTGATAATCTATAAGCAGTCCCCCATCTTCACTTAGTGTATAGGTCACTTCCATCTTTACAGTCCCTGGATATCCAGCTTCCAAGTCCGGGGAAGTGTAGGCCAGCGTAACTGAAGTTGGCGTATTTTCCAACAGGTCCCAAACTTTGTTGTATACCCCGTTGGTACCACCATGCAGTGACTGCTCGCCATCATTTTTTTCGAGTTGATAAGCCTGACCGTTCAGCTTGAAAGAGGCATTTCCAATGCGATTTCCATACCGTCCCACAATGGCGCCATAGTAATTATTGAAATTATCTTTGTACGCCTTGGCAGCATCATAACCCAAGATCACATCCGTGTTTTTTCCTTCCTTGTCCAAAACATTCAAACTCACTAAACGGGCTCCATAATTCGTTAAGGTGACAGTTAGTTTTTCATTTTTTAGCTGAAATAATTTAACTTCTTTACCATCGATTTGACTTTCAAAAGTGGTATTAGCCAGCGTATCGACCACCGTTTCCGATGATTTGTTTTGTGTTGATTTTGATTGACAGCCATACGTCAGCGCAGCACATAGAACCAACGCGACCATTATTTTCTTATTCATATCTTTTGATTTATAATTCAACAGTCTTTTTCTATACTACCAAAAACGCACATATATAGCAGTCACCAACAGCAAGGTCACGACGATCAATGCCAATACGGTAGGCTCCACCCTAAACATCGATCGCTCCAATACAAACGCTTTCGGATTAACCTTAGGTCCAAATAAGCTAACAGCAACCATAGCAAGCAGCGTAAATACAAAAGCTAGCCCCATACAGATCTGAAAGGGAATCTCATACATTCCAGCTTTATTTTGGAAAGCAGTATACATCCATGTTTCCGGCCCTAAAATCTTCACTGCAAATTCATTAAAAAATATGGATAATGCAAACCCAGTGATCAGTCCCGTTATAGCGGCCGCACCTGTTGTACGTTTCCAGAACATCCCCAATAAAAACATGGCAAATACACCGGGACTAATAAAGCCCGTATACTTTTGGATAAACGTAAAACCTCCAGCCCCACCAATGCCCAGACTATCGTTCCAGGTAAATAACACTGCAAGCAAAATAGAGACAACAATCGTTATTTTTCCTACCCATACCATCTTAGCCTCACTTGCTTCCTTATTGAGGTATTTTTTAAAGATGTCCAATGTAAAGATCGTTGCGATACTATTGGCTTTCCCAGCCAACCCTGCAACAATAGCTGCGGTTAATGCCGCTAATGCGAGGCCCTTCATCCCGTTGGGCAGATAACCCAATATGGCAGAATAGGCATTGTCGGCATGAAAAACGCCACCTGGTGCCATCTCCTGTTGTAAAGCACCATTTTTGTAAAGCACATAGGCAGCAATCCCCGGAAGCATGACAATAATCGGCATAAACAATTTCAGAAATCCAGCAAATAGTATTCCCAGACGCGCAGTTTTCAAGTTGGCTCCAAGAGCACGCTGTGTAATATACTGATTGCAGCCCCAATAGTTCAGGTTGACGATCCAAATCCCTGCCAGATACATACCGATCCCAGGCAACATCAGATATTTATTGATATCTTCCTGACTCGCACCGGGTCCTGGCTTCTCCACAAAGAGATTAAAGTGGCTCGGCGAATCCTCCATCAATTTATTAAATCCGGCCAGTACATCCTTACCTAACCCAAATTGCTCACTGACCAGAGTCAACGCGACATACGTAGTTGCCACTCCACCTACAATCAGTACGACCACTTGGATCACATCCGTAAATCCTATAACGCGCATACCACCTAAGGTGATAATCACAGCAAATACAGCCAGTGCTACTGTAATGACATGGAAACTATCCCCACCACCAGCCATACTGGATATCGCAATTGCACCGAGATAAAGAATGGATGTAAGATTAACGAATACATATAAAAACAGCCAAAAAATCGCCATAATTAGGCTCGTGGTTTCGTTGTAGCGATTATTAAGAAATTGTGGCATCGTGAAAATTTTATTTTTCAGATAGACCGGAATAAACCAGACGGCCACAATGATCAGCGCAACTGCAGCAATCAGTTCATAAGCAGCAACTGCAATACCGACTTCAAAGCCATTGCCACTCATACCGATAAACTGCTCCGCTGAAATATTGGACGCGATGAGCGAGGAGCCAATTGCCCACCAGGTCAGCGAGCCCTCAGCCAAAAAATAATCCTTGCTACTGCTTAAGCTCGTGGTCTTTTTGCGATAGATCCAATAGCCATACCCTGCCACAACAAAGAAGTAGATTACAAAAATAATGTAATCCACAGATGCAAATTTTTCCATATTTCCCAAATTGGTTATTATCAATAAGCCATTTATACCAGAAGAGCAGGTATAAATGGCTTAGGTTATTATTTACTGAGTAAATAATAAAGTTCATTCCATTTCAATTGATCTTCAAGTTTGCCTAAGGTCGTTTGCTCATCGATCAGGACATATTCCAGTCCGGCAATACGGGCAAAATCCTCCAGATATTCAGGTGTAAGGTTAAGACTATATGCCGTATGGTGTGCCCCGCCTGCTATAATCCATGCGCTACAACCTGTTTTCATGTCTGGAAGTGGTTTCCAAAGTACCCGGGCTACAGGAAGTTTTGGCAATTCTTCGTCCACAGTAACCCCTTGTACTTTATTGACCACGAGACGGAAGCGTGTCCCCATATCCACCAAGGAGGCATTTAAGGCATCCCCATGTTGACCATTAAAGACCAGACGCGCAGGGTCAGCCTTTCCCCCAATACCCAAAGGGTGTACTTCAATCCGAGGTTTTCCGATCGCTAATGCAGGATCCACTTCCAACATATGCGAGCCCAGTACCATGGCATTCTGTGGATCAAAATGGTAGGTATAATCCTCCATAAATGCCGTTGTCCCTGGCAGACCTGCCCCCATAACCTTACACGCCCGTACCAAAGCCGGGGTCTTCCAATCGCCCTCACCAGCAAAACCATAGCCTTCTGCCATCAGACGCTGTACCGCTAGTCCCGGGAGCTGTACCATGCCATGAAGATCCTCAAACGTATCGGTAAACCCTTTAAAATTGCCACGCTGTAAAAACTTGCGTAGGCCAATTTCTATTTTTGCAGCTTCAAGTAGGTTGTCATGAAATTCACCACCTACTTTTACATTATCTGCCATTTCATAGCTTGCTTCATACTCCGCCAGCAATTCTTGAACTTCCTCCGCGGAGCTGGCATTAATAACCGCTACCAAATCTCCAATGGCGTACGTATTTACAGAAAATCCGAACTGCGATTCCGCTTCCACTTTATCACCGTCCGTCACCGCTACATAACGCATGTTATCTCCAAATCGCGCAAATTTAGCACCCTGCCAATCGTACCAGCCTGCCGCTGCCCGCATCCAGACATTGATCCGTTCCAGCACCTCTTCATCGCGCCAATGCCCAGTGACAACCTTACGTGCGATCTTCAACCTACTGACAATATGCCCAAATTCACGGTCACCATGGGCACTCTGATTGAGGTTCATAAAGTCCATATCAATACTACTCCAAGGAATATCCTGATTATATTGTGTATGAAGGTGTAATAAGGGCTTTTGCAGGGCTTTTAATCCCCTAATCCACATTTTTGCAGGAGAAAATGTATGCATCCAGGTGATGACACCAATACAATTTTTCTGCTGATTTGCTGCGGTTAGCGTCGCATAAATCTCATCCGCATTTTTGACAATTGGTTTGTATTTTACGGCAACAGGAATTGATCTGTGTGTGTTTAAATATTCGGCAATTTCTGTCGCATGTACAGCAACTTGTCGCAATGTCTCTTCACCGTATAGGTCCTGGCTTCCCACGACAAACCAGACCTCAAGCTCTTTTAAATTGATATTCATTATTAATGATTGATTTAGCAATAGATTTTTTTAATACAATAGATTATTGCCCGTAATAGGCATTCGTACCATGTTTTCGCTCATAATGTTTTTTTATCAGTGCGGGTTTCAGGCGCGGAGCGTCGGGGTTAATCTGCTCGGTTAGCCAGGCCATTTTGGCGACCTGCTCTAAAACAGCGCTATGATATACCGATTTCATCCCATCTTTACCCCAGGCGAAAGGCGCGTGATTTCCGACAAGGATCATTTCCACTTCCCTGTAGTCCAGTTGATGGTCAGCAAAATGGTTGATAATCTGGAAGCCCGTCTCATACTCATAATTCCCGGCAATCATGTCGTCGCTCATCGGTGGCGCACAGGGAATATCGGCCGTTAGGTGATCTGCATGAGTCGTTCCGAAGATGGGAATAGCACGCTGGCTCTGTGCCCAAGCCGTCGCATATGTTGAATGGGTATGAGTGATACCCCCTATTTCCGTCCAGTGCTTATATAGAACGGCATGTGTTTTCGTATCGGACGAGGGACGAAGATTGCCGTCAACGATATTGCCGTCAAAATCCACAACAACCATGTGATCAGGCGTTAGTTCGGCATAAGGCACCCCACTGGGCTTAATGGCAAAAACCTCTTTAGTACGGTCTACAACACTGACATTACCAAAGGTGAAAAGCACCAGCTCCAGCTTAGGCAATTCCATATTGCAGTAGTAAGCTTCTTCTTTGATTGAACTATACATAATTAGAATTTCATAGATTTAAATATTCACAGACAGCGTTTTTTTATCCTCAATAAAGTGACCAAGTGCTTTATAGCGTTCATAACGTTTGGTATAGAACTGTACCCATTTTTCCTCGGGTGTATATGTTCGTTCAAATCCCTGTCCCATCGCCTGCATAGCATCTTCGACCTTTGTATACAGACCCGCCGCGGTTGCCGCAAACATCGCTGCGCCAATGGCACAGGTCTGCTCGCTTTTATGGATCTTTATCGGCATATTCATGACATTTGCCATCATCTGCATAATGAAAGGTGATTTTTTCGCTACTCCTCCCAGACCGATTAGGCCTTTAACAGTAATCCCCTGTTCGACAAAACGATCCACAATGGCTTTTGCACCAAAGCAAGTCGCCTCAACAATAGCGCGAAAAATCCGGGGTGCGTCTGTCCCCAGATGCAAGCCAGTGATCGCTCCTTTGAGCGCCTGATTGGCGTCAGGTGTCCGTCGGCCGTTGAACCAATCCATAGCCAGTTCGGCCGACTGCATTGGCGAAATATCAGCGGCCTTTTCGCTCAATCTGGTCAGTAACTGTTCCTCAAGTGAAGTAATCACTTGCGCGCGTTGTTGCTCTGAAATCCCTTCAATATGGGGAATAAGATCTTTTGCAGGCCACAATAAAACTTGTTTAAACCATGCATAGGCGTCACCAAAAGCAGATTGACCGGCTTCCATCCCAATCATTCCAGGAATAATTGATCCATCTACCTGTCCACATATGCCTTTTACCAAGATATCCTGAACCTCCTCTTTCGGAGCCACCAACATATCGCAAGTCGATGTCCCCATGACTTTACTGAGGTAATAGGGTTCAATTTGGCCACCGACAACTCCCATATGGCAGTCAAATGCGCCAATGCCCACCACAACGGATGTGGTAAGTCCCAAGCGCTCAGCCCAGACTGCACATAGGTTTCCTGCAGACTGATCTGCGGTATAGGTATTCGAAAACAATCGGTCTACCATACCATCCAGCAAGGGATCTATTCCTGAAAAAAATGTATTTGGAGGTAAACCGTCAAATGCTGCAGCCCAAAGAGACTTATGTCCCGCCGAACATACACCTCGCTTCATCTCCCTTGCATTCGTTCCTCCAGTTAATAGGAACGGAATGTAATCACAATGCTCCACCCAGCTGAACGTCGCACGGCGTACCCCTTCATCTATACGAAAAACATGTAATAATTTGGCCCAAAACCACTCTGAAGAATAGACACCACCGACATATTTTAAATAATCAACAGCACTATTTTCGTTATACAGGTTGATTTCACTGGCTTCTTCGACAGCTGTATGGTCCTTCCATAAGACAAACATTGCATTGGGATTCTCACTGAATTCATCCAATAAAGCCAATGGTACACCTTGTTCGTTGACAGCAACCGGAGTAGAACCGGTCGTGTCAACTGAAATTGCTTTTACAGCCTGACCAATAGCCGGAATGCCCGACTTTTGCAGACAGTCTATTATTGTTGCTTCTAAGCCTTCGATGTAATCGAGCGGATGTTGTCTGAATTGACTGATAGTCGCATCACAATAGGCTCCTTTTTTCCAACGCGGATAATAAAAAACAGAAGATGAAATTTCCTCCCCATTACACGCATCGACCAAGACAGAACGGACAGAATCACTTCCATAATCCACCCCGATGACATAAGATTTATTCATGTTAGCTGAATTTGGTTTATAACAAAAATTGATAGTTGTGCATTGCACTTGTTTTTTTAGTCGCACGACAGCGCGGACCGCAAAAAATAATTAGTGTCAAATAAACATTTAATTTTTTAAATATGAAAGAAAATTTTCATATTTAAAAAATTGAACTAACTTCATCCCGTCAAATGATGGAGAGCTCAAGTAAAATCCAGCTATCGTTTTACAAGGTTTTTGCTTTATACAAACCAAATATTAGACTTATTTCAAGCTATTTACCTTTTTTAGAGATTTAAAACGCCTACTGGATTGAGATCAAAAAAATGAGATAAAAACATATAAAATGGAATATTACAAGCAAGACTCAGGGATTCTACTAGCAATAGATTGTATCATATTTGGATTCAATGGAGAATCCTTAGAAATTTTATTAATCAAACGGGATTTCGAACCCGAACGGAATAAATGGAGCTTAATGGGAGGTTTTGTTCAGCCTAATGAGAGTCCAGAGGAAGCCGCCAGTCGAGTATTGAAAAAATTGACGGGGCTGGAAAACGTTTATATGGAACAATGTAGTGTCTTTGGTGATCCCAAACGCGAACCCAATAACAGAGTTGTCAGCATCTGTTACTTTGCCTTAATTGACACACAGCAGTATAAGCATATTTTAAGCGACGATTATGAGGCGAAATGGTTCCCATTACAACAATACCCAAAATTGATCTTTGATCATGACGAGATGATCAGCGCCGCACAATATCGGCTACGCATGAAAGCAGCTTTGTATCCGATTCTATTTGAACTCTTACCAGAGAAATTCACCATCCCCCAAATCGCTGCACTATATGAAGGAGTATACAATATAGAGTTAGACAAACGTAATTTCAGCCGTAAGCTGCTGTCGTCGGGTTTATTGATCAAATTGAAGGAGAAAGACAAGGAAAATTCTAAGAAAGGTGCTTATTATTTTAAATTAGATACCGCCGCGTATAAGGAAAAAATCATGTCTTTTCTGCGCTATCTTCCAAGCTGGTCACTTGATAGATAATGCTATTTATAGCTATTTAATGAAAACTAAAAAGAATATATTTCACTTTCAATTTTCGTTTTTTCAATAATTCCTTATATTTATCACAGTCATATTCTAGTTTTGTAGCTGGGATAAACTGATTAAACTTATTATAATAACGATCAACAACATGAGCAAATTGAGACTAGCGTTTGTATTCTTTACAATTTTATTTATTTCATCATACACTTCATTAAGGGCTCAAACCCCTGCAGCAGTGCCAGTTACCGCTCCAACACAAGCTAATGATGCTTATAAATATAGTCCTGATGGATTAAGAAAGGGGAGTTTGGCAAATCAATTTGATCACTTAAATTATATATCGAAAAACAATTACGATTTCAAAATGGTTCGTAAAACCAACCTCGATATCGTAAAACGGAACGTAATTGATACGGTTGCCAAACTGCATAAGGAAATCAGTACATTAAAATCCTCATCCAGTAACTATACATCCAATACCAAAAATTTACAGGATTCTATTCAGACATTAAAAGATCAGTTAGCGCAGGAACAGCAAAAAACAGACAGTTTCTCGTTTCTAGGGATCAATACTTCTAAAGGTTTATACAACACAGTCGTTTGGACGATCATTGGGATTTTGGCTGTAGCGACCTTTATTTTCCTGTTTTCTTATCGAAAAGCCAAAGTTGACACGGTAGAGTTTCAGAAAACAGCAGAACAATCGCAAGAAGAATTTGCGACATTCCGTAAAAAATCAATGGAAAAAGAACAATTGCTGAAACGCCAATTGCAGGATGAATTAAATAAAAAGATATAGTTTAGTCACCATAAGACTATACCAGCAATATTCTTATCGACCTGAAGTAATGCGCAATAATGCCTCGCTTCAGGTCGATAACATTTATGTACCTGGTGAATCCAATCGTATGAATATCCGAAAAGGAAGTACCGATGTCAAAAAATAAGAGGATCAATACGTCGGAAAAAGTATATTTGCAACAACAAGAATCGAAACTAACAGAATTACAAGAGATAACATTTTGACCTACATTAATAAAAATGTAATTTAATTGCAAATTCTATTTGTTTTTAAAAACGAATAACCTTATTTTTGCTGACCAAAAAAGAGGCCTTTTATGTCTCTTATATAAAATTGATTAATAAATATTTAGTCCCTAT
>JAITLV010000198.1 GCA_031277685.1 Sphingobacterium sp. | reverse complement strand
AGTGTTGGTTTTCCGCAAGACGGATTCGAAATCATCGACGACGAATTGTATTTCCACGATTTGAATTTAATGGAAATGATAGAAACGTACGGTACGCCGTTACGTTTTACCTATTTGCCCATCGTCAGCAAAAAAATTCAGCAAGCGAAAATCCTCTTTCAGACCGCAATTCTGAAACACAACTATCGCGGATCTTACAAATATTGTTATTGTACCAAATCATCCCATTTCAAGCATATCGTAGAGGAGGCCTTGAAAAATGATATCCACCTGGAAACTTCGTCTGCATTTGATATGCCGATGATCGATTCATTGGAGAGACAGGGAACGGTAACGAAAGACATTACAGTCATCTGTAATGGATTCAAAACCTATCAGTACAAGCAATATATTGTGGATATGATCCATGACGGATATAAAAATATTATACCTGTACTGGACAACAAAGAGGAATTCAACCTCTATGATGATGAGATCGAATTGGACGAGCCATGTGCGCTGGGAATCCGGGTGGCTTCTGAAGAGCAACCTGACTCTCAATTCTACACATCTCGGCTGGGAATCCGTCAGGAGGACGTCATTGACTTCTATAACAACAAGATTGTCGACAATCCTAACTTTAAAGTAAAGTTACTTCACTTTTTCATCAATTCAGGTATATCGGATACGCCGTATTACTGGAATGAATTGGAGAAGTATGTTACCTTATACTGCAAATTCAAAAAGGTAAATCCGGATTTAGACACCTTGGATATCGGTGGTGGTATGCCGTTTAAAGATTCATTGGTACACGACTTTGACTATGAATATATGGTCAATGAAATTGTCAACCGTATCAAACAGATCTGTGCACATCACGAAGTAATGGAACCGGATATCATCACGGAATTTGGTAAGTATACTGTTGCTGAAGCCTCAGGTATTCTGTATAAAGTTTTGGGCCGCAAGCAACAGAACGATCGTGAACGTTGGTTTATGATTGACGGCTCATTCATTACGAACCTACCGGATGTATGGGCATTGAACCAGAAATATATTTTATTACCGATCAATAATTGGGATTCAGAATACGAACGTGTCAATTTAGGCGGCATTACCTGTGACGGACAGGATTATTACAATCAAGAAGCGCACATGAACTCCGTGTTTATGCCCAAAACCCGTAAAGTACAATACTTGGGATTCTTTCATACTGGAGCCTATCAAGATGTATTGAGTGGATATGGTGGTATCCACCACTGCTTACTCCCTTCACCTAAACATGTTTTGGTACGCCGAAACAGAGATGAAACTTTCAACTACGAGGTATTTGGGGAAGAACAGAACTCCAAACAAGTAATGAAGCTATTAGGCTATCAATAAGATATTTCTACCAAGAGGAAAAGCACACTCTTTGTTGGCGAGGATTTAAAATGATCCCCTTGCAAAAGAAGAGCTTTTATACAACAACAAATAGAAAGGTCCCGATCTCTTAGAAATGGGACCTTTCTATGTACAACAAATTACTCAGCACTTCCGATCACAGACAAATTCCATCAAAAAAATATTACTTCCCTATTTACCGACAAAACTGACAGGGGATAACTTCATATCATGGTATAACACAACAGGTACCTTACCCGGACCTGACAGGGACTTTATTCGGACCTCATTCGGATAAAGACGTATAAACTACCTATTAATTACGAACAAAATTATTATCAAATAAGCACCAATTAGGATCTTGGCTGCCACTCTTCCCCTTCTTAATACACCGCAGGAACCAATGCTTCAAACGAAGATATTCTTTGAGACGCACCAAGCTTACGACATAATAAAGCAGGCCCCAAGAAGGGCCTGCTTTATTTATTTTTTGTTATTTTATTTTCTATTGCTTTCCGGCACCGGTTTATTTCGCAACCCAAGTTTTAAAGAAATTAAGAACCTTTTCTTCGTCATATCCCTTCCCTTTTTCCAGGCTGCCACTCTCTTGCACATGCAATGTCTTTCCGTTTTTATCGAGCACGATAAAAAATGGATAACCTAATTTATTCCCTTCAGGAGCATATTTCTGAAACACAGCTTCATTTTTATTCTCTTTTGAATAGTTTAGATGATAATATAGAAAATGGCTTTTTAACAATTTGTCTACACTTGCCGTATGATGAATATAATCATTAAATCTTAAGCACCACACGCACCAATTCCCCCCTGCCTGAATAATGATATTCTTCTTTTCCTTCTTAGCGGTTGCTAATAAACCATCAATATCTTTCTGTGCATCCGCCTCCGGATTATAGGGTTTTACAAGATCTGCTTGCGGCTTTGAAATCTCCTGCGCGATAACATTACTCAAGGACACAAATTGACTCCCCAGAAATAAGCCTATTCCAAAAAACAATAATTTAAACCTTCTCATTATTCAACAAATTATTTGATCATTTAAAATTACGAAATCATTTCCCCAAACCAAAACATAAGCCAATTATAATGGTTAAACATTATATAGCTGTTTATAATAAAAAAAACATGCAACAGGCCATAAGAATGACACAACCACAATTATGTTAGATTTTCAAAAACACGCGCTAACGAAACATCAAAAACATAAATAACAAAAGAAAACAAAACAAAAACAAACATGAACTATTTTTACTATTTTTCCTGAATTTCCTTTAAAATCTAACAAATATACTATAACTTAGTATGAGCTAATTATATTAGCTCATACTAAGGATAATACCTTAAGATTAAAAACGAAACAAAATGAAACAAGAAGAATTCAAAAGATCAATATTAATAGAGAGAATAAAAGACACGAGCGAATGGGATGTCATTGTGATAGGAGGCGGAGCCAGTGGCTTAGGTGTTGCCCTTGATGCATTGAGTAGAGGATTCAAAACCATACTATTGGAACAAGTTGATTTTGCGAAAGGCACTTCGAGCAAAGCGACAAAACTCGTCCATGGCGGAGTACGTTATCTCGCACAGGGAGACATTTCTCTTGTTAAAGAAGCGCTCCACGAAAGAGGGCTTTTACAACAGAACGCCCCACATTTAGTCAAAAACCAATCTTTTGTGATTCCCAATTACACTTGGTTTGATGGTCCCTTTTATACCATCGGCATGAAAATATACGACTTCCTGGCCGGTAAATTAAGCCTAGGTAAATCCATCCACATCAACAAAGAAGAAACCCTACGGAGGATCAGTACAGTCAGAACAAAAGGGCTATATGGCGGGGTTGTGTATCAAGATGGCCAGTTTGACGACTCAAGACTCGCAGTGAATGTTGCGCAAACCTGTATTCAAATGGGTGGTGTGGCACTTAACTACGTGCGAGTAACCGACCTGACTAAAAACAAGGCCGGCAAAGTTAATGGTGTCATCGCTCAAGACACTGATACCGGTGAGGTTTTTACGATCCAAGGTAAAGTCATTATCAATGCAACAGGAATCTTTGTCGATGACATACTCAAAATGGACAAGCCCGAAGCAAAACAAATGGTCAGACCAAGCCAAGGTGTACATCTTGTATTCGACAAATCCTTCCTTCCAGGAGATGACGCCATTATGATACCAAAAACAGATGATGGCCGGGTTCTTTTTCTTGTACCATGGCACAACCGAGTAATTGCCGGAACCACTGATACACCAATCGACGAACATAGCCTTGAACCTGTGGCACTCGAACAAGAAATAGATTTTATCTTAAAAACTGCTGGTCGTTACCTCACCAAACAACCCACTCGTCAGGACGCGCTTGCGGTATTTGCTGGACTTAGGCCATTAGCAGCCCCAACAGGAAATTCCAATAAAACGAAGGAAATATCCAGAAGCCATAAGGTAATTGTCAGTGATTCAAATTTGTTAACCCTGACTGGCGGCAAATGGACAACCTTTCGTAGAATGGGACAGGATACCATTGATAAGGCTATCAAAATTGGCTGCCTACCAAAAAAGGAAAGCATGTCGGCTACACAGAAAATCTATAGTGCCATCCCTACAACGGACAGAAGTAATCACATGTATATCTATGGTTCCGACCAGGAGGCTATCCATGCACTTGCTCAAGAAAATCCAATATGGGGCGAAAAATTAGTGGAACACTTGGAATTTAAAAAAGCTGAGGTGGTATGGGCTGCCCGCAATGAACTAGCACAGACAGTAGAAGATGTGCTTTCACGTCGTGTAAGACTCCTGTTCCTCGACGCAAGAGCCGCAATTAGCGCTGCCCCTGAAGTCGCCAAAATATTAGCACAAGAATTAGGTAAAGATGAGAATTGGCAAAAAAATCAAGTTGAAAATTTTCAAAAAGTAGCAAAAAATTATATCTTAAACTAGTACAAAATAACCAACGTAATCAATTATGGAACAACAATACATCTTGGCAATGGATCAGGGCACCACAAGCTCCAGAGCCATTATTTTTGATAAGGACAGAAATATCGTTTCAATTGCTCAAAAAGAATTCACACAAATATTCCCTAAACCCGGCTGGGTGGAACATGATCCGCATGAAATTTGGTCCACCCAAGCGGGAGTGACAGCGGAAGCAACAACAAAAGCCGGATTGAATGGCAAAAATATTGCAGCTATCGGAATAACCAACCAACGTGAAACTGTCGTTGTATGGGAAAAAGAAAGTGGTAGACCAATCTACAATGCCATTGTATGGCAAGACAAACGTACCGCAGACTATTGTGACGAACTCCGCAAAGCAGGCAAACATAAATTGATTCAGGAAAAAACTGGACTCATCCTTGACCCCTATTTCTCGGCAACAAAAATAAAGTGGATCCTTGACCATATCGATGGCGCCAGAGAAAGAGCAAAAAACGGAGAGTTGATCTGCGGCACCATTGATACCTGGCTCGTATGGAATCTTACCCGCGGAGATGTACATATTACAGATGTCACTAATGCTTCCCGGACACTTTTATTCAATATACATACAATGGATTGGGATACAGAGCTCCTTGAATTATTTGATATCCCAGCTGCAATGTTACCCCAAGTGAAAGAAAGTAGCGAAATATATGGTGAATCGAGAACAACAATTTTCGCCCATAAAGTCAAAATCGCAGGCATCGCCGGAGATCAACAAGCAGCACTCTTTGGTCAGCAATGCATCGAAAAGGGTATGGTAAAGAATACGTATGGTACAGGATGTTTTATGCTCATGAATATTGGCAACAAACCAATTGTGTCCAAGAACAATTTATTGACAACAGTAGCCTGGAAGATCAACGGAAAAACTGAGTATGCATTGGAAGGAAGCATATTTATTGGTGGCGCATTAGTGCAATGGCTGCGGGACAATCTTAATATTATTTATAAGTCCGCAGATATCGAACAATTGGCGCTCAGTGAAAAAGACAATGGTGGAATCACCTTTATCCCTACTTTTGCTGGATTAGGTGCCCCTTATTGGAACGCTAGAGCACAAGGCACCATCTTCGGCTTAACACGCGCGACAACGAATGGACATATTGCCAGAGCTTCCTTAGAAGCAATCTCACTTCAAACCAGAGATGTTTTACAAGCCATGGAAGCCGATAGTGGAATACCGATTAAGGAATTGCGTGTCGATGGCGGAGCAACGGCAAACAATCTGTTGATGCAAATCCAAGCCAATGTACTCAACAGTCATGTTATTAGACCAAAAATTACGGAAACAACCGCTTTAGGGGCTGCCTATCTTGCCGGACTGGCTGTTGGCTTTTGGAAAAACGAAGAAGAGCTCTCTAAATTTTGGGCGCAAGACCGCCTTTTTGAACCTGAAAAAGAACAAGAAGAACAAACCCAACAAATTATTAAACAATGGACCAAAGGTGTGAAAGCACTACAATTCTGGACAGAAAACTAACCAATACTTATGAACCATTATTTAGCAGAATTTATCGGAACAACACTCCTTCTTCTTCTTGGGAACGGTGTTGTTGCCAACGTAATCTTAAAAGGAACAAAAGGGGAAAATAGCGGCTGGATCGTCATCACTACTGCATGGGCTTTGGCGGTATATGTTGGTGTGGTCGTTGCAGGTCCCTACACTGGTGCCCATCTCAACCCTGCAGTAACAATCGCAATGGCCCTCAATAACGCATTACCCTGGGTAGAAGTACCAGGCTATATTCTCGCCCAAATTGCGGGGGGATTTTGTGGTGCATTATTAACGTATATCATACACAAAGATCACTTTGATGCCACGCCTGACCCTACTACGAAATTAGGCGTTTTTGCCACGATTCCAAACATTCGAAATACATCCACAAATCTAGCTAGTGAAATTATTGGAACCTTTGTCCTGATTTTTGTGATCTTTTTCATTACTGGGCAGGACGTGACCATTAATGGAAAAACAGAACCTATTGGAATGGGCTCTTTGGGCGCTATACCTGTCGCCTTTTTAGTTTGGGTAATCGGATTGTCTCTAGGAGGAACAACGGGTTATGCAATCAATCCTGCACGGGATTTTGGTCCCCGCCTATTCCATGCGCTTTGGCCAATAAAAGGAAAGGGTGGTTCTGATTGGTCCTATGCCTGGATTCCCATTCTCGGGCCAATCATTGGAGCAGTCCTTGCATTTATCCTCTATATAGGCATAAAATAATAAAGGGATTCAATTTATTGAATCCCTTTATTATTTTATGCCCGTTTTGGTTTTCGATGACCATATTCACGATCCCGTTCAAACGTATTCATATGACGTTCTTTCTTCACAGGATAAACATCATCAATAACGATCAAAATTCCCTTCTCTTCAACAGTACCAAATTCATCATTCCGCGCGGTTCCGAAAGACTTCATCGTCGGTGACAAGTTCATATAGGTATTTATCAATGGTGGAATATTTTCGCCCAGCGCTCTTACATGGCTATTTAATATCTTATAACCTTCTTTATAATCTAACCCGTCAAAGACACCAATAAAACGATCATAGTCGTTCTTAATTTCCAAATCAGGAAGTGGAACAACTAGCTTGTCATGGTCTGGGAAATAATAGTCCATAAAATAAAGCAACATATCTCGTGCGTCCTTGTTATACTGTGGATACATCGTCACTTTACCAAAAAGATACTTAATTTCAGGATTAAGCATGACCAAAGCTCCCAAACCATCCCATAAATTGTCTAATGAAAAGATTCCTTTTCTATTATCAATTGCCGGCTGATACCTAGGCTGTACAAAAGACCGTCCTAATTCGATCGTATAAGGCAAATAGTCTTTTGTGAACTGATCGGAGAACTGAAAATAATGTGCGGTGGATAAATTAGGAATACCATTCGACTCCCCTGCTTCTGTACATTTAATAACACGATAACCAGCAACGACTTCCTCATCTTCAGGGTTCCATGCGATCAATTGATCATAACAATCTTCACATGTGTCATTTTCATCAATATCAATTGAAAGTCCAGTACCTCCTCCTGCGCCACGGAATGTCAACTCTCGTAAACGACCGATTTCACGCATAACGTTTGGCGAGTTATGATAGTTGATTAAATATATCTCGTTATTTCCATTGTTGGTATAGCGTAAGAAAACCTCTTTGTTCAATTCGGTTTTCAATAGTTCTCTATCAACTGGAGGTATAATTTCTTGCATAAATTCTATTTTTCTTGAGCTAATCCATAAACCCTTCTTTTCACTTCTTCAGCCCAAGTCTTTTCGTTTTTTGATTGATCAAATGCTGTATAAGGGATTCTCTTTCCTACTATAATGTTAACAGTGTGCCCACGTTGGGCAAACATCTCATCAGGTAAATATAACATTTCAATGTTTACCTTAAGACCTATTTTTTGTCTAAGCCTTGCAAAATTATAAAAAAACTTAGAGTTTTTGCCGTCAATAAGTACTGGAATGATATCTTTTTTATATTTTTT
>JAITLV010000110.1 GCA_031277685.1 Sphingobacterium sp. | reverse complement strand
CACAAATATACTTCCAAAATAGGATATCGGTGTGATTGTACCCTAAAATGATACAATAATCTTCCTTTTCAGCGGCCGCTCCAATGAAATGGCCAATTGTTCTTGCGTGATTTACCACACAGGAGTAGCTGATCATCAAAAAAGTCCAGACGGAATCGCTGGACTTTTTTTGAGATCGATGTAACGTATCGATATTTTATTTTAAAGCACTTACATTCAATTTACCCATGAATGCTTTCAGCTCATCCAAACTATATCCATTGCCTCTTAGTGTAATTAAATAACGATCTTTTTCAAGGTAACTAATTTCGGAACTCTTTGGTGTCGAACCTTCTACACCTTTATTATCCATTGTTTTTGCACGCTTTCCTTCAAAATCACCTGTTTTCTCTACTTCGGTATCAGTAATATTTTCTGAATCGACCATAAAGCCCATTTGAGCAAGACTAACGATAGCAGAAGCGGTCTCACCGGCACCATCAATAATGCTTATTTTAATGTCCTTTTGATCATCGACAGTATACGTTGCGTCGCCAGAAACAACACTGACGCCATACATAGAGCCCGCAGAATAAGATGTTCTTTTCAAACCGTCTAAACTTTCTGGGAGAAATGCTTTTAATTCCTCTGAACTCAATGGCTTTTCAGATTTTAGTTTGGCCTGAAGTTCTTCCATTTTCTTTGCACCGTCCGTCAGGTTATCTAGGTTAGATACCCCTTTAACCACATCCGAGATTCCCGTACTTGTTTCATTATCATCTCCTGCACCATCCTTGGATTCGTTGCGATTACCGCAACTTGTGATCAGAATAGCTGCGCCCAATAATAGGGACATTACGCTCAATTGTCTTTTCATGATTATCAGTTTTTTAGATAAAACGTTAGAAAGATAAAAAAATGATTTAATAGGCACAACTATTTAAAATATAGCAGTAA
Source organism: Sphingobacterium sp. (assembly GCA_031277685.1). Taxonomy (GTDB): domain Bacteria; phylum Bacteroidota; class Bacteroidia; order Sphingobacteriales; family Sphingobacteriaceae; genus Sphingobacterium. The sequence goes on along the minus strand of JAITLV010000110.1, from coordinate 12,665 downwards.
AATAGTCCTGTTCGTTTTTCCTGAACTTTTCTAAGAATGTTCGGGGATCATCATACTTACATTCTTTTTCGTGTCTATCCTTTTGTTTTATCCAGGATCGAAATACCAGCCTTAAGTAATGCACTAGACTCCCGGCGAATAAATTCATGTGGATTAACCCTTTTATGGTATAATGCTTTATTTGCCTAGCCCCAAAATCGTCTCACAGGAACAGCCAATACATTTTGTATAACAACAATATAATGACCGATTCTAAATGCCCAGTAAAAATAAAAGCCCCTCCGATGTGGAGAGGCTTTAAGCATATTATTTTTAAGGCTGTTACGCCTCAGCATATTCTTCGATAGAAGGACATGAGCAGATCAATGTACGGTCGCCCTGTGAGTCGTTTACACGACCTACAGAAGGCCAGAACTTACGCTCTCTTACGTACTCCAACGGATAAGCCGCAGTTTGACGACTGTAAGGTCTATCCCACTCATCTGCAGTAACCACTGCTGCTGTGTGTGGAGCATGCTTCAATACGTTATTTGCTTGTTCAACATCTCCGGATTCAACCGCAGCAATCTCCTGACGAATGGCAACTAATGCATCACAGAAACGATCCAATTCAGCTTTAGATTCAGACTCTGTTGGTTCAACCATCAATGTTCCCGCAACAGGGAAGGAAACTGTTGGTGCATGGAAACCGTAGTCCATCAAACGTTTTGCGATATCAGCAACCTCGATACCTACATTTTTAAATCCACGGCAATCTAAGATCATCTCATGTGCACAACGGCCGTTGCTACCAGAATAAAGGACTGGATAAGCATTTTCCAAACGTGCTTTAATATAGTTTGCATTCAATATTGCAGTCCGTGTAGCATTGGTTAACCCGTCACCACCCATCATCGAAATATAAGCGTGGGAGATAATCAAGATTGATGCTGAGCCAAATGGTGCCGCCGAAACAGCAGTAATTCCTTCTTCTCCAGAAGTAGAAACAACTTGATGGTTTGGCAAGAAAGGTACCAAGTGTTTAGCAACACCGATCGGCCCCATACCTGGGCCACCACCACCATGTGGAATACAGAACGTTTTATGTAAGTTTAAGTGACAAACGTCAGCACCAATATGGCCCGGACTAGTCAAACCTACCTGTGCATTCATGTTTGCTCCATCCATATATACCTGACCACCATTGGCGTGAATGATTTCACAAACTTCAATGATAGATTCCTCAAATACACCATGTGTAGATGGGTAAGTTACCATTAAAGAGTTCAGGTGAGCAGCATGCTCTTCTGCTTTTGCTCTTAAATCTGGGATATCAATATTTCCAAGTTCATCACATTTTACTACCACCACTTTCAGACCAGCCATTGAAGCCGATGCTGGGTTTGTACCATGCGCAGAAGCTGGAATCAAACAGATGTTACGGCCATGATCGCCGCGGCTCTCATGATAAGCCCGGATAACCATTAGACCTGCATATTCACCTTGGGCTCCTGAATTTGGCTGGAAGCTCATTTTAGCAAAACCTGTGATCTCTGACAACCAATCGTTCAATTCACCAATCATCTGCATATAGCCAGAAGTCTGATCCGTTGGTGCAAATGGATGCAATCCACCAAATCTTGCCCAAGTGACCGGCGTCATTTCAGCTGTCGCATTCAGTTTCATTGTACATGAACCCAATGGGATCATCGAATGACACAAAGATAAATCTTTCGCTTCCAACGACTTAATATAGCGTAACATTTCATGTTCAGAATGGTAGCTATTAAAGTTTGGATGGGTTAAGTAAGCTGAGATACGAACTAATTCCGCAGGAATCGAAGAACCTAAGTTTTCCTCTAGTGTATCGAAATCCACATCGTTCAATGTTTTGCCCTGAATTTTTGCAAATACTTTTACGATCGTTTTGATATCGTCATATGTTGTTGTTTCATCAATGGCGATAGAAACCTGCGAACCGTTATAATAGAAGTTCAATTCATTGTTCAGCGCTTCAGATTTTAAAGCACCAGCATGTCCGCCCAAATCTACACGAAGGGTATCAAAATACGCTTTGTTCAACTGTACATAACCTAATGACTGCAAAGCTTGATCCAATAGATTTGCCAGAGCATTAATACGGGAGGCAATATTTTTGATTCCATCTGGACCGTGATAAACAGCATAGAAAGAAGCCATAATAGCCAATAAAGCTTGTGCGGTACAAATATTTGAGGATGCTTTATCACGACGGATATGTTGCTCCCGAGTCTGTAGAGCCATACGTAACGCATATTTCCCATTAGAATCAGAAGTTACTCCGATAATACGTCCAGGAATATTGCGTTTAAAGCTATCACGCGTAGCAAAGAATGCTGCATGAGGACCACCGAATCCCATCGGTACCCCAAAACGTTGTGAGTTACCAACAACAACATCTGCACCCCATTCTCCCGGAGGCGTTAATAATGCTAAGCTCATCAAGTCTGCGGCTGCACATACTGTAATATTTTTACCATGTGCTGTTTCAGTAAATGACTTATAATCAACTATTGAACCATCCGCTGCGGGGTATTGCACAAATGCGGCAAAGACATCATCTGTTAATTCAGACTCTTGAGTAGCGGTTATTTTTAGTTCAATACCAAAAGATAATGCGCGCGTCTTTAATACATCAATCGTTTGTGGATAAGCATTTTCGGAAACCAAGAATACGTTTGCATCTTTGTTTTTACGCGCTGAATAAAGCATAAACATCGCTTCAGCAGCAGCAGTAGCCTCATCCAATAACGAAGCGTTTGCAATTTCCAATCCTGTAAAGTCAGAGATAACAGTCTGGAAGTTCAACAATGCCTGTAGACGCCCCTGTGCAATTTCTGCCTGGTAAGGTGTATATTGTGTATACCATCCCGGGTTTTCAAATACATTCCGTTGAATTACACCTGGAAGGATCACGTCATAGTACCCCTGACCAATAAAAGATTTAAAAACTTTATTTTTCTCTGCGATTTCCGCTATCCGCTTTAAATAAGCAACCTCAGACAATGCTTTTGGAAGATTTAAAGGTTTTGGAGCACGGATTTGAGAAGGGACCGTTTGGTCAATTAGCTGGTCAATTGACGTAACGCCCAATTTGGCCAACATTTCATTCGCTTCAACTGGACTTGGGCCATTGTGGCGATTTTCGAATTTTTCTTGGAAGTGTATATTGCTCATGTGTGCAAAAAGTTAACGCTTATAGACAGTTAGCGACATAATAATTAGGTAATTAACTCTCTTATAAACAGTCGTTTTTTGGATGAGCAAAGATAGCAAAATAAATGACTGAAAACGAAGCAAAAAAGTGTTTAAAAAGTCAGTTTTAAAAACAAGTAAATGTGCAATCGATTGTCTTTTTCCTGATAAAATTAAAATAAAAACAATCAACAGCAAATCAGATTAAAAATATACCAATCAATTCAAAGATAGATTAACACTATAATAAAAAACACAAGATTATATTGTTACTTTCCAACCTTTATTTTTTCTTTTTAAAGATATTCTTTTTGCAATGGCGCCAATTTTTCAATACATTAGTGTAAGTACCAATTGTAAAGCAGTCTCTGGCACAACTGACTATCACTCGAGGTGGATTTATGCCTATTCCTGAATACGCTGAATCGCTTAAAACATAGCAAACCAAGGGATCAGACATGTTAAATTTTGGGACTTGTGTATACAAGAAGATCATTTCTTTTAATAAACATAAACCAGCGAAGTAACGATTATAAATCATGAGAAAACAGGTAACAGACAGCGTACTTTTAGTAAGACCCTCTGTCTTCCGCAAAAATGAACAGACCGCAATCAATAATTTCTTCCAAAAAGACATTGAAAATTTAAGCGGGGAAGAAGTAAATAGAGAAGCACAAGGTGAATTTGATGCCCTTGTCAATGAATTGAAATCACATGGAATTTTAGTGACCGTCATTCAAGACGATGAAAAATCAGAAAGCCCCGACAGTATATTTCCGAACAATATTGTCTCTTTCCATCAGGATGGTAAAATTATTTTTTATCCGATGTTTGCGCCCAACCGTCGAAAAGAACATTTACTGGATTTTGAAGGCCCTTTGAAGCAAAATGGCTACTATGTAAAATTGACAAAAGATTTAAGCGAGGCCCAAAATAACAGGCAATATCTAGAAGGAACAGGTGCTCTTGTATTGGACCGTACGCATCGTATCGCTTATTGTGCACTATCTGAACGAGCGGATCGAGCCATGCTGGACGAATACTGTAGAACGGAAAATTATACCCCTATTGTCTTCCATGCATTCCAGACAGTCAATGGCGAACGCAGACCGATCTATCATACCAATGTTGTGTTAGCAGTAGGCGAAGATTTTGCCATTTTATGTCCGGCGGCAATTGATAATCAGACTGAGCGGGATACCTTGCTAAAGAAATTAAAAGAAACAGGAAAAGAAATTATCGAAATCAACGAAAACCAGCTGGAAAACTTCGCTGCAAATTGTTTACAGGTAAGAAATAAATATGGGAACCGTTTTATTGTCCTAAGTGACAAAGCCTTGTCATCGCTGACACTTTACCAAACGGCACAATTGGAAAAGCATGGCAAAATCATCCATCAGGATTTACATGTCATTGAAACCTGTGGCGGAGGTAGTGTCCGTCATATGATGGCTGAGGTATTCCTGCCAAAAGAAAAAGTGATGAATGCCTAAGCATTGTGGTGTAACAATTGATTAAGTTCTTTTTTCATACTTAAGGCTGTGCGAATCCGTGAGTTGTCACGACCTTTTTAGTGTCATCAGGTTGTTTCCCGTGAACACCGCCCGTCTATTATGAAAAGAAGGGCCAAATTCGTGATGAATTTGGCCCTTCTTCTATTTTTCGATATCCACCTTGTTAATCAAGGATTATTTAGCTCAAGTCCTAGAAATTAGGCTTTACTGATTTTTTTGCTAAAAAGAATACCGCAATCCCAACTGGAACTGGTATGGATTACCGGTAGGAGATACGACACCCGTATTGTTCACAATATAATTAAATTGCTGCTTTACAGCATCAAATTGCGGCAATGCTTTACCATCCTCTCCTTTTCCTCCCAAGGCATACAATTTTTGATTTCCGATAGCTTCATTCACACCCCAGGTTTTCTTAAATAAGTTGGCAACATTAAAGAGGTCTCCTGATATTTCCAATGCATGATTTTTATATAGATTGAACTTTTTAGCAATCCGCAGATCTATTAAACCATAAAAACCATTTACCCCGCCATTACGCTCAGCTATTTTACCTTCATATTTCTTGATATAATCTTTAAGACTTTGGCTCGCCTCAGGGCTGTTGAGCAACTTGTTCAGACCATCTGCCAAAGCTGTCGCTGTATTTTTATTGTTGGGGTCAAAAATAAAGGCCAGGTCATTATCACTAGTAACAAAATCTCCGTTGATATTCGCTCCCGCGAGCAAACTGTAACGTGTACCACCGATACCCGAATAACGCACACCTACGCTGACACCATAAAATGTTGGCAAGGTACCATAAATAACGATCTTATTGCGAAACTGATTATTCGAATAGCTCATTGTGCTTAAATCTCTCGGATCATCTTTCACTGCTAAGGAAAGTGTCGCCGTATTGGCCACATTTCCATTAAAGGAGGTATTGTCTTTCGCATCATTCCAAGTATAACTCACTGATATAGATCCATCTTTATAATACTGATAGCTTGCATCCAATACCACAGCAAACTGATTGACCTTTCCTTCAGAATTCAATTCCAAAACACGTCCGTACTTGCTGGAAATCCGTCCTTGCTTCCAGTCTGGAGCTCCCCCTTCTATCGATGACGCAGGAACAAATACGCCTCTATTATCTTCATTTGCCAATCTGAAGAAAGGATCTTTGACCATATTTCGATCTACGTACATATAATTATTACGTCCCAAATTCATATATCCTGAAAGACTCGCTTTTAGCTTTTCTGTAAAGAAATGGGTGTAAGATATATTTGCTTTATACACCACCGGAATCTTTGCATCTGGCCCATAAGTGTTAATGGTTGGTGTTTGAAATTGTGCCAATGTTGGCGTCGTAGAAGGATCTTTTCTGTAACCAACGAAATCTGGTGTAGGTACATCTTTACCGCGGACATCGACCGTTGCAAAATGTTTTCCGTCGAAGGTCAGGTTATTGATCGTCATATAATTATTGATATCCGATGCAAAGATCCCCCCACCTACACGGAAAAAGTCTTTACGTTCTTCATTTACATCCCAGGTCATCTGGAAACGTGGCTGTATTACAAAAGATTTCAATTTATTGTCTGTGCGTACGCCAACTTCTTTTAGCAAATCTTCGTTCAGTGGCGAAGTAGGGTAATGGCCATAATCCAATCTTAATCCAGCCACCAAGTCCAGGCCTTTAGCGAGTTTGGTCTGCAATTGTCCATAAATACCCGCATTAAATATTTTACCGATAACTGTTGGGTCAGCAACTAATGGAACCTCACGGTAATAGTTATATGGTGTCATTGCTGCGAAATTCTGCAATGCCGTATTACCATTATCACTAGGTCTAAAGTGGAAACGGCCGTTCACCTCACTACCATAAATTGAATTGGCATGGGTATACATCAGGTCTACACCGAAGGTATAATTGATATTATCTGTACTGTAATAGATATTGTCAACCAACTGGAGTACATTATTTTTAAACGACTCCTGAGCAAAACGATGCCCCCCTAACTGTAAGGTAGCCTTCTTATCATCTCCGCCAATTTTCGACACCACGTCTTCGACAATTGCACGGGGAATATTCTGGCTAGGTAGCAGGTCTCCGGGGCTACTTTTTTGGTAGGTATACAAGTGCTGTACTTTTAATTCATTGGTCACTTTAGGCGAAATCGTGCTTCTTAAAGTAGCTAAAAAACTATTATCAATATTTTTATCATTTCCATAAGATTCGAAAACAGCTGGTTTATTATCTTCAAGCCCCAGCTTATTCATATCATTCGTAAAGTTATTACGGATCGTCAATAGATTTCTATCATTAATCTGCCAGTCTATACGACCAAAAATAGCATTCGAAGGGCGTTTTTTATCGAAAGATCCAAATTGACGCTCATTTCCTAACCCATATTTACTTCGGCCAATATTTACAAATTCATCTAAAGATGACTGCGTCAAATTTAACCGTGCTTCATCCGCTTCTGAAGCAATATCGAGTACCAAAAGAGGACGTGCATCCCGCTGGTGATCCCAAGCCACGAAATAATGTAATTTATCTTTTATAATGGGGCCGCCCAAAGTAAACCCATATTGATAGGTTGAAAAATCATTGACACGTTTCTCCCCTTTAATATTATATGGACTGGACAACCAATCTGCTCTAGAATATAACCAGGCACTGCCTTGAGTCTTATTTGTTCCCTGTTTTGTCACAGCACTTACTGTTCCACCACCTGCTCTTCCGTAGGTAACGTCGTACTGGTTGGTCACCACTTTAAATTCACGGACAGCTTCAATAGAAATAGAAAATGGCGCACCACTCCGACTTGTTGTCGAACCTGCAGAAGTGGGGTTTTTCGCATTCATACCATCAATAGTAAAATTGGTAGAAGACCCGAGCTGGCCACCAATATTATCACCCTTACTCAATGGCGATAAATCCATTAAGGAGGTGAAATTACGGCCATTGACAGGTAATTTTGCGATATCCCGAGCTGTCACTGCAGTTGCAGCACCGAGGTTCTCAATTTTATTTTTCAATGTATTTACTCCCGTTAGCTCAACCGTTTCCAATACGTTGGATGCATTTTGAATCGGAATATTTAAGCGAATAATATCACCTTGGTTTAATGTGAAACCCGAACGAACCTGCTCGCCATAACCAATAAAGGTAACTTTGATAATGTACGGCCCTCCGAGTGGAAGTTCCTTAAAATTGAAATCACCATTGCTATTGGTCGATGTTTTCGTGGTAAAACCAGTAGATTCATTACGCACCTCCACTGAAGCCCCCTGCACGCCCTTATTATTCTCGTCTGTAATTTTCCCGGAAAATCCTGCTTGAGTTGTTTGAGCATACAAACCTGTTCCTATTGCAATGGCACAAGTCGTAAGTAATATTTCTTTCATTTAGTTGTTGGTTGTGATACGGCAACAAAACTACGCTGACAGTATTAACAGAAGCTAAACGAAATATTATGAAATTATAAACAAAAGACCACAAAGCATTCCGTAAAAAAAAAAGAAGCTAATCAAAAGATAAAAAACAGTCAGGTCTCAATTTCTACATTAAAAAGGAAATCGTATAAATAAGGAATAAGGTCCATTGGTTTTCGGTTTCATGTATGCATAAAAAAAGCCAGTAAGAGACTGACTTTTAATACAATATAGTAAATTTAAAATCTAGCGGATTAAAATACTTATGAAGATCTCTAAAAAGGCTGTCGCCATATTTTACATATAATAAGGCAAAATTTTCCGATCGCTCCTGCAAACCACCTCCGGGAAAAAGCTTCTCTTTCACATTATCAATATCAGACAAAGCGTGCTGATGATTTCGTTTTTCGGCTTTCATCAACTTTTTCTCCAGGTTGTTCATCGCCTTCTTCAAACGTGCTTTTATGGCCTCGGTACTAGGCCCCAGACTGGGATCAATTTTGTGTGTACGTAGTTTTATTTTACCAAAGATGGCATTAAGTTCCATCCATTCATCATTAAGATTCAATCTTTCCTTTGTATGACGACGTACATACTCTTTTTTCAATACCTCCGGAGAACGAAAGATACTTTTAAAAGTGAGATCCACTCGAAAAAGCTTTGCAGCAACATTATCTTCGGTAATCATGGCGGAATTTCGTGGGATCAAGATCGGGAAATCGACTTGAAATTGTTCGAAATTAGATTTTAATTGCATCCAGTAGACCATCTCTGCTCCACCACCGATATAAGCTAAATTAGGCAGGATAACCTCCTGATACATTGGTCGCATGACCACATTAGGGCTAAAGCGTTCAGGATGAACTTCAATTTCCCGTTCCAGCTCTTCCTTGCTAAAATATATATTCTGATGAAGGATCTCGTATCGACCATCGTCATTTAAGACCAGCCGCTCTCTGAATTCATCTGTCAGATAAAAAAAGTTGATTTCTCGGGCATGTACCTGTGTAGAAAAACCCTTCGATTCCAGTTCCTTCGATCTAGCTGTGATCGCCTGAAAACTTTTTTCAGCTAAAATATCCGTTTTGATAATTGGTTTAAACAATTCTTTCAGGTCTTTATCATCCGCATCAATTATCAAAAGACCATAGGATTTAAACAATTCATTCACCATATACCGTGTCGCATCTGCCAATCGGCTATGCTTAAGATACGCTTGCTCCACAATATGCGTAAGCCGGGCAGAATTGTCGGAAAGGCCAAGAATATTCGTGTATTGCTTTACCGCATCAACAATTGAACTCGTATCCATACGCCCTGTTGCCGACACCGAAGGAGTTTCCCAGGTAATTTTTTTTCCATAGACTTTAGTATGGTTGATTTCCTCAAAATCATGATCCTCCGTTGCCATCCAATATACTGGAATAAAATTTTTATCTGGATGCTTAGCATGTAGATCCTCCGACAAACGTATCGCTGTCATGATCTTAAATATAAAGTACAATGGCCCTGTAAAGATATTCAGTTGATGACCTGTGGTGATTGTATATGTATTCTCTTGCAACAATAAATCTATATTTCCGGCAACAGCAGGTGAATCCTGTAAAAGTCCTGCATATTGCGCTCTGAGGCGCTCCACAAGAATAGCACGATGTTCAAAATGTTTCTTTTCCTGCAATTGCTGCTCAAAACCATCCAATGTAGGCCAATGTCCAACAAATGGCTTCAGCGTCTCGTCGTGGGCCAGATAGGCCAGCAATGTTTTGGAGAAACTATTTGTCTCGCTGTATTCAATATAAGTTGCTTTCATATATGCTTATTGTACGCTATACAAATGTATTTAGTTTGCGCAGACAAAATACTGAATTTTAATAAAAAGCCCACCCCACTTTTAAATTATATCATTCTATTGACAATTGTCCAAATACAGACGAGCCTCCTTGATCAAGGAGGCTCGTCTGTATAGTAGCACTATGGCTGATTTGCACTCAAATCAGATATTATTTTTTAACAATTTCTCCGTAGAGATCGAAATCCTCCGCACGGTCGATTTTTACCTGGACAAAATCGCCGATCCGTGCATAAGAATCAGCTGCTGAAATCAGCACCTCATTATCCACTTCGGGAGAATCATATTCAGTCCGTCCAATAAAATAATCTCCGTCCACGCGATCAACCAGTACTTTATATGTATTACCTACTTTTGACTGGTTAATATCATAAGAAATCCCCTGTTGAACCTCCATAATAGCCTCTACGCGTTCTTCCTTTACCTCTTGCGGAACATCATCAACCAATGTATGTGCATGTGTTTTTTCTTCATGTGAATAGGTAAAGCAACCTAGTCGGTCGAAACGGGTTTCCTCTACCCATTCCAACATTTCCTGGAAGTCTTGTTCTGTCTCCCCGGGATACCCACAGATCAAGGTTGTACGCAGCGCTATATCGGGCACTTTGTCGCGAATGGCATTCACAAGATCAATCTGTTTTTGTTTCGTGGTTCCTCTGCGCATCGACTTCAGCATCGGATCCGAAATGTGCTGCAATGGCATATCCAGGTAATTGCAGATATTTGAGCGCTCATTCATTGCATCCAAAATATCCATTGGAAATCCAGAAGGATAAGCATATTGTAAACGAATCCACTCGATACCATCGACATCTGATAAATGGCGCATCAAATCGGAAAGATTGCGTTTTCCATAAATATCCAATCCATAATAGGTTAGATCTTGCGCAATTAAAATCAATTCCTTAGTTCCATTTGAAGCCAAAAATTTAGCCTCTTTAACCAGGTCATCAATTGATTTGGAAACATGTTTACCACGCATCAATGGTATAGCACAGAAAGAGCAGGGACGATTACAACCCTCAGCAATCTTAAAATAAGAAAAGTGTGAAGGTGTGGTCAATAGGCGCTCACCCAACAATTCATGACGGTAGTCTGCTCCGATGGAAGATAATAGATCCGGCAAATCATTGGTCCCAAAATAGGCATCCACACTCGGTATTTCAGCTTGCAATTCGGGCTTATAACGTTCCGAAAGACATCCCGTTACAATGACTTTATTAATCTTGCCTTGATCCTTTAGTTCGGAATATTGTAAAATAGCATCAATAGACTCCTGTTTGGCGTTGTCGATAAAACCGCAGGTATTGATGACAACGATATCATTCTCCTGTATATTTGAGGCTTCATGGACCACCTCCATCTGATTGCCTTTTAACTGGCCCATCAGCACTTCACTGTCGTGAATATTTTTCGAACAGCCCAAGGTCACCACGTTGACACGAGGTTTATTGATCAATGGAGCAGGTTTCGCGTATTTTGTCTTCATATGATTAGAAGGGCTCGTCAAGAAATAAAGCAAACAAATAATCAGGAAAATAAGCTATTAAACGTGCTTACTTTTTTCCTAGGTCTATTTGTCATCATTTCAAATAATGAATGATCGTTTTATTTCTGACAATAATTTTAATTTTCTATTTGAAAAGAGAATCTACAAATTCCTTTTTATTAAATAATTGGAGATCGCCTATTTTTTCGCCTACACCAATGTACTTCACAGGAATTTTAAACTGATCGGATATCCCGATGACGACACCACCTTTCGCTGTTCCATCCAATTTTGTCAACGCTAGTGCATTTACATCTGTCGCTTGTGTAAATTGTGTACATTGTTCGATGGCATTCTGACCGGTCGAAGCGTCTAATACCAATAAAATTTCATGCGGAGCGCCGGGAACAACTTTTTGCATGACATTTTTAATTTTGGTCAATTCATTCATTAATCCAACCTTATTATGTAAACGGCCAGCGGTATCAATGATACAGACATCTTCGCCATTTGCGACTGCAGATTTAATAGTATCATATGCTACTGAAGCGGGATCAGATCCCATGGCCTGTGCAACAACACGCACCCCGACACGCTCACCCCATAGTTTAAGCTGATCTACCGCTGCTGCACGAAACGTATCTGCAGCACCTAATACGACTTTACTTCCAGCCTGCTTAAGTTGATGTGCAAGTTTACCTATTGTAGTTGTCTTACCAACACCATTCACACCGACAACCATGATGACATAAGGCTTATGATCTCCGTAATTAAAGTTCTCAAAATCAGCGCTATTATTCTCTGCCAGTAAGGTCTGAATCTCCTCTTTCAGTAAATTGTTCAACTCAGAAGTGGAGACATACTTATCCCTGGCAACACGGGCCTGTATACGGTCTATGATTTTTAAAGTCGTTGTAACCCCTACATCAGAAGTAACCAAAACTTCTTCCAGATTATCAAGTACATCGTCATCTACAGTAGACTTACCAACTACAGCCTTCGTTATCTTGGAAAGAAATCCTTCTTTTGTTTTTTCCAAGCCTTTGTCTAAGGCTTGTTCTTCTTCTTGTGTTTGTGGTTTTTTCTTAAAAAAATCAAATAATCCCATGGAGTGTAGTAGTGAAAATTGATGTCCAAATATAAACAAATGTCCTCAACAAAAAAAGCCCTTTCG
>JAITLV010000104.1 GCA_031277685.1 Sphingobacterium sp. | reverse complement strand
TTCATGCAGTTGTACCGTCCGAATATTGACACCGCGAAATACATGTCCGACTATGATATTATCCTGTATATCAAAAAGAGTTATCAAGAATATATCAAGCCTTAGGTCGCTTTATTGTCTGAACTGTTCATTTTTTGTTTTGATAATGTTGTGACAAGTATTGCTATTTGAAATATTAGCATAATTGAAAGCCCTCTAGTGAAAGAATCAGCGCCTACATTTATGCAGCGAAAAAATATTAATGATGCTTCTAAAAACATCAGGCAGTAAATTAGTTTTTTAAAGATTGATTCCATGATCTTTCGAATTGGTAATTTTTCTCTATAAATCTCTCTTATAACAATTTACGCAAATAAACCCCGTGTCGCAACTTAAAAAAAGAAAACTTAGACAAGCAGTTCGAAGATATCCAAATCAATAAATTCGTATAAATAGGAGCCATCTCAAATAAATATATATGTTGTAGAGCCATATCGAGAGATGTGGCTTTTTTGTTTTGTCATGCAATGTGCGTTATTCGTGATTGCCGATCAAGGTTTTAGTTCAAAAAAGTATGTTAGATGATTGGTATGAGATGAAGAATAAGCCGACAGTTTTAAATTTTTAATGATGATGGATAAAAAAGAACTTTTTTCAATTATTGAAATTCAGTTGAAAAGCTTTATAGATTCCAAAAGACCAAAAGATGCAGAAGTGCGCAAAAAATTGGATTTTGATTATTGGAGGGATGGGAAAACGGCTTTACTGTTTGAAATTAGACCACAATGGAATGACCCAACGAATATTTTAGAATTACCGTTTGCAAAGCTTCGCTTTGTGAAAGCAGCTAAAATTTGGAAACTCTATTGGATGCGAGGATCGGGCAAATGGGAGGCTTATGAACCGAAACCCGAGTGTACTAATCTGCAATTATTCTCCTATCTTTTTTATGGCACCACGATAGTATCGCACCATCCCAAACGTTAGTAACGCTACATTTGCTTTTACCGTTGAATTTAGTAACAATCAATTTGCACTATAACATAGGTGGTGTTACAGGGCAAATTGATTGTTATTGGATGGTTAAATAAAACTAGGGGGGGAAAAACTAGAGGGGGAAATGGCATGTTTGATATAGCCACAATTAGGTAAGTTGTTTTAAAAGTGTAAATCTTTTGATAGTCCACTTAATTTGGCGCAATCGAAGGTAAATACTATACGATAGATTGTTTTGTTGTAACAAATATTTACTAAATTTGTTACAGATTAAATGGTTTTTAATGTCAGAAACATCTAGAAATAAGATAGAAACAAAGATTTTTAAGTCTTCTCGTGGCGAATTTTTTTTCGCAGATGATTTTAAGAATTATGGGACACCAGAGAATATCAGGTTGACACTTTTCCGCCTGGAGAATGATGGACTTATTGAAAGATTGGCTCATGGTATTTATATTAAACCTAAAAAGGACCCTTTATTGGGTACAATATATCCTAGTGTTGAAGAAATTGCAAAAGAAATTGCAAGGCGAGACAAAGCTCGTATTGCTCCGACAGGTGTATTAGCGTTGTATTTATTAGGGCTGACTACGCAGGTGCCGCTAAAAGCCGTTTATCTAACAGATGGTTCACAGCGGGATATTAAAATAGGTAAGCGTACAATCAAATTTAAACGTACTGTACCCAAAAGCTTTGCGATAAAAGATGATTTATTACAGTTGGTTGTTTCAGCTTTTAAAGAACAAGGTCAAGAGGGACTTTCTGAAGAATTCTTAAGCATGATCAAACATTCAGTCAAAAAGATAGAAAAACAAATTCTTGATTCTCAGTTGAAATATGCTCCAGTATGGATCCAGAAAGAAATAACTAAGCTTTACCAATCCTAAAATTATGTGGTTAAATCTTAAGACAGAACAAAAGAGACTTGTATTAGATCAATTGAGCAATATAATGGGATTGCCCGCTTTTGTTATTGAAAAGGATTGGTGGGTTTGTATTGTTCTGAAAGCTGTTTTTGCTACGAAATATGCAGAGTCTATTATTTTTAAAGGTGGTACATCACTAAGCAAGGCATATCAGCTGATAGACCGCTTTTCAGAAGACATTGATTTAATAATCGACAGACACCTACTAGGTTTCGACGAATTAGATTCAAAAACCCAGATTAAAAAACTGAGAAAGGCCTCCGGAGGTTTTATTATCAATGAGTTTAGAGAGGAATTGATTCTTCAATTGGAAAAATTGGGAGTTCCTAAGGATTTCTATGAAATTCGTTATAATACTTATGTTGACGATACTAGCGATCCTAATACGCTGGAAATTTATTACCAACCGATAGCGCCAGTCGGTCACGCATATATCAAGCAAAGAGTACTCTTGGAAATGGGGGCCAGATCGCTAACTGAACCGTTCGAAATACAGTCGGTCGTATCTTTTATAGACAACCATTATAAAGATCAAGACTTTATTCAGCCAGCTTTTAATGTTAGGGTTGTAATTCCTACGCGGACTTTTATAGAAAAGGTTCTTTTACTACATGAAGAGTTTTCGAAGCCGGTTGACAAAATCAGGACAGATAGACTTACTAGGCATTTCTATGATATAGATCGGATTATGAATACTGATTTTGGAGAAAAAGCCATTGCTGACGAAGAATTATTTAACACAATAGTCCGGCATCGCAAAACAGTCACTCCACTTCGGGGGATTGACTATTCCAACCATCGAAAAGGGAGGTTAAGTATCCTTCCGCCTGACGAGGTAATAAAAGAGTGGGGGGCGGATTATAAAACCATGCGTGAAAATATGATAGTGGGAGAAAGTCTAACATGGGAGGATCTTCTAAAAAGTGTCAAAAGAATTGAAGATAAGTTTAATATAAATCAACTCTCAGAAGATAAGGAAACCCCTAAAAAGCGTAATTAAGTAAAGTAACCTATTAGGAATCTAATATTTTTGAGTACGGATATAATTCGCTACGTTAGTTGGCTTTTACTGAATTTATGCCCTTTAAAAATGGTTGCTTTCTCAATTGCTGTTCGTATTGTTCTTTGCTTATAAATGGCCATAGTTCATGATCCCCTGAATGCTTAAATTCTTCAAACTGCTCTTTCCTCTCATTTAGTTTTACGTTATAATGTTGTCCTAAGCTAAGGACAGTAAATAACAAGTCTTTCAATGAAAACCGTAATAGCGGATTAATACGATCAAAGTAAGGCCATTCGTACTCAAAATCCGAATTTAGGAATAAAATAAACCGAGCAATATTTTTCAGGTCTCCATCAGAAAGTTGGTGTTTACCAGTAAGTTTATGATTTTCTAAGTCGCTATATAAACACCAGCTTAATTCGAGCATTGGTCTTATGATAGGATCATCAAATTTGGCTTGTTTTGAAGAATAATAATGTTCAGGAAGATAACCAAAGGATACATTGTCTAGTATTTCCTCCTCAAACTCATCATTGCTAATAAGCCCGACAACTAAATGTCTTAAATGATACGCAAGTACCTTTCTGCGCGCTTAGTCAACCATATTAAAATGTTTTCTTAAAGATAAGCAAATATTCACCTCCCCATTCCCGCCACTCACCGAGTTTTCTCGATCGTTGGTCTAAAGCCCGTAGGCTAGGGGCCTATTGTGTCGTAGTTTTGAATCAACAAATAAGAACAGATAAAAAAACTAACACAATAAAATAAAGACATTATGAAAGCATTAGTAAAAACATTCACAGCAGCAGCTTTAATCGCAGTATCAACTTTCGCTATGGCGGCTGAAGGACCTGGAGCAAAAGCAACAAAAGTAAACGTTAACCTTTCCACAGCAGACTTCGCTTTAGAGCACTATGTAGCGGTAACTACGGAGGGCGAATCAGCAGGCGTAGAGCAGTTATTTGCTGATGATTTTAATCAAAAGATCCA
This sequence comes from Sphingobacterium sp., assembly GCA_031277685.1. Taxonomy (GTDB): domain Bacteria; phylum Bacteroidota; class Bacteroidia; order Sphingobacteriales; family Sphingobacteriaceae; genus Sphingobacterium. Next base: position 2,704 of record JAITLV010000104.1, on the reverse strand, counting down.
AGCTACCAATGCGCAGTCTAACAGGCGTAGCGAAGTGGTTAAACTATTGAAAAAGCAAAAAGGCGAGAAGCTGAACTGTACAGTAAGCACAGACATTTTAGAAGAATCCGCAGACTATATGGTCGCTAAAGTGACTCTAAAATTTGAGAACTTCACCAAAACAGATTTAGTTACCTTGGAGCGTGTGGGCAATGACTGGAAAGTATCCAAATCAATCAATTCGTATAAATAGGAGCCATCCCTTACAAATATATAAGTTGTGAAGCCACGTCGGGAGATGCGGCTTTTTTACGTCAAAAGGGCCTGATTCTCATCAGACCCTTTCTCTTAGCGTTTACTTGTACAGTAATTTTTATGTTTCCTATCGTTTCCTCTTTTTTGTTTCGTCATCCAATGCTTTTAAAGACTATTGGATTTTCACTGTACGACGCCAATTTTTATGTTGAACCTTTCTTGAAAGGTAGCTTGTAGCCGTTTTGTATTGTAAGAACAATAGCCAATTTGAAATAGTTTTATTATTTTTAATAACTGTAGTTTTAATTCAAAAAACTTATCCTGTTCGTGAATTACAGGTAGGACTAGTAAACATTTGCAGCGTCCTTTGATTATCAACAAGAGCATATAACTCGGGATTAATTACCGGTTTTAAGCATTGAAGGATATTCATTCATAAAATACCTTCAGCTGCACCAACCTCTTATTACCAGCTTACTCTTCATCGGTTCAAAACTCATGATTTCTTTGCTGTTCTCTTTTACGGATACCTGAAACGGCTGGTTTAGCTTTGCTCTTAAATGGAGCTTTCACTTACTAGAACTTTATGTTTTGCTCCCCATTTACTCAATTTTGACCATATAGGAACCAGTTCTTTGGCAATTTCTGTCAACTCATAATCCACTCTTGGAGGTACTTCTGCATAAACGGTACGTTTTACCAAGCCATCCTTTTCCATTTCACGTAATTGGAGTGTAAGCATTCGTTCAGTAATTCCATTAATCTGATTGCGTAATTCGCTGAAACGCAATTTCGCATTTTCTAATTTGCAAAGAATAAGCAGTTTCCAGCGACCACCAATTTTGCAAATGGCATAAGTCAGATCACAGCTTTCCATGATATAACTCTCATTCAACAAATTAGTCGAATTTTCCTTTCTTTTTCCCATTACTTACAAATTTGTTAGTACCATACAATTAGCTGTATACTATGCAAATTTATTGTTTCAAATTAATTTTGTTCCGTCAAAATCAATAAACATGAGAAAAATTTTATTATCGATAATAATTCTGGGAACTATTTCATGTAAGACCACTAGCCCAATCAAAAAGGAAACGACTATGCAACTGACACCGAAAATTAAAGAAATCTTAAGTCATTTAGAAACAATACAGGTATTTCAAGGCAAAAATCCTTTAGATATAAGCCGGAAAAGTTATGATGCGATGGCCCAACAATTAAGTGGAACGAAAGAAGCTGTTTTCAGCATTGAGGAATTTAATATCCCTTCAAAAAATCATCAAATTCCTGTGAGATTATACCGCCCTAAAGGCAAAACATCAAATTCTTCTGCCATTATCTACATTCATGGAGGATGGTTTATTTCTGGTGGTTATGAAACTCATGATGCAATTGCTCGAAAATTGAGTAATGAAACGGAAGCAGTCCTCCTTTTTGTCGATTATCGTCTCGCTCCTGAAAATCCTTTTCCTGCAGGACTAAACGATTGTAAAGATGCTACAGCATGGTTAATCAATAATGCAAAAAATCTTGGAATTGATGTTCAAAAAATCGGGGTCATTGGCGACAGTGCGGGTGGAGCTTTGGCAGCAGCCTTATCTCTTGAATTAGGAAGTCAATTAAAATTTCAGGTTTTAATTTATCCTGCCTCTGATAACTCATTAAGTACAGCCTCTTGGGAAAATTATAAAAATGGTCCAATCTTAACTAGAGAGTGGGGATTACAGGCCTGGAATTGGTATTTAAAATCCAAAGAAGACAAGACAAATCCTTTAGCTGTTCCAGTTTTAATCAAAGATTTCAAAGAAACGCCGGAAACTCTGGTCATTTTAGCGCAACATGATCCATTAAAAGATGAGGGCGAGAAATTGGCCCAAAACATGAAAAATTCAGACGTATCCGTTAAAAGTAGTTTATATAAAGACATGGTTCATGGCTTTATGCATATGGGAATTCATTTACATGAAACACAATTAGCAACTAAAGAAATTGCTGAGTTTATAACCAAAAGTTTAGAAAAATAGAATTTAAAGATGAAGAGGTACGCATACATAGGAGTAAACTATGAAACAAGAACATAACATGCACAACTGGTCTAAGATCCCGATTGGAAAAGATGCCAGCATAATCCAGACGTCAAAGGCCTGTGATACTGTTGATGCTGAAGTATGGTACAATCAGAACTGTTCTATATGCGTAAACTTTCACCTCCCTATTCCCGTCATTCACCGAGTTTTCCCGATCATTAGTCTAAAGCCCGTAGGCTAGGGGCCTATTGTGTCGTAGTTTTGAGTCAACAAATAAGAACAACAGAACTAACACAATAAAATAAAGACATTATGAAAGCATTAGTAAAAACATTCGCAGCAGCAGCCCTAATCGCAGTATCAACATTTGCTATGGCAGCTGAAGGACCTGGAGCAAAAGCAACAAAAGCAAACGTTAACCTTTCCACAGCAGACTTCGCTTT
>JAITLV010000081.1 GCA_031277685.1 Sphingobacterium sp. | reverse complement strand
ACTCTGTGCAGCTACAGCATGTACAGTAAAGTATACTATAAAAAAGGCAATTAACTTCGTTAACTCTTTCAACTGAAACATCATTAATCCAATATCTTAATCATTTAAACAATTAAACTCTCTTAACCCGTTGTGTATTATGATTTAGGAAAAAAAAATAATTAAGCTATCAATTACACTGATAAATAACAGCTTGATCTAATTATAAAACAATTTAGAATGGAAAACTTAGGAGCAAGTTACAAAAGAATATTGGAAATTTTAAGAAAAATCAATACAAAGGCTATTACCTACAAAGCTTAGAAGACAGGGAATGAGTTAAAGTAGTAAGATCGAGTTTGACAACTGAATATAGGAGCATTGACAGTGATAGCAACCTGATCCGGAAGCTTCTATGGGGCCACAGAAATTGCTTCATTATTTTCGAATATTTTATTACACAAATGTGTAGTTTTTTATTTTATTAAAAAACACTTCAAATAAAGTATTAAATTTAACATAAGAGAAGATATACTTACTTTTTAATCAACGAACAGTTGTTTTTGAAAGAACTATAAACCACTTACAATCAATAAAATACAACACAATTACAGTAGTAACCCTAAAATTAATTTAGTTATATTATAATGGAATTATTGTATATTATTAGCTTAAAGGATAGGCTAACTGATACTTGTCAATATATATTGAACCATTGCAAAGTCGTATCCACCTTATTCCAAATAGCTATACAGCGGTCCCAACATTTGACCAGTGCTTCTGCATATGCAGTCATTAACCGTTTTTCAAGAAACGAGACTGAAGATAGCGTTTTTCAAAAAATGAAATATCTTTTTACCAATTTCGTCCTTCTGTTCATATATTCTCCATAGCAGCCAAAATGGCTACAATCTTTCGATTTAGGTAAAACTAGCTTTGATAGCTAGATAATCTATTATTTTGGTCAAATAAATGTAAACATCAAATTGCAGCATAAAAAAATATTATTAGATAAATGTGGATTTACGGAAGAACAGAAAACTTCGAATCTAAGAGTCAGATACAAAAAAACAGATGGCTGGTTAATTCTATTGTACTCTGTATAGACTACCCAGCTAGCTGACAAAAGGTTTAATTTAAAGAACTACGTAGCAAAAAAAGGCTTAGGCAGGTTGCAAGCAGACCTAAGCCATCAGAAGGTTCCCTGTAAAAAGGCCCTCCGAAAATGTCCCGGAGTGAGCGGGCATTATAATCTTATAAAACAAAGTTATGAAAAAGATTAATTTAAAATCCATTCAAAGTAAAGAACTTCTTTCGAGAGAACAATTAAAATCAGTTGTTGGCGGTCTTAAACCAGTTCCTTGTCGTGGAGGAAGCCAGACAGATTGCGTAACAACAGATTCAGCAGCCGGACACTGTGGATACTATATGGGAATTTACGGATGTATCCCTAATTAACAGATTTTTTGAGAGTGTTGTTGCAACACTCTCATTTTTATGGAAATTGTATAATACCATATACATTACAAAATATAAACAAAACGCTGCTACTTTTTTGGTGTTAGATCATATTAATAATATAACTTTTTTATTAGGTCTTTCTGCTCCTATTATCTAACGGTTACGTGTCGAGCAATTATTTATCTAGCAGCTTTTGTGTTACATACGAGGAATGGAGGAGCACTTCATGATCTGAAAAATATAGAAGCAACCCACTCATTTTACGGATAATGCACTACAAGGGGCAGAACCATTATAATAAGCGGATGAGAATTACATATTTAGATACAATGTGGTGCAGCCCAAGTCTTGCTGTTTCCCTGGAGCTGAAAAATGTCAAAAAGTTCTGAAAATAGAGATAATTTTAATTAACCATATCTAATAAGCAAATTTTCAAGATTAAAAAGATTTAACAAATTAACTAAAGTGCTTACGAACGAGTATTATTAGCTTATAAAAACATACTTGCAACGATTATGAAAAATGGAAAATATAAGCCAAAAGGATAATTCTCAAGGTATTTGGAAGAAATCGCTAGGACGTGAATCCAGAAAGCGATTAACGATTAAATGTAAAATAGGATTACTCTTCTAGGGATCCTTAGAAACAATGGTTCCCTATCACGAACTAATGGTTCTTATGGCATATTTGTATGCTTATTAATAATATAAAATTCGCGGCGTTGCTTATCGTCATATACAGTATTTGAATTATGAGTGTTTTTAATTTAAAAAAATCCAACAACCTTTTGACTGTGTGCTCCTATATCTTAAATATATATAAGGTGAAATTCACTGTACGGAGATTAAAAGAGCTACTAGAATCAAATGTTGACTATCCCTCCTTATTATCTATTAAAGATACATTGGATGAATATGCTATTCAAAGTGCGGCCCTTCGAAAGGGAGATCATTCCTATGATGATTTCGAGCTCCCCTTTATCTGTTCTGTTCAGAAAGAAGGATGGTCGAACTCTCAGTTTACAGTCGTTTCAAAGGCAGATAATAATTCCATTACCTTTTTAGACCCCCTAACAGATAAAATTAATACATTAACCTTCGCTGAGTTTAGCTCCATAGATAAAGGAGTAGTACTTTTGCTCGATGGCTCTAGTGCAAAAAATGAAATAGGATACGTTCAGAATAGAAAAATCGAGCGAACTGAAGAATTTTCAGGCAGATTGCCACTTTATATTTCTCTTTTGATACTAATTGCATCTTTACAGCTTCTTTTTAGTCAGGGAATCACTACATTAACTTTAATTGGCGGAGCATTTCTATGCACCAGTTTGTTTGGGAGCTTCATATCTCTTCTATTGATTAAACACGATGTGAATTCTCAGGATCCCTTTATAAAAGAGGTTTGTGGTATGCTTGGTAAAAAATCCAATTGCGAAGCAGTACTATCTTCTTCACGGTCAAAATTTATGGATATCAGTTGGTCAGTTTGGGGATTCGCCTATTTCGCTGCCTTTTTTATCAGCCTACTTATTTTTTTTGGTCAGGCCAGCAATTTGGCCATTTGGTCGCTTACTTCAATTATAATTACTCCCTATTTGATCTTTTCTATTTACTACCAAGCGAGAGTTATAAAACAATGGTGCCCGCTTTGTCTCGGTTCCCAATGTGTGATCTTAGCAAATGCTTGCTTGGGAATAGTGTTTCTTATCGAGAATAATTTCAAATTCGGTCAGATCAATCACCTTCAGCTCACTTTAAATGTTTTTTTGGGAATTATATTTTTACTTGTATCTAATTTGTCTATTCCGATCATGAAACGAGCAAATGAAAGTAAAGAATATGAAATGAAATGGAAGAAGCTTTTATATAACCCTAAGATTTTTGCTTCAATATTGGAGAAAAGCGAAGCAATAAATTATCCTGTCAATGGCATAGGTCTGGTTATAGGCAATGAAAGTGCAGAAAATGAAATTGTTAAGGTTTGTAATCCTTATTGCCAACCTTGTTCTAGTACTCATCTCGTCCTTCAAGAAATTATCAGAAAAAATAACAATGTGAAGCTACGAATTATATTTACTGCCTCTGGTGACGAAAGAGATATTAAAACAGCTCCCGTCCAACACCTTTTGGCGATTCAGGAAAAATATGGAAAACAAAAGTTACACGAAGCGCTCGATGACTGGTATCTGGCATCAGCTAAGAAATATGATACATTTGCTATTAAATATCCTATGAATGGAGAATTGAACCTTCAAACAGATAAAATATTGGAGATGCGAGACTGGTGCGAGGCTATGAAAATTCGCGCTACTCCTACCCTCTACATTAATGGCCAAGAACTTCCTGAAATTTACAATCCTGTCGATTTAAAGTATTTTTTCTAGAACGAAGTCGGCACCTGCTTAAAGACATATCTGAACGAGCAGACGACACATTGTATAAAGCCTATTTAGATGTCTCAGAACAAGTAGATATCATAGGTAAAGAAAATCTATCAATCATTTGGCAAGCAGGTTGTTTTCGAAAAAAAGATAATATAAGATTTAGATGCTAAAAAGTTTTCCTTATTATGAGCAAATGGACCTGATGGATTGTGGTGCCACCTGTCTACGCATGATATTCAAATATTATGGACACTCTGTGTCTATCCATAAGATTCGCAAACTTTGTCAGACAACGGATACAGGTGTAAATATGCTTGGTATTAGCGAGGCTGCAGAGAAATTGGGATTTCGCACCTATGGTGTCAGGCTTAACTTGGAACAGCTTCAGGACGTAGAATTACCCTGCATATTGCATTGGAATCAGAATCATTTTGTCGTACTTTATAAAATTAAGAGGGGGAAATACTATATTGCAGATCCCGCAATAGGTTTGATAACGTATAATAGTAAAGAGTTTTCTAGTAACTGGTATTCTTCCAAGGACCTCCATTCAGGACTATCACTAATTCTGGGGCCTAGCCCCGAATTCTATGAACTCGATGAGGAAGAACCTGACTCTTCGCTCAAATGGAGCAAAATGTTTACCTATTTCTATAGATACAAAAAGCTCTTCACACAGCTAATACTGGGTATGATATTAGGTACAGTTCTACAGCTGATCACGCCATTTCTGACCCAGTCAGTCGTCGATATAGGCATTAATACTAAAAACATCAGTTTTATAAATTTAATTCTGATAGCCCAACTCATGTTATTCGTGGGGAGTACTTCGGTATCATTCATCCGATCTTGGATTTTGCTCCACATTAGTACACGTGTCAATATTTCAATCCTCACGGATCTCTTAATAAAGATTATGAAATTACCTATGAGCTTTTTTGATAAAAAGACGCATGGCGATTTGATACAGCGAATGACGGACCAGCAACGCATTGAAACGTTTTTGACGGGAGATACCTTAAACACATTGTTCTCCTTAGTCAATATGCTAATCTTTGGCGTGCTATTGGTTATTTATAATAAGGTAGTTTTTTTAATCTTCTTTATTGCTACTGTGCTATACACTATTTGGATACTTCTATTTATGAAATATAGGCAGGAGCTCGATAACAAGCGATTCAAGATTTCTTCTGAAAATCAAACCTACATGGTTGAAATGATTCAGAGTATCAAAGATATCAAACTTAATAATGCCCAGAAGCAGAAACGGTGGGGATGGGAGGCTTTACAAGCGAGATTGTTCAGATTCAAGGTAAAAAGTTTAGCTCTTTCGCAATATCAGTCGATCGGTTCTTTGGCAATCAATCAAACCAAAAGTATCCTAATTACTTTTTTCAGTGCCAAAGCTGTTATTGATGGCGATATGACTCTTGGTGGAATGATGGCTGTTCAATATATAGTTGGAATGGTCAGCAGTCCTGTGGAAGCATTACTTGGATTTGTACAGTCTTTTCAGGACGCTAAAATTAGTATGCATCGTCTCAATGAAATATATAAATCTGAAGATGAAGAAGATTTAAAAAAAGATTATTTAGATAGCTTGCCAGAAAAAAAAGACATTGAAATTCGAAATCTCACTTTTCGTTACTATGGCGCTGGCAATGAACCAATTTTCAACCGTTTAAACTTGTATTTTCCTGCGGGAAAGACTACAGCGATTGTAGGTACCAGCGGCAGCGGCAAAACAACGATACTGAAACTGCTGATGCGCTTTTATGAATATGAAGAAGGTGAAATTCTTGTTGGTGGCAAAAGGCTGGAACAGTTTAACTTCTCTCTATGGAGGGAAAAGTGCGGTGCCGTACTCCAGGACAGTTACATTTATGCTGATACGATAGAACGCAATATCACAGTCAATACAGAGTTCGTAGATAGACAGCGACTGGATAATTCCATAGAAATTGCAAACTTAAACGAATTCGTTACGGAGCAACCATTTGGTTTAGCTACCAAAATTGGCACTGCCGGAAAGGGACTTAGCCAAGGGCAGCGGCAGCGGCTAATGATCGCCAGAACTGTCTATAAAGAACCTGAGTTTATATTTTTGGATGAGGCTACAAACTCCCTTGATGCCAATAATGAGAAAATAATTATTGAAAATCTTGACCGTTTTTTTCTAAAAAAAACGGTAATTGTGATTGCTCACAGACTTAGTACAGTCAAAAATGCCGATAATATTATCGTATTAGAAAAAGGAAACGTTGTTGAGCAAGGAGGCCATGCGGAACTTATAGCAGCAAAGAGTAAGTATTTTGAATTAGTAAAAAACCAATTAGAATTAGGAAATTAAATGGCCAAGAAAAAATCACTTATTACCGAATCTGACCTTCACTCGGCTGACTTACAGGAGATCATTGCAAAACCCCCTTCTTGGCTTTTAAGAAGAGGGGGGACATTTATCTTACTTACAGTACTAATTATTGGGGGGCTCTCAACGTTTATTCGCTATCCCGAAATGGTGAATACCTCAATTAAGTTCAATACCGCTGATGCTCCCAAAGTAGTTTCTGCAAAAGTCGGAGGAAACCTCGTAAAGCTGCTGGCGAAAGATGGTACTTGGATCACCACAGGGACGCCGTTGGCCTACCTCGAAAGTACAGCTGACCATGAGCAGGTATTAATGCTTTTGGAAAGACTTCAGCAGCTGCGTCAAAACGGTGAGCAGCCCTATAATTTGGAAAAGCTAATTGCACCGAGAGATCTTAATCTAGGGGAGCTGCAAACCAGCTATCAAAATTTCTACCTAACATATCTAAACTATTTGTCCTCGGGCGATGATGGAATCTATCAAAAACGCAGATCAACAATTCATAAAGAGATTGTCAATGCGCAAGAACAGTATGCCAAGAACAGTCAATCTTTTGAGCTTCAGAAGCAGCAATTGGAACTCACCGAGAGGGAGTTTGAACGTTATAGGATTCTTGCAGATAAAAAGGTTATTAGTCCAGCTGAATTACAGGAAAAGGAAACTCTTTTGCTGGCTAAGCGACAAACAATACCACAAATGGAAAACAACCTGATCTCTTATCAGAACAGTCTTTTGTCAAAGACTAGGGAACTGACCGACATAGAAAATCAGATTTCGGAAGAGCAGAAAAAATTTATTCAGGCGCTTAATAGCTTTATCAGTGATGCAGAAAATTGGAAAAGGCAATATGTGATGACAAGTCCGTCGAATGGAAAGTTGATATATGGAGAATTTTTGCAGAGCAACCAACCTGTAGCTCAGGGTCAGAAACTGTTCTATATCAACCCAAGGAATGAGCAATACTACGGTGAGATTTTACTTCCTCAAGATGCATCAGCTAAGGTTAAATTAGGGCAATCTGTACTGATAAAAGTACGTGGTTACCCTTATACTGAATATGGATATTTACATGGAAATATAATATACATGTCGGATATACCGATAAAAGACAGTGTATTCTTTACGAAAGTGGACTTAATAAGATCAAAACAAGATTCGTTGATCAGACTAAAACCTGGGGTTTTAGGAAATGCTGAAATAATTACAGAGGATAAATCTATATTTAAACGGATATGGGACAATTTGACAAAAAACCTAAAATTTACAACTTGACCCAAAACAGATGGAATAGCATTGATTTAAAACCTCACTTCAAATCTCTAATACTACAATGTTTGTAAACTTTCAGCGGTATATTGATTAAAAAGGTATCTTGTAAGCTATTGATCCTCCCCAATACCAATGTGCAAAATATTTATTACTTGGACTATGCCCCCTATCAGCTCAAGAACTGCACATTTCTAGGGGATCAAGGGCACCGATTCGCAACTGTACAGCTAAATCTTTTTGAAACTGCAAACACCAGATTAGATATATCGAAAAGAAATAGCCAAAGGGATTCAAATCTCAATTCAGGTCGTTCAGAAATAACCAGACAACGCATCGAAAACCTATTTTCCAAAATGTGCGATCAATCTATTTTCAGACGAAACTCCGCAAAATCTTTTGAAAGATTCTGTACTAAGAGACTAACCAAAATTAATGCAATGACACTTATAAAATAAATCAACAAAATATATTCAAATGGAATATCAATAATTTAAAAAGCGTTATTAAAAAAACACAACATTATGTTTCAACTTTTTAAAACACTTCTATCTAGAGGCTTAAAAAATATTTTTGATAAACCATATTGAACGATACTTGTAAGTATACTGGTAAAATAGGACTAAAAAATAAACACTACAATTAATGACTGCTAAATCAATCAACGATCTATCTTTGTTGCTCCTTACTAAAATTATTGCCTTTATGTTATATCGAACGATAAAAATTTTCACAATTTAAAAGCATGAGCTGAATAAGATTTCTACCTTTGATTCCTAGACTTTTTTCCGCGAGATAGCTGAAATGACAACCTTAATACTATATAATTCGTTATTATAAAAGATTGCTAATTAGTTTCCTATATAAAAACGGAATTACAAAACAGTTCACTAATTCTTCCAATAGCCTTGCACAAATACGCATTTCTATCTCCTTTGGAATGTAATCTCACCCTAACTAGCTATATCCAAAACTAAATAATTCCAATCGAATTTATTGTTATTATCTCGCTGGAAAGTTGGAAAATTCTCCTGTTTCCCATATTTCAATAAAAATTCTACAGGTGTAAGTTGCCCTAGCGAAGAATGTGGTCTGACATTATTATACATCCATGCCCAGGCATTAGCGTATTTTCTGATCGCAGTAAGATTTTCAAACATATAACTGTCCAACACATCCTGCCTGAATGTTCTGTTGAACCTTTCGATAAGACTATTTTGGGTAGGTTTACCTAGTTGGATATAACACCATTCAATGCCGCTCTGCGAACACCATTGCTGTAAAACCTCTGCTAAAAACTCAGGGCCGTTATCTGACCGTATGCATTCAGGCTTTCCCTGCCATTCTACCAGCTTTTCTAATTCTTTGGCCACCTTGGTTGCCGGAAGGCTGGTGTCAACTGTAATAGATAATGCTTCCCGATTAAAATCATCTATTATGTTCAATGTCCGGATGCTCTTCCCAGTAGTTAGCGTATCGTGCATAAAATCAAGACTCCATGTAATATTTGGTCCAATAGGACACAATAACGGAGCTTTTACTCGTGCCGGTAGACGTTTCTTGCGCTTGTTGAGTAGATTAAGCCGCATCGAGGTGTAAATAAAATATACGTATCCGTCCGACCAAGTATACATTTATCACAACAAATTGAATTGTGAGATTATCTGCACGTAATGGTTGATCTCGACTTAGCGGCTATGGTATATTTCTTGCCCCATTTCGCTTCAAAGACCAGTAGTTTTTCATAATCCATTTCTTCCTTTACAGCTTTATAAACGGGCTTTAAATCTTCAATAACAGCCTTTTTGTCCTTTTCTGTAACGTAGCGCATGCTTGATCTAATCTGATGGACAATTCATAACTGAACTTTTGTTTTTGGAAAAATAGCTTCTATAACTTCAGAAATGCCCTTCAGCCCATCGATACAGGCTACTAGGATGTCCTCTACACCGCATTGCTTTAAATCGGTGACGGATACCCAAAATTTTGCTCCTTCGTTTTCCGAACTATAAATTCCTATCAGGTCTTTGCGATCATCCATTTCTATGCCTAGGATATTATTGGTCTTGCCATTCCGACGACTGGAGTTCCAGGAAGCTTTATCTTCCTGAAGGTGATTTTCCAGCTCGCTATCCATCATCGACTCCAATAAATGCTTCATTAACGGCGCTAGAACTCCATCATTGGGGTTAAACCCTTTCCAGTATAAAGACCTTCCATAGCTTCCTCTTTGTAGCGTTCAAAGCCAAATGGGGGCTTTGCTTTCATGACCATGTCGTTTGAATAATTAAATATAAAAA
>JAITLV010000069.1 GCA_031277685.1 Sphingobacterium sp. | reverse complement strand
AGCACAAAAAAGTGAATGATACTTATCTCGAAGTTGGATTCAAAAATCCTTCACATTTTTCTACAGCATTTAAAAAACACTATGGATTTGCTCCTTCCGAAATTTAGTATTTTATCGGTTTTTCTTATTTAAGAGTCTTTTATTAAATGAGCTTTTACAGCTTTGCAATGTAGCTAGCTCTATTTTGAGAATACTCAAGGGCAAATTTACTTACACTAAATCAGCATTTCCAGTTTTGCCGGAAATGCTGATGATAAAAATTTCTAATTAGTACTGGTAAACCGTGCCCTCGTAACACGCATTGTAAAGATCTTTCAAGTCTTGTAAACTAGGTTTACGTGGGTTAAAACCGGTGCAAGGATCTTGAAGTGCATTATTGGAAATATACTCCAGATTCTTTTCCCAATCTTCCGAAGAAATACCGAATGCTTTAAGCGAACCAAAGTTATTAACGGCGGCTCTCAGTTTTTCAATTTCCTGTGCCAGTCCTTCTGCAGAGTCCTTACCCACAAGTTTAGCCAAATCTGGGTATCTTGTTGTTGCTGTTTGATTAAACCGAATTACATTCGGCAGGAAAATTGCGTTTGCAGCACCATGCGGAATACCATACAAGGCCCCCACCTGATGGGAAAGCGAGTGAACGATACCCAACCAGGCATTATTGAACGCTAATCCGCCCATAAAAGAAGCATCATGCATATTTTGGCGCGCTTTAATGTTTGTGGGATTACGGACCGCTTCTTCAAGATTTTTGAATACAATCTCAAGTCCACCTTTTGCTAGTACATCCGCATAATTATCTTCGATATTGGACACATAAGCTTCTACGCAATGCGTGAGTGCATCGAGACCTGTATTGGATGTAATATTGGCAGGCATTGTCGCGCATATTTCGCCATCGACAATTGCGATATCCGGTGTCAATTCATAGGAGACGATTGGATACTTAACCCCTTTTTCCCGATCCGTGATTACTGCAAGCCCAGTCGTTTCCGTGCCAGTACCACTCGTTGAGGGAATTGCAATAAATTTTGCTTTTTTTCGTAATGTCGGCACATTGAAAGGTTTAGTCATTGCTTCAAAGTTTGCATCAGGATATTCATAAAACACCCACATCATCTTTGCCGCATCAATTGCCGAACATCCACCCAAACCAATAATCCAGTCTGGTTCAAAATCAGCCATCACCGCCGCTCCGCGAAAACTTGTAGCCGAAGATGGATCCTCCTCTACACCATCAAAGACCGCAGTTTCCAATCCTGCTTCCTTTAAATAATTTATCGTACGATCTATTGTACCACTTTTTTTCATGGATTGTCCACCAGTCACAATGATAGCTTTCCTTCCGGACAGATTTTTCAACTCCGATAAACTGCCAGCACCATGAAATACCTCACTGGCAACAAATAACTTGCTCATATAATCTATATTAAATTTCTGTTGCAAATTTACTTGGTCAATGATCTCTGCTGTTATACATTAGCTACGATATGATATACATTTGATCCGATATAGTTTTATCCCCATAACAGTACAAATCCGTATATCATCACTTACGTCTTATACATTTGCGCTAGTTGCCGCTGTAGATTGGTAGGCGTTTCATCCATTTTAGCCCGAACGAATTTATTCAGAGCTGCCGGTGAATTAAATCCAAGTTCAAAAGCAATTTCCTTATGCGAATAATTGGATAAAAGCAATAACTGTTTGATTTCATTCATTATTCGTGCGTGAATGGTTTCAATAGAAGTTAATCCGGCAATTTTACGTGTGATCTCGTTTAATTTTTTTGGACTCAGCTGTAACTTTTCAGCATACCAAGCCACTGTTCGCTCAGTTTTATAATGTCTTTCCAATAGATCAAGAAATTTACCATAAAGCTTCGCATTATCATTACTTGCGTTATTGTTGTCCCATTTGGTATGAACAAATTCGACCAATTTCAGCAAAAGGATTTTGATAAAGAATCGCGCCTGTTCCTTTTTGATTGACGTTAAATCCCGATAAGATCTTTCAATCTGTTCGAGCAATATTTCTATATCGTTAGTTTCCGCGATCGACAATTCAATATGATTGAGCTTTACCGAGATATTGTAATTGTAAATGCTCAATTCATTCTTAAGAATATCAGAACAAAATAAGACTTCATCAAACAATATCAATTTCCCTTCAAACTGTTCACCGAAGAGCTCTTTGGAGGAGAGTTGTCCAGGGAATATAACGCAGATCGAACTTGAAGAGACACGATATCGGCGGTCTTCAACCTGCATGTTTAACGCTCCTTTTTTGACAAATAAAAGGCAAAAATGATCCTTTGTATGTGGTTCCTTATATGCAGACAGGGCTTTTTTATCCAAATCAAAGATATGAAAAGGTGTGATTGCCCGTGCAGCATCATATTGTATATCTTTTAGATGATGTGTGACCATAGACCTATGATAAGCATTTTATATTGATTCATCAAATTTTGCTGAAATATTACTACGCTGAATCAACTAAGTAGAATTAAAGACCAATTATAAGTCATTTATCAACATATGTAAAGTATTTTTCGATTTATAGGATTTAGATTTGTTGAAACAATTTAACATAAAACAATTCGCTACATGTTTTTTAGATTTATAATTTCATTTATAATCCTGATTATGAATTTAACACTGCATGCACAGGAACAGACCGAGCCCTGTAGCTATATAGTTACCAGAACAAATGACACCATTTATGGTCATATAAAAACTCATTTTTTTACCGGAAATTTGAAATTGGTGACGCTGGACGCCACCTATAACGTAGACCCCAACTGTTATGTATCGTATTATAATGCAAGACAGAAGGAGTTGTACCGTAGCAAGATGCTATCTGGTCCAATTCCGGCAAAGATCGCAAAGAGGATCGCTATTGCCCCAAAGTCAAGCTGGCTAAGATGTATCGAAGACGGAAAAATAGCATTGTATGAGCATAAATATTATATATATGGTCAAACGCCTGATCATATGGTGGGGATAACGGTGACGTTGAGTTCGATTATTGCATCAGGAGGGATTCCAAGTTTAGAATTTACTTCCTGGTATATCGAAAAAGAAGGTACTACAATGACTCCAATTAAAATCGATGCATTTTCATTTATTGATGGAAAATCAAGAAAAAAACGACAAGCAATGTTTGAAAGCTTATTGAGCGATAAAATGAAGAAAGAGGATTATAACAACACGAAATTTACGTTCAAAAATGTTAGATTGCTAGTACATAGATACAATAACATAAAACTTTGACTTATTTGCTTTCTTATTTTTTTAAGCTAAAAAAACAAAATTACTGACTTTTTCAAAAATCTTCTATGCATTGATTTTATCATATTCTTATCTATTAAAAGAGCATACTTAATAATCAGTAAGCCATGTCATTTACTATTTCCATTCAAATCAGTGTTATATAGTCCAATTTTTTAAACTTTTCGCAACATTTCTTCTACGTTTTTAGTTTGGCCCTTCGTTAGATTTGCGTTTAGAAACCGCTCAAATTATTCCCCCGGATCGTCAGATCTTTTAGCAATATCTTATCGCAGAATGGATTGTGAACGACCCGAAAAGATAATATTCATTTACTCTTCAATTATATTTCTGCGCTCATAAATGAACAGATATCGATCACCCAAATATTACAACGTTTTTATTGATAAGATGATAGGTTCATCATTCTCTTTTAAAGACTGTCTTTCCTTCTTTGATCGTTTCAACTACTTTGATGTCCCTTAATTTTTTTGGATGGATTGTTAAAGGGTTCTGATCCAAAATAACCAGATCGGCGAGTTTCCCTTTTTTTAAAGATCCTTTATCATTTTCTTCCTGATACTGATAGGCAGCATTGATTGTAATTGCTTTTAATGCATCCCTGACATCAATACGCTCATCTGGTCCCAAGACCATCCCCGTACGTGTGGTCCTATTAACCGCAGCGTATACCCCGGTCATTAGATCAGGGGGCGTCACAGGGCTATCATGATGGATCGTAAATAGTATTCCAGCTTTTTTTGCTGACTGAGCTGGACTAATAAAAGCAGCACGCTTGGGGCCAAAAACACTTTGATAGTGCCAATCTCCCCATAAATACACGTGGGATGAAAAATACGAGGGTATAACACCTATTTCTTTTATCTTGGCGATGTGATCAGGTCTGCTGTTCTGCACATGTATTAACGTTACCCTAAGCTCAGGCTTGTAAATTCCCTCCATTTT
>JAITLV010000034.1 GCA_031277685.1 Sphingobacterium sp. | reverse complement strand
GTGCTATTTTTGCACCTTTCGCTTTATACAAGGCAAAGGTTCTGTTGAGTATGGCGCCAGGGGAGTAATTGACCGCTAACAGACGGTCGTAAAGCTGAAGGATTTCTCTCCATTTTTCTGCGGTATCTGCTTTTGTACAGTGGCATTGCGCAATTTTTGCCTCGATATGGTAAGAGGTTAGCTGATCACCATCGGCAGACT
Source organism: Sphingobacterium sp. (assembly GCA_031277685.1). GTDB lineage: Bacteria > Bacteroidota > Bacteroidia > Sphingobacteriales > Sphingobacteriaceae > Sphingobacterium. The sequence continues at coordinate 55,899 of JAITLV010000034.1, read as the reverse complement.
GGTTCAAAAAATAGATACCTTGACTGATTAATTCTTGATTCCAGAGTTTCTCATTTTGCTGCTCATATAGAATAAATGCTCCATCCGTCCCATGTCGAGCATCGAAACGAGAGGAGTGAAAGCAGATTAAGGCGATGAGCGCGTTCGTTTTTGGAATATTCGTCTTATCGTACGTGGTCAGCGTTAAGGCCAGTCGTAAGGCTTCGATGCAGAGATCTTTTCTTAAAATCTGATTTTGAGTCTTGGAATAATACCCTTCATTAAACAGGAGGTAGATAATATGCAGTACGTTGTCCAGTCTTTGGACGATTTCTTGTTCGGAAGGCAACTCAAGCTGGATTTTTTCGGTACGAAGTTTTTCTTTTGCCCGAAATAACCTTTTGTTGATAGTCTCCTTGTTTGAAAGAAAGGCTTCGGCAATTTCCTCGATACCAAAACCGCAGAGGATACGTAGGGCGAGTCCTATTTGTGCCTCACTTGCGATAGCCGGTGTGCAGATCGCGAATAACATCTTTAACTGGCTATCTTTGATGTTCTCCTGGCTGAAACTAAATTCATCGGTATGATCCACAGTGATCTGTTTTTGATGTATTTCGGGAATTACGTTATCTTCGAAAATTTTATTCCGTCTGAAGTGACTCAGGGTTTTTCGTTTGGCTACGGTATAAAGCCATGCTGTTGGATTTGCAGGTAGGCCTTTTGTCTGCCACGATTCGGTGGCCAACAAAAAAGTTTCGCTGACAATATCTTCGGCAATTTCAATATGTTGTAAACCAAAGCTTTTTGAAATTACCGCGACAATCTTGGTAAACTCTTGCTGGAAAAGCTGTTTTAGAAAGTTAGATTCCATAATACATAGTAAGGCAATTGTATCTCCATACAATTGCCCATAAACCTATTCATTTAAACTAAGAGCGCTCTAATTTCAACACTGCCGTTTGCTTCTAAAATGGGGCAGCCATGTGCCAATGTTGTTGCTTCGTCCAGATTTTCTGCTGAGATGACAATAAATCCGCCAAGACTTTCTCTGATCTCTACAAAAGGACCATCGGTAATAACTCCGCCCGGTTTTAATACCTTTCCAGTTTTTTCAAGACGCGAACCATGGTCACTAAGTTTTCCTTGCGCTTCGATGTCGCCGATCCAATTCTGCCATTTTTTGTTGATTTTAGCAATTTCCTCCTCGGTCAAAAGCGGTTGTTCATTACCTGCTTGCCGAAATAATAAGATGAAATCTTTCATGCTTATAGTTTTATTTGTTAACTAAATTTATTCATTTGTTTTAACAGTACTATGCTGTCTGTGCTTTATGTTGACCGACTTTATATCCACCAGCTTCTGTGCGGAACGAAATGTTAAAACGATTGTATGCATTGATTGTTGTTATCGCCAAAGTCAGATCAACCAATTCCTCTTCGGAGAATTCCTTACTTACAATGGCATAAATCTCATCAGGCACATCACCATTGGTTATTTTTGTTACGGCTTCTGCCCATGCTAAAGCAGCAGATTCCCGGGCGCTGTAAAGCGGGGCCTCACGCCAAGCATCCAATAAAAATAGACGTTGTGGATTTTCGCCCGTGGCAAGTAGATCTTTTGAATGCATATCCAGACAGTAAGCACAGCCGTTGATCTGTGAAACTCTAAAATAAATAAGATGCAATAGCTCCTGTTCGATTGCACATTTACCTAAATAAGCACCCAATCCAAACATAGCTTTCATAGCATTTTGGCCTTTTGCGAAAAAATTGATTCGTTGTTTCATTTTATTATTGTTTTAAGTGTAACTGATTTACACTACAATAATGATTGAAGTTAAAGAAATTGGACATAAGGCTTGAAATATTTTTTTTATTATATGTAATATGTTGTTTTTTAGCTATATATACTTCTGTTTTTTCTAATAAAATTCTAATAATTTTCTATATGATCTCTAATGGCAGTCCCGGTGATGATTGCTGACCTTTGCGGGCAAAGGAGGATGAGATATGGGTATTTTTGAATTTGCATTACGATTATTTGCTGCATTGCTTTTGGGGGCAGCTGTTGGCGCTGAGCGACAGTGGCGGCAAAAGAATGCTGGATTACGGACCAACACATTGGTGTCTTTGGGTGCTGCCGCTTTTGTACTCCTCTCCATTGAAATAGGCGGCGATGCCACAGGACGTATCGCTTCGTATGTGGTCAGCGGAATAGGATTCCTTGGAGCTGGAGTGATTATGAAAGATGGACTTAATGTACATGGTCTCAATACAGCGGCAACGATCTGGTGTTCTGCCGCTGTAGGCACTTTATCGGGCTTGGGCTTATATCCCCAGGCGGGCCTGGTGGCTATTGCCATTATCTTAACACATTTGATCTTTCGGCCTATCGGTCAGCGGATGGGATTCATCAAGTTTCGTAAATCAGCTGTGGCACAAACAGATTATTTGGTATCAATCCGATGCGGGATAACGATCGAGAATCATATTCGTGTGCTTTTGATTCAGATGTTGGGTAATGAAGAGAAAGTACTATTGACATCCTTGTCCAGTGATGATACGATAGAGTCGAATGCAGCTGCAATTACAGCCATAATCAAAGCCGTTGGCCAACAGGATAGTCTTATTGAACGCATCGCCAGTCGACTGACAATGGAAGAAAAGGTAAGTAAAATTAGTTGGGAAATTATCGGTACAGAAGCCGATCTATAGTATTAGGGCCAGCTTTTTAGGTGGCTAGGCAGAGCATATATATAATAAATTGTAGGGTTATGATTAAGGTAAGAGATAAAATAAGGAACCCACTACATAGCATGATCGGTTCCAATGGGATGAATCTAGGGACGATCACCAAATTGCAGGAGATCGCAAGTCAGGATGAAAAAATGGCTTGTGCAATGCTAGAAAGTAGTGAAGAAGGAATTACAGATGATATGGCCACTGAGCGCCGTCAAAAATTTGGATTAAACGAAGTACAACATCAAAAGGCTCCTCAATGGTATGTTAAATTGATCAAAGCATTCGCTAATCCCTTTATTTATATATTACTGGTCATTGCCCTGGTATCTTTTGTCTTGGATGTCTGGCTTGCGGCAGTCGATGATAGAGATTATAAGACGGTTATTGTGGTTTCCATTATGGTATTGATCAGCGCTCTTTTACGTTTTATACAGGAATATAGAAGTAATGCCGCTGCCGAGAAATTAAAAGGGATGGTCAAGACAACGGCTACGGTATCGCGAAAATTTAAGGGAAAACGAGAGATCTCTATTGCCGAACTTGTGCCTGGGGACGTTGTTTTTCTTTCTGCGGGTGATATGATTCCAGCTGATTGTCGGGTTATACTTAGCAAAGACCTTTTCGTGAGTGAAAGTATGCTGACTGGTGAGGCACTTCCGGTAGAGAAAAATTATCTTCCTATTCGGGATGCAAAAGAAAAGCAGCCGATTGAGCTCAGTAATATCTGTTTTATGGGGACGAATGTTGTCAGCGGTTCGGCTACCGTAGTTATTGTCACTACGGGCAACTACACCTATTTTGGAAGTATCAGTAAATCCATTACGGGCGAACGACCAGAAACGAGTTTTGATAAAGGGATAAACAAGGTCAGTTTTTTGCTTATTCGTTTTATGCTGGTGATGGTTCCGTTGATCTTTTTAATCAACGGCTTGATGAAGGGAAACTGGACTGAAGCCTTATTATTTGCGATTGCTGTGGCGGTAGGTTTGACGCCTGAAATGTTACCCATGATCGTGACAGCCAACCTGGCAAAAGGAGCTGTCAACATGAGTAAACGCAAAGTCATCGTCAAACGGCTGAATTCCATTCAGAATATTGGTGCCATGGATATTCTCTGCACAGATAAAACCGGTACCCTGACGCTTGATAAGATTGTGATGGAAAAACACCTGAATGTTTATGGTGTAGAAGATGATGAGGTGCTGAAATGGGCTTATCTCAATAGTTTTCATCAGACAGGTCTAAAAAATTTGATGGATAAAGCAGTGCTGGAGCATGTTGAGTTGCATGATTATTTAAAAGTGGAGGATCAATACCTGAAAGTAGATGAGATACCTTTTGATTTTCAGCGGCGAAGAATGTCTGTTATTCTTAAAAAGCATAATGGTAAACATCTTTTGATTTGTAAGGGAGCAGTGGAGGAAATGTTGGAGTTATGTACCCATGCTTTTGAGCCTGGTGATGACCGTAGCCTGCATATTGAAAATGACCGCACTGTTCCTATGGATGATACCATGCGAAAGATCGTGCTGAATACCTCCAAAAAGATGAACGAGGAAGGCCTACGTGTCTTGTTGGTTGCTATTCGAGAATTTGAGGGATCACATCCATTGACTTACGCCATTGCTGATGAAACGAAATTGACCTTGACTGGTTTTATTGGGTTTTTGGACCCTGCCAAACCCTCTGCGGCGCCAGCGATTGAGGCATTGCATAAATTGGGGATTGCTGTAAAAGTACTGACTGGTGACAACGAGATCGTTACCCGCAAAATCTGCCGCGATGTGGGGATTCCGGTCCAACGCATTATTAATGGTGGCGAACTGGATCAGATCGATGATATCATGTTGGATAAATGCGTTGTAGAAGTTTCTGTTTTTGCAAAATTAAGTCCCCAGCAGAAAGTTCGTGTGGTAAAAGCATTACGTGCTAAAGGGCATACGGTCGGTTTTATGGGCGACGGGATAAATGACGCAGCGGCAATTAAAGAAGCAGATGTAGGTATCAGTGTAGATACTGCCGTCGATATAACCAAAGAAAGTGCTGATATTATCTTGTTGGAAAAAGATCTCATGGTGCTGCGAAAAGGTGTGATCTATGGGCGTCGTACCTTTGGTAATATCATTAAATACATCAAGATGACTGCGAGCAGTAATTTTGGTAATATGTTCAGTATGCTTGGCGCAAGCGCATTTCTTCCTTTTTTACCGATGTTGCCAGTACATTTGCTGATACAGAATCTTTTATATGATATCTCTCAGGTCTCCATTCCCTGGGATAGTATGGATGAAGAATTTATTCTGGAACCAAAAAAATGGGATGCCGGGAGTGTGTCGAAGTTTATGCTCTTTATCGGTCCGATCAGCTCTATCTTTGACTTTGCGACATTTGCATTGCTATATTTTGTCTTCAAGGCAAATACGGTCGAACATCAGACACTTTTTCAATCGGGCTGGTTTGTAGAAGGACTGCTTTCACAGACTTTGGTCATTCATATGATCCGTACACGCAAAATACCTTTTATACAAAGCTGGGCGGCAGCACCTGTTGTTGCATTGACATCCTTGATTATGGTTATCGGTATTCTGTTACCATTTTCACCTTTCGCCGGTGCATTGAAATTACAGGCACTGCCATTGCTCTATTTTCCTTGGTTGTTTGCCATTTTGGTCAGTTATTGCCTATTGACGCAGTTTATTAAGAATTGGTTTATTCGGAAATTTCACAGTTGGTTGTAGCGTCTGCTGTTGCAACTGCTGTTAATTGTAAAATCCTTGCGGTGATTTGATTAAAAATCAGCAACAATTGTTATTTTTAATCAAATTACTCCAATGAAACTAATAACATATACACTTTCTATCCTTGGTTTGGGAATGATGGTATCCTGTGGGTCAGGGACCAAAGCAAACAAGGCTCTTTCGGATACAACATCGAATGCCAGTTTTAAAGCTTACGAAGATCGGTTTATTGAGCAGCTCTGGCAGGAGAATCCGGAGTGGGCAACGCAGGTAGGATTTCATCGGTACGATTCACTACTGACGATACCTGATGCCAAAAGCAGAGCCTTGCGTCTGGAATTTTCGAAACAGCATCTAGATCATCTGAAAAGTTTTGATCTAAACGAGCTGAATCTTTCACAACAGACAGATTACCATCTGATCCAGAATTACCTGGAATCTACGATCTGGTCAATAGAAAAAGAACGTGCTTATGAGTGGAATCCTTCTTCGTATAATGTAAGTGGTACAATAGCCTTTATGTTGGCTGAGAATTATGCTCCATTGCATGACCGTCTTCATGCTATTGAACAACGGATGGCACAAATCCCGGCCTATTATGAGGCTGCGAAAGGACAGATTAGGAATCCCGCATTAGTATTGACCGATTTGGCCATACAGCAGAATTTGGGTGGATTATCTGTGTTTGAAACGGATCTGCGTGATTCCTTGAAAAAATCTAGTCTTCCAGCGACTGAAAAAGCGGCTATTCAAGCGAAAGCCGATCAGGCGGTAAAGGCAATTAATGGATTTGTAACGTTTTTAAAAACGAACCCGAATCCATCGCCACGAAGCTTTAGATTGGGGCAGGAACTATATGATCAAAAGTTTAAGTTTGATATCCAGTCGGGGTCTACTGCTGCACAGATCTATGATGCGGCAATGGCACGCAAGAGCTATTTACATGCTGAAATGTATAAAATCAGTAAGGAACTGTGGCCAAGGTATTTTGGAAAGACGGTACAGCCCACAGATAGTTTGGTGCTGATCCGCAAGATGATTGATACCTTGTCCGTCAATCACGTCAAAGCAGATGAATTTCAATCGGCCATTGAAGCGCAGATACCAAAATTGGTGGAATTTGTCAAAAAGAAAGACCTCCTGTACATCGATGATAGTAAACCTTTGGTCGTACGGAAAGAACCTGCTTATATGGCCGGTGTTGCTGGAGCATCTATCAGTGCTCCGGGGCCCTACGATAAAGGAGGGAATACATATTACAATGTTGGTAGTCTTGCCGGATGGACCAAAGAAGCTTCAGAAAGCTACTTAAGAGAGTATAATCATTATATCTTACAGATTTTGAATATCCATGAAGCCATTCCGGGACATTATACGCAGTTGGTCTATGCCAATCAGTCACCAAGTTTAATCAAGAGTGTTTTGGGCAATGGTGCCATGATTGAAGGTTGGGCAGTATATACCGAACAAATGATGTTGGAAAATGGTTATGGCGATAATGCGCCCGAAATGTGGTTGATGTGGTATAAGTGGCACCTCCGTACCGTATGCAATGCGATTTTGGACTATAGCGTACATGTGAAGAATATGAGTGAAAAAGATGCCATGCATCTATTGGTTGACGAAGCATTTCAACAACAGGCCGAGGCTGCCGGAAAATGGAAACGAGTATCTGTCAGCAGTGTACAGTTGACATCTTATTTTACAGGTTATAAAGAAATTTATGATTTAAGAGAAGCCGTAAAAAAAGAGGAAGGTACTCAATTTAAGCTAAAAGCCTTCAACGAGAAATTTTTGAGTTTTGGCAATTCACCCGTAAAATACATTCGGGAAATGATGCTGAAAAAATAAGTCACAAGCAACCTTAACAGCAGAAAGCCACCCGATAATCGGGTGGCTTTGTTCTTTTAGCTAAGAAGCTTATTTTTGCCCTTCTTCTGGTTTGTTTTAGCTAGGCAACTTTGGCAAATTTGTTTCTATACTCTATCGGTGTAAGGCCTGTTATTTTCTTGAAAATATCCCGAAATGCTTTTGTATCGGTATAACCTACATCATACATCACTTGGGAAACGTTCTTCCTCGAGGCTTCAAAAAATTTCTTTGCAGCCTCTATGCGTACACGTTGGATATATTCCACTGGCGTATTATTTGTTGCTTCTTTAAATCTTCGTTCGAAAGTGCGGCGGCCAATATGAACAAAATTGGCTAAATCTTCAACCGTAATTTTTTCCTCATACTTCAGTTCAATGTAATCTTGTGCTTTCTGGATATCCAGATCTTCGTGATTGCGTTGGCCACGGAATATCGCAAATTGTGACTGGCTATCCCGACTGATATCTAGTGCAAAATATTTGGCGATCATAACTGCCGTTTCCCGATCTGAAAACTTTTCGACTAAATAAAGAATCAAATTCCACAGGCTACTCGCACCGCCACTACTATAGATATTATCGTTTTCTGTGATAACCGCACCATCTTCGATTTCTATTTCAGGGTATTTTTCCTTGAATTCGCTTACGTAGGCCCAATGGGTTGAGCATTTTTTACCATTTAATAAACCCGTTTCAGCCAGGAGAAATGCGCCTACACATAAGCTGGCGAGGCGGGTTCCCTTTAAGTGAAGAGTTCTAAAATAAGGTATGGCCTCCGCATTGTCTCTTATTCCGGTTTCAATATCACCAAAAGTCGGTGGTATAATCAGTAGATCCGTCCGGTCAACATCTTGTAGCAAGCGATTTGTTTTTATGGTATACTCGCCGCTATTGGCTGGAACATATTCACTAAGGCCAACATATTCTACATTGAATATCGGTTTTTTTCCAAAAGCCGAGAGAAATTCATTGGCTGTATGAAAGGTTCTAAATGCAGGTGTAATACCTTCAATAGTACCATATTGGGGAACAAAAACAGAGATTTGCATATCTTTTTGGTTTATGTGATAAAGGTACAAATAGTTTTTGTCGTAATCCACCCCTAAAGTTGTCGTTTTTACAATATGCTAGGCCTTAAAATCCTTTGCATCTTTGCTATATCATTATAAACAAATAAAAGAAATCATGGAAAGACAAACAAAAATTAAGGTTGAAGCAACAGTAAATGCGGCAGTGGAAAAAGTGTGGCAACAATGGAATAGCCCGGCAGATATTATGCAATGGAATGTTGCAGACCCTAGCTGGCACTGTCCAAGCAGTCAAAATGACTTACGTGTACAGGGCACTTTTAAGAATCGGATGGAGGCAAAGGACGGAAGTTTTGGATTTGATTTTGAAGGAACTTACGATAAAGTGGAACTACATCAGGAAATCGCATACACGATGGCCGACGGCAGAACTGTAAGTACACTGTTTGCTGAAACAGATGGAAAGACAATCATGAGCACCACCTTCGATGCAGAGCAGATGAACGATCCTGAATTTCAAAAACAGGGCTGGCAGGCTATTCTCAATAATTTTGTAAAATACGTTGAATCCACAAATTAATCACCATCAAATACCAATATCATGAAAAAGAATAAAATTATCTTTTGGATAGCGACAATATTTATTGTTATCTGGGAAGGCGTTATGCCATTAGGTACATTACTATTTGCACCGCAATACATAAATGCAGGAACAAAACCCTTAGGTTATCCTGATTATTTCGCCTATGCACTTATTATATGTAAAGTGCTGGGAGTTATCGCTATTGCAATTCCACAATTCCCGGCTAAATTAAAGGAGTGGGCTTATGCGGGATTGACATTTAGTTTGTTATTTGCCTTTATCAGTCATGCCTGTGTAGATAAAAATATAACCTATATGGTATTGCCACTTATTGTGCTGGGCATCTTGATGTTATCTTATGTCTATCGGTCAACATCGAGGGGTACGAGTGGTGCATCACAGCATAATACATACACCGGTGCATCCGCGTTATCCTAATCGGGAACCGAGCGACTGTGATTAAAATCAAGTCTACTAAAGGCATATTCGTGAGAACAAAAAGTTCGTATTATTTATTTACAACATAAACAATCAATAGAGATGAAAACAAATCGTGTTTCTTTACATCGGATTATTCAGGCGAGTCCTGAAAAAGTTTTCCGAGCATTTTCGGATTCCATAGCACATGCTTCCTGGTTACCGCCATACGGTTTTGTCTGCACCGTACAGCAGATGGATTTCAAGGTTGGTGGGCAGTTTAAGATGACCTTTATCAATTTTGGTACCGGTCACCAACATTCCTTTGGCGGTGAATATTTAGAAATTACACCCAATGAATTTATCAAGTATGTCGACCGTTTTGATGATCCGAACTTACCGGGGGAAATGACAGTAACAGTTTCATTGCGCGCAGTCAGTTGCGGTACCGAACTTAACATTGAACAGACAGGTATCCCTGAAGTCATTCCCGCAGAGATGTGCTACCTCGGATGGCAGGAGTCTTTGGAAAAAATGAAAAAATTGGTTGAGCCAGTTATACCGGACGCATAGTTAATTCAATTTATTTAGGACATGGAACGGTTAAAAAGTGGGGTTTTTATCACGTTTTCGGGAAATTGTAGAAAGGCGCTTACGTTTTATCAGACATGTTTCGGTGGAACATTGTATTTTGATAGACTGGATATGAAGATAACTGGGTATCCAGGGTCACCTGTTGTAAGCGCCTCCCTTACTTCTCCAAACGTGGTTATTTATGGTTCAGATCTTGTTCATGAGGAGGGACGTAGCGTTGGAAACTACGTTTCGGTTTTTTTGCCATGTACGGATGTGATTGACCGAGGGCAGCTTGTCACCAAGTTGGCGGGACGGGACGATCGTGCTGTTTTAGGTAATAATGAAGTCGATGAATTGGTCGAAGTGACGGATATTTTTGATGTCCGCTGGATATTGGGAATTCAATAAAGTTTTTTTAATCTTATCTTTTTTTGTATGTTGAGACAAAGTAGGTACTATTTTAGAAAACGATATTGTTATGGTATTTGTCGAGAATGAATTTGCTCCATTGCAAAAGGTAGTATTAACAGTTTCAGAATTTGGATTTCCAAAAGCAATCCGAAGCGAGGAGCTTCGTTTTCTTCCAGATTCAGATCGGGAAAGTAATAATGTAAATCTTGGAAAAGATTTTGCAGAAGTATATCCTGAGCAACAACAAGCATGGGAGCTTGAGCGGACGAATTTTGCTGCTGTACTTGAAAAATATAAGGTAGAAGTATTACGTCCTCGTCACTTGACGGCTTTAGAGAAGGAGCTCGGGGCTGAAGATGGCTATGCGAACTTTTTTGTACGGGATCCATTTTTCACGGTAGGCAATACTGTTATTGAAGGGTCATTGCGTTTTCTTCAGCGCAGGAATGAAATTTTGCCAATACGAGACATTTTTGAGGCACATGTGTACCCGGAGGATTGTCTTTATGTCGCAGCACCAAGGCCTGCTGTCCATGATCATGCTGATCTCGCCGATTGGCATGGCCCCTTTATCGAAGGCGGTGATGTTTTGGTGTATGGGAAACAGTTATTTGTCGGAAATTCAGGACTTGCATCCAATAGTTTAGGTATCCGTTGGCTGTCGAAATTGCTCAAACCCTATGGCTATCAGGTCGAGGAGGTACGATTACACCCCGATATCTTGCATTTAGATTGCGCACTCGGGCTGATCCGGGAGGGGCTGATGGTCGTTTGTGAAGATGCTTTTCTGGATGGATTACCAGAACAACTAAAACAATGGGATAAGATAAATGTTACCCTGACCGAGGCGGGACAGCTTGCGACAAATGGTCTTCCTATTAACCCGGATGTGTATGTCACCGACCCTGAATTTAAACATATCGGTGATAAGTTGTCCGACTATGGAATACAGGTCGAATATGTTGATTTCAAGATCAGCAGAAGTTTTGGCGGGTCATTCCGTTGCAGTACACAACCGCTATTGCGACGACTTTAAGCAAACTTTAACACACAAACTGATACCTTATAATGGATCTAATCTGTACCCATGGCGACTATTAGCGGAAATGTAGCTTTGTATATGCTTTAGGCACTCTTTTATTATAAATACCTTAGTCATACTGATGAAATTACAGATACAGAATAGCACATTTAACGATATTGATTCAATCTTTAAGTTTTATAGAATCGCAACTGATTTTCAAAAGGCAAAATCCATGGTTTATTGGCCAGCGTTTGATCGGAAGCTTATCGAACAGGAATTGGAGGAGAATAGACAATGGAAAATGGTTGTTGATCAGGATATTGCCTGTATTTGGGCAACAACATTCGACGACCCTGATATTTGGGAAGAGAGAAATAATGATCCAGCAGTTTATATCCATCGTATCGCAACGAATCCTAATTTTAGAGGGAAGAATCTTGTTAACAATATTGTGAATTGGTCGATTGAATATGCGCGCGAAAATAACAAGCAGTTTGTTCGGTTGGATACAGTAGGTGAAAATAAAGGACTGATTGATCACTACACAAAATGTGGTTTTGATTTTTTGGGATTAAAGAAGCTCCGCAATACAACAGGTTTACCGGCACATTATGACAATGCTACGGTAAGTTTGTTTGAAATAAAGCTCTGAAGGGAGCAACCCGCCCAATTTGATGACACCGTTTCATTTCGGAAACTGCTGTAATCAATAACTGTTTTTAATTTGGTATTACGTTGAAAAATAGATAGATCTCCGGATTTTCTTGTGAACTTTTGTTATATTGTTGTAACAAATTGTCGTTTTAGCATACTAACGAGTTATTAACAGTTAAACTTATTTATGAATTTATCAATAGAAAGCCTCAGCAAAACTTATCCCAATGGCGTAAAAGCCTTAGATGAAGTAAATTTGGAAATAAAACCGGGTATGTTTGGTCTTCTTGGGCCAAATGGGGCAGGCAAGTCGTCATTGATGCGTACCATAGCGACTCTTCAGAAGCCTGATAATGGCCGTATAACTTTTGGTGATATCGATGTACTCAGTAAACAGATGCAGTTACGCAAAGTATTGGGATATCTACCGCAAGAGTTTGGTGTTTATCCGAATCTTTCCGCGACGGATTTGTTGCAATATTTTGCAAAGCTCAAAGGTATTAAAACAAGCGCTGACCGACAGGCTATCATCAAGCGTGTACTTGAGGTAACCAACCTATGGGATGTCCGCAATAAGAGCGTCAGCGGCTATTCGGGTGGGATGAAACAACGTTTCGGTATTGCCCAATTACTGCTAAATGATCCAAAATTGATTATTGTAGACGAACCTACTGCTGGATTGGATCCTGCGGAAAGGCATCGTTTTTTAAACGTATTACGTGAGATTGGTACCAATCATACGGTTATTTTTTCTACACATATTGTGGATGATGTACGCGAATTATGTCATGAATTAGCTATACTCAATGGTGGTAAAATTCTACTGCGTGGTACTCCCAAGGAAACGATAGAACAGTTGGATGGCAAGATTTGGGTGCGTATCATTGGCCGTGACCAATTGGATGAATACATGCAAAAGTATAATGTCATTTCGACCAACTATAACCAGGATAATACACTTAACATCCGGGTTTATAGCGACGAGCGGCCCGATGATTCCTTTGTCAACGCACAGGGGCAATTGGAAGACGTTTATTTTGTAGCACTTAAAAAAGACCAGCGCCATGTTTAAGCCAATTTTTAACTTTGAGTTTACACGTTGGTTTAAGAATGCTGCTGTCTATATTTATATGGCACTATTCTTTGTCTTGTCGTTGTTCATCATGCTATCCTCCTTAGGGATATTTGATGGTGTCACAGCTACGACTTCGTCGAATACGATCAGAAACTCCCCTTGGGCTATTAACGAAATGATCAATGGCATGTCTTCCATTATTTATTTCTTAATACCCTCTATTGTAGGGGCCTGTGTCTATCGGGATTTCCAATATAATGTGCATACGATTCTTTTTAGTTACCCGTTCACCAAAACGGACTATTTGCTGGGTAAATTTTTTGGTTCAATTGCCGTCGTCCTTGTCATCGTATTCGCATCAACCTTAGGTATCATTGTTGCGCAGTTCGTGCCTGGAATTAATCCTGATTTATTGGGGCCAGTACGTGTTTTAGCTTACTTTCAGACCTACCTTATTCAGGTTATTCCCAATCTAGTGATTCTTAGTGCAATTATTTTTGTACTGGTGACTTTTACCCGTAATGTCTATGTTGGTTTTGTTGCGGTGCTGGTACTTATTATTTTACAGGTACTTGTCCAAAATCTGACTGCAAGTGCCGATAATCGTTACCTCGGTGCATTGATTGACCCTTTTGGTGATAGTGCTATTTCTTACTATACACAGTATTGGTCTCCCGAAGAAAAGAATACAAATAATCTTCCTTTTGTTGGTGCTATTATTTATAATCGCTTGATATGGCTTTCGGTAGCCGCTTTATTTATTGGTGGATTTTACCTGTTGTTTTCATTCTCACAGGATTCCATTTCGATAAAACCGGCCAAAAAGGGAAAGCGGCTGACAAAGAATAACTTTGACAGTGTTTTCCGTGTCAATCTGCCGAAAGTAAGTTATGATTTTTCAGTTCGCCATTATATAAAAACGACCTGGACGCTAGCGAGGTTTGATTATAGGTACATTGTGAAGAATCCTGTGTTTCTGATCCTGACTTTGGTAGGCGTTCTATTTATTATCTTGATGGCCAGTACCATTGGAGCAATCTTTGGTACCTCGACTTATCCTGTTACCTGGAAGATGTTGATGATCCCCGGCACGACCTTTAAGTTCTTTTTGTTGATATTGACTTTCCTCTTCACAGGTTTATTAGTCCACCGTGGCAGTATCACACGGATGGGAGGCTTGTTAGATGCTACACCGGTGCCGAATTGGGCGCTCATGGGATCCAAAATCATTGCGATCATCTGGATGCAACTGACGCTGCTTGTGGTTGTGATGCTCACTTGTATGGCATTTCAGGTGTATCATCATTATTATAATTTCGAAATAGGTCAGTATATCATGCACCTCATGGTATATGGGATGTTGTCAAATATAGTTTGGCTTTTTATTGCAATCTTTATACATACGCTGTTTAAGAATTACCTGGCTGGTTTCTTTATCCTGTTGACTTTATTTATCGGATTACCATTTCTATCTTCAGTAGGGGTAGAACAAATGATTTATCAGTTTAACCAGGGACCAGGTCTTGACTATTCGGATATGGATGGTTTTGGTTATGTCCTGCCCTTTTTAACGTATAGAGTATATTGGTTGCTGTTTGGCGTATTTTTTCTGATAATCGCTTTTTTGCTATGGCGTAGAGGTGGATTCTCGGGAATGCGGGAACGCTGGACGATCTTAAAAGCGAATGTAAATACGGCCAATATGACGGTGCTCATCCTGAGTTTTATTGCTTTTATAGCCATCGGAGCGAGCATTTATTATGAGAATCATGTTAAAAATCCCTATTATACAAGCCTAGATCATGAAAAACAAGCTGTGGAATGGGAAAAGAGATATAAAAAATATCAATATAGGCCTCAGCCCCGTGTTGTCGACGTTAAGTTTAATATGGATATCTATCCTTCCGAACGCAGTTTTAAGGCCCGTGCTTCCTATGTACTGAAAAATAAGACCGCATTTGCCATAGATTCTATTTTTGTCAACTATAATGATTACGATTATACATTTTCTTTCAATGTTCCTAATAAACTGATTTCTACAGATGATGTCTATAATTTTAATATCTATAAACTGGAAAAATCACTGGCTCCAGGCGATTCTATCATCTTAAACTTTAGCACAGTCAGTCCTGCCAATACCTGGGTCAACGAGAAGTCGCCTGTTAAAGGTAATGGAACTTTTATTAATAATATGTTGTTTCCCAATATAGGCTATTTGGATCGAGGCGAACTGGTCGATAACGACATTCGTAAGAAATATGGATTGCCTTATCGAAACAGGATGGCTCCTCCCACAGATTCGATCGCATTAAGAAATAATTATATTTCCAATGATGCAGATTGGATCCGGTTTGAAGCTATTGTGAGTACAGACTTAGATCAGTTTGCTATCGCACCTGGCTATCTGACCAAAAAATGGGAGAAAGACGGAAGGAAATATTATCAGTATCAGATGGATTCCACAATTCTAAATTTCTTTGCTTTTAATTCTGCAAAATATGAAATAAAAAAAGATACATGGAATGGTGTCAATCTAGAGATCTATTACCACAAAGGACATACGTATAATCTCGAACGGATGATGGCTTCGAGCAAAGCTTCTTTAGCGTATTATAGCAAAGAATATAGTCGTTACCAACACCGACAACTCCGTATTGTGGAATTCCCACGAACAGCCGGTACTTTCGCACAGTCTTTTGCCAATACCATTCCTTTTTCTGAAGCAATAGGTTTTATTGCGGATGTCGACGAGAAAAAAGATGATGCGGTGGATTACCCTTATGCTGTTACGGCGCACGAAATAGCACATCAATGGTGGGCACATCAGGTTGTGGGGGCCAACGCACAGGGAGCGACATTGATGTCCGAAAGCATGTCAGAATATTCCTCGTTGAAAGTGCTGGAACAAAGGTACGGAAAGGGACAGATGCGTAAGTTTCTCAAAGACGCATTGGATGGTTATTTAAAAGGGAGAAGTGAGGAGAGGTTGGGCGAACGGCCATTGATGTACAATGAGAATCAAATGTATATTCACTATCAAAAAGGATCTTTAGTATTATATGCGCTGAGTGATTATCTTGGCGAAACGGTATTCAATCAGACAGCAAAAGCCTATTTGGAAAAAACAGCGTTCCAAGATCCACCTTATACTACATCCTTGGAATTTGTCGACTATTTTCGCAAAGCGACACCAGACTCCTTGCGCTATCTGATCAAAGACATGTTTGAAACGATTACGTTGTATAATAATAAAGTGGAGAAGGTGAGCACTAAAAAACTGAAAAATGGAAGATATCAGGTAGATATTCAGTTTGAGGTGGCGAAGTATCGTGTGGATGCTAACGGAAAAAAGAGTTACAATGATCAGGGGGAAAAGCCGCTATTATTTAAAAAATCTGATCAGGTAACATTGAAGTCCTTGCCACTTAGGGATTATATTGAGGTAGGTGTTTTTTCGAAATCCACGGATAAGAAAAACAGCAAGCCACAGGAAATTTACCTGAAAAAACATCGTATTGATCAGATTAATAATAAGCTGATCTTGGTTGTTGACCAAAAACCTACACAGGTTGGTGTCGACCCCTATAACAAACTGATTGATATTGACTCAGATGACAACAGAAAAGATATCTAGTGATGTTCTTGTAATGCAGGTATAACCGATATCCGGTTCATGCTGCATGGTTTGAATAGTCAATGCATTTTTATGTACTGGCTATTCAAACTTTTTTGTTTCTATTGGCTGCTGTTGCCTCATGTATTGTCTTGACGAATCGTAAAATAACCATAACAGATTGTAAACGCATGTTGAGGATATGGATAACAACAGGTTTATTTGCCTGATGCTCATTAACAGTTAACGATAGATCAAATGGCTAAAAACAGATATCGTATCCTTGTTCTGGTTATGATTATTTTACTTCTGATGGGGGTGGATCCGCTTGTCGAGGCAGTTTTCCAATTTAAGTACAACAAATTATTCCAGACAAACGAAACACTTTTCCCAATGCATCAGCTGTATGGGGAGGAACGTATTCAGGCAGACAAAAACTTTTTATATGGCATTGCTGGCTTTATTTCTTTGCTCTTGTTTTTGTTGTTATGGTCTCAGGAGAAATTAGCAATCGTAAAGCATGTTCGTTCCCCACAGCCCAAACCGATTTTATTCCAGATCTTCTCGATCCGATTGCTGGGTTTGTTTTTGATTTTTGGCGCATTTATGCTGAGTTTGGTGGTCTTTGAAGAGGTATTGACGACATATATTACAGCAAGTAATATCCTGGCGACGGCGATCATGCTTGTCATCTTAAATACCCTGATCTTCCTACCATATGTAGCTTGCAAAGGGATTTATGACGGATTTAAATTAAATATTTTTATAAAATTTAGTTTAGGGGCGAGCGCCATGCTTGTTGTTTGTATGGCAATAGGAGTCAGTCAATATGCGGCCGGAGGAATTGCGGTACTTTTGTCTTCATTTGGATTCTTCAAAGCCATGCGGTTGGAATTTAATGGCCTTGAAGATTTTTTTGAGCTACGGGGCAAAACCTTTGCTGAACAGTTAGGGGGGGCGCCGCCAGTATATTATCCGGAGCTGCCTATTGATAGGAACTTGGTTAGTGATCGTTTTGTTCCGGAAAATAGCACGGCAACCGATCCGGTTGTTTTTTATGCACCCAAGGAAAAATCGACCCTAATTTTGGTCGCTTTAGGCGCGGGGGGGACGTTTATTTCCTTTATAGGTCTTCAACTGCTTGATTTTGCTCGCTTTGAAGTAGTTCCGCTTTTCTTTTTATCTTTTGGTGTGGTTATGTTGTTTTTTGCGGTACGCATTTTTATCAATAGACAGAAAGCTATCCTACTTGCTATCGATCAAGATGGCTTCCGTTGTATTGATACCGATTTTTCATACTCCGAAAATTCCGGTAATGCACTGGACCTAATTTATAGATTATATATTTTTCCAAGGTATAAACGCTTCCTGTTTACGGATGTAAAAAGATTTGAAATTGTATACGATACCGCTATCGGCCCAATACTTCTTTTTTATCCTATCCATCGCAGCAAGAGGATGATGGTGTTTTATTTTGATCAACACTATACAGTGGAAGTGATCTATAATCTATTGGAAGAAAAAAGAAACGCTCGTATAGCGCAGAGACGATTTAACAGTTGAAAATAGGTTCTATCCGGCGAATAATAGACGGAGATCAACGTATTTTAATTGTGGTCATCAGTCAATGATAGTAGCTTGTATATTTGGGGTAGATATGCAGGTGATCATTTTATCTTAATAACGTTGATATGTACTATTTGAGTTTACTTTGCTGGTTGTTTATCATGCACGATGATGGTGTTGTCCTGAAGAAGGATGGGCAACGGGGGCATGTTCGGATAGTTAGACATGGAGATAGTTCTGCTGAGACTGATACCTTGCATGTTTCGCAGCAGGATACATCCATTTTTAGACGGGTAGAACATATTGCGGCTCGCCCCTGTAGTAAGCCTGAACTTGTACAACGTTATGAGCTGATTGCGCCCAAAGATGGGGTATATTATTTCATTTATAACGCTAAAGAACAATTGGTTTTGGAGGGGATATTTTCGGCTAATTTTACCTATGAAGGTGTCAGCTATAAGGAAGGGAACTTCTATCATTCAAAGCGGTATATGTATAAAAAGAATGGTAATCTGGAGGCGATCTATATTCAGGAAGACGGAAGAAATAAAACCGCTGCATTTTACAATTCTAAAAAGCAAGTTATCAGTATACGCTATTTTGATAAAAAATCGGGGGATACCGAAAAAATTGAGCGCTATAAAAATGGAAGGCTCAAAGAAACAAGAATATATTCGAGCTTTAATACCTATAGGACGATGAGAGTGGGGGACTCGGAATACCGTTTGCAGGATGTCTCTTCGTATTAGTAACAGACCACTCTGCATGAGCTTGTAATTTCTAGAAGATATTTGAAAAATCCTGAAGGGATAAAAGTATGATAAAAAGGAATTTAAAATGAAAAATAGCATTGACTCGGCCAAGAAGTGGCTGAATTTACAAGATAATAGCTGTAGCCCGTGGAAAAAACTAATCCTATCTGTACTTCTTGCTTTCGCATTGCAATCCTGTGATCAGAAGAAACTTTTAGGCGACAACTATTTTACTGCAAAAAACGGGAATGAACTTCTTTATCTCTATGATAGAAACTGGTCTCCCGGAGCGCCAGATGTTCCCTGGGACGATAAATATAGAGTCGTGAATGGAGATATAAAATCATTTGTCATACTACAGGCAGGTTATGCCAAAGATAAAGACCATTATTTCCACAAAGGCTTTATGCTTACCAATGTAGATTATGCGACTTTCCAGATTAGCGATTATAAAAAAGATCCCATGATGGATACCGGCATTGTCAGAGATAAAAACCACGTTTACTCATTTCGCAATCCCCAAAATATTATTGAAGGAGCCAATCCTGAAACTTATCAAAAAACAGACTATCCTATCGGTAGTAATTATTGGTATAAGGACGATAAGCATTATTTCATTAACGATACCATCGTGAAGGTGGATTATCATTCTTTTAAACCTATTACCGAATATATTTATCATGACAAAGACAATATTTATAATCTTCACACCGCCGAATATCTAGATAAAGACACTTACCTGAAAGCCATTCCAGAGCCGAGGTTAACGAACCTGAAAGAAATCGCTCATGGCATTCTTGAAGCGGACAATGCTGTATTTATTACGCAAAAAGAAGGTCGTTTTATCAAAATACCTGTAGAAGATAAGCAAAGCATAAAATACTTTCCGCCCGATAATACCTATATGATAATCGACCAGAAGATTTATTGTGAAGGAGAACCTTTGGCAGATGCGGACATCGCTTCGTTTTCCGTTTACAAATACCCTGATCATAACGGTTTCAGTTCTTATGCAAAAGATAGAAACCACGTTTATTATTATGACGATAAGCTTTCGGATGCAGATCCTAAAACCGTTCGTTTCGTAAAAGACGGAAACCAGAACCTTATAAAAGATAACCAGTACAAGTGGGTTCCACAATATGGCAGCATCAATCATTTTACGCGTAAAATGCCTGCGAAGGAATAAAATGAAAATTCATCCAAGAAGCAACGAAATCGACGACATCGTTGTATTTTAGATATTGAATTAGATATTGGAAAAGGTCTTGCTTGAATATTTTTAAGACAATTTGTTTTTGAAAAATTTAGGTTTCATTTTGGCGTTTATAGATTAGTCTCCGAATTATTAATATTACATATCATTGTGATACCTATGTGTCTGTATTCAGGTGCTGTTTTAAAACTTTGTTAATTTTCTCTGCAATTTAGTCGGAGCAGGCTTTTATTTGAAAGTCGAGCGGGGGAGGCAGATGCAGTCATTTCGTTATCGATCGACAGTTGATTTTAGCCTGGACATTTTCCCCTAGGCTAAAAATATATAGATACAAAAAAAGTCGCTTTCTTATTCATAAAAGCGACTTTTTGTTTTGTGCTCCCACCTGGGCTCGAACCAGGGACCAAAAGATTATGAGTCTTCTACTCTAACCGACTGAGCTATAGGAGCAGGTCGTTTATTCTGTCAATTTTAGCATGAGTTATGCCGTTTTGACGATGCAATTATCGATATTTGTATCGGTATTTCAAAATAATTCGATGGAAAAAATTAAAAATATTGTTCTTGATTATGGGAATGTAATCTTTATGATCGACTTTATGAAGTTGAAAGTTGCTTTTACTCAGTTAGGTATAGAAAATGTTGATGAAGTTTTTGGACATC
Source organism: Sphingobacterium sp. (assembly GCA_031277685.1). GTDB lineage: Bacteria > Bacteroidota > Bacteroidia > Sphingobacteriales > Sphingobacteriaceae > Sphingobacterium. The sequence continues at coordinate 34,992 of JAITLV010000034.1, read as the reverse complement.
ATGGTCAAAGTGCACTTTTTGATGATTTTGACAAGGGGAAAATTGATTCAGCACAATTTCGGGACGGAATTCGGGAAATTACAAAAAATTCTGCGTTAACAGATTCGCAAATTGATGCAGCTTGGAACAGTTTGTTGATCGGAGTGCCTAAGGGATATCATGACGTATTATTGGACTTGAAAGGTAAGTACCGTACTTTTTTGTTGAGTAATAATAATGCGATCCATTACGCTTATTGTATGAACCATATTCATGAACAATATGGGGTGGCTGATAATGAAGGATTTTTCGAGAAAACCTATTATTCGCATTTAGTTGGTATGCGCAAACCGGACGCTGAAATTTTCGAACTGGTTATGCGAGAACAAGGATTGAATCCTGCAGAGACGTTATTTGTTGATGATAGTCCACAACATTTGGCTATGGCTAGGCAATTGGGCTGGCATATCGCACTCTGTACCAAGGAGAAACCCTTGCAATTGATACTTGAAGAGTTTGGCCTCTGATAAAAAATATTTTTCTTTTCATATTCAGTGAAAATGTTGTACCTTTGTCCCACTTTAAATTTTAAAAGCGACGAAAGGAGGTATATACAACGCATGATTATCGTAAATGTAAAAGAAGGAGAATCTTTAGATAGAGCATTAAAACGTTTCAAGAAGAAATTCGAGAAAACTGGCGTTTTAAGAGAGTTGCGTTCACGTCAAGCTTATGAAAAGAGATCAGTAACTCGTCGCATTCAAGTGAAAAAAGCGATTTACAAACAATCTTTGAATCAAGATGTGGCTAACTAATTGATTCGCTGAGAATTTAAAAATATAAAGGGAAAAGCATTGCTTCTCCCTTTTTTTTGTGCTTTTAAGTTTGTAATTTAAGGATAGTATAGCAAGGGAAATTATGTTGGAAAAGGAGTTTATTCGGTATTTACAGATTGAAAAGAGGTATTCGGAACATACGGTTATTGCTTATCGACATGAGTTGGAAATGTTCCAGTCGTTTTTGAATGTAGAAGGTCTTGGACTGTCGGAGATAGTATACCGTGATTTACGCCATTACTTTGCTCAGATGATGGAGTCTGGTAAGAATGCAAGCTCTGTCAATCGAAGTATGTCTTCATTGCGTACCTATTTTAAATTTCTCCAACGGGAGGAATATCTCGACAAAAACCCGATGACGCTTATTAAGGCATTGAAAACCGCTAAAAAGCTTCCTGTGGTTGTAGAGAAAGATAAACTGGTTCGTTTGCTGGATCATATGGAGCAAGAGAAAGAAGATTTCGTGTCATGCCGGGATTATGTGGTGATGGAACTGCTGTTTGGGACGGGAATCCGATTGGCTGAATTGTTGAAAATTAAGGAACAGGATATAGATTTTTTTAATAAAAATATTCTTATATTAGGTAAAAGGAGCAAAGAACGCCTTGTTCCGATAAATAATCTTTTAGTAAAAGAATTGAAAAACTATTTGCAACAAAAAGCTTCGCAATTTGTTGATACTAATAACAGCTTACTGATTGTTACGAAGGAGGGAAAACCAGCATATGCCAGGCTGATCTATGATGTCGTGCATAAACATTTAACGTTGATTTCCACCCAGGGTAAGCGTAGCCCTCATATTTTGAGGCATACGTTCGCAACGTCCCTATTAGATAATGGGGCGGATTTAAATGCAATTAAAGAGCTGCTGGGGCATGCGGGGCTTGCGGCGACACAAGTATATACACATAACTCAGCAGAACGATTGAAGTCTATTTATAAACAAGCTCATCCAAAAGCTTAAAAAAAGGAGGAAAAATGAACATTACTGTGCAATCCATTCGATTTAATGCAGATCAAAAGTTAATCGAATTCATTAAAAAGAAAACAGGAAAATTAGAGCAGTTTTTGGATTCAATCATTGGTGGTGAATGCTACCTGCGATTGGAAAATGTCGATGACGAGGCAAATAAGATTTCGGAAATCAAACTGAATATCCCAGGGAGCCAACTTTTCGCAAAGGGGCAGGCGAAGAGTTTTGAGGAGGCAACGGATATCGCTGTAGAATCCTTACGTAGGCAGATTAACAAACATAAAACAAAGACAAAAAATACCGTCGTTAGCAATCGTAAAGAAGTACTCTCTGTTGAGGAAGAAGAAGAGGAAGAATACGATTAACTAAGATACATAGATTTAAAAGGAAGAGGTCAATTAAAATTGACCTCTTTTTTTATTTGTTTTAGAGCAGTTGATCACTACTGTTTTTTTGCATTTGTGCGATGCTATGACCATGGGCGTTAATACTGATTACAATTGTGTGGTTTATTTATAATAAATCAAAATAATCAGTTGTTTTACTTGGATTGATTATAAATAATATTTATTTTTGAGCAGTTTAAAAGAGAAGGGTAATAGAAATGTCAGAATTGGTTTGTCCATTAGCACACGTTGAAGAAGTATTTTCCACTACAGCTGGTACGGTTTATCAATGTAGCCGTAAAAATCGCTTTTGGTTGGAGTATAATAACGAAACCACATCTTTTTCGGTGTCGGACTTTTTGAAATTCAAGAAGCGCATGGATGCAATAGATGTAGAGCGCATGATAACCGATACCACGCGTTCGTCTGATTTTGAAATTGTGATGCCTTTCCGTACCGAAAGATGTTTTATTCTTGCGGTAGAAGATGTGCTTCAACTTCGTGAACTACTGGATGGAGCCAAATTTATGATGGAATTAAATTCCGTTGTTAGAACCTGTTTACAAGTGTCTCCATTTGCTGTATTGGCATAAGGAACGTTTTTATATAAAATAACAATGAAAGCGGTGTGTATCTGGTTTGGATACACACCGCTTTCACTGTTATATTGCATACTTATTTAAATTAAAATTAAATAAGTCTCCCCTTTGTCATTCTTCATATGTATTGTAAATCGGTATTTATGCCTGTAGATCGCAATCCATTATTTAAATTTATGGGTTATTGAAAGTATCAATGGGTGGTATTTGTAATTGTATTGATTCTAAATAAGTTAGAATTTAATTGTCTAATTTAGACTGAATTTGTATTGCATATTGTTTATACAGATTTTCCAAATCCGATGTATCTTTGTGATGTAATCAGGTGATAAGGTATATTGCTTGGCATTGTTTTAGAAATTAAACTTAAGGTAAATATGAAAGATTTATTGAAATTAAAATCTTCTTTGAAAGAAGAGATCGAAAATATACTAAATGCACAGATCAAAGTTGAAGCACATTCTTCCGCATTGTATTTGGCAATGTCTTCATGGTGTGATGATCAAGGTTTGGAAAATGCTGCTGAATTCTTTGCAAAACAATCGAATGAAGAGCGTGAGCATATGTTGAAACTTTTCAACTACATCAATAACCGTGGTGGCCGTGCGATCTCTCCAGAAATTACAGGTATCCCACAAGATTTTGAATCATTCCGTGGTGTATTTGAACAAACATTGGAACAAGAAATGTTCGTGACAGAGCAATTCAATAATATTGCTGACAAATGTGCAAAAGCAAAAGATTATGTAACTTTTAATTTTGTGCAATGGTTCTTGGAAGAACAAGTTGAGGAGGAATTTGTAGCAAGACGTATCCTGGAATTGTTTGACGTAATTGGTGAAGACGGTACTGGTCGTTGGGAAATTGACAAACACCTTGTTAAGGTTACCTTTGCAGGTGAGTAATTAATAAAAAAAATATATTGAAAGAACGAGTTGTTTTCCCGACAACTCGTTTTTTTATATACAAAATCGCAACTTTTTACGTTAATAGCTTAAGAATTCTTATATTGAAATATATTATTGCAAAGTCTGTTTGATGAAACTAAGGGGCGGAAATATAATCCGGTTTATACTTTTGTTATCTATTATAAGCTTATTTTTTCTGCCTAAGGATACTTTTGGTCAGGCGACAAAAAAAGAGGTTTACGGGGTTGTTATAGATACGGCAGGCAATCCGCTGAAAGGTGTTAGTGTACATTTGACGAGTTCACGCGACACGCTATTCTCGTCGACTTCAGCGACTGGATACTTTCACTTCGGCCGGGTTCTGGGTAACGATATTCGAATAAGTTGTACCCAAATAGGGCTGAGTATCCTTGAACGTAGTTATCCGCTTTACAATAGCAGTACTGCTAAACTGGATGTGGGGAAATTGACGATGTTTCCACATGTCTCTCTATTAAAGGAGATCGTTATCCAGAAATATAAACCTATAGTCTATAAGCAAGACACAGTACAGTTTAATTTAGATGCCTTTCAGTTTGATCGACGCGCACTATTGGAAGAGGCACTCAAAGCCTTGCCAAATGTACAGGTGTCTAGAGATGGATCTGTTTATGCATTTGGAAAAGCGGTGTCTTCCGTAAAAGTTGATGGTAAGAAGTTTTTTGGTGGCGATGTCCTGACTGCGACACGCAACCTTCCGGCAGATTTTGTGAAAAGCGTACAGGTTATAGATTTTTATGGCGATGAAGCAACGGCCAAAGGAATTAAAAATACCGAATCCGAAAAAATATTAAATATTGTACTGAAAGAGGATAAGAAAAAAATCACTTTTGGACAAGCGACATTGGGGGGCGGATCTGCCGAACGTTATCTTGGAAGCGTCGGTGTAAACAGATTTGATGATGGAAAGGAATATTCTGTTGTGTCCTCCATGAACAATACAAATACCAATCTCTTTTCCTTTGGCTCTCCAAATGGAGGTGAACGTGAACGGGAAATGGGAGAGTTGGCCGATTTTGCGGATCCCACGGACGGTGTGAACAAGATCAGTTCTGTGGGGGCGAGTTTCTCCAGCCCGCTTTCCAAAACAGTGACGGCCAGCGGAAAATATGCCTTTACCCAACGGAACAATTATACCAAGGGCAACTCTTTTCTGCAATCTATCTATGGGTCTGGAAAAGGTGTCAATAATTCGATCAGTAATTATGAGGATTATACAATAAAATCAGTTGACCGGACACATAAGATGGATTGGGATTTCGATATGAAACTGTCGGAAAAAGATCAGCTGAAGATCTCTCCTAAATTCTCATGGACCAATGCCTCAAGTCAGACCTTCAAAGATCGACAGATCAAAAATAATAAGCTGAGCAGTACTGGTAATTATGGGGCTGTCAATAGCAGTGAAAGCCCATCTGCAGCGCTTGACCTGTTTTATGTGCGAAGTTTTAAAAAGCCAGGTCGAAAAATATTGTATACTTTCCATGCTGACTTTAATTCGTTGGACAAGGATGAAGAAGTTCGCGATGCAAATACAGCGCTGGATAGCAGCATTACACCACCCACATCAACAAAGACGTTCCTGCATCAAAAGATTCGTTCGGATAATGAGAATAAGAATATCCAAAGTCGTCTATCACTTGTCGAACCAGTGGATCTTGGCGGAGTATTGGAGATCAATTATGATTTTGATTATACCAAGATAGGAGCGAGCCGTGCTACTTTCGATAATAGTAATCCTGATAATGGCCCCATTTTGGTGGATTCGCTCAGTCTAAAATATGACTATTCTTTTGCGAGCAACAAGATCGGAATGATTTACCGTCAAGATATTGGAAAAAATGTAAAGATGAATATTGGATTTGCCGTACAGCCCTCGGAATTGGCTGGGAGCTCCTCCGATAAATCGATACGAACCTCTTATTCCAATGTGAATTTTGTGCCTTCTGCTGGGTTAAAATGGAAATTCACGAAGGAGGAAGACCTCTCCATCGATTACTACGGACGTAATAACCAACCTAGCTTCTATCAGATACAACCAGTAGTAGATAATACAAATACGCAAAATATTGTTATTGGAAATAAAGACCTGAAATCTGAGTTTGCGCACAGTATTGTTTCAAAATATCGGAAATCCATGACACGGAATGGTCAGTATCTTGAAGCTAGTCTTGCCTACAATTTAGTGAATGACAAAATTGTGGCCAATCGTACGATCGCACCGAATTCGACAGTGCAAAAAACAAGTTATTTAAATACAGCGGGGTATTATGATATCAAAAGCTACTATCTTTTTACGGCATCATTGTTCTCCGATAATTTACAGATGAGTCTAAATGGTAACGCAGATTACTACAACAATATATCGTATATCAATGATAAGAAAAGCTTCGGTGGACATTTTCTATTCACACAGGCTATTCAATTCCGTTATGCTTGGAATGATATCTTTGAAGCAGAACTAAATGGTAATTACTCGTTAAATAGGGCGACTTTTGACTGGCCTGTTCAAGATAATATTACTGCGCATTCGGGGATTGTAGGTGTAGGCTCCAAAACCTATTTGGGGCAACATTTTACGATGGGCTTGGAATTGTCCCAAAAATTTAATGCGGGGTACTCGAGTTCTTGGAGCAATATCAACCCAACAATTATCAATGCCTATATGGAATATACTTTTGGACGGAATAACCTTGGGATGTTGCGGTTTCAAGGTTTTGATTTGATGAACCAAAATACGGGGATATCCCGTGCCGTTGTCGGAAATGATATATTGGATGTCCAAAATAATCGTTTGGCCCGTTATTTTATGCTCTCATTGAATATACGTTTACAGAAATATCCGAAAAAATCATAGTAAACATTTCGTGTTTATAATAGCAAGTTTATAGCTCGAAGATAGCATTTGAAAAAGAGGTAGGACCCAAGCTGTTTGAAGAAAAGAACGTATTGGATACCGTTTATTCCCTGATACAAAAAGCTTAATATATAAATTGACAGATGAAAGCAGTCGTTATAACCCAGTCCGGTGGACCCGAGGTGTTAGCCGTTGAAGAGCTAAAGCAACCTGAAATTGGCGATTTGGATGTGCTTATAGCAGTCAAAGCGGCAGGTGTAAATAGACCTGATGTCTTCCAGCGAAGGGGAAATTATCCTGCACCCCAGGGTGTAGATCCTCGTATTCCTGGACTTGAAGTAGCAGGTGTTATTGTAGAAAAGGGGCGTTTGGTAGATAGCTGGAATATTGGAGATGCTGTATGTGCATTGGTTGCCGGAGGTGGGTATGCCAGCTACGTTTCGGTTTATCAAGGTCACTGTCTCCCCATACCGCCTAATTTAAGCTTTGAGGAAGCAGCGGCACTTCCGGAAACTGTCTTCACTGTATGGGACAATGTATTCCGTCGGGGCAAACTAAGGACCGGAGAACATCTTCTGGTGCATGGTGGTGCAGGTGGGATCGGTAGTACTGCTATTCAGTTGGGGACTTTGTTTGGTGCTGTGGTCTATACAACGGTTAGTTCACCGAAGAAAGCTCTATTCTGTCAATCCCTCGGAGCCGTGAAAGCCATAAATTATAAAGACCAAGATTTTGAAAAAGAACTGGCTAGTGAGGGAATCGATGTGATTTTAGATAGTATCGGTGGGGTATATTTCGAGAAAAATTGCAATCTATTGCATGCAGATGGCCGCCTGGTCTATATCAATGCTATGCAGGGAGCTAAAGTAGAATTGAACTTGCTTAAACTAATGCAGAAAAGAATACTGCTTACCGGTAGTACCTTGCGGGCAAGGGATCAGCAATTTAAAGAAACATTACGCAATGAGATCCGGACTGAAGTATGGCCAAAGATCGTTTCAGGGGATTTTAAGCCTGTATTGTTTCGCAGCCTTCCCTTTCAGGAAGCTTCAGAAGCACATCAGCTTATGGAAAATTCCGCTTTGCTCGGTAAGGTGGTGCTAACTTTTTGATTTTTGATAATTGAGCGGTGTGGTGCCCGTAATATTCTTGAAATATTTATGGAAACTTGAAAAGTTCTGGAACCCAGATTCGAAGCAAATCTGTTTGATGGTCTGTTTATTCTCAAGCAATAAATTGCAAGCTGTCTTTACGCGCATCTCAATCAGAAATTGGAAAAGAGTCTTTCCTAACTGTGATTTAAAATAACGACAAAATGAATTCGGCGTCATACCCGTCAAAGATGCCAATTCCTGTAAACGGATTTGATCCCGATAATTTTCACCAATGTAATGCATGGCAATACGCATGCGGTCAGCATCTTGATCCTGAGATTGAATGGTAAAGCTGCTGCTGGTTAATAGGTCGTGCTGTTCTTCTTCCGAAATGCTCATGAGGATCTGAAGAAGGTAAATGATTCGTGCTGTACCGGCTGTATGCAATATTGCATCTATTTGAGGTATGATGTCAGTTCTACGTGATTTTGAAAGAGCAATTCCCCGCTTGGAAATCCGCATCAGATCCTTGATATTTTTGTTTTCAGGTAAGTTTGTAAATTCGTTCCCCCAGAAGTTTTCTTTAAAATGCAATACACGTATATCTGCAGTGTGCGGATTATCCTCTTTCAGGTAGATCTCATCAAACAGCCAATAATGAGGAAGATTGGAGCCTACTAATGTCATATCTCCAGATTCAAAACGTCGGACACTGTCCCCAATGAATTGTGTACCAGATCCCTCTGCAAAATAGATCAATTCAAGCTCTTCATGATAATGCCAAATATTGTGATACTGTGGCGTATTATCTTTTCTTGCACTGAATGAATGGATGAGATTGTTGTTTAAATGAAGTAACTGTGCTTTCATGACTATGAAATATATGCATTAAAGTTACATATTTCTATTAAGCTATGGTAATATAGCTTAATAAATTGATAATATACTTGAATATTGTCTAGGTTTTTTAGGCTTATTTTACATAAAATAACTACTTATAACCATTTGAAATATATGACTAACAAAAAGAGTTACACATTTGCCTTAATTTTGGTGACCTCCTTGTTCTTCTTTTGGGGATTTATCCATAACCTTGATCCAATCTTGATTCCGCATTTGCGAAATGCCTTTAGTTTGTCGCATTTTCAGGCTTCATTGGTTGATTCGGCCGTATTTATCGCCTATTTTGTGATGGCGATTCCCGCGGGAATTATTATGAAACGTTATGGCTATAAAGCTGGTATATTGATCGGCCTGCTATTTTTTGCATTGGGCTGCTTTTTATTTGTTCCGGCGGCGAATACCATCAGTTATGTGTTCTTTTTGGGCGCATTGTTTGTCGTTGCCTGTGGTTTAACAATTTTGGAGACAGCGGCCAATCCGTACGTCGCTATTTTGGGAGATCCTGCTAGTTCAGCTCAACGACTTAATTTTGCACAGTCATTCAATGGTCTTGCAGCTTTCTTGGCCCCAATATTTGGAGGGAAGTTTATTTTATCACATGAGCCGAAATCACAAGAAGAACTTGCACTAATGGCTGAACAAGCAAAATTAGCCTATATTCAGTCCGAGACTGCATCCGTAAAGATGCCTTACCTTGTTTTGGGTGTTTTGATCTTATTGATTGCAGCTTTATTTTTCTTTACGAAATTGCCGGATATTAAAGATGATGAGGAAGAAGGAAAAGCTGGCTTTTTTCATGCTTTGCGACATAAAAATGTCCGTTGGGCGGTGATCGCTCAGTTTTTTTATGTGGGCGCTCAGGTTTGTATTTTAAGCTTTTTGGTGCTCTATGCAACGGAGGTTGCGGGCATATCGGGTAAAGATGGTGCTGACTACGCGGGCTTTGCAGGATTAGCATTTATGTTAGGCCGATTTATCGGAACCTTCTTTATGCGTTTTGTGTCAGCGTCCAAATTGCTGATCATATACGCCATTGCTACGATTGCATTATCGCTGTTCGTTATTTTTGGAACAGGGGTACAAACATTATATGCTTTAATCGGTATCGCATTTTTTATGTCGATCATGTTTCCAACGATTTTTGCCTTTGGTGTACAGGGGATAGGTGCAGATACCAAATCGGCTTCTAGCTTGATCGTAATGTCTATTGTTGGCGGTGCATTACTACCACCACTTTTGGGCTTAATATCGGATAAAACAGGCCATTTTCAATATGGTTATTTTGTTCCTTTGGTTTGTTTTATTGTCGTATTGGCTTTTGCCTTTCAGAATAGGAATGTAAGCATTGATGAAACAGAAAATCTTAAATCACATTAATAGATAGTAATGAAACCATCATGATTTATTCAAAGCGGGCTCATAAATGCCGCTTAAGCATACACTCGATGAATAAATCTGATAGCTTTATTACAAAAAAACAAATTTGTATAGATGAAAAAATATGTCATGGCCTTGGATCTTGTTAACGATCCGCAATTGATCAAAGAATACGAGGATTACCATCGTGCAGTGTGGCCAGAGATTAAGCGTTCGATCTTGGATGCTGGGGTGACTCAAATGGAAATTTATCGTTTTGAGAATAGATTGTTTATGAATATGGAAGTGGGGGAAGATTTTTCATTTGAAAAGAAGTCAGCTATGGATGCTGCCAACGAGAAGGTTCAGGAATGGGAGCAACTGATGTGGAAGTATCAGGCAGCGATCCCAGGAGCTAAACCGGGGGAGAAATGGGTAATGATGAATAAAATATTTGAATTAGTTTAAGTTATGGCCATACAACGCTATTTACAGATCCATCCAATGGATAATGTCCTGGTTGCATTACAGGACCTGGCCGAGGGAACAGCAATTGTTTTCGAAGGTAGAGAGTTTACATTGAAACAAACTGTTGCGGCCAAGCATAAGTTTACGATTCAACCAATGAAGCAGGATGCCGAAATATTCATGTATGGTGTTTTGGTTGGCAAACTGAATGTTGATTTGGAAACAGGCGAATTGATTACGACGGAAAATCTACGCCATGCGTCCGAAGATTTTAGAATGGGAGATCGCAAGACGAGCTGGATCAAACCGGATGTGTCTGCATTTAAAGACAAAACGTTCAGAGGATTTCATCGTTCAAATGGTACCGTGGGTACAGCAAATTATTGGCTTGTTATTCCTTTGGTATTTTGCGAAAATCGAAATGTATTGACACTAAAGTCCGCTTTTGAGGAGAAATTAGGTTATAAAGTCAAAGCTAATAACTATACCTCTGAGGTAGAAGATTTGATTGGTTTATATAAATCAGGTGCTGATGTGAACCAAATTTTGGGTCAAGATTTGTTGGCTAATTCGGCCGCAAATGAGCAGGAACGTTTGTTTAAGAATGTCGATGGTATCAAATTCTTAAATCATGAAATGGGTTGTGGTGGTACACGGATGGACTCGGACGCTTTATGCGGGCTGCTGGCGGGATATATTACACATCCGAATGTCGCCGGTGCAACGGTATTGAGTTTAGGTTGCCAACATGCTCAAGCTTCTATTTTAAAGGCTGAAATAGAGAAAAGAAATCCTGGCTTCGACCGTCCTTTATACATTTTTGAGCAACAAAAAGAAGGAACTGAAAAAGAATTGATGCAAAAGGCGATCAAAGCAACTTTCGCCGGTATGATGCAAGCCGATAAAAATGAACGCAAATCCGCTACTTTAGATAAGCTATGTATTGGGTTGGAATGCGGGGGGTCAGATGGATTTTCGGGTATTTCGGCCAATCCGGCTCTGGGGTTTGTTTCGGATATTTTAGTGACCCTGGGTGGTTCGGTCATTTTAGCCGAATTCCCAGAGCTGTGTGGTGTGGAACAGGAATTGAGTGATCGTTGTGTTGACGAACCTACTGCCGAAAAATTTATGTCGCTAATGCGTACCTATAATGCGAAAGCAGAAGCGGACGGCTCGGGATTTTATATGAATCCATCTCCGGGTAATATTCGTGATGGTCTGATTACGGATGCAATCAAATCAGCTGGAGCAGCCAAAAAAGGTGGAACATCACCTGTGGCAGCAGTAATTGATTATCCTGAATTGGCTAATGGCCCAGGATTAAACTTACTTTGTACACCAGGTAATGATGTGGAAAGTACAACTGCTGAGGTAGCGGCCGGTGCTAATATTGTTTTATTTACGACAGGATTGGGAACACCAACCGGAAATCCAATTACACCTGTTGTAAAACTATCGACCAATACCAGGACTTTTGAAAAAATGCCTGATATATTGGATCTCAACTGTGGTACCATTATCGAAGGTACGGAGACGATTGAACAGGCTGCACATCGCATTTTGGATTACGTGATTGAAGTTGCTTCAGGTGAAGTCAAACCTAAAGCTGTATTGTTGGGACAGGATGATTTTATTCCTTGGCGAAGAGGCGTTTCTCTGTAAATAACCAAAATCAAACATAATGAAACTAAAACATGTCATCTGCGGTTTGGCTTTACTTCTGGGCTTAGTTTCCCATAGTTACAGTCAACAACATTATCAACCAACTTCCGAAAATTTAAAAAATCGCGAATGGTTTGAACAATCAAGGTTTGGTGTTTTTATCCATTGGGGGGTATATAGTGTGCTTGGAGATGGCGAATGGGTCATGAATAACCAGAATATTAGCCTAGATGAGTATGCGCTGTTGCCTACATTTTTTAACCCGATCGCTTTTGACGCAAAGAAATGGGCGAAATTGTTTAAACAGGCAGGTGCGAAATATATTACTTTTACAACAAGGCATCATGATGGCTTTGCGATGTGGAATAGTAAAACATCGGATTACAATATTGTAAAAAAATCGCCATTCAAGCGAGATATTGTCAAAGAGTTGGTTAAAGCATGCCGTGCTGAGGGAATAAAAGTGATGTTTTATTATTCGTTGCTTGATTGGAACCGGAATGATTATTTACCAGTTGGTAAAACAGGCGGTGGCATTGCTGGACGTGATTCGACGAAAGGCGATTGGAATCATTACGTGCAGTTTATGAAGAATCAATTGACGGAGCTACTTACAAGCTATGGTCAAATTGATGGAATTTGGTTTGATGGTCATTGGGACAAACCTAAAGAGGACTGGCATTTTACGGAGATCTACGAATTGATCCATAAGTTGCAACCACAATGTTTGGTTGGCAACAATCACCATTTGGCTCCTTTTGAAGGGGAGGACTTTCAGATGTTTGAACGCGATCTGCCCGGTGAGAACACCACTGGATTTGGAACAAGTGCACATGATGTGGGCAAATTGCCAAAAGAGGTTTGTGGAACAATCGCTGGATCATGGGGCTTTGAATTGAAAGATCGGACGCGCAAATCTTTCAAAGAAGTGTTGGCTTATTTGGTCAAAGCTGCTGGGCATGGTTCAAATCTACTACTTAATGTGGGGCCAATGCCAAATGGTGAAATCCAAGATTATCAACAGGACCGTCTAAAAGATCTCGGAAAATGGCTGTCGGTCTACGGTGAGACAATCTATGGAACAGAAGGTGGTGGAATACCGCCAACAGATGATTATGCATTGACAAAAAAAGGAAATCAGGTGTACCTGCATATCCTTAAACCTGAAAAAAAGGAGCTGTATATTGCCAAACTCCCTTATCAGGTGAAGGCTGTAAAAACATTTATTGGAAATAAAGACATTAAATTTAGTAACGAAGATAATAGTTTGCGATTGGATTTGCCTGCATCTACTGAAGAGGCAGATCTGGTTTTGACACTAACAATTAAGTAACAATGGGAAAATTAAAACAAAAAGTAGCTGTTATTACCGGTGGTGGCAGTGGGATTGGTCGGGCTATCAGTGTGCAATTTGCTATTGAAGGAGCGAAGGTTCATATTCTAGACCTAAATGAAGATGGTGGAAATGCTGTCGTCGAAGAAATTTTGGCTCTTGGAGGCCAGGCTGTGTTCAATCGCTGTAATGTAACCGATCAACAAGAAATCAGTACGATCGCTCAAAATATCGGAAAAATTGATATTTTAGTGAATAATGCTGGTATTGCCCATGTTGGTAATCTTGAAAATTGTAAATCCGAAGACTTTGAACGCGTTTTTAATGTTAACGTAAAAGGTGCATATAACGCACTCTATGCTATTGTGCCGATGATGAAAGCACAAGGTTCAGGTGCGATTCTTAATCTAGCTTCGATTGCGGCTTGGGTGGGGATTACAGATCGTTTTGCCTACTCGATGAGTAAAGGAGCGATCTATGCCATGTCGATGTCCGTAGCGCGTGATTATATGGCCTTTGGTATACGTTGCAATAGTATTTCACCTGCACGTGTACATACGCCTTTTGTGGATGGTTTTATTGCTAAAAACTATCCAGGTAAAGAAGAGGAGATGTTTGAAAAGTTATCTGCAAGTCAGCCAATAGGCCGTATGGCACAACCAGAGGAAATTGCTAAGCTTGCACTTTTCCTTTGCAGTGACGATGCCGGATTTATTACGGGAAATGATTATCCGATTGATGGTGGTTTTATTAAATTGAATAATTAAATGGTAGATACTAGATAGTAGCTGGGAGACATTTGTTTTCTCCTATCTTATATCTCCTATCTCAAATCTATAAAAATATGAAATTAATACGTTTTGGAGCCCTTGGCAAAGAGAAAATCGGTGTTCAGATTGATGGTGTAAATTACGATGTAAGTGCATTTGGCGGAGATTACAATGAGCAGTTTTTTGCGGAAGACGGTTTGGCTCGTTTAGAAGAGTTTGTAAAGGCCAATAGAGGTGAACTGATTGAAGTCCCTCAAGATGAACGTATCGGAGCACCTTTTGCCCGGCCATCAAAAATTGTCTGTATTGGATTGAATTATATGGATCACGCAAAGGAAACCAATGCACCGATTCCTGCCGAACCTATTATTTTTATGAAATCCACGACTTCTTTGATAGGGCCATACGATCATGTAATGATCCCTAAAGATTCTGTAAAAACGGATTGGGAAGTGGAATTCTGTATCGTGATCGGTAAGAAAGCTTCTTACGTAGAAGAGCATGAGGCCTTGGATTATGTTGCAGGATACGTTTTGCACAATGATGTGTCTGAGCGTGAGTATCAATTGGAACGTGGTGGTACTTGGGATAAGGGTAAAGGTTGTGATACATTTGCACCTATGGGGCCATTTATGGCTACGAAGGAAGAAATCAAGGATATCAACAATGTCCGCATCTGGTTGAAAGTAAATGGTAAAACCTATCAGGATGGAAATACCAAAGATTTGATTTTCTCAATTGCACACGTTGTTTCTTACGTTTCCCGATTTATGACTTTATTGCCAGGAGATGTGATTTCAACAGGTACCCCAGCAGGTGTAGGTCTTGGGTTTAATCCACCGATTTATTTAAAACCGGGTGATGTGATTGAGTTAGGTGCAGATGGACTGGGTGAATCACGTCAGACGGTCGTTGCTTATTCAAAAAATTAGTTGATCTCACCTTTTATTATGCGCATAGATACCCATCAGCATTTTTGGCAATTTGATCCCGTGAGGGATAATTGGATTACAGATGAGATGCATGTTATTAAGCGAGACTTTACGCCCTTAGATATTCAGTTTGTCCTGGAACGAAATGGATTCGCCGGGAGCATCGCTGTTCAGGCTGATCAATCCGATGCCGAAACCAACTATTTGGTCCAGTTATCCAAAAGTCACTCCTTTATCAAGGGCGTTGTCGGTTGGATCGACCTTCAGGCGGAGGATATTGAACAACAGTTGGCAAGTTATAAGGAATTGCCAATAATCAAGGGATTCCGTCACGTCGTTGAGGGTGAACTAGACCCCGATTTTTTGGTTCGGCCCGCCGTATTGAATGGATTGAAAGCATTGGCAAAATTTGGTTATACCTACGATTTGTTGATCCGTCCACGTCATTACGAAGCGACATTGCAATGTGTGGAACAAAATCCAAATCTTCAGTTTGTGCTGGATCATATCGCCAAACCTCCCATTAAATCAAGGGAGTTTGATGAGTGGGCAACATTTATTGATCAGCTAGCTGCCTTTTCAAATGTCGTTTGCAAAGTATCCGGTCTGGCCACCGAGGCTGATTGGTCCGGATGGAAATTGGATGATTTTACACAATATGTTGAGCATATTTTGCTGCGTTTTGGAAAAGAAAGAATCATGTTTGGATCGGATTGGCCGGTTTGCTTGTTAGCAGCCTCCTACGAGGAAAGTATCGCTATTGTCGAAGACAAACTCGGAAACTTTACGGAAAAGGAAAAAAATGCGTTCTGGGCTGAGAATGCTATACGTATATATAATCTGTAATAAAAAACTTCCGTATGCATGAACGGGAAAATAAGCATGCGGAAGTTTTTTTGATAGTTAAATTAAAAGTAATGAGCTTATTGCTATTAAGATAAGCTATGATCAATAACCAGTGAAACGTGCTCATTGAATGATAAAATAGAGATTTTTCAATGAGACAAACAATTCAATAAAAGTATTATGGATCTTCATTTAAAAGATAAAGTTGTTATTGTTACGGGCGGTGCTAAAGGCATAGGGCGTGCTGTTGTGCATGCCTTGGCAAAGGAACAGGCTATTCCCGTTATTGTGGGACGTAAACAGGCCGACAATGAGAAAGTTAGAGACGAAGTAAAACAATTTGGGATAGATGCGCTGTGTATAGAGGCTGAATTGTCGAAACCCGAAGATTGTGAAAAAGCGGTAAAACAGACACTCGAAGTATATGGCCGTATAGATGGCTTGGTAAATAATGCAGGACATAATGATGGGGTTGGCCTAGCGTCAGGTGATTATGATAAATTTGTTGCCTCATTACATAAAAACCTGATCCATTATTATCTAATGGCACATCACGCGCTGGATGCATTGAAAGCCTCCAAAGGAAGTATTGTCAATATATCTTCCAAGACTGGCGAAACAGGACAAGGGAATACATCAGCCTATGCTGCTTCCAATGGTGGACGTAATGCGCTGACACGTGAATGGGCTGTAGAACTATTGCCTTATTCCATCCGTGTAAATGCAATTATCGTTGCCGAGTGCGCGACACCGCAGTACGATAGCTGGATTCAGACCTTACCAAATCCAGTGGAAATACTGAAAAAAATTACGGACCGCATCCCATTGGAAAATCGCATGACAACGGCAGAAGAAATCGCGGATACAACTGTATTTCTGCTGTCTGACAAGTCAAGCCACACCACAGGACAATTGGTTCATGTTGATGGTGGTTATGTGCATTTAGACCGTTCGATTATTGCCGAATAGGAATAAGAACAAATAGCAAGTTGGAGGGCTAGTCTAGGAATAGGTCTTTACTTGATCACTGTACAAAGAAATTGGCAGTAGCCTTTAAAGTCGGAAGAATCGCTCTTCCGACTTTTTTATTTTTATGTCCATTCATTGTCGTATCAGTTCTCAATCGGATGAAAGGGCATAAAATAGCGGTTTTTTCGGTTAAACGATTGAATATTTTGAACTTAATAAAAAAAATACAATTTTTATTTTGCTTATTTAAACGATTAAGCTTATACTTGTATAACTGATAATTATAAACTTAAAAATAAGCTGCTGGATCTTTTGCTTTTTTTTGCTCTTTTTGTTTAAACGATTAAGCTTAAAACCAATATTGATCCTCCCAAACTGATTATATAGCATAAATTTTATATAACATAAATTCCAAACGACGATTAAGTGGATTAATAAACCGTTCACATTTAATATTTCAATTTTATTGCGCAGTGGGATGCAATTTTTAAATAGAAAAAGTTCCATCTAACTGAAAGGGAAAAGCGGATTCATTTAAGCCGCTGAAAATAGACATCCAAAACTAATTAATTACAGCATATGAAAAGATTCATGTTTTTATGGTGTGTAGTCATGTTTGGTTATACATCTTTTGCACAAACTTCAAATGGATTAGGCAATCTATCCAAACTGTCAAATGCCAAAACGAGGTCGATTAGTCCCGAAAACTTTAGTGGTGGAAAAGGTAAAGGAGGAATGGCTGTCCCAAATGAAAAGGAAGGAGTACGAAACCAGGCAAATGCTTCCCGGGCAGCCCGAGAATTGGGGGTAGGCTGGAAAGTTAACCCCTATGTTCACATCGGTGCCGGTGAGACATTTACTTTAGCAGAAATAGACGGTTCGGGCATCATTCAGCACATCTGGATGACACCCACAGGTAATTGGAGCCAATCCATTATAAGGTTTTATTGGGATGGAGAGACTGAACCCTCTATTGAAGCTCCAGTAGGTGCATTTTTTGGGATGGGATGGAATAAGTATGCACCCTTAAATTCTCTGGCGATGACCGTCAATCCCGGTAGTGCATTTAACTCCTATTGGCAAATGCCGTTTCGGAAAAAATGTAAAATAACGATGGAGAATGTGAGCATTCATCCGATGGTTCTCTATTATCAGGTCAATTATGCGGAAACGGAAGTCGCGAATGATGAAGCCTATTTTCATGCGCAGTACAGAAGATCTAACCCTACTGAAGGATCCTTACATACTATTATTGACGGTGTGAAGGGGAAAGGACATTATGTTGGAACTTATTTGGCTGTTGGTGTGAACAACACTGGCTGGTGGGGTGAAGGTGAGGTCAAATTCTTTCTTGATGGTGATAAGGAGTTTGCGACGATCGTGACGACAGGGCTGGAAGATTATTTCTGTGGGTCCTACAATTTTGAAAATAAGGAAACACGCCGCTATCAGGAGTTTACAACACCTTATGCTGGGCTACATCAAGTAATCCGTCCCGACGGAATATATGATTCACAGCAACGATTTGGGATGTATCGCTGGCATATTTTGGATCCAGTACGTTTTGACGGTGACCTAAAGGTAACGGTTCAAGATCTGGGCTGGCGTTCCGAAGACCGATATCTGCCGCAGAAATCGGATATTATTTCAGTTGCCTACTGGTATCAGACCGAACCCCACGGCAAATTTAAACCACTTCCAGGAAAGAATGGGATAGAAATCAATTAAAGTTCAGGCTCATGAAGACAAAACTATTCAACGCTATGATCATATTTTCAGTTATGTTCTCCGCCTGTCAGGGCAATAATAAGGAGTCCGGGACTCCGAAAAAGGACAAATCAAACTTCGCTGAGGATCTTACTTTTCTGCAGAAATGGGATAAGGAGCTGATTGTTCTCTCGGCCTCAGGTGCTGACGCAAAACTCATTGTTTCGCCCAAATACCAAGGTAAGGTGTTCACTTCTACCGCAGAAGGGTCTGATGGAAGGAGCTTTGGCTGGATAAACTACAAAGCCTTCGATAAAGCCCTCGATCCCCATATGAATGCTTATGGTGGTGAAGACCGACTGTGGTTAGGCCCAGAAGGAGGTCCATTTTCATTGTTTTTTGCCCCCAATAAGGAAATGGTATTTGACAACTGGCATACTCCAGCAGCAATTGACACCGAAAGCTGGTCATTGATTTCCTCCTCCGCGAAAAGCGTGCGACTCGCCAAGGATATGGAGCTGCAAAATTATGCCGGGACACGCTTCAAGCTAAACATCAACCGTCAGGTGGAGATATTGGAACGCAAGGAGATGGAGGATATGCTTTCAGTGGATTTAGGAGATCAGGTGAAATCTGTTGGGTTTAAAACAACCAATAGCTTGCGAAATACAGGTGATTTTACCTGGGATAAAAAGACCGGAGCTCCCTGCATATGGAGTTTGGATATGTTTACGCCGAGTCCTGAAACAGTGATTTTAATCCCCTATAAGGAGGACGCTGCAGGGAAAGTAGCCACAACAGACTACTTTGGTGAGATTCAGTCTGACCGCATCGCCATGGAAAAAGGCGTTTTGTACTTTAAAGCCGATGGTTTGTCCAGAGGTAAACTAGGTATTCCACCGCATCGTGCGAAGCCTGTGGCGGGGAGTTACGCCGTCGATGAAGGTGTGCTGACCATCACATTGTTTGACGTTGCTAACAGCGCCACCTATCTCAATCAGGAATGGACGACAAAAAAAGATCCTTTCCTAGGCGATGCGATGAATGCCTATAACGATGGCCCATTGGCAGATGGTACCCAGATGGGGCCTTTTTATGAAATTGAGAGCGTCTCCCCGGCAGCATTTATCGCAGCCAATGAACAGATTGTACACAGTCATAGTGTCTTTCATTTTACGGGCGATAAAACGCAGCTGAATACAATAGCAGAGAAAGTATTGGGCACTTCCTTGACCCGTGTGTCCACAATTTTTGGTCAACCTAAAAAGCAATAAATATGAAAACATATCCTAAAATTGGTATTCGCCCTATTATTGATGGCCGTTTGGGCGGTATCCGTGAATCCTTGGAAGAGACAACAATGAATATGGCTAAGGCTGTTGTCACCCTATTTCAATCCGAACTGAGGTATCCCGACGGAACTCCTGTGGCCTGTGTGTTAGCGGATACCTGTATTGGAGGGGTAAAAGAAGCAGCACACTGCGCGGAGAAATTTGAACGGGAAAATGTTGGTGTATCCCTTTCTGTGACACCATGTTGGTGTTATGGTTCTGAAACCATGGATATGAATCCGCTATTGCCAAAAGCAATCTGGGGATTTAATGGCACCGAACGCCCGGGAGCGGTGTACCTGGCCGCGACCTTGGCTGCGCATAATCAGAAGGGGCTACCCGCCTTTGGGATCTATGGTAAAGATGTACAGGACATGGGAGATCAACATATACCGGAAGACGTACGGGAAAAATTATTGGCCTTTGCCAGAGCAGGATTAGCTGTTGCGATAATGCGGGGCAAATCTTACCTGGCTATCGGGTCTGTTTCGATGGGAATTGCCGGATCCATTGTAGACGCTGATTTCTTTCAAAGTTACCTGGGAATGCGCAATGAATATGTAGACTCCTCTGAAATCTTACGCCGGATACAACAAAATATTTTTGATCCGGAGGAATATAAATTAGCGTTGAAGTGGACGCGTGAACATTGTCGGGAAGGTGAAGATTTTAATCAGCAAAAGAACATCAAAAGCCGTGAAGAGAAAGACCAGGACTGGGAATTTGTTGTCAAGATGACCATGATTATGCGTGATCTCATGATCGGTAATCCGAGACTCGCTGATCAGGGATTTGGTGAAGAAGCACAAGGTCACCATGCCCTTTTGGCTGGATTTCAGGGACAACGGCAGTGGACGGATTTCCTGCCGGACGGTGATTTCTCCGAAGCACTATTGAATTCATCATTTGATTGGAATGGTATCCGTGCACCCTATTTGATTGCTACTGAAAATGATGCCTTAAACGGTGTATCCATGCTGTTTAATTACTTGTTGACCAATACAGCGCAGATCTTTGCCGATGTACGAACCTACTGGAGCCCGGATGCGGTACAGCGTGTCTCCGGCTGGAAGCCGGAAGGAAGAGCAGCTGATGGATTCTTGCATTTGATAAATTCGGGCTCCGCGACCTTAGATGGAACGGGGAAACAACGTCGGGGAGATAAACCTGTGATGAAACCCCATTGGGAGATTTCGGATCAGGAGGTTGATGACTGCCTAGAAGCGACTACATTCTATCCATCCAATCGGGATTATATGCGTGGAGGCGGTTTTTCGTCCAAATTTGTCACCGAAGGAGGAATGCCGGTCACGATGTGCCGCCTCAATCTCATCAAAGGAATAGGGCCAGTTTTACAGATTGCTGAAGGATGGACGATTGATCTGCCAGAAGATGTCCACCGTACCCTTGATGAACGCACGGATAAAATCTGGCCAACGACTTGGTTTGTGCCCCGGTTGACCGGCGAAAGTAATTTTTCCAGTGTTTATGCTGTTATGGCCAATTGGGGATCCAATCATGGCGCCATCAGTTATGGACATATTGGTGCAGATTTGATTACCCTAGCGGCCATGTTACGTATACCTGTCAATATGCACAACGTTGCGCAGGAGGATATTTTTCGGCCATCGGCATGGGGAGCGTTTGGAATGGACACCGAAGGAAGTGATTATAGGGCATGTCATGTCTATGGCCCATTGTATAAATAAGATTTAGGTCGCCATAAAATTTTCGAGAACCATGAACACGACGACACCAGGAAAAAAGAAAAGATCCCTCTTTGTCAATGAGCAAGGTGTGAATTATCTTGTGCCATTCATTTTTATTTGCAGCCTATTTCTCCTTTGGGGATTTGCCCATGGGTTTTTAGATGTCTTGGATAAACACTTCCAGGATCTTTTACATGTCAGTAAAGCGCAGTCAGGATTTGTGCAGTTTTCCCTGTATATCGGATACTTGGCCATGGCCCTTCCAGCTGGATTATTCATTAAACGCTATGGGTATCAAAAAGGTATTATCCTCGGTTTGGCGATTTTCGCTATCGGTGCTTTCATGTTTTACCCAGCAGCTGCCTTAGGTGCATTTATTCCTTTCTTGATTGCCCTGTTTGTGCTCGCTTGTGGACTTACTTTTTTAGAAACGGCCGCCAATCCGTATTCTACTGTATTGGGAAACAAAGTAGGCGCGGCACGACGCATCAATATTTCCCAGTCTTTCAACGGACTTGGGTGGATATTGGGGCCACTTATCGGCGGGCTCTTTGTTTTTGGGACGGAATCAACGGGTGAACATGACAAATTTGATTCTCTGGTGACTCCTTACATGATGATAGGTGGGATCGTCTTGGTCGTTCTGTTCATTTTTATGATTATCAAGCTACCTGAGGTCAAAGAGGAAACAGATACGGATGGGGAGGAGAATCCTCCACTACGAAAGCTTTTGCAGTATCCAGCTTTTATGCTAGCTGTTGCGGCACAATTTTTATATGTCGCAGCACAGACAGGCACGAATTCATTTTTTATCAATTATGTCATCGATGCTGTTCATGATTTACAAACACCGATCGGCAATATCATGGTTCATTTGGGCTATTTCGGT
The DNA here is from genome assembly GCA_031277685.1 of Sphingobacterium sp. GTDB lineage: Bacteria > Bacteroidota > Bacteroidia > Sphingobacteriales > Sphingobacteriaceae > Sphingobacterium. Next base: position 12,446 of record JAITLV010000034.1, on the reverse strand, counting down.
GAGTTCTTTATGCCTAAAAATAATGAACAGGCAGCTTCGATTCTATTGGCAATCGGCGGGATGGGCGCATTTTGGATAGGTCGTCTCACGGGAGCCTATTTCATGCGGTTTATCAGCCCACGTAGACTATTGATGTGGTATGCGATAGCCAATACCATCCTGGTGACGATCGTGATTGCTGATATTGGCTGGCTTTCGGTTTTTAGCCTTTTTATGACCTATTTTTTTATGTCCATTATGTTTCCCACCATCTTCGCTTTAGGTATTCAGGATCTGGGTACTTTGACTAAAAAAGCCTCTTCTTTTTTGGTTATGGCGGTGGCAGGGGGAGCTTTCTGTCCGCCGATTATGGGATTGATCTCTGATCATTCCAAGATGGCTGTTGGTTTTTTTATACCACTACTATGTTATTTATTCATCGCGTTTTACGGGTTTTGGATAAAAAGGAAACTTAAAACTGAACGTATCACTGTGGGGGTATCCCATTAAAAAAAGGAGAATCGGAATATGAATGAAAATAGGTATGTTATCGGAGTAGATTTTGGGACAGACTCTGTCCGGGCGATGTTAATGGATGCACACAATGGTAAGATTCTTTCCTCATCTATTTGTCCATATGAACGTTGGCAGAAGGGCTTATATTGTCATGCCGGCAGCAGCCAGTTTCGCCAACATCCCCTGGATTACATAGAAGGGCTTACTTCAGCCGTTAAAATATGTTTACAGGCAGTGGATCAGGAGGTCAGGCAAGGTGTCGGCGCGCTCTCTATGGCAATGACTGGTTCGACACCGGTAGCGGTCAATGAGCAGGGTACAGCTTTAGCGCTGCTGGAGTCTTTCAATGAAAATCCGAACGCCATGTTTATCCTTTGGAAGGATCATACAGCAATACGCGAGGCTTCGGAAATTAATGCCCTAGGGAAAAAGGACAACCGGGGTTATCTGAAATATGTAGGCGGAATCTATTCTTCGGAATGGTACTGGGCAAAATTATTGCACGTTCTACGGGAAGATCCAGCCATCAGAGCGGCATGTTATACCTGGGTCGAACATAGTGACTGGATGCCCTTTTTGCTGACAGGCGGAAATGATGCCAGTCAAATCAAGAGAAATGTATGTGCTGCAGGTCATAAAGCGCTATGGTCGCCGGTTTTTGATGGTTTGCCTGATACTGATTTTTTTAGTGCGATCGATCCAATGCTGGGTATCTATGCCGAACGATTTGGCGATCGGGTGTATACTGCTGTTGAATCTGCGGGTTATCTATGTCAGGAGTGGGCCGAACGGCTCGGACTTTCTACGGCTGTACAGATTGGCATTGGATCCATCGATGCACATGTAGGGGCTGTTGGGGGAGAGATAAAACCTTATTATATCAGTAAAGTCATTGGTACCTCGACCTGTGATATGATGGTGGTGCCCAAAGCGGAGATGGAAGGAGTATTTGTGGAAGGCATCTGTGGACAGGTTGAAGATTCCATTATCCCGGGGATGGTGGGACTGGAAGCCGGACAGTCAGCCTTCGGTGATGTGTTTTCGTGGTTTAAGGAGCTGCTGCTGTGGCCAGCGAAAATAAACTCTGCCGCTGATTTTAGTCATTTATACGAACATTTAGAAGGAGAACTGTTAAAGGAACTCAATCATGCAGCTGCACAATTGCCGATACATATAGACAGCCCATTTGCACTGGATTGGTTTAATGGCCGGAGGACACCAGATGCGGCACCGACACTCAAAGGACTGATTGGCGGTCTATCACTGGGAACAACAGCACCCGCAATTTTTAGTGCATTGGTTGAAGCAACCTGTTTCGGTTCCCGGGCTATTATGGAGCGTATCGAAAACGAAGGGATACAGGTGGAAGGGATTCATGCTATAGGCGGAATAGCAAATAAATCTCCTTTTGCCATGCAGATGATGGCCGATATATTAAATCGTCCGATACATATTGCTGCTACAGAACAGGTTTGCGCATTGGGCGCCTGCATGTTTGCCGCAGTCGTAGGCAAGAGTTACAACAGTGTAACGGAAGCGGCAGCCCAGATGGGCAAAGGTGATAAAGAAATTGTCCAGCCGAGAACGGAATACCGCGCGCTCTTTGATAGCCGGTACGCACAATACCTACGTTATGGCAGGGTACAAAGTGATCGTGATAACAGTGTTCAGACTTAATTCTTTTTAGCATGGAAACGATAGTGCGACAACAGGTCTATACAGACCGGCTTCAGCAGGTTTTGGATCATGATACCTTTAATCTGGTTTACACCATGTATCAAGGTGCCTTGTACAAAAAGTTTATGTTTTTGCTTAATTTTCCGGAGACGGTAGAGGATATCCTTCAGGATGTTTTTTTGAAAACCTGGCAATTGCGGGATAGGATCAATACAGAGAAATCACTGAAACATTTTCTATTCCAGATCGGACGTAATTTGATTATAGATCATTACCGTAAACAAAAGCGAAAGCAAGGTTTTACATTGGTCTACCGTAATTTTATGAACGCAGTGGATCAAATAGATGAGGAATGTATATTCCATGAAGACAAATTTTCTAAATTAGAAGGAATTATCAATAAATTACCACCACGAAGAAAACAGGTATTTGAACTGTGTAAATTTGAGCGGCGGAGTTATGAAGAAGTCAGCGAATTATTGCATATTTCACCATCAACAATCAGTGATCACATCGTCAAGGCCATGCAGTTTATCAAAGTGAACTGGAACTGATGCCAAATGGCAATCACACTATTAAGTCAAAAAATAATATGAGCAAGAAGATCTCACTAAAGGATATAGCAGAGGCTGTAGGTGTTTCTACAGCATTGGTGTCGTATGTATTGAATGATAAAGACGAACAGACAAGGGTAAATAAAGACACGGCAAAGCGTATACGGGAGATGGCAAAAGAAATGAACTATCAGCCCAATCAAATTGCGAAAAGCTTAAAAAGTGGCAAATCACAGGCTATTGGATTATTGGTCGCTGATATTTCCAATCCTTTTTTCGGCAATCTGGCTCGAGCGATTGAAGATGAAGCTAAAAAACATGGCTATAGTGTGCTTTTTGGAAGTTCCGATGAGAATTTAGAAAACTCGCAACGCTTGATCGATACCTTTATTAACCGCCAGATTGACGGTTTTATCATTGCGCCAGCTGAGGGTACAGCTTCGCAATTGGAATACCTGAAAACGGCCAATATCCCTTTTGTACTCATTGACCGTTATTTTAAGGATGTGGACACAAGCTATGTGGTTGTGGACAATTTTAATGCGACCTATCAGGCAACCCAGGTGTTGCTCAAACAAGGCTATACCAACATTGCCTATGTATGTTACAAAAATCAGCTGCAGCACACAGAAGATCGTTATAACGGTTACCTACAAGCCTTATTAGATCAGGGGACATCGGAGGACAGCAGTCTGGTGTGTGAGATGGAATTTAATAACTCGGCTTACTTTAGAGAAAAATTTGTAGCGCTGTTAGCGCCAGAGCGGAAAGTAGATGCCATTCTCTTCTCCACCAACACCCTTTCTATTATGGGCCTGAAGATTATCAACGAACTGAATATTACCATTCCTGATGATCTGGCGGTATTTTGTTTTGATGAGAGTGAATCCTATGATCTGTTTTATTGTCCAATAAGCTATGTCAAGCAGCCCTTGTCCATGATCGGAAAAGAAGCGGTAAGAGTATTGCTTGAACAATTACAGGGAAAACCGTCCAGCGAACAGAAGGTGATGCTGGAGGTCGAAATTGTTGCACGGAAATCTTGTCAGAAACAAAAATGAAACGGCTACTATTCCCTTTGCTATTGATGCTCTCAGGTCTTCTATATGGCCAGGGAAGCACGATCCCCTGGCAGCAGTTATTGCCACCGGATACAATGGCCACATGGGTACAACCCGGGCAGGGAAAACCAGCAATGCCAGTTTGGGGACATGTAAATGGTATTCGGATTGGACTGGATCCGCTACCCGGGCCAAGAGGGTTGATCCGGATTTATACCCCTTATTTGGATTATCCTTTTCCAGAGGTGATGAATTTTATTGCCTTTGAACCTATTCCTAAGGGGCAGGAACAACGTGGATTCTCAGAACTGGAAATGAGCAATATTCACCCGGGTAAACGCGGAAAGCACTTTTGGAGTGCGAATAGTGCGACTGATTCATTACCATTGGATGGATTAAATCCCGCTCGGGGGATTGTTGAAGAAATCAATGGTGAGCAGACGTTAACCGTATATATTTTTTCGGAACCCTTTGACAATGGAGCCAAAGTATACACCCGTATCCGTTTTTTTGCGTCCAGGCCCTATGAATTTGAATTAGCAACTTATACGTATGAAGGGGCTCAGGCACTGGATTATTTCATAGCAACGGCAACAATGGGCAATAAAGCCCGGCTACGGACACTTTTCCTTGAAGATGGACAGCAATCTTCACTTGCCTTATGGCCCGACTACAAGGACATCCATTTTACACCCCATGCTTATTTTTCGCAGCAGCGTATGTTGCGAGATAAGAAGGGCCGAGCATATTTTATCGCTGCCCCCGATGAAACCGATTATCGCAATACTGTTTACAGCGCTGCAACGCATTCCCATTGGAAATATCGAGGTAAGCGGGCAACCCAATATTGGATCAAAAATACCCCTAGTGAGCAATTAAAGGGATTGGTCACAGGAAGATTTACCTATTGGGCGAGCAGGGAGCCAATACCCGGTGGCGTTTCCATTGAAAATTTCGAAATGAAAGAGCCATTTACGAGTGGCGAAACCTATGTTTTTGGGATCACACCGCTTTCACCAGAAGCATTGATCCGACAGATTAAACAATAACCAAATAGGAGAACCGATCGTTCTTGAAAAGCAGATTGGATCCAGAAAAAATGATTTCCGAACAGAGGATTTAGTGCGGTCGAACGTATTTAGATTATAGTTGCTATAGCATTACCAATATTTAGCTTAAACGATTAAATTTTTGTTCCGTAGTATAAACTAATTAATAACACCTAATATTAATGATTATGAAATGCTACCTAAATTTAGCACACAGGCTCTGCATAGCCTTTCTATTTTGTGCCCTTTTTTTGCAGGCAAAAGCTATACAATCTCCGACAACATTACAGCAAAGAATCATTCGGGGAGAGGTGCGGGAAAGTGGTACGAATAAGGCACTGGCAGGTGTCAATGTGAGGGTTAAAGGAAAAACGGGGGGGACTGTTACCAACGCAAGTGGGTTATACGAAATCCGAATTGATGCCAAAGAAAATGTCCTTGTTTTCTCCTACACCGGAAAGAAAGCAGAAGAACGTGTCGTGGGAGAAAATGATCGGATTGATGTCAATCTTGTGGATGAGACCAATATGATTGAAGAAGTATATGTTGGTTATATGACACAGCGCAAGGCCGATCTGACAGGTTCTGTTGCGATTGCAAATGCGAGTGACATTGCCAAAAACCCGTCGGCAAATGCCATGAAATCACTACAGGGGAAATTGTCCGGTGTACACATCACGACTAATGGAGGAAATCCCGCAGAGGGCGTAAACGTACAGATCAGGGGTTTGTCCTCTCTTTCCGGTGGAGTCAAACCACTGATTGTTTTGGATGGTATGCCTACCGAGAACCTCAATCTACGTGATATCAATGCTGCGGATATTGAGTCTATTCAGGTACTAAAGGATGCCGCTTCCGCAAGTATCTATGGCGCAAGGGCTTCTGGTGGGGTTATTCTGGTTCAGACAAAAAAAGGTAAAACCGGACAGACAAAAGTCGATTACAACGGGAGTGTCGGGGTAAGTAATATTGTACGCAAACCTACATTGATGAATGCGGAACAATATGGCCGGGCAACATTCAGGGCTTATGCTTACGATGAAGCGGTCTACGGGATCCCCATGACATTGCCCACAACCTATGATTTTACCTGGCATAAAGATGCCGAAGGCCGTGCCGTGCTCGATGCCGTCAAGCCTGCTGAATATCTGAATGCGGAGAAAACGGTGAAAAGTGCCGACACCGACTGGCTCGATGAGATTCTCCGGCCAGCGCTAATGACAAACCACCAGGTTGCCGTATCCAGCGGAACCGAAAAGTCAAAAAGCATGTTTTCATTGGGGTATTTTGACAATCAGGGTACACAGATACATACCTTCTTCAGGCAGTTTTCACTGCGTGCCAACAATGAGGTTAACCTGATTAATAACCGCTTAAAAGTAGGGGAAAACTTTGCCGTTTCTTATTTAAGATACCGGGACGCAAACGAAATGCGCTGGGCATTGATCAATCCGCCGGCAGTTCCTGTATACGATATTTATGGTGGCTGGGCTGGCGCTGCAGGTTTTGATGATTTCACCAACCCTGTACGTGTATTGACCGATAATAAAGACAATGTAAATAACTATGTCAAGATGATCGGAAATGTCTTTGTCGACCTAAACATTTGGAAGGGAATTTCCGCACGGTCACAATTTGGTATTGATTATGGAAATGCCTATCGCAGGACAGTGGAGAAGAAATGGTCAGAGACCGGAGGGCGCAACAGTGATGATGAAAATTATGTGGGGAATACACAGTCCCATCCACTCAGTTATGTGTGGACAAATACAATTTCGTACAACTTACAGCAGGATAAACATAGTTTGGATGCGGTATTGGGCACAGAGTATACCCGATTTGTTGAAGAAGGTTTTTCCGCACGGCGGGAAGGGATATACCTGGAGGATCGCGACTTTGCACATATCGGTGTTACCAACGGAACGAAATATTCACTCGGAAGTACGGCCGATGAATATGTATATCTATCGTATTTCGCAAAGGCCAATTATGTATACAACCAAAAATACCTGCTTTCTGCGACTTTGCGGCGCGATGGATCCTCACTTTTTGGAGCGAACAATAAATTTGCCATGTTTCCGGCATTTTCTGCCGGCTGGCGGATCAGTAATGAATCATTTATAAAAAACTACGAATTTATATCTGATTTGAAACTGCGGGCCGGGTGGGGAGCCAATGGAAGTGTACAGGGGCTACCAAGAGGGTATACCTCTACACCCTTTACAACAGATTATTTTGGGACATCTTATCCGATCGAAGGGAATGAGACCGGACCACTATATTCAGGGTATAGAAGAACCTGGTTGGGTAATCCAAATCTCAAATGGGAAACAACAACACAAACTGACGTGGCCTTAGATTTCAGCTTATTTAATAGTAGGCTGAGCGGATCCTTTGGCTACTATTTTAAGAAAACAAAGGATATCTTGGTGCAGACGCCATACATCGCTGCGATGGGAGAAGGGGGAGAACCCTGGATCAACGGTGCGAGTATGAATAACCGCGGAATAGAGCTCGATATTAGCTACCACAACAATCCGCAAAATGCATTTCGCTATACCATCTCGGCAAATGTTGGAACCTATAAGACCAAAATCGTTAGTCTCCCCGAAGATGTGATCAATAAATATCCAGGGAATGGGGTCAACGATCTTGTGTTGGGAAGAACACCAAATATCTTGTACGGAATGGTGGCCGATGGAATCTTTAAAACACAGGCAGAAGTAGATCAGCATGCGGATCAACCGGGCAAAGCAGTGGGACGGATACGCTACAAAGACATCGACGGCAATGGGAAAATTGAAGAATTTTACGACCGTGCCTATATTGGTGTCAAAGACCCTAAGTTTTTCGGTGGTGTAACCTTCGATTTTAGCTATCGTAATTTTGACCTGAATATTTTCTTCCAGGGGGTATTTGGAAATAAAGTAAATAACCTATGGAAACTGGAGTCTGATCTGTGGAATATCAATGTCCCGGCACATAAAAATCACCCCACACGAATTTTAGACGGCTGGTATTTTGATCACACGGACGCTGATATTCCGGCCATCTCCAACTCTACACTCAATGCAGAACAACGTCCTTCCAGTTATACCGTGGAAGATGGCTCTTATTTGAAATTACGAAATATAGAACTCGGGTATACACTTCCACAGGCAATTTCAAGGAAAGCTGCGATGAATAATTTAAGGTTCTATGTTTCCGGACGTAATCTGTTGACATTCAAGAAAAGTTGGGGGAAAGACCGGTACACCAGTTTCGATCCGGAGATGCCTGATTATGGCTATCTGACCCCGACCATTTTAACCTTTGGTATCAATGTAACCTTTTAAACTTCCTATTATGAAAACCTATAAAATAACGTTATTTCTTGCACTTTTTCTGCTGGCTGCAGTAAGCTGCTCTGATTCACTTGATATTGCGCCCAAACAAGTCCTGGATGAATCTTTTCTGGTAAAACCGGAAGATATGGACGGCTTTGTTACGGCGGCTTACGCGCGAATGACTGATATTCCATCATTTGATTCCCCTTTTGCACCCTGGTGGTCAGGCTCGATGCGGTCGGATGATTCCTATAAAGGGGGAGGCGGAACCTGGGATGGTGATGGTTGGCATAATATGGAGATTTTTGTTGGTGTCAACCCCAATGGCTGGCCGCTAGACTATCCATGGTACGTCTCCTATCAGATTATCCAACGATGTAATACCGCTATACAAAAGTTGCAGCAGATCAAGGATGCAGATTTTCCGCAAAAGAATGCCCGTCTTGGTGAAGTAAAATTTATAAGGACATTTACCTTGTTCAGACTAAAACAATTCTGGAAATATATACCCTATATTGATGAAAAGGTAGTCGGTACCAGTGCCGACTTTGAAGCGGTGCCAAACCGGGAGAAAGAGCAGCCCAATGATCAATATCTGTGGGGAAGAATACTGGCTGATTTTAAAGAAGCTGAGCAGTTATTGCCGGCCACTCAGCCAGAAAAAGGCCGGGTTGATAAAAATGCGGCAACTGCTATGGTAGCCCGGACGCTATTGTTTATGGCTTATGAACAGAATGATAAACATGCTGTCGTCAATGTCAATAAGGAAAGATTGAGTGAAGCATTGACTTATCTGAATAAATTGACGGATCAGGAAGGTGCGAAAGTTGGTTTACAAACAGATTTCGCAGAAAATTTTGATATAAATTTTGATAATAAAACAAAAGAATCCATTTGGGAGATCCAATATTCCATTGACGATGGGAGTTCCACCGGCGGTAAGATCAACCGGAGTGAGGGATTAAACCATCCGTTTCAATGGGGTGGTTTTCAATGCTGCGGATTTCACCAGATCAGCTACAGCATGGCGAATGCATTTAAAACCGGAGCGAATGGTCTGCCATTATTCGATACATACAATAACGGAAGTTATGCTGACGGCGATGCGGTATTTTTTGGAGGGAATAGCTTTGACCCCAGATTTAGTCATACAATTGCGGCACCGGGGCAACCCTGGAAATACAATCCTAATCTTCTCTTTGAAACAAAGGGGATCCGGAATGGTGCCGAATATGGCTACCTGAAATCAATCAAAGAGCTGCCACAACCAGACTGTAAATGTTTGCTATACGACGGCTGGCAGTTCAATTCGATGAACAAGAAAATGATCCGTTATGATGAAGTCTTGCTCTGGAAGGCTGAAGTGCTGATTCAGCTGGACCGTTGGAATGAATCCTTGGCTTTAATTAATAAAATTCGTGAGCGGGCGGCGAAAAGTACAGCGAGATTAGTGAAAAAAGATGGCTCTCCAGTGCTTAACTACAAAATTGCCACTTATCAACCCGGCGTCAATTGTACCTGGGATAAGGCCTTCGCCTGGAAAGCATTGGAATGGGAAAACCGTCTTGAGATGGCAGGTGAGGGGCGTCGTTTTTTTGATTTACAACGCTGGGGAATATTGGATAAAACGATGAATGCATACTTTTCGGTCGAAAAAAATAGGTTTAAATGGATGGGAGCGGCACGTTTTACGGCTGGTCGTGATGAGTATTTTCCGATCCCCCAGCCTCAGATTAACTGGGCCAAAGGAAATTATACCCAAAATCCAGGATATTAGTAAATTAGCATAATGACCATAACTTATGATGATAAAGATGTTAATCAAGTACAACGTTTGCCTTTGCTGTCTGTGGATCTCGCTGATTGTATGTTGTGCCTATTCTACCTGTCGGGCGAATATAGATCCGGGAAAAATAAATTCATTGATTAAGGCGATCAAGATGGATAGTATTGGTGGACAGCTACCTAATCTGAGTTGCCAGCAGCTTTCGAATCAGGTAGTTAAGGTAAAGGTTACATTAATCCTACCCGAAAAGTTAAACTGCGATGACTGGCGGATCACTATTGTGCCGGCATTTCAGCCGACTTTCCATTGGGCACCACATTTGACACCATCTGACAATCATATTATTGCCCAGCATGTCTTTCGGGCACCGATGATGATGATGTCAGATCAGCGGAAGCAGCTTGTTATCATACCCGATGTGGACCTATTGAATAGCACCTTGGCGAGGGACTGGTATATGGATATGAATGCTGAGAAAAACCAGTTAACATTGGGCCGTTCGCTGGCAGAAGTAGCTGAGCATGTTTTATTCAAACGGAAACCTGGCAATACATACACAGCCGGTAAATTTGAATTTGGCTTTTATGTTCTCGCCTTCGAGGATAAGGAAGTGGGCAATAATCCCTTTCGTAGACCGCTGGCTTTCTATTGGAAAAATTGGGGGGCACAGCTATTTGATCAGGGCGAACCGATCTCCGGAAATCTGGAGACATATGTGCAGCATAGCTATCAATGGGCGTTTCAATCTTGGGTCAGGCAAGTATGGCAATCGTTTGAAATTGATGGAAAAAAAGTAGGCGCACCGACGTTTATTGTTAATACCACACAGAGTCCCAACTATCCTGGAAAACCAAATGAACGGGAATTCCGTTCCATATGGAATCAGGCCTGGTTCAGTTCATTACGGTCAGCCAGTGGCCTCTACCGTTTTGCAAAAAGGAAGGGCGATCAAGGTTTACTCGAGAAAGCCAATTTGACCAAGGAACTGGCCTTATCTTATCCCAGGAAGAAGGGGTTTTTCTATGGCTTAATTGGAGCGGAAATGGAGGAGATCACTGTCAATGGTGAAAAGAAACTGCTGAGTAAAGGCTGGAAGGATTATTATTGGGGCAATTCAAACCGCAATCCCTACACCTGGGACGCACGTAAATCACCTTTTCATCTGCTGGATATGAGCTGGACGGCATTGCTGATGCTGCACTGGTATGATGAACTGGAAAGAGATCCCCGCTTGTTGTGTTATGCCGAAGATTATGCGAAGTCCCTGCTCGAAGTGCAGTCCGCAAATGGATTTTTTCCGGGCTGGCTCGATGTAGAAACATTAAAGCCCCTAGCACATCTCAACGACTCGCCGGAGAGTGCGCTCTCGGTCACCTTTTTATTGACGCTCTACCGCATGACGCAGAAGGAAGAGTATAAGGTTGCGGCTTTGAAAGCCATGCAGGCGATTATGCAGGAAATTATACCGCAAGGGCGTTGGGAAGATTTTGAAACCTATTGGTCCTGTTCACGTGTTGGATCGGAAGATTGGGTCGGGAAAAAGGTGTTACGGAACGACATGTACAAGCAGAATAATTTTTCGATGTTCTGGACTGCGGAGGCACTATTGGAATGTTATCAAGTCACAAAATCAACGCAATACCTCAAGCTGGGGCAACGCACGCTGGACGAACTGTTGATGACACAGGCCAGCTGGCAACCGCATTTTATACCAATAAAAGCATTGGGCGGATTTGGGGTGATGAATGCGGATGGTGAATGGAACGACGCCAGACAAAGCTTATTTGCCGAGTTGATTATTCGATATGGCAGCGCATTGAAACAAAAAGAATACCTGCAACGGGGCCTAGCCGCCTTACGTGCTTCCTTTGTCATGATGTATTGCCCTGAGAATCCCGATACCAGGGCGCAGTGGGAAGAGGCATGGCCATTTTTTGGAAAGGAAGACTATGGCTTTATGATGGAAAACTACGGCCACGGTGGAGAGACAAATGCCAAAGGGTTGGGGATAGGGGAGTTTACCATTTACGATTGGGGTAATGGGGCTGCGGCCGAAGCATACAACCGGATACTCGATCACTATGGAGCAGATTTTGTGCAGGGCAAGAAGATGTGATGTTCGGCTTACGATGATAAAAAATGGCATTTTGAAGAGGCGATAAGGATTTCGAGCCGTAAGGGGGATACAAAAAAAGCTTGTTCAAATGAACAAGCTTTTTTTGTTTTCGCCCTATTGAAACAACTTAAATAATAGATATCCCCTGTCTTAAAATGTAAAGTTGGCAGAACAATTCTTCCAACTTTACAAAACAGTTATCTTTTTGCTCTATAGCCATAGTCAGCTACCTGATGCAAGCAAGCGCTCTTTATATTTTCATAGGTGTCTATTCCGAAATAATCGAACGGTCTAAATGCACATAACCACCATCAACATGAACCAATTGTCCTGTGGTGTGGCTTGACTTGTCAGACAGCAGAAATACAGTTGTATCCGCGAT